>NZ_LGQZ01000076.1 GCF_003116015.1 Azospirillum sp. TSO22-1
AGTCGTTGTTGTACTTCGTGCGCATGTCGGTGTTGAGGTTCTGGTCGGCCAGCTTGGTCAGCGTCTCGCGGGCCCGGGCCAGTCCGTCGGACACGTTGGTCGCCGCGGAGCTGAACACCGCGGTGGCGCCCTTGGCGACGTTGAGCTGGCTGTTGACGGCGTTGAGAACGCCCTTCTCCGACCGCAGCGACTGGGCAACCGCGAAGGCCGCGCCGTCGTCCACCGCATCGGCCACCTTGTAGCCGGTGGTGACGCGCTTCTGGGTCTTGTTGAGTTCGGTGACGGTGTTGTTGAGGGACTTGAGCGCAACGATGGCGCTCTGATTGGTGTTGACGGAGTTAACCATTTTGCCGCTCCTTCAGGTCAGCGAAATTTTCTCGCTGAACACAAAAAAGGATAACCCCACTCCCTTAGCACATGCAATTGTTTGCTCGTCGACTCGGCCGCAAGGCTGCGCATGGCTGCCGCCGCCGCCTCTCCCGCCCGCCTCGCGCAGGCAAAAAATTTGCCGCTAAGTCATTGACCTAGCGGCGAAGTTGAACAGGGAGGCTTCACGTCTGGGAGACACCGGACCGAAGCCCGGCCCCGGGTGCGACCCCGGGATGAAACGCCGGATGCTGCGTCGCAACACCCAACGCCCCAAATTTGAGCATTTCGCGCGGCGTGCGCTATTTACAATTCATTAATGCTACCATGCGTCCTCCGCATGGCTTGCAAGGGGCTGGAATCCTTGCCGGAATCCGACTTCCAATCGGGGTTCCACCAAAGAAGCATGCGGTCTTCACGCGGCTGGCGGCCACCGTCACCACCCCTTCGATTCGCCTCCGGACTCCGAGTCGATTCAGGCGCTTTTGGTTAAAATGCAATCTTTCTCGACGCCTCGACCGGCTGCAAGCCGCGCCGATTAAGGATGCGTAAACTTTTATGCGATTGTGCCGGACGCCGACCGGACGGGTGCGCGCCCGCGCACCTCGCCCGCTTCGCGGGAGAGGGCCGGGCGTGGGCGCTGGCTGGTATCAGAAGTGGCTCTCGGCGACCTTGCGCACGAGGAAATCGCGGAACACGGCGATGCGCTTGGAATGGCGCAGCTCCTCCGCGTAGACGAAGTAGGCGTCGACCTTGGGGCCAGTGACGTCGGGCAGCACCCGCACGAAGTCGCGGGCGTTCTCCACCAGGAAGTCGGGCAGCGCGGCGATGCCCAGCCCGCTTTCCACCGCGCGGTAGATGGCGTAGACGCTGTTGACCTGCAGCGCCGGGCGGCGCGAGCGCGCCACGCCCTCACCGACATCGAGGATCCAGTTGACGTTCGGCACCGGGGCGCGGACGTCCGGCGGGTAGGTGATGATGTCGTGCTCGGCCAGCTCGGCCGCGGTCTTCGGCAGCCCGCGCTTCTTGATGTAGCTCTGGTGCGCGTAGATGTGGAAGCGGATCGACATCAGGTGCCGCTGGATCAGGTCCGGCTGGCGCGGCGTGTTCATGCGGATGGCGATGTCCGCCTCGCGCATGGCGAGGTCCAGCTCGGTGTCGTCGATCAGCAGCGTCAGCTGGATGTCCGGGTAGATCGACAGGAATTCCTGGATGCGCGGCGTCAGCCAGGTCGACCCGAAGGCCACCGTGGTCGTCACCTTGAGCGGGCCCTTGGGGGTCTCCTTGCTCTCGGTGAGCATCGCCTCGGTCATCGACAGCTTGGCGAACACGTCGCGGGCGGTGCGGTGCAGCAGCTCGCCCTGTTCGGTGAGGATCAACCCGCGCGCGTGGCGGTGGAACAGCGGCACGCCGAGGCTCTCTTCCAACGCGCTGATCTGCCGGCTGACCGCCGACTGACTCAGGTTGAGAGATTCGCCGGCGTGCGTAAAGCTCCCTGCTTCGGCCACGGCATGGAACACCCGAAGCTTGTCCCAGTCCATCATCCTGTCCTGTTCGGCGTTGGCGGAGAACCGGCCCCCGCTCTTCTTTTGATTGGCTCGGCGCATAGTACGCCGACTTCCGTTATACCGTTAACGCAACACGAACGCACGTCCAACCGACGGAGATCGGCGTAAAAGCTGTGCAATACTGTGCGGAAAGCCCGTAAAGCCGCTGGAATTGCCGCTCACCGGCCGCCGAACACCGGCTTGCGCTTCTCCAGGAAGGCGCGGTAGCCCTCGCGGTAATCTTCGGTGCCGAAGCATTTGTAGCATTCGGCCAGTTCCGCGTCGGTCAGCGGCGCCGGGTCGGCGGCGCGGCCGACGAACGCCTTGTGCCAGCGCGCCGCCAGCGGGGCGCCGTCGGCGATGCGCCTGGCCGTCGCCGCGACCTCGGCGTCGAGTTCGCCGTCCGCCACCACGCGGTTGACCAGCCGCATCTCGCGCGCGAGGCCGGCGGCGAACACCCGGCCCTCCAGCAGGATCTCCAGCGCGAAGGGCCGGCCGACCACGTCGAACAGCAGCTTCAGCTCCGGCAGCGCCATGGAGATGCCGAGCCGGCTGACCGGCACGCCGAAGCGGCTGGATTCGGTGCAGACCCGCAGGTCGCAGGCCAGCGCCACCGCCAGCCCGATTCCCGTGCACGGCCCGTCGATGGCGGCCAGCGTCGGGGTCGGGCAGTCGCGGATCTGGAACATCACCGCGTCCATCAGCTCGCCGTAGGCCATCGCCTGTTCGGGGCTGCCGCGCTCGCTCTCGAACTCCGAGATGTCGGCGCCGGGGCTGAAGGCCCCGCCCGCGCCGCGCAGCACGATGATGCGCACCGCCCCGTCGGCCGAAAGCTCCGTCATGGCGTCGCGCAGGGCCAGCCACTGCGGCTTGTCGAAGGCGTTCAGCCTGCCGGGGTTGCTGAGCAGCACGGTGGCGACGACGCCGTCGCGCTCCACGGTCACGGTGCCGGCCATGCGGCGGTCTCCTGCTTCGGGCGAAAAACGGGCGGCGATGGTCGACCGCACCGCAGCATCGGTCAAGTGCTTTACCGCAACCGTGACGGCCCCCATAGTTCAGAAGGTCCAAACAGGGGGAACGATGCGACACGTTCTTGCCGTCCTCGCGCTCACCGCCGGCCTCATCGTCAATCTCGCCGCCGCCCCGGCCTTCGCGGCGCGCGACACGCTGACCATCGGCATCAGCCAGTTCCCGGCCAACTGGCACCCCTCCATCGAGCCGATGTCGGCCAAGCACTTCATCCTCGACGCCACGCGCCGGCCCTTCACCGTCTACGACGCCGACTGGAAGCTGGGCTGCCTGCTGTGCACCGCGCTGCCCAGCGTCGAGGCCGGCACCGCGGCGCTGGAGACGCGCGCCGACGGCCGCCAGGGTTACGCCGTCACCTACACCATCCACCCGGACGCCAGGTGGGGCGACGGCACGCCGATCACCACGAAGGACGTGCTGTTCACCTGGGAGGTCGGCCGGCACCCGCAGAGCGGCTTCACCAACGCCGACCTGTTCACCCGCGACATCGTCGGCGTCGACGCGAAGGACGACAAGACCTTCACCATCCACCGCGACAAGCCGCTGTGCACCTACGCGGAGATCAACGACTTCGCCGTGCTGCCGGCGCATCTGGAGAAGGCGGTGTTCGACTCCGACCCGGCCGCCTACCGCCAGCGCTCCAGGTACGAGACCGACACCACCAACCCCGGCCTGTGGTACGGCCCCTACCGGATCACCGCCATCGAGAGCGGCGCGCACGTGGTGCTGGAGCCGAACCCCAGCTGGTGGGGGCCTAAGCCGCCGTTCCGGCGCATCGTCGTCAAGGCCATCGAGAACACCGCGGCGCTGGAGGCCAACCTGCTGTCCGGCGGGCTCGACCTGATCCCCGGCGAGGCCGGCCTGCCGTTCGAGCAGGCGCTGGCCTTCGAGAAGAAGAACGGCGCCAAGTACAGCGTGATCTTCAAGCCCGGCCTGGTGTTCGAGCACATCGACCTCAACCTCGACAATCCCGTCCTGGCCGACGCGCGGGTACGCCGGGCGCTGCTGCTCGCGGTGGACCGCGGCGCGATCTCCAGACAGCTGTTCGAGAACCGGCAGCCGGTGGCGCACAACCAGGTCAACCCGCTCGACCGCGTGTACGTCGAGGACTTCCGCCACTACCCCTACGACCCCAAGGAGGCGGCGAAGCTGCTGGACGAGGCCGGCTGGGGCGAGAAGCGCGGCGGCACCCGCGTGAACGCCAAGGGGGAAAAGCTGTCGCTGGAGTTCATGACCACCGCCGGCAACCGCGCGCGCGAGCTGCTGCAGCAGGTGCTGCAGGCGCAGTGGAAGCAGGCCGGCGTCGAGGTGCGCATCGCCAACGAGCCGGCGCGCGTCTTCTTCGGCCAGACCCTGCACGAGCGCCGCCACAAGGCGATGGCGTTGTTCGCCTGGATCTCCTCGCCGGAGAACATCCCGCGCACGACCTTCCACTCGACCATGGTCCCGACGGCGGCCAACAACTGGTCGGGGCAGAACTACATGAACTTCAAGAACCCCGAGATGGACAGGATCCTCGACGACCTGGAGACGGTGTGCGAGCCGGCGGCCAACAAGCGCCTGTGGACCCGCCTGCAGCAGATCTACGCCGACGAGCTGCCGTCGCTGCCGCTGTTCTTCCGCGCCGACCCGCACATCCTGCCGAAGTGGATCGACGGCATCGTCCCGACCGGGCACGAGGCGTCGACCATGCTGTGGATCGAGACCTGGAAGGTGAAGGAGTGATGGGGGCGGACGCGTTTGCCCTCCCCCATCCCCGATGGGGGAGGGTTGGGTGGGGGCAGCGGCTTTCCGGAAAGGCCGTTGCCCCCACCCTTCCCATTTCATGGGCCCCTTCCCTCCCCCCGCGGAGCGGGGGGAGGGACTAGTCGCGATGACCCGCTTCCTCGCCTCCCGCCTGCTCCAGGCGCTGTTCGTGCTGCTGCTGATGAGCATGCTCGTCACCGTGCTGATCGCCCTGATGCCGGGCGACCCGGTGGACCTGATGCTCGCCGGCAACCCGAAGGCGACGGCGGCGGATGCGGCGCGGCTGAAGGCGCTGTACGGGCTCGACCGGCCGCTGTGGGAGCGCTACGCCAACTGGCTGGGCGCGGCGCTGACCGGCGACTTCGGCTATTCGCGGCTGTTCGCACAGCCGGTGCCGGCGGTGCTGCTGCCGCGGCTGGGCAACACGCTGCTGCTGCTGGGCGCGTCGTTCGTGCTGGCCGTCGCCATCGCGCTGCCGCTCGGCGTGCTGGCGGCGCGGCGTCCGTATTCCCTGCTCGACGACGCGGTGAACCTGTTCTGCTTCGCCGGCATCTCGGTACCGCCGTTCTGGCTGGCGCTGCTGCTGATCCTGCTGTTCGCGGTGACGCTGGGCTGGCTGCCGGCGTCGGGCATGGGGCCGGTGGGCGAGGACGGCTGGCTGGCGCGGCTGCCGCACTTCGTGCTGCCGGTGGCGACGCTGACGCTGGCCAGCGTCGGCGGCTACACCCGCTACGTGCGGGCATCCATGCTGGTGGAGCTGCGCCAGGACTACGTCCGCACCGCCCGCGCCAAGGGGCTGGAGGAGGGCCAGGTGGTGTGGCGGCACACGCTGCGCAACGCGCTGATCCCCATCGTCACCATCGTGGCGCTGGAGTTCGGCACGCTGTTTTCCGGCGCCCTGGTGACCGAAACCATGTTCGCGTGGCCGGGCATGGGCAAGCTGATCTACGACTCGATCATGGGCAACGACCTCAACGTGGCGCTGGTGGCGCTGCTGCTGGCGACGGCGACGACACTGGCCGGCAACCTGCTGGCCGACATGGCGTACGCGGCGCTCGACCCGCGCATCACCTTCAAGGACGTCCGCTCATGAGGGGCCGGTCGTGAGGAGCCGCTTCGCCGGGCGCTTCACCCGCCACCGCCTCGCCACCATCAGCGCCGTGGTGCTGGCGCTGCTCGCCCTGGCCGCCCTCGCCGCCCCCCTCGTCGAATCCGCGCTGGGCGTCGACCAGACCGCCGTCAGCCTGCTCGACCGCTACGCCCCACCCTCGTTCGAGCACCCGCTGGGCACCGACGAGCTTGGACGCGACGTGCTGGTGCGGCTGCTGTACGGCGGGCGGGTGTCGCTGTTCGTCGGGCTGGCGGCGGCGCTCGCCTCGGCGGTGATCGGCACGGCGATCGGGCTGCTGGCCGGCTATTTCGGCGGGCGGGTGGACGACGCCCTCATGCGGCTCACCGACGTGCTGATCGCGCTGCCGCTGCTGCCGCTGCTGATCGTGCTGTCCGCCATCGACCCGACGCGCCTGGGCGTCCCGGAGGACTGGGTTTCCGGCGAGGACGCCAGCCTGGGCCGCATCGTCGTGCTGGTGGCGCTGTTCGGCTGGACGACGGTGGCGCGGCTGGTGCGCGGGGCGACGCTGTCGGCGCGCCGGCGCGACTACGTGCGGGCGGCGGTGGCGCTGGGGGCGGGGAGCCGGCGCATCATGCTGGCGCACATCCTGCCCAACGTCGCCGCCCCCGCGGTGGTGGCGGTGACGCTGACGGTGGGCAACGTCATCCTGCTGGAATCGGTGCTGAGCTTCCTCGGCCTCGGCATCCAGCCGCCGTTGCCGAGCTGGGGCAACATGCTGACCAACGCGCAGGAACTGGTCTCCACCGCACCGATGCTGGCGGTGTGGCCGGGGTTGCTGATCTTCGTGACGGTGATCGCCGTCAACCTGCTGGGCGACGGGTTGCAGGACGCGCTGGACCCGAGGAGCGGAAGCTCCCGTTGACAATTTTCCTATTTATGGGCATGTTGTCTGGAGACAGGAGACGCCGCGGCGGGACGTGAACTGAACACCCCATGCACACTGTTCCACGGCGTTCCAAACTGTTCCACTCAGCTCCGCGGCAGCACCGTCTCCACCAGCGTCGCCCAGTAGCTGGCGCCCACCGGCAGCATCTCGTCGTTGAAGTCGTAGTGCGGGTTGTGCAGCGTGCAGCCCAGCCCGCTGCCGCCCTGCCCCAGCCAGACGTAGGCCCCCGGCGTCTCGTGCAGCATGTAGCCGAAGTCCTCCGCGCCCATGCTGGGCGGCGGGTTCCAGGTGACGTTGGCCGCGCCGACGACACGGGCCGCCACCTCGGCGGCGACCCTCGCCTCCGCCTCGCTGTTGACGGTGGGCGGATAGCCGGGGCGGATCTCCAGCCGCGCCGTGGCGCCGAAGCCCAGCGCGACGCTGGACGCCAGTCGGGCGAACTGCTCGTGGACGCGGGTACGGGTCTCCGGGCGGAAGGTGCGGATGGTGCCGTGCAGCAGCGCCTCGTTGGGGATGACGTTGAAGGTCGTCCCGGCCTGCACCCAGGTCACCGACACCACCGCGGCGTCCTGCGGGTCGGTGCCGCGGCTGACCAGGCTCTGCGCCGCCGTGAGGATGTGCGCGGCGACGAGCACCGGATCGACGCCCAGGTGCGGCATGGCGGCGTGGCTGCCCCGCCCCTCCACCGTGATGGTGAACTGGTCGGCCGCCGCCATCACCGCGCCCGGGTGCACCGCCATGGTGCCCGGCGGCAGGTCGGGCCAGTTGTGCATGCCGAACACCCGCTCCATGGGGAACTGCCGGAACAGCCCCTGCTCGATCATCGCGCGGGCGCCGGCCTTGCCCTCCTCGGCCGGCTGGAAGATGAAGTGCACGGTGCCGTCGAAGTTGCGCGTCTCCGCCAGATAGCGCGCCGCGCCCAGCAGCATGGTGGTGTGCCCGTCGTGGCCGCAGGCGTGCATTTTGCCGGGCGTGGTGGAGGCGTGCGCGAAGTCGTTGGACTCCGGCATCGGCAGCGCGTCCATGTCGGCGCGCAGGCCGATGGCGCGGCCGCCCCCGCCCCGCCCCGTCAGCGTGCCGACCACGCCGGTGCCGCCCAAACCGCGGTGCACCGCGATGCCGAACGCCTCCAGCTTCGCCGCCACGAGGTCGGCCGTGCGGTGCTCCTCGTAGGCCAGTTCCGGGTGCGCGTGGATGTCGCGCCGCCACGCGGTCATGTCGGCGTGAAACTCGGCGATGCGGTTGATGACGGGCATGGGGCCTCTTGCCTACTCCGGAACCGCCAGACCGCGCTGCACGGCGGGGCGGGCGATGATGGTGTCGTGCCAGCGCTTGATGTGCGGGTACCGCTCCAGCAGCCGCCCGCCCATGGACGCCGCCACGGCGATGAAGGTGAAGCACGAGATATCGGCGACCGAGTACTCGCCGGCAAGGTACTCCTCCTCCGCCAGCCGGTTGTCGAGCGCCTGGTAGCAGCGCAGCAGCTCGCTCTTGAACAGGTCGATGGCGTAGGGGATCTTCTCCGGCGCGCGGACCGAGAAGCGGAACATGTCCATCGCGGTGGGGCCGAGGTCGGAGATGCCCAGCATCATCCACGACAGCGCCTCGCCACGCGCCTCGCCCTGCGGCAGCAGGCGGCCGGTGTGCTCGGCGAAGTGCATGAGGATGGCGCCCGAGCCGAACAGCCGGCGCTGCACGCCGCCCGGCAGCTCCTCGACGATGGCCGGCATCTTGCCGATCGGGCTGATCTTCAGGTAGTCGGGCGACTTGGTCTCCCCGGCCGCGAGATCGAGCCGGTGCACGCGGTACTTCAGCCCCAGCTCCTCCAGCAGGATCGAGGCCTTGTGCCCGTTGGGCGTCGGGGATGTGTAGAGCGTGATCATCGCGGGCGATCCTCCCTGCGCTTCTTGCGTGTCCAGGACACGGGCCGTCCGTGCCACTGTCGCGCATTTGCGCGCGCCGCGCCAGAGGGCGAGGCTTCAGCGGGGCTGGGGACGGCGCGCGGCGTGGCGGACGGACTCGATGGAGACGTACGGGCCATCCACGGCCTGACGG
The DNA here is from genome assembly GCF_003116015.1 of Azospirillum sp. TSO22-1. Taxonomy (GTDB): domain Bacteria; phylum Pseudomonadota; class Alphaproteobacteria; order Azospirillales; family Azospirillaceae; genus Azospirillum. The sequence goes on from NZ_LGQZ01000076.1 coordinate 8,762, forward strand.
ACGCCGTAAAGGATGCAGTAGTCGTAATGCGCCACCGGCACGCGGCGATAGCCGCCGCCCCGATCCCTATACCGATACGGAAATCGCACGAGTGTGTTGGCCGTGACGAACGCAGCATCGTAGACCGCCCGGGCGGCGGTTGGATTGTCCGGCAGGATATACGCGAAGATTCGATAGGCCTCGGTCAGTGCCTTGTCGGCCCACCGGACCTTCATCGACGATAGGACCGCAACTTGGCTTCAAATTCCGGGAAGTTCGCGGGATCGAAGGTGCCAGCGGCAATCTGGTCGACGACTTCGCCCAGAATGGCCATGGCCTCTTCGTTGGAGAAGGTCCGACCCGCCGCGATGTCCTCCTCGGAGGCGCGGATGTCCTCCAGTTCCTCCGGCGTCAGGTCGGCCTCGGAAACCTCTTCGCCCCAAACGTCCTCGGGCAGGTCGTCGGCGGACGGCTTGGGCTGCGGTCGGCTGGACATGGCGTCCTCTCGTGCGGCGGCCCCATCAATATGGCACCGGGACTGGAAACGCGAAAGGGGGCCTTGCGGCCCCCTTCCCGTCCCGTCGCCGAAGCGCCGGAACCGTTCAGTGCAGCTCGCGCACGTCCGTCAGCTTGCCGGTGATGGCGGCGGCGGCGGCCATCGCCGGGCTGACCAGATGGGTGCGGCCGCCGCGGCCCTGCCGGCCCTCGAAGTTGCGGTTCGAGGTGGAAGCGCTGCGCTCGCCCGGCGCCAGACGGTCGGCGTTCATCGCCAGGCACATCGAGCAGCCGGGCTCCCGCCACTCGAAGCCGGCCTCGGTGAACACCGTGTCCAGGCCCTCCTGCTCCGCCTGCTCCTTGACCAGACCGGAACCCGGCACCACCAGCGCGCGGATGCCCGCGGCCACCTTGCGCCCCTTCGCCACCTCGGCCGCCGCCCGCAGGTCCTCGATGCGGCCGTTGGTGCACGAGCCGATGAACACCGTGTCCACCTTGACGTCGGTCAGCTTCTGGCCCGGCGTCAGGCCCATGTAGGCCAGCGCGCGCTCGACCGCGGCGCGCTTGCCCGGGTCGGCGACGTCGGCCGGGTTCGGCACGCTGGCGGTGATCGGCAGCACGTCCTCCGGGCTGGTGCCCCAGGTGACCTGCGGGACGATCTCGGCGGCGTTCAGCACCACCGTGGTGTCGTACACCGCGCCCTCGTCGCTGGGCAGCGTCTTCCACTGCTCGACCGCCTGCTCCCAGGCGCCGGCCTTCGGGGCCAGCGGGCGGCCCTTGACGTACTCGAAGGTCTTCTCGTCCGGCGCGATCAGGCCGGCGCGCGCGCCGCCCTCGATGGCCATGTTGCAGACCGTCATGCGGCCTTCCATGGACAGGCCGCGGATCGCCTCGCCGGCGAACTCGATGACGTGGCCGGTGCCGCCGGCGGTGCCGATCTTGCCGATGATCGCCAGCACGATGTCCTTGGCGGTCACGCCGGCCGGCAGTTCGCCGTCGACGCGGACCAGCATGTTCTTGGCCGGCTTCTGCAGCAGCGTCTGGGTGGCCAGCACGTGCTCCACCTCGGACGTGCCGATGCCGAAGGCGAGCGCGCCGAAGGCGCCGTGCGTGGCGGTGTGGCTGTCGCCGCAGACGATGGTGGTGCCGGGCAGCGTGAAGCCCTGCTCGGGGCCGACGATGTGCACGATGCCCTGGCGGACGTCGTCCATCGGGAAGTAGCGCACGCCGAAGTCGCGGGCGTTGGTGTCCAGCGCCTCGACCTGGATGCGGCTCTCCTCCTCGACGATGCCCTTGGCGCGGTCGGTGGTCGGCACGTTGTGGTCCGGCACCGCCATGGTCAGCTCCGGCCGGCGCACCTTGCGCCCGGCGGTGCGCAGCCCCTCGAACGCCTGCGGGCTGGTCACCTCGTGGACCAGGTGGCGGTCGATGTAGAGGATGCAGGTGCCGTCCTCCTGGCGGTGGACGACGTGGCTGTCCCAGATCTTGTCGAACAGGGTGCGCGGCTTGGACATCGTAACGGCTCTCTCTGGCAGGCGAACGGCATCGGTTTCCGGTCCGAGGGGCGCACAATAGCCATCTGGGCGCCGCGGGACAAGCGGACCTTCCGCAGGGCGGAACCCTATGCTAGCGTCCCGCCGTCCTTACGGAGCCTGCCCCCGTGACCGAAGCCCCTACCACAGACGACAGGGCGCGTTGCCCGCGCTGCGACCTGACCTACCCCGCCGACGAGCCGGGCTGCCCGCGCTGCCGCCGCATCCGCCAGAGCAACATCCTGATCGCCACCACCATGGTGATGCTGGTGATCCTGGCGCTGGTCGGCTGGCTGGGCATGCAGGTCCTGTTCATGTGATTGCGGGGTAGCCGCCGGCTTTCCGTTTGACGCCGGACCAACTTGTGTGGTGCAACCCCGCCCATGACCGACATTGCCGCGACCCCGTCCCGCACCTGCGGGGACTGCACCCTGTGCTGCAAGCTGATGGGCGTGCCCGAGCTGAAGAAGCCCTCGGCGCGCTGGTGCGCCTCGTGCGACCAGGGCAAGGGCTGCACCGTGTACGAGGAGCGGCCGCCGTCCTGCCGGAACTTCCAGTGCTTCTGGCTGATGGACGAGGCCTTCCCCGAAGAGTTCCGCCCCGACCGCATCCACGCGCTGGCGGCGTTCAACGACGCGCCGGACAGCTGCGTCCTGCACGTCGATCCCGCCCATCCCAAGGCGACGCGCAGCCCCGAGGTGCAGGCGCTGACCGACGCCCTGCTCAAGACCTACGCGCGGGTGTTCTTCGTGAGCGGCAAGGAAAGCGCGATGCTGACGCGCTGAGCGCGCATGACGCCTCCGCCGCCGCGCCGGGTACCATGCGCCGGAGGAAACGGGAGGCGGCATGACGGAGCAGGCGGCGGCCACGGCGCGCGCCACGCCGGGCGCGGCGATCTACGCGCAGCTCGGCGCGGTGGTGCTGTTCTGGGGCACCAACTGGCTGGTGATGAAGGCGGCGCTGCCCAACATCGGCCCCTTCACCTTCAACGCGTTGCGCATGAGCGGGTCGGCGCTGCTGCTGGCGGCGCTGCTGCCGGCCTTGCGGGCGCCGCTGCTGCCCAGGGCGGGCGAGCGCGCGCTGCTCGGCGTCATCGGTTTCCTGCAGATCGGCGGCATGCTGGGCCTGAGCACCGCCGGCCTGCAATGGGTGCCGCCGGGGCGCGCTGCCGTGCTGGTCTACACCATGCAGATCTGGGCGCTGCCGCTCGCCTTCCTGATCGCCCGCGAGCGGCCGTCGGGCCAGCGCATCCTCGGCGGGCTGCTGGCCTTCGCCGGGGTGCTGGTGTTCTTCAACCCGGCGCTGCTGGACTGGAGCGACCGCCGCGTGCTGCTCGGCAACGGGCTGCTGCTCGGCTCGGCGCTGTGCTGGGCGACGGCGGCCAGCCTGTACCGCCGACGGGTGTGGCGGACGCCGTTCTGGACGCAGACCTTCTGGCAGATCGCGGTCAGCGCGGCGGTCATGACCCCGGTGGCGCTCGCCCTGGAAGCCGGGCAGCCGGTCACCTGGGCGCCGGCGCTGCTCGGCGCGTTGATCTACAACTGGCTGATCGGCACGGCGCTCTGTTACTGGTGGTGGTCGAAGGCGCTGGCGGTGATGCCCGCCGCCCAGGCCGGGCAGATCGTCTGCCTGGTGCCGATCACCGCGCTGCTGGAGAGCGCGGCGATCTTCGGCGAGCCGCTGAGCGTCGGCGTGCTGCTCGCCGTCGGGCTGATCGCCGCGGGGATCGCGCTGACGGCACGGGCGAAATAGGTCCCTCCCCCGCCGGAGACGGGAGAGGGACAAAAGGTCATTCCGCCGCGCGGTAGATCTCCCCGCCCTGGGACCGGAACGTCTCCGCCATCTCGGCCATGCCGGAGTTGGCGTAGTCCCGCACCTCCTGGGTGATCTTCATCGAGCAGAACTTCGGCCCGCACATCGAGCAGAAGTGCGCCACCTTGGCCCCTTCGGCCGGCAGCGTCTGGTCGTGGAAGCGTTCCGCCGTCTCCGGGTCCAGCGACAGGTGGAACTGGTCGCGCCAGCGGAACTCGAAGCGCGCGCGGCTCAGCGCGTCGTCACGCTCCCGCGCCGCCGGGTGGCCCTTGGCGAGGTCGGCGGCGTGCGCAGCGATCTTGTAGGTCACCACGCCCACCTTGACGTCGTCGCGGTCCGGCAGCCCCAGGTGCTCCTTCGGCGTGACGTAGCAGAGCATCGCCGTGCCGAACCAGCCGATCATCGCCGCGCCGATGCCGCTGGTGATGTGGTCGTAGCCCGGCGCGATGTCGGTGACCAGCGGCCCCAGCGTGTAGAACGGCGCCTCGCCGCACAGCTTGAGCTGCTTGTCCATGTTCTCCTTGATCTTGTGCATCGGCACGTGGCCGGGGCCTTCGATCATGGTCTGCACGTCGTGCTTCCAGGCGATCTTGGTGAGTTCGCCCAGCGTCTCCAGTTCGGCGAACTGCGCGGCGTCGTTGGCGTCGGCGATCGAACCCGGGCGCAGGCCGTCGCCCAGCGAGAAGCTGACGTCGTACGCCTTCATGATCGCGCAGATGTCCTCGAAGTGCGTGTAGAGGAAGTTCTCCTTGTGGTGCGCCAGGCACCACTTGGCGAGGATCGAACCGCCGCGCGAGACGATGCCGGTCACCCGCCTGGCGGTCAGCGGGATGTGGGCGAGGCGCACACCGGCGTGGATGGTGAAGTAGTCCACCCCCTGCTCGGCCTGCTCGATCAGCGTGTCGCGGAAGATCTCCCAGGTCAGGTCCTCGGCCTTGCCGTTGACCTTCTCCAGCGCCTGGTAGATCGGCACGGTGCCGATGGGCACGGGCGAATTGCGGATGATCCACTCGCGCGTGGTGTGGATGTTGCGGCCGGTGGACAGGTCCATCACCGTGTCGGCGCCCCAGCGGATTGCCCACACCATCTTCTCCACCTCCTCGCCGATCGAGGACGCCACGGCGGAGTTGCCGATGTTGGCGTTGATCTTGGTGAGGAAGTTGCGGCCGATGATCATCGGCTCGGCTTCCGGATGATTGATGTTCGAGGGGATGATGGCCCGGCCGCGAGCGATCTCGTCGCGCACGAACTCCGGCGTAATGACATCGGGGATGCTGGCGCCGAACGATTCGCCGTCGCGCGCCTGCTCCAGGGCTACGGCGCGGCCGAGGTTCTCGCGGATGGCGACGTACTCCATCTCCGGCGTGACGATGCCGGCGCGGGCATACGCCATCTGCGTCACCGCGCGGCCCGGCTTGCCGCGCAGCGGACGGCGTTCCGAGCCGGGATGGACGTCGAGGTTGCGCGCCTCGTCGGGGCGCAGGCCGTCGTCTTCGGGGCGGACGGCGCGGCCGTCGTATGCCTCCACGTCGCCGCGGCCGTGGATCCACGCCTCGCGCAGGGCCGGCAGGCCCTTGCGGATGTCCACCGCGGCCTCGGGATCGGTGTAGGGGCCGGAGGCGTCGTACACCCGCACCGGCGGCTCGCCGCCGCCGACGCAGATCTCGCGCATGGCGACGCGTACACCCCGCTCGCCCGGCACGTACACCTTCTGCGAGGCGGGCAGCGGCCCGGTGGAAACGGAGAAGTTGGGATCGGTGAGGTCTCTGGGCACGCTCGGTCTCCTTCGTGGTCGAGGAGATCCGGTCACAGGTGCGGAAGAAGGTGCGGGTGTGGTGGTGCTTCGGCGCCCGCAGCGGTTCCCTCCCTTCGCCGGTATGAGCCGGATCAGGTTCGAAGGGTCACCACGTCGCCGGGACCCTGTCTGGGCCTTGGCCGGTGGTATCTCAGCCCCCTACGGGACCCCCCTGGAACGAGGCGCCATGCTGGGCCGGTTGCGAGGCGTTGTCAAACACGAAAGGAACCGACCCCGCCACCGCACCGTTGGTTTCCGTATGGTGGCAGCCGGGGGAGACAGACCCATGTTCAGGCACGAGGAATCGGACGACGACGCGCGCATCCGCCGCGAGGTCACCCAGCACCTGACCGACGACGAGTACGTCGATGCGCACGACCTGGAGGTGACGGTCCACCACGCCGCGGTGACGCTGACCGGCAGCGTCGGTTCGGTGGAGCAGGGCCACCGGGCAGCGGACTTGGCGGCACGGGTCCACGGCGTGGCGCAGGTGATCGACCGCCTGGGACTGCGCCGCACCGCGCAGGCGGCGCAGGCGATGGGCGAACTCGGCTCCAGCCCCGCCGACCCCGAGACGCGCACGCCCGGCGTGGTCGGCGACATGAACGAGCCGGCGACGCTGAAGGAAGCGCACACCAATTCGCTGACGCGGCGGTAAAGGCGCGGTTTTTGCGGGGACAACCCGGTTCACACGGATTTCACGGATTGAGGCACGGATTACACGGACTTTCTTTTGTTCTTGCGGCGTGCCCGCTGGCCCGCAAGCCGATGCCGCGCAAGCAAAACAGATCCGTGTAATCCGTGCCTCAATCCGTGAAATCCGTGTAGCCCCTGTTGTCCCCAAGGCGCAGACACGCGCCCAACGCCGAACGCCCGCCGCAGGTTTCCCCACGGCGGGCGCCGGTAACTTTCACCAAGACCGGGCGGATTACTCCGCGGCGGCGGCGGGCTTGTTCATGCCGCGGCCGGTGGTGCGCTCCGAGATGCGGGCCGACTTGCCGCGGCGATCGCGCAGGTAGTACAGCTTGGCGCGGCGGACGTCGCCCTTGCGGACCAGCTCGATCGAGTCGATGCGCGGGCTGTACAGCGGGAACACGCGCTCCACGCCCTCGCCGTAGCTGATCTTGCGCACGGTGAACGAGGAGTTCACGCCGGCGTTCTTGCGGGCGATGCAAACGCCCTCATAGGCCTGGACGCGCTCGCGCGTGCCCTCGACGACCTTCACGTTCACGCGGAGCGTATCGCCCGGCGAGAATTCCGGGATGGCCTTGTCGCCAAGGACCTTCTGGATCTGCTCCTGCTCGAGCTGCTGCAACAGGTTCATGACACTACCCCTTTTCCTCGGCGCGCCTCGCGGCGGACCGTCACTCCGTCGTTCCACTCGGCCTGCGTCTGCGGGCCCGTTTCTCCGGCACCGGACGACTCGCTTCGTAGCGGGACCACAGGTCGGGCCGCCGGGCCCGGGTGATCCGCTCCGCCTCGGCGAGCCGCCAGGCGCGAACCTTCTCGTGGTGGCCAGAGAGAAGAACCTCCGGCACCGTCCGCTCCACACCCAGCCCGTCGCTCCAGACGGCGGGCCGCGTGTAGTGGGGGTATTCGAGCAACCCCCGTTCGAAACTCTCGTCGTCGGCCGTCGCCACGTTCCCCATGACGCCGGGCAGCAAGCGCACCACGGCATCGATCAGGGCAAGCGCGGCCGGCTCGCCGCCGGACAGCACGAAATCGCCGAGGCTGACCTCCTCGACCCCGTGCGCTTCCAGCACCCGTTCGTCGACCCCCTCGTAGCGGCCGCAGAGCAGCGTCACGACCGGGGTCGCGGCCAGCTCCTTGACCAGGGCCTGGTCCAGGACCCGGCCGCGCGGCGACAGGTAGATCACCCGGCCGCGCCCTTCCACACCCGGCGGTCCGCAGGTTTCGGTGAAGACGGCGTCCAGGACGTCCGGCCGCATCACCATACCCGCGCCCCCGCCGAAGGGGGCGTCGTCAACGGAGCGGTGTTTATCGCGCGCAAAATCACGAATGTCCACTGATTCCAGCGACCACACGCCATTTTCCAGCGCCTTGCCGGCCAGGCTGTGACCCAGCGGCCCGGGGAACATCTCCGGGAACAGGGTCAGCACCTTGACGGTCCAGGCGAGCGGGCCGGCGGCGCCGTGATTCACGGCTCCGACTCCTCTTCACCCTTGCCGTCGGGCCTGGCTTCCACCACCGCGGGCGGATCGACGACGACCCGTCCACCGTGCACGTCCACCACCGGCACGCAGGCCTTGGTGAACGGCAACAGCTCCGTGGCGCCGGCCTCCGTGCGGATCTCCAGCACGTCGCCGCCGCCGAAATCGTAGATCGCCAGCACCGTGCCGAACGGCTCTCCCCCCGTCGTCTCGGCCCGCAGGCCGATCAGGTCGGCGTGGTAGAACTCGTCCTCGTCCCCAGTGTCCGGCAACGCCGCGCGGTCGACGTACAGGCGTACGCCGGCCAAGTCCTGCGCCTGCTCGCGGGTGGCGATTCCCTCCACGCGGGCGAGCCACAGGTCCTTCACGGTGCCGTTCAGCGACACCTTGAAGGTGCGCCGGCCGGATTCGTCGGTCAGCGGGCCGTACGCGACCACGGCCTTGGGATCCCCGGTGAAGCTGCGCAGCTTCACGAGACCCCGGACGCCGTGCGAACCGGCGAATTGGCCGATGCAGACCTTGGTGGACATGGCGTTTCGCGAACTCTTGCCCCCACCCCAGCCCTCCCCCGCTTCGCAGGGGAGGGAGCTTTATTCCCCTCCCCTGCGAAGCGGGGGAGGGGTAAGGGGTGGGGGCAATGCCCCTGGACCTTACTCGCCGGCGGCAGCCGCGGCGGCGGCAGCGGCCTTGGCGCGCTCCTGGGCCTTGGCCTTCGGGGCGGACTTCTTCGGGGTCTCGCGGATGGCCGGCTTCTCGACCAGGCCGGCGTTGGCGAAGAACAGCACGACGCGGTCCGTCGGCTGGGCGCCGACCGACAGCCAGTGCTTGGCGCGCTCGGCGTCGAACTGGATGCGCTTCTCGTCCTCGCGCGGCAGCATCGGGTTGTAGGTGCCGATCTTCTCGATGAAGCGGCCGTCACGCGGGCTGCGGGCGTCGGCGACGACGATCGAGTAGAACGGGCGCTTCTTGGCGCCACCGCGGGCCAGACGGATCTTCAGAGCCATAGTCGGAAACTCTCTTCTTCTCAGGTGGTTAAACGAAATCCGCCGGTCAGGCGGGGAGATGGCAGACCGCCTCGATCCGGTTTCCGTCCGGGTCGATGACGAATCCGGCGTAGTAGTCGGGGTGGTAGCGCGGCCGCAGGCCCGGCGCGCCGTTGTCCTGTCCGCCGTGCGCCAGCGCCGCGGCGTGGAAGGCGTCCACCGACTCGCGGTCCTCGGCGCGGAAGGCGATGTGCACGCCGGGGCAGCCGCCTTCGGCCTCGCCCTCGGCCGGCACGCCGATCCAGAAATGCGGGTGCTGGTCGCCGTAGCCGGCGGCCTGCCCGTAATCCATCATGCGGCGGTAGCCGACGGTCGCCAGCACGGCGTCGTAGAACGCCTTGGCGCGTCCGATGTCGGCCACGGGCAGCGAGATGTGGTCGATCATCCGAACGGCCCCTTCCCGCCACCGCCGAACGGGTTGCCGCCGCCGAACCCGCCCAGCCCCTTGGGCAGCAGGTTGCCGAGGCCGCCGCGCAGCATGCCCTTCTTACCCAGCTTCTGGACCTGCTTCATCATGGTGCGCATGTCGTCGAACTGCTTGAGGAGCTTGTTGACCTCCTGCACCGACGTGCCCGAACCGGCGGCGATGCGCTTGCGGCGCGACGCCTTGATCACCTCGGGGTTCTTGCGCTCCTTCTTGGTCATCGACGAGATGATCGCCTCCTGGCGCTTGATCATCCTGTCGTCGATGTTGGCGTCCTTGAGCTGGTTCTTGATCTTGCCGATGCCCGGCAGCATGCCCATCAGCCCCGACATGCCGCCCATCTTGCGCAGCTGCTTGAGCTGGCTGGCCATGTCGTCGAGGTCGAAGCCCTGGCCCTTCTCGAACTTGCGGGCGAGCTTCTCGGCCTCCTCCTGGTCGATGGTCTCGACCGCCTTCTCGACCAGCGACACCACGTCGCCCATGCCGAGGATGCGGCCGGCGATGCGGTCGGGGTGGAAGGGCTCCAGCGCGTCGATCTTCTCGCCGACGCCCAGCAGCTTGATCGGCCGCCCGGTGATCTGGCGCATGGACAGCGCAGCACCACCGCGGGCGTCGCCGTCCACGCGGGTCAGCACGATGCCGGTGATGCCGACCTTGTCGTTGAAGTTGGTGGCGACCGTCACCGCGTCCTGGCCGGTCATCGCGTCGGCGACCAGCAGCGTCTCGACCGGCTTGGTGGCGTCGCGCACGGCGACCACCTCGGCCATCAGCTCCTCGTCGATGGCGAGGCGCCCCGCGGTGTCGAGCATCACCACGTCGTAGCCTTCGAGGCGGCCGGTCTCCAGCGCCCGCCGGGCGATGTCCACCGGGCCCTGGCCCATCAGGATGGGCAGCGTGGCGACGCCGATCTGCTCGCCCAGGACCTTCAGCTGCTCCTGCGCGGCCGGACGGCGCACGTCCAGCGACGCCATCAGGACCTTCTTGCGCTCCTTGGTCTTGAGGCGCAGCGCGATCTTGGCCGTCGAGGTCGTCTTGCCCGAGCCCTGCAGGCCGACCATCAGGACCGGCACGGGTGCTGCGGCGTTGAGGTTGATCTCCTCGCCGGCGCCCAGCATCTCCACGAGGCTGTCGTGGACGATCTTGATGACCTGCTGGCCCGGCGTGACGGAGCGCAGCACCTCCTGGCCGACGGCCCGCTCCTTGACCTGGGTGACGAACTGCTTGACCACCGGCAGGGCGACGTCGGCCTCCAGCAGCGCGACGCGCACCTCGCGCAGCGCGGCGGAGACGTCCTCCTCGGTCAGCGCGCCGCGGCGGCGCAGCTTGTCGAAGATGTCGCCCAGGCGTCCGGTCAGGCCTTCGAACATCGGGTCCTCAAAGCTCCAAAGCGCCCCGCCGCAATCTCGAACACACATGGCCCCAAACGCTTTCAAGCCAGTGCGCGAAACTCGCGGACTGGCGGGTGCCCATGGGCACGGCGTCGAGACATCGACGGTGGCTGGAGGCGCGACAATACGGATACGCGCGTGCGGAGTCAACCAATCCGGCCGGCAATCCGGCCCACCGTTTCGGCCGGTCGTCAATAGGCCCAATGTCCGTGTGGTCTTACCGCCTTGATTTGAATAAATTCTCAAGTCCGGTTAACGCTTTATTCGGGGCTTGAGCGCAAGCTTCCCGCCTCACCATGCAAAGGCTCGCCGCGATGTCGACATCGCAAGGTTTCGGTTCGAACTCGCCGCGCACCAAGCTCACGCAGAGCCAGCTGAACGCCATCCTGATGCGCCACCAAGCTTTCCGGAAAAGCCAGCCGGGCGGCGTGCGCGCCAATTTGAAGATGCGCGACCTGTCGCACCTCGACCTCTCCGGCATCGACCTCTCCGACGCCGACCTCTCCGGCGCCAAGCTGTTCAGCGCGCGCCTGACCGGCGCCAACCTGCAGAACTGCAACCTGTACGCCGCCGACATGCGGCTGGCCAACCTGGAGAAGGCCGACCTGCGCCGCGCCGACCTGCGCGGCGCCTGCCTGCGCGGCGCCGTGCTGAGCGAGGCGATCCTGGTCGAGGTGGACCTGCGCGACGGCACGCTGCTGCACTACACCGAGAGCGGCGACGTGCGCGAGCACGCCTTCGACAACGTGCTGAACGCCGAGCTGACCGCCGCCACCATGCGCAACGCCGACCTGTCGCGGGCGAAGCTGGCCAACTCCTTCGTCATGCAGACCGACCTGACCGACTCCATCCTGCGCGGCACCAAGTTCCAGCGCGCCAACCTGACCAACGCCAACCTGACCGGCTGCGACCTCACCGACGCCGACCTGTCGGAGGCCAACCTGTCCGGCGCCCGGCTGTCCGGCGCGGTGCTGACCGGAGCGGCGATCGGACGGGCCAACTTCACCAACACCAACCTGATCGGCGCCATCCTCGATTCGGGCCAGCTGCGCTCGCCCAACCTCGCCGGGGCGGTCACCGCCAAGGTGCTGGAGAACGCCGACGAGGAGCTGAAGGCGATCATCGCCGCGCACCTCGCCTGGATCGACAGCGGCGGCAAGGAGGGCAAGCGTGCCGACCTCTCCGCGCTCGACCTGTCGGGCAAGGCGCTGGACGGCGTCAACCTGTCGGCCGGCATCCTGCAGTGCATCACGCTGCGCGGCGCCTCGCTGGCCGGGGCGTCGCTGGCCATCGCCGACATGTCGCTGGCCGACCTGCGCAAGGCGAACTTCTCCGGCGCCGACCTGCGCGGCATCAACTTCGAACGCGCCACGCTGTCCAACGCCAACCTGACCAACGCCAAGCTCGGCCCCGTCCACATCCAGACCATGAGCGGCCACGTCTGGCGCGCCAACCTGCAGCGCGCCCGCCTGGGCATGGCGACGCTGACCGGGGCCGACCTGCACAAGGTCAACCTGAGCGGCGCCAACCTTGTGGGCGCCGACCTGCGCGGCGCCAACCTGGCCGAGGCCGATCTGACCGGCGCCGACCTGACCGGCGCCGACATCGAGGCCGCCAACTTCACCGACGCCGTCCTCGACGACGTCATCGGCCTGAACCGCTGAGCCCCGCCATGGAACCGCGGCTGTCCCTGGTCACCCTGGGCGTCGCCGACGTGGCGCGCAGCCGCGCCTTCTACGAACGCCTGGGCTTCGTCGCCTCGCCGGCGAGCCAGGACAGCGTGGCCTTCTTCCCGGCGGGCGGAGTCGTGCTCGCCCTGTACGGCCGCGACGCGCTGGCCGAGGACGCCCATCTGCCGGCGGCGGGCAGCGGCTTTGGCGGCATCACGCTGGCCCACAACGTGCGCCGGCGCGAGGATGTGGCCGCCGTGCTGGCCGAGGCCGAGGCGGCCGGGGGCCGCATCCTGAAGCCGGCGCAGGATGTGTTCTGGGGCGGGCATTCCGGCTATTTCGCCGATCCCGACGGGCACCCCTGGGAGGTCGCCTGGAACCCGTTCTTCCCGCTCGCCGCCGACGGCCGGATCGAGCTGCCTTAAGCGCCGCCCGTCACCGCCGCGCCGTCCAGTCCCCGGAGCGGTAGGCGGTGCGCACGTGCTTGATCAGCAGGTTGCGCGCCTCGATCAGCTGAGCCATCCGCTGGCGGCACCCGACCATCCCGGTGTCCGGGTGGTAGACCGGCGCCAGCTCGCGGAAGCGGCGCACCACGCGGTCCTCGTCGAAGCACCACTCGTTGACGAAGCCGAACAGCGAGGCGGCGTCGCGCACCTGCGTCAGCCCGCCCTCCAGCGGCTGGAACGACACGCGCTCCAGCGCAGAGGCCAGCGCCTTGTTGCGGTACTCCAGCGTCTCCAGCCGGCCTTCCAGGCGCGACGCCTCGGCCGAGGGCACCAGTTTCCAGCCGTCCGCCGCGGCCAGCGCGGTGGCGAGCGCCCGGCGGATCGCGCCGTGGTCGTGGACCGTATCCAGCCGCAGGTCGAGCACCGCGTCCCCGGCGCCGGGGTCCGGCTCCGTTCCGGCGCCGAGCAGCAGCGCCGCGCCGGCCAGCGCCGCGGCGTCGCAGCCGCGCCGCGCCGCGAGGTCGAGCACGGCCGTGCGGAACACCGCGGGACAGGAGATGCTGTGCAGCACACCGCGCACCGGCAGCGAGACGCCCGCGGCGGCGAACGCGTCGACAACGGAGGCCCTGTGCACGTCGGACCGGCGGTCCAGCGCGTCCATCGGGAATCCATCGGGAGCGGTCATCAGCGGCACCAAGGCGTAGTGCGTGCGGGGCGAGTCTAACGCAAGACCTGGATTCCGCGCAACCGTCGTCCGAGTCGCGCCATCGGGCGGAGCCGCGACATAATGGCAACGCGCGCTGTGGCGCCGTCGCCACATCCGCCTGGAAGCGAAACCGCCGCCGGTGGCCGCAGACCTTGCGAGCGTCAATGGTAAGCCATTGATTCAAGCTGGGAAAGCGCGCGTGCAGGGTACCGACGCCGGCCGGCTCGGCGGGATGGTATACTCCCACGGAGGGGGTCCGGCCGTTCCCCTCCCCTCCCACACCGTTGGCCGGCGCCGCGCCCGCGCTCATGCTCCCGACAAAAGCACTGCACGGCGGACCGGAGAGAGGGGTACGGCGCGATGGACGAAACACTCCCACCACGAAACGGGCGCCCGCACTGTTTCGCCTGCGGCCAGCCGGTGCGCTGCGGCGAGCCGCACTGGGCCGGCGATCGCGAGGGGCGGCCTTGGCACTACACCTGCGCGGAGAAGGCCGGGCTGACCTGGTCGTGGGTCCGCCATCTTTTTCCCTCCCCCAGCCCTGCTGGGGGCGTGGAGCCGGTGCCGGAGGCAATGAGCGCCGAAGGCGATCAGAGGCGGAACGCGGTCGCCCGACTTGCGGACGACCGGTGGTCAGGGTGGGGGCAACGGCTCCTGGGCGAGGCCGTAGCCCCCACCCTCCCGCTTCGCGGGTCCCTCCCTCCCCCGCCGGAGGCGGGGGAGGGCTCAAATTCCCTTACCGCGGCGCCGGCAGCGGCTCCCGGGTGACCTTGTCGGTGCGGGCGGCGCGCGGCGTCTCCTCCGCGCCCGAGGGCTGGGCGAGCGGCAGCTTTCCCGACGGCTTGCCGCCCGCCGGCAGGCGGGCGAGGATGTCGCTGATGTACGCGTCCTCGGTCTTGCCGGACATCGCGGCGAAGCCGCGCAGCATCTGCCCGCCGTAACTGAAGACGTTGGTCAGGTCGATGCGCCAGCCGCCGGCCTCGCGCACGAAGTCGGCGGGCACCAGCGCCGGCCGGTTGTCCACCAGCAGCAGCGCCGAGGCGCGGTCGCCCCTCACCCGCACCGGCCCCAGCGAACTCCGCGCGATCACGTTGGGGCCGAGCCAGCCCTGCTTCATCGCGTGGTCGGCGACGTCGCCCAGGCTCATGCGGCGCAGTTCGGCCGGCGGCAGGTGGCGGCGCAGGCCCATGGCGGCGAACTTCTCGCCGGGCTCCAGCCGGCCGATCGCGACCTGGTCGCCGTTGCGCGCCGCGACGCGCACCGTCTCCAGCTTCTGCACGGTGGCCTGCGAGAGCAGCGGCACCACCGCCGCGCCCTTGCCCTGGCGGAGCGCGCTGCGCGCCGTCTCGAACACGGCGGCGACCTGCCGCTCCTCCTCGCTCGGCTGCGGGGCCTGGGATTGCGCTGGGGATTGCGCCGGGGATTGCGGTGCCTGCGCCGGGGGCGCGGCGACGGCCGGGACGGCGGAGAGCAGGAAGACGGCGAACAGAATTCTGCGCATGGTCAAGCCCGAGGTTGCGGCGGGCGTCTACTTCTTGTCCTCGACGCCGAAGAATTCAAGCTGCCAGCGCATCTCGTCCTCGCTCATCGGGAAGTGGACGCCGTCCCGAGCATTAAGCGCCGACTTTGGCGGAATCTGGGCGAGCCGCAGCTGCACCTGCTTGGCGAAGCGCATCGACAGGCCGGCCCGCCAGACCAGCGCGATCACGGCGCGTGGGCTGTGGGTGGTGATGATGCGGTCCACCGTGCCCAGCGGCACGCCCGCGAGCTCCCCCAGCCCGGCCATGGCGAAGGCGCGGTCGCCCTCGGACAGCGAGCCGTCGAGCAGCTTCTCGGTCAGCTTGCCGTCCTTGTTCAGGCGGGCGGCGCGGTCGGTCGGCCGCTCGGCCGGCTTCTCCTCCACCACCTCGTCGGCCCACAGGTCGACCGGGCCGCCGCGCGGCTTCACCTCGCCCGACGCCACGCGCTCGCGCACCGCCTCGGCCAGCCGGCGCGCCGCCTCGGGGTCGAGGTCGTCGCGCTGCTGCAGCACCTTCAGCAGGTTGTCGGCGACGAAGCTGGCCAGCCGCGCCACCGCGCGCGCCGGCAGCTTCGGCCGGCGCACCAGGGGGCCGTGCCAGGGCTCGTGCCGCGGCGCGTCGTCGATGATGCGGTCCAGCGTCTCCTCGCGGATCTGCGCCGAGGGATTGGCGAGCAGCGCGGTCACCGCCGCCTCGTCGTCCGAGCGCGCGATGGCGTCGGCCACCGAGGGAGAGACGTCGCGCCGCCATGCGATGGCCGACAGCGCCCCCGCCACCGGCCCCATCATGATGATGTCGAGCAGGTCCTCCTCGGTGAGGATCGGCGAGTGCTGCAGCACCGGGCCGCAGACCGACAGCTCGACGTCGCGGGCCAGCGCGTTGATGATGGCGTAGGGCGCGTTCGGCAGGTCCTTCAGCGCGTCGGCCAGGATGGTGCGCACCTCGGTCGCCTGGTCGCGGGCCAGCGTCTCCAGGCACTCGACCGTCATCTTCTCGATCTGCGAGAACTGGCCCTCCGGCAGGTCGGGCACCAGCCCGGCCACCTTGCGGGCCAGCGAGCCGCGCACGTGCTGGTCGGCGTCGGCGGCGAGCAGAAGGTCGGCCTGGCGCGGCGTGCCGGCGTTGGTGGCGATGGCCTGCCGCACCTCCGGCGCCGAATCGGCGGCCAGGTAGTACAGCAGCTCCGCCCGCGCCTGCGGGTGCTCGGCGACGCGGCGGCGCACCGCCGGGTCCGGGCTCTGGACCATCGTCTTGGCGGCGTTGAAGTCGCTGGGGTCGAGGGCCGAGGAATCTCGGGTCACGGCGTGGTCTCCGCGGAAGAAGCGGCGCTGGGAACGGTGATGTGCGGCGGCGCGAAGGCGAAGTTGCCCTTGCCGCGCCCCTTGGCGGCGTACATCGCCGAATCGGCGCGGTCCGTCAACTCCTGCACCGACTCGCCGGTGCCGGGACGGTGCACGGCGATGCCGATGGACAGGCCCAGCGGCTTTTCCGGGCTGGCCGACAGGTGGCTCAGGCCCTTGATTCCGGCCAGCAGACGCTCGGCCACGGTGCGGGCGCGGTCCTCGTCGGTGCGGCCCAGCCACAGCACGAACTCGTCGCCGCCCAGCCGGCCCGGCAGGTCGCCCGGCCGCACACCCCTGGTCAGCAGATTGCCGATCGACTTCAGCACCAGATCGCCCTGCTGGTGGCCGTGCAGGTCGTTGACCGCCTTGAAGTTGTCGAGATCGACGTAGAGCAGCGCCGACGGCCCGGTCTCGCGCGTCGCCAGCTGCTCCTCCATCCGCTCGAAGAAGGTGCGGCGGTTGAACAGGCCGGTCAGGCCGTCGCGCTCCGACAGGCGGCGCAGCCGCTCCTGGTAGGCCCAGTGGGCGTGCGCGATGCCCAGCTGGTCGGCGACGCCGCCGATCAGCTGGCGGTCCTCGTCGTCCCAGGGGTCGGCGTAGTCGCCGCGCCAGACCAGCACGGCGCCGTTGACCGCCTGCTGGTACTCGGTGCGCGCCGCCAGCACGCGGGTGCTGCCGAGGATGCCGAGCACCGGGTCGTCGGTCGCCGCCGCCTGGCTCAGCAGCGGCGCCAGCGCATCGGGCGCGATCTCGTCGGGCGCGGCGTCGCCGCCGACGTCGATGGCCAGCGTCATCGGGCCGTCCTCGCCGGCGCGGTAGATGCGGCAGCCCTCGGCGCCCAGCGCCCGCGCCGTCTCGGCGGCGGCCACCGCCAGCGCCTCGGTGGCGTCCAGCCGGTTGCGCAGGGTGTGGACGATGTGCGCCAGCAGCTTCTCGCGGTTTCGCACGCGGGCCAGCTCGGCGGAGCGGGTCACCGTCTCGGTGACATCGCGGCAGACGCCGCGGGCGCCCGCCCACTGCCCCTGCGCGTCGTACAGCGGCAGCGCCGAGGCGACGACGCAGGCCGGCGTGCCGTCGGCGCGCTTCAACCAGAGTTCCGCCTGATCGGCCGGGCGGCGGGCGTCGAAGGGGAGCGGCATGTCCTCCCACTCCTCCACCGCCAGCTCGTGCGGGTCGCGGCCGATCAGCGCCTCCGGCCCGTAGCCGAGCGCCCCCTTTGTGGTGACGAAGACGAAGCGGCCGTCCGGCCCGGTCTCCCAGGCGAAGTCGCTGGAGACCTCGACGAGGTCCTTGTAGCGCCGCCGCGACTCGGTGAGGGTGTGGCGCAGCTGGCGTTCCAGCGTGGCGTCGCGGCCCAGCAGCAGCGTGCCGGCCTCGCCCAGCGGCACCGCCGCCCACTCCACCACCATGCCGCCGCGCGGGATCTGCACCGGCACCGAGCGCAGCCCCGGCGCCACGCTGGAGGTGGTCAGCCAGCCGAGCACGTCGGGCAGCCAGCGCGGGTCGCCCTCCAGCAACTCCTGTGCGGCGGCGTTGGCTTCCGCCACCCGCAGGTCGGCGGTGAGGCGGAAGGCCGGGCCGGGGTAGCCGGCGACGACGGAAGACGGCGCCGTGTCGGCGGCCGGCAGGGCGGGCGGAGGCAAGGTCTGGACCACGGGGGGCGGTGTGGGCATGGACGAAGGATATAGCGCAAATGCTAACGATAATAGAGCGCACACGCAATCGACGGCGGATCGTCCGGCCTGCGGCGACGCAGCCTTGCCCGGCGGCCTCCGCTCCCCCATTGTTCAGCGCATGACCCTGCCCCTCCCCCAGATCCCCCTGTCTCAAATCCGGGTTTGGATCTTCGATCTGGACAACACGCTGTACCCGGCGTCCTGCAACCTGTTCGCCCAGGTGGACCGCCGCATCGGCGAGTTCATCGCCCGGCATTTCGGCATCCCCCACGACGAGGCGCGGGCGATGCAGAAGCGCTTCTTCCGCGAGCACGGCACCACGCTGCGCGGCCTGATGGTCGAGCACGACGTGGATCCCGAGCCGTTCCTCGACTACGTGCACGCCATCGACGTGACGCCGGTGGAGCCGTCGCCGCGGCTGGACAAGGCGCTGGAACGGCTGCCGGGGCGCAAGGTGATCTACACCAACGGCTCGGTGACGCACGCCGGCAACGTCACGGCGCGGCTGGGCATCGCGCGGCATTTCGACACGGTGTTCGGCATCGTCGAGGCCGGCTACGTCCCCAAGCCCGACCCGCGCCCCTACGCCACGCTGGTGGAGCGGCACGGCATCGACCCGAAGCGCGCCTGCATGGTGGAGGACATCGCCCGCAACCTCGCCCCGGCGCACGCCATGGGCATGACCACGGTGTGGGTGCGCAGCGAAGCCGACTGGGCGCGGCCGGATCTCGGTGCTTCGGGGGGCGGGGTGGGCACCGGCGGCCACATCGACCACGTCGCCGACGACCTGATCGCCTGGCTGGAGGCGGTGCCGGCGGCGTGACGGATGAGACGCCGTGAAACGCTATGAAACGCCAACCAGGGGAGCGTCTCATACGGCCGGGCGGACGCCCTGACACTCCCAAACCCTCATCCCCGCGAAGGCGGAGATCCATAATTTCCGAAGCGAGTGGCTGTGGAACGTATGGATCCCCGCCTTCGCGGGGATGACGATTTGGGACAGTGACTGGACACCGAAATCGGCCGCCAAACGCTGAACTCAGCGCCTATGGATCTGGGCGCACGATGGCTTCTTGCGACTAAAATCCTACCGCAGATCAGGGCGGCTTTGCAAGCGCGGCCCTCCCGGCCGTCATCCCGCGATGGCCGGCGTGCGCCGCTCAGCCGACAAGCGGCGATTCCGCCTCGGCGGCGTCGGGGGTGCCGTAGATCTCGTCCTCGGTGCGGCCGCAGCCTTCGCAGCGGCCGTCCTCGTCGATGATGCAGATGCCGATGCAGGGGTTCTCGTCGTCCATGCGCCAGAGGTGGCGCGGCGGCACCGCACCGTCAAGGCCACGCCGGGCGCAAACGCGGCCCTAAAACGCGAAGGGGCGGGAAGCCCTCGCTTCCCGCCCCCGCGTTTCCCCCCGAAAATTCGGTTTTCGGTGCGCCTCCGGTGTTCCGGGGCTTTATTCGGGCCGCCTGGCGCCTGCGTTCCGCGTGGCTGCCGGCGTTTTTCGCCCGTTGCTTTTCGTTCCTCCCCCAACTCGGGCCTGCCGCACTGTGCGGCCGGCGTACTATTTCGTTGGCGAAAAAAAACTGCAAGCGGAATCCGCAACCCGCGCAACGACCATGCAAAAATGTTCATATTCCTTCGCTAAAAATACAAATCAATCACGCCGCGAAGCCGTCCGACGGGCCGTGCGGGAAGCCCATGGCCGGGTGTCGCCGCCCCCGGCGTTGTTGACAAGGCCGCGGCGCCCGGCCCATGAATGGCCGCTTCACCGTCCACCCGACCGGAACCCGCCATGCCGAACGCCCGCCTCGAATCCGCCATCAACGCCGCCTGGGATGCCCGCGACACGCTGTCCACCGCCACCAACGGCGACGTGCGCAGCGCCGTGGACGAGGCGCTGTCCGGCCTCGATTCCGGCGACCTGCGCGTCGCCCAGAAGGTCGGCGACGTCTGGCAGGTGAACCAGTGGCTGAAGAAGGCGGTGCTGCTGTCGTTCCGCCTGAACGGCAACGAGGCGATCTCCGGCGGCCCCGGCAGCTCGTCCTGGTACGACAAGGTGATGCCGAAGTTCGAGGGCTGGCACGAGGGCCAGTTCCAGGCCGCCGGCTTCCGCGCCGTGCCGGGATCCGTCGTGCGCCGCTCGGCCTACATCGCGCCGGGCGTCATCCTGATGCCGAGCTTCGTCAACGTCGGCGCCTACGTCGACTCCGGCACCATGGTCGACACCTGGACCACCGTCGGCTCCTGCGCGCAGATCGGCAAGAACGTGCACCTGTCCGGCGGCGTCGGCATCGGCGGCGTGCTGGAGCCGCTGCAGGCCGGCCCGGTGGTCATCGAGGACGACTGCTTCATCGGCGCCCGATCGGAAGTGGCCGAGGGCGTGATCGTCGAGCGCGGCGCCGTGGTCTCCATGGGCTGCTACATCGGCGCCTCCACCAAGATCATCGACCGCGCCACGGGTGAGTCGTTCGTCGGCCGGGTGCCGGCCTATTCGGTGGTGGTGCCCGGCACCATCCCGGGCAAGCCGCTGCCCGACGGCACGCCGGGCCCGGGCCTGTACTGCTGCGTGATCGTCAAGCGCGTGGACGAGAAGACCCGCTCGAAGACCTCGATCAACGACCTGCTGCGCGACTGATCGCCGAATGAAGCCCCTCCCCCCTCTCCCGCCTGAGGGAGAGGGGCTTGGGAGACTGTCCATGAACCCCACCGACCCCGTCGCCCTCGCCCAGGCCCTTATCCGCTGCCCCAGCGTGACGCCGGAGGACGCGGGCGCGCTCGGCGTGCTGGAGGCGGCGCTGACGCCGCTCGGCTTCACCTGCCACCGCCTGCGCTTCGAGGAGCCGGGCACCGCACCGGTGGAGAACCTCTACGCGCGCCTCGGCACGGGCGGAAAGAACGTCTGCTTCGCCGGGCACACCGACGTGGTGCCGCCCGGCGACCTGAAGGCGTGGTCGGTGGACCCGTTCGGCGGCGCCGTTCTGAACGGCAAGCTGTACGGCCGCGGCGCCGCCGACATGAAGGGCGCCGTCGCCGCCTTCGTCGCCGCGGTGGCGCGCGAGCTGGAGGCCGGGCGCCCGCCACAGGGCTCGGTCAGCCTGCTGATCACCGGCGACGAGGAAGGCGTGGCGGTCAACGGAACGAAGAAGGTGCTGGACTGGCTGAAGGCGCGCGGCGAGCGCCTGGACGCCTGCGTGGTCGGCGAGCCGACGAACCCCGCCAAGCTCGGCGACATGATCAAGATCGGCCGGCGCGGCAGCACCACCGGCCGGCTGACCGTCTACGGCGCGCAGGGCCACACCGCCTACCCGCACCTCGCCGACAACCCGCTGCCGCGGCTGGCCCGCATGCTGGTGGCGATCACCGGGGAGCCGCTGGACGAGGGCACCGAGCACTTCCAGGCCTCGACCCTGGCGCTGACCACGGTGGACGTCGGCAACCCGGCGACCAACGTGATCCCGGCGCAGGGCGCGGCCGTCTTCAACATCCGCTTCAACGACGCACACACCCCCGCCTCCATCGAGGCGTGGCTGCGCGGCAAGTTCGATTCGGTGGGCGGCGCCTACGAGCTGGTGATGAGCACCAGCGGCGAGTCCTTCCTGACGCCGCCCGGCCCGCTGACCGAGCTGGTCGCCGAGGCCGCGGAAACGGTCACCGGCCGCCGGCCGGAGTATTCGACCACCGGCGGCACCTCGGACGCGCGCTTCATCAAGGACCATTGCCCCGTTGTCGAATTCGGGCTGGTCGGGCAGACCATGCACAAGGTGGACGAGCACGTCGCCCTCGACGACCTGGCCGGGCTCACCGACATCTATGGGGCGATCCTCCGGGATGTCTTCGCCCGGCTTCCCTGACCCGATAGGGCGTGCATGACGCTGACCGCTCGCGACGTGGCCACCTCGGTGTTCGGCGCCTACCGGCTCGCCCGCCTCGACCCCGCCGGCCTCCAGTTCATCGACCGCACGCCGGAGGGGGCGCTCAAGTCCTTCTACGCCGCGGTCCTGGTGCTGCCGGCCTACGCGCTGCTGCTGGCGATCCGGCTGGCCGACCAGGGGATCGAGGCGCCGCTGATGCAGGTGGTGCTGGTCGAGGGCATCGCCTACGTCGTCAACTGGACCGCCTTCCCGCTGGCGCTGCACCGCGTGGCGGCGCTGCTCGACCGGTCGGGGCGCTGGTCCGGGGCGGTCGCGGCCAACAACTGGGCGGCGGTGGTGCAGATGGGCGCCTACCTGCCGGCCGTCGTGCTCAGCAAGATCGGCCTGCTGCCGGCCGGGCTGGGCAGCGCCCTGGTGTTCGGCGTCATGCTGGCGATGATGGCCTACCAGTGGTTCGTGCTGCGCACCGCGCTGGAGGTGAACGGCCCGACCGCCGCGGGGCTGGTGATGCTGGACCTCTTCCTGTCGGCCCTGATCGGCGATTTCGCGGATAATCTTCTGTAGCCCATCGGGATTCGCTGAACCCACCCGCCTGCCCGCGCGTTCCATCCGGCACGCCAACGAGGCCGCGGGGAGGGCCCATGTTCCATCTGGTCGTGGTCGTCTGCATGGCGGGGAGCGCGTGCGAGACGCTCCGCGCCCCGACCCCCTACCCGTCCGAGGCGCGCTGCGCCGGGCAGGCGGCACTCCTCGCCGGCATCGTGCGCGGCCAGCACCGCCCCGGCCGCGCCTTCCGCTACGAGTACACCTGCACCGTCAACGCCCGCAACGCCCGCGCCGCCGCCGGGCAGGTGGCGGCGAAATAGCGGGAACCGGGAGCCTCACGCCGCCCGGATGCCCGACAGGAAGCGCGCCACCTCGGTGCGCAGCCGCTCGGCCGCGGTCGCCAGTTCGCCGGAGCCGCCGAGCACCGCGTCCGCCGCCGTGCCGGCCTCCGCCGAGGCGCGGTTCACCCCCGTGATGTTGCCGGACACCGCGCGGGCGCCGGTCGCCGCCTGCTGGATGTTGACGGCGATGTCGCGGGTCGCGGCGCCCTGCTGGTCGACGGCGGTGGCGATGGTGCCGGAGATGGCGTTCATCCGGCCGATCACCTCGGTGATGTCGCGGATCGCCGTCACCGCGGCGCCGGTCGCCTGCTGGATCTCGGCGATCTTCGCCTGGATCTCCTCGGTCGCCTTGGCGGTCTGGTTGGCCAGCCCCTTCACCTCGCTGGCGACCACGGCGAAGCCCTTGCCGTGCTCGCCGGCGCGCGCCGCCTCGATGGTGGCGTTCAAGGCCAGCAGGTTGGTCTGCCCGGCGATGGAGTTGATCAGGTTGACCACATCGCCGACCTCGTTGGCCGCCGCCGCCAGCCCGGCCATCAGGGCGTTGGTCTTCTCCGCCTCCTGCACCGCCTGGGTGGCGACGCTGCCGGAGGCGGCGACCTGCCGGCCGATCTCCTGGATCGAGGCCGACAGCTCCTCGGTGGCGCCGGCCACGGTGTTGACGCTGCTGGTCGCCACGTCGGCCGCGGTCGCCGCGGCGGCGGCCTGACGGTTCGCCTCCTGCGTGGTGGAGGACAGCGCGGTGGCCGAGCCGCGCATGCTCTGCGCCGAGGCGGCGACCGCCTCGACAACCCCGCGCACGGAGCTTTCGAACTCGTCGGCCAGCCGGATCAGCATGGCGCGGCGCTCGGCGGCGTTGCGGGCCCCGGCCTCCTCCTGCTCCTGGCGCAGGCGGCGGTTCTCGGCGCCGCGGTCCTTGAAGACGGCGACCGCCTTGGCCATGGTGCCGATCTCGTCGCCGCGGTCGGTGTCGGGCACCGCGACGCCCAGGTCGTCCTCGGCCAGCCGGCGCATCACCCCGGACAGGCGGATCATCGGCGCGTTGACCGAGTGCGCGATGGCGTAGGCCAGCGCCAGGCCGGCGGCCGCCACCAGGGCGCCGATCAGGCCGGCCTCCCACGCGTGCGTGCGGAAGTCGGCCTCGATGTTGTCGACGTAGACGCCGGTGCCGACCACCCACTTCCAGTCGTTGGAGAGCACGGCGTAGGCGAGCTTCGGGCTGGGCTGGCTGCCGCCGGGCTTCGGCCAGACGTACTCGACGAAGCCGCCGCCCCGGCGCGCCTGATCGATCATGGCGCGCACGAACATGAAGCCGGTCGGGTCCTTGAGGTCGATGACGTTCTTGCCCTCCAGGTCCGGCCGGCCGCCGTTCACCTCCAGGTAGCCGTCGACGTCCTGCGCGAACATGTACTCGCCGCCGGCGTAGCGCATGGCGCGCAGCGAGCGGCGGGCCGCCTCCTTGGCGGCGTCGGCGGGCATCTCGCCCTTGGCGGCGCGCGCCTCCAGGTCCTTCACGATGCCGACCGCCGTCTCGACGATCGAATGCACCCGCACCCGGCTGTCCTGCACCTGGGCACCCCACAGCCCCCGCAACAGAACCGCGCCCATCACCGCCACCGACAGCACCGTCACCAGCGACAGCAGCAGAAACTTGACCCGGATGCTCATGCTCTTCACGGCAGATACCCCCATATTTCGTGGGGTCAGCATACCAACGCAATTCAACCGGTTTCCACTGGTATAGTGGCTTGACAAAAGGCGAGTGCCTACGCCGCCCGGATGCCCGACAGGAAGCGCCCGACCTCGCCGCGCAGCCGCTCCGCCGCGTCGGCCAGTTCGCCCGACCCGCCGAGCACCGCATCCGCCGCCGTGCCAGCCTCCGCCGAGGCGCGGTTCACGCCGCTGATGTTGGTGGACACGGTGCGGGCACCCATGGCGGCCTGCTGGATGTTGGCGGCGATGTCGCGAGTCGCCGCCCCCTGCTCCTCGATCGCGGCGGCGATGGCGCTGGAGATGGCGTTCATCCGGCCGATCACCGTGGTGATGTCGCGAATCGCCGTCACCGCGGCGCCGGTCGCCTGCTGGATCTCGGCGATCTTCGCCTGGATCTCGTCGGTCGCCCGTGCGGTCTGGGTGGCCAGCCCCTTCACCTCGCTGGCCACCACGGCGAAGCCCTTGCCGTGCTCGCCGGCGCGCGCCGCCTCGATGGTGGCGTTCAGCGCCAGCAGGTTGGTCTGGCCGGCGATGGTGTTGATCAGGTTGACCACGTCGCCCACCTCGTCGGCGGCGGCGGCGAGGCCGGCCATCAGGGCGTTGGTCTTCTCCGCCTCCTCCACCGCCTGGGTGGCGACGCTGCCGGAGGAGGCGACCTGCCGGCCGATCTCCTGGATCGAGGCCGACAGCTCCTCGGTGGCACCGGCCACGGTGTTGACGCTGCTCGACGCCTCGTCGGCGGCCACCGCGGCGGCGGCGGCCTGGCGGTTCGCCTCCTGCGTGGTGGAGGACAGCGCGGTGGCCGAGCCATGCATGCTCTGCGCCGACGTGGCGACCGTCTCGACCACGCCGCGGACCGAGCGCTCGAACTCGTCGGCGAGGCGGATCAGCATGGTGCGGCGCTCGGCGGTGTTGCGGGCCTCGGCCTCCTCCTGCTCCCGGTGCAGGCGGCGGTTCTCCAGGCCGCGGTCCTTGAAGACGCTCACCGCCTTGGCCATGGTGCCGATCTCGTCGCCGCGGTCGGCGTCCGACACGTCGACGCCCAGGTCGTCCTCGGCCAGACGGCGCATCACCCCGGTCAGGCGCAGCAGCGGCGCGCTGACCGAGCGGGCGATGAGCCAGGCCAGCGCCAGCGCCGCCGCCGCGACGGCGCCGCCGGCCAGGGCGGCCTCCACCGCGTGCTCGCGGAAGTCGGCGTCGATGTGGTCCACGTAGACGCCGGTGCCGATCATCCACTTCCAGTCCGGCGACAGCAGGCCGTAGCCCAGCTTGGGGCTGGGTTCGCTGGCCCCCGGCTTCGGCCACCGATAGGAGACGAAGCCGCCGCCCTGCTGCGCCGCGGCGATCAGCTCGCGGATCACGAACACGCCGTTCGCATCCTTGAGCCCGAGCATGTTCTTGCCTTCCAGGTCGGGGCGGCCGCCGTTCACCACGGTGTTGCCGTCCAGCTCGTTGGCGAAGATGTATTCGGAACCGGCGTAGCGCATGGCGCGCAGCGCGTTGCGCGCCGCTTCCTTGGCGCGGTCGGCGGGCATCTCGCCGCGGGCGGCGCGCGCCTCGAAATCCTTCACCACGCCCAGCGCCACCTCGGACACCGCGCGCACCTTGTCGCGGCTGTCCTCCACCTGGGCGTCGCGCAGGGCCGCCAGCAGAATGGCGCCCACCACAACCAAGGCGAACACCGTCACCAGCGAGAGCAGCAAGAACTTTGTCCGAATGCCGATGTTCCGCATGGCCGGCCTCCCTGATTGAAGGCCAGAATACCATGTTATGTCACCGCATCCTGACGGCACAAATTGCCGCAGACACCAAAAGAAAGAATGAACGCGTACCTAGTAATCAAATACCCACGGGCGCGAACATGATTTCTCCGATTGCAATCGATAAATACTGACCCGCTTCTGTGAACGCCATGAAATCACCGGCCGAAAGGCGGATTGCCCAGCGCCAAAACCCGGGCAACCCGCCTATGACGTTCAGCCGGTCTTTCCACTGACGCTCGCCTCGGCGAAGGTCGCCATGCCGGCGTGGCAGGCGGCGGCGGCCTTGCACAGCGCGATGGCGAGCGCCGCGCCCGAGCCCTCGCCCAGCCGCATGCCGAGGTCGAGCAGCGGCGCCTTGCCGATGGCCTCCAGCAGGCGGGTGTGGCCCGGCTCGACCGAGCGGTGGGCGACCATGCAGTGGTCGAGCGCGCGGCGGTCGGCCTTGAACAGCACCGCGGCGGCCACCGTGCAGGCGTAGCCGTCGAGCAGCACCGGCACCCGGCCCATGCGCGCCGCCAGCACCGCGCCGGTGATCGCCGCCAGCTCGAAGCCGCCCAGGCAGCGCAGCGCCTCGAACGGGTCGGTGCGGGCCTGCGGGTTGGCCTCCAGGCCGGCCTGCACGGCGGCGACCTTGCGGCGGAAGCCCTCGTCGTCCACGCCGGTGCCGCGGCCGACCCACTGCTCGGGCTCGCCGCCGAACAGCGCGCAGGCGATGGCGGCGGCGGCGGTCGAGTTGGCGATGCCCATCTCGCCCAGCGCCAGCAGTTGCACGCCCATCTCCACGGCCATCATGCCGTAGGCCATGGCGCGGCAGCACTCCTCCTCGTCCATGGCGGGGCCGGTGGTGAAGTCGCGGGTGGGGTTGTCGAGGTCCAGCTCATAGACGCGCAGGTCGGCGTCCACGCTGTCGCACAGCTGGTTCACCGCGGCGCCGCCGTTCTGGAAGTTGGCGACCATCTGCGCGGTGACCGACGCCGGGAAGGCGGAGACGCCGCGCGCCGCCACGCCGTGGTTGCCGGCGAACACCGCGACGCGCGGCCGGCGCACCTCCGGCGGGTGCTGCCCCTGCCAGGTGGCGAGCCATTCCGCGATCTCCTCCAGCCGGCCGAGCGCGCCCGGCGGCTTGGTCAGTTCGCGTTCGCGCTGCACGGCGGCGGTGCCGGCGCCCAGGTCGGGACCGGGCAGGTTGCGCACGAGCGCGCGGATTTCCTCGAACGTCAGGGCGGGCTGCGGATTGCTCATGGGGATAACCGGAACTGAGGGGAAAAAGCGGCCGGGACATTGGCAGGAATCGGCGCGGGCGTCAAAGCGCATGCACAGGACCCGCTCGCGCATGGCGGCGCTTTGGGTTAGGAAGGGCCGATGCCCGACTCCACGCCCCACCGCCCCCGCCACCGCGCCACCTGGCTCGACGAGCTGATGCTCGCCGCCGTGTTCCTGACGCGGCTGCCGCTGCGCCTCAGCCACGCGCCGGAGCCGGACCTGTACCCGCGCTCCATGGGCTGGTACCCGCTGGTCGGCGCCGGGCTGGGGCTGTTCGGCGGCGGGGTGTTCGCGCTGGCGAGCCTCGCGCACCTGCCGGCCACGGTGGCGGCGGTGCTGACGGTTGCGGCGCTGGCCTGGGCCACCGGCGGGCTGCACGAGGACGGGCTGGCCGACGTCGCCGACGGCTTCGGCGGCGGCCGCACGCGCGAGCGCAAGCTGGAGATCATGCGCGACAGCCGGGTCGGCAGCTACGGCGTGCTGGCGGTGGTGCTGGCGGTGGCGCTGCGGGTGGCGGCGCTGGCCGAGCTGGGGACGCCGCTGGCGGTCGCGGCGGCGCTGGTCGCGGCGGCGGCCTGCTCGCGCGCGGTGCTGCCGGCGCTCGCCTGGACGCTGGAGCCGGCCCGCAGGGACGGCCTCGCCGCCAGCCACGGCTGCCCGCCGTCGCGCCGGGTGGTGCTGGCGCTGGCGCTGGCCGCGGTGGTGACGCTGGCGGCGGTCGGGCCGGCGGTGCTCGGCGTGGCGCTGGCCTCGCTGGCGGCGGCGGCGGCGGTCGGGCTGCTGGCGCTCAAGCACCTGCGCGGCTACACCGGCGACGTGCTGGGCGCCGCGCAGCAGGCGGTGGAGATCGCCGTGCTGCTCACCCTGGTGGCGCTGCGGTGACGGCAGCCACGAGCACCATGGTCACCCGCTGGTGGCTGGTCCGCCACGCGCCGATCGCGGCACCGCCGGGGCTCATCACCGGCCAGCTCGACCTGGAGGCCGACGTGGGTGGGGTGACCGCCGCGGGCGGGCTGCCGCCGGGCGCGGTCTGGCTGGCGACGCACCTGCGCCGCACCCGGCAGACCGCCGCCGCGCTCGGGATCCCCGCGCCGCGGATCGAGCCGGACCTCGCCGAGCAGAGCTTCGGCGACTGGCAGGGCCTGACCTACGACGCCGTGGACGCCGACGCCTCGCGCCGCTTCTGGAGCGCCCCCGCCAGCGAACGCCCGCCCGGCGGCGAGAGCTTCGCCGACGTGGTGGCCCGCGTGTCCGCCGCCCTGGAGCGGCTGACCGCCGCGCACGCCGGCCGCGACGTGGTGGCGGTGGTGCACGCCGGCACCGTCCGCGCCGCGCTGGCCCTCGCCCTCGGCCTGGAGCCGGAGGCGGCGCTGCGCGTCCAGGTGGACACGCTGTCGCTCACCCGCCTCGACCACGTCGCGACGCCGGGCCATCCGCCGGCGTGGCGCGTAGCGGGGGTGAATCACCCGTGCCCGCGCTCACTGTCCAGGTGCGCCATCTGCGACGGGGCGTAGCGGTCGCCGGCCGCCGCTCCCTTCGGCACCGCCGCCTCGATGGCCGCCAGATCCCCGGCCGACAGCGTCAGGTCCAGCGCGCCCAGCGATTCCGCCAGCCGGTCGCGGCGGCGCGCGCCGACCAGCGGCACGATGTCCGTCCCGCGTGCCAGCACCCAGGCGATGGCGACCTGCGCCACCGTCGCCGACAGCCGCCCGGCCACGCCGCGCAGTGCGTCCACCAGCGCCAGATTGCGGTCCAGGTTTTCGCCCTGGAAGCGCGGGCTGACGGCGCGGAAATCCTTCTGCACCGCCTTGCCCTTCGACCAATGGCCGCTGATCAGGCCGCGCGACAGCACGCCGTAGGCGGTGACGCCGATGCCGAGGTCGCGGCAAGCCGGCAGGATCGCGTCCTCAATGCCGCGGGAGATCAGCGAGTACTCGATCTGCAGGTCGACGATGGGGTGCACGGCGGCGGCGCGGCGGATCGTCTCGGCGCCGACCTCGGACAGGCCGATGTGGCGGACGTAGCCGGCCTTCACCATGTCGGCGATGGCGCCCACCGTCTCCTCGATGGGCACCGCCGGGTCGAGGCGGGCCGGGCGGTAGACGTCGATGTACTCGACGCCGAGCCGGCGCAGCGTGTAGGCCAGCGCCGTCCGCACCGCCGACGGCCGCGCGTCGTAGCCGATCCAATTCCCGGCCGGGTCGCGCTGGGCGCCGAACTTGACGCTGATCTGCACGTCCTCGCGGCGCCGGCCCTTCAACGCCTCGCCGATCAGCATCTCGTTGTGGCCCATGCCGTAGAAGTCGCCGGTGTCGAGCAGGGTGACGCCGGCCTCCAGCGCGGCGTGGATGGTGGCGATGCTCTCCGCCCGGCCGGACGGGCCGTAGAGGTCGGACATGCCCATGCAGCCGAGGCCGAGGGCCGGGACCGCGGGGCCGGTGGAACCGAGGGTGCGCGTGGGGATCATGGTCGTTCTCCCGATGGGGTGTTCGTCGTGGAGGGGATGATGGCTCGCATCGGATCGTGCGATAATCCGGATTGAGCCGAACGACCTGTCCGGAATTCCGAACAATGCGCCGCCCCGACCTGTCCGACCTCGACGCCTTCGCCGCCGTCGCCCGCCACCGCAACTTCCGCCGCGCCGCGGTGGAACGCGGCGTCTCCGCCTCCACGCTCAGCGACGCGGTGCGCGCCCTGGAGGAGCGGCTGGGGGTCCGCCTGCTCAACCGGACGACGCGCAGCGTGACGCCGACCGAGGCCGGACAGCGCCTGCTCGACCGCCTGGGCCCGGCGCTGGACGAGGTCGGCGAGGCGCTGGACGCGGTGAACGGCTTCCGCGACACGCCGACCGGCACGCTGCGCCTCAACGTGCCGTCGGCCGCCGCGCATCTGGTGCTGGCGCCGCTGGTGGCGCCGTTCCTGGCGGCGCATCCGGGGCTGCGACTGGAGATCGTCGAGGACAACAGTTTCGTCGACGTGTTCGCCGCCGGCTTCGACGCCGGGGTGCGCTACGACGAGGCGCTGGCCAAGGACATGATCGCCGTGCCGCTGGGGCCGCCGCAGCGCTTCGCGGTGGCGGCGTCGCCGGACCTGCTGGCGCGCTGCGGCGTGCCGGAGACGCCGCACGCGCTGCTGGAGCGCCCCTGCATCCGCCACCGCTTCCTCAGCGGCGCGCTGTCGCCGTGGGAGTTCGCCCGGGACGGCGAGACGGTCAAGCTGTCGCCCGCGGGGCCGCTGGTCGCCACCTCGGCCGACATGGCGGTGCGGGCGGCGGAGGACGGCGTCGGCTTCGTCCACACCTTCGAGGGGTTCCTGCGCCCGTCGCTGGACGCCGGCCGGCTGGTCGAGGTGCTGGAGGAGTGGAGCGACCGCTTCCCCGGCCCGTCGCTCTACTACCCCAGCCGCCGCCACGTGCCGGCCGGCCTGCGCGCGTTCGTCGAGTTCGTGCGCGCCCGGCGCCGCCGGACGTAGCGGAACTTCCGCGGCGCGGCGGCGGTTTTCCGGAGTCGGTTGGGGCTAACGAAGGAGGGGCTCGCCATGACCCGACAGGCCACCGAACGCGAGGCGGCCGACACGCTCTGGCAAATGATCAAGGGCATGCGGACCGCCATGATGACCACGTTGACCGACGCCGGGCACCTGCATTCGCGGCCCATGGGCACGCTGCCGCACGCCGGCTTCGACAACGCCACGCTGTGGTTCTTCACCGACGTCGGCTCCGACAAGGCATCGGAGATCGAGCGGCACTGGCGCGTCAACCTCGCCTACGCCGATCCGGATGCGCGGAGCTACGTTTCCGTCTCCGGCGTGGCGGAGATCGTGCGCGATCCGGACAAGATCCGCCACCTCTGGCGCGACGTCATGACCACGTGGTTCCCGAAGGGGCCGGACGCCCCGACCCTCGCGCTGATCAAGGTCACCGTGGATTCCGCCGAGTACTGGGACAGCCCGTCCGGCGCCATGGTCCGGGCCTACGGCTACGTCAAGGCCAAGCTGACCGGCGAGCGGCCGGACCCGGGGGAGAACGCAAGGGTGGCGTTCCAGTAGGACGGCAGCATTTGCCCCCACCCTAACCCTCCCCCGCTTCGCAGGGGAGGGAACTCCGCCGCTTTCCCCCTCCCCTGCGAAGCGGGGGAGGGCCGGGGTGGGGGCAATGAACACAGCATTCCTGTGACTCCGTCACAGACGCACCCTCTCCGCAGGGCGTACACAGGGCTCACCCTGTTCAACCCCTTCGCGGAGTGCCCTGTCCATGTTCTGCAGCAATGTCGGCGGCGTCGATCGCGCGCTGCGGGCCGTCGTCGGCCTGGTCCTGATCGCCCTGGTGTTCGTCGGCCCGCAGACCCCGTGGGGCTGGGTCGGCCTGGTCCCGCTGCTCACCGCGGTGCTCGGCTTCTGCCCGGCCTACACGCTGATCGGCCTGAAGACCTGCGCCACCAAAAGCTGACGCGCGCATGGCAGAAAGCCCCCTTCCCGGCGGGAAGGGGGCTTTTGCTTGTCCGTGAAAGGTCAGGCCCGCGGGGCGTGCTTGTTGAGGATGCGCTGCAGGGTGCGGCGGTGCATCTTCAGGCGGCGCGCCGTCTCCGACACGTTGCGGTCGCACTGCTCGAACACGCGCTGGATGTGCTCCCAGCGCACGCGGTCGGCCGACATCGGGTTCTCCGGCGGGGCCGGCAGCGGCCGGCCGTCGGCCAGCAGCGCCTGTTCCACCGCGTCGGCGTCCGCCGGCTTGGGCAGGTAGTCCACGGCGCCCGCCTTCACCGCCGCCACCGCGGTGGCGATGTTGCCGTAGCCGGTCAGCATGACGATGCGCGCGTCCGGGCGCGCGTCGCGCAGGCTCTTCACCACGTCCAGACCGCTGCCGTCGGCCAGCCGCAGGTCGACCACGGCGAACGCCGGGGCGGATTCCTGCGCGACCTCGATGCCGACCTGCACGGAATCCACCGCAACCACGTTGAAGCCGCGCTTCTCCATTGCCCGCGCCAGGCGGATGCGGAACGGCGCGTCGTCGTCGACGATCAGCAGGCTGCGGGTAACGTCGCCGCTGAACGTGAGCTTGGTCACATCCGTGACAGGACTCTCGTCCGAGGTCATCGGGTTATCCACCACTAGTCCTTTGGTTCTAGGATAGCACGCTCCCAGCGTACGACAACTCGGGCGCCACCGCCACGATTATTAGTGAACGATACGCTCGCTCCGGTCTTTTCGAGAAGCGTCTGCGCAATGAAAATTCCCAGCCCCATGTGCCCTCCGCGCTCGGCGCGGGTGGAGATGTAGGGCTCGCCGATGCGGCTCAGGACCTGCTGCGGGAAGCCGGGGCCGTCGTCGTTGATGGCCACCACCACGCTGCCCTGGTCCCACGCCGCCTGCACGGTGACCCGGCGCTGGGCGAACTGGTGCGCGTTCTGGATGAAGTTGCCGAGGCCGTGGATGATCTCCGGGCTGCGGCGGATCACCGGCTCCTCGACGTCCGAAGCCGGCGCGGCCTCGACCACGAAGTCGATGGTGCCCAGGTGGTGCGGAGCGCCGGCCGCCCCGATCAGCGCGGTCAGCGGCAGCCGCTCGAACGGGTCGCCGCCGTCGGCCTCCGGCTTGCGGGCGAGGTCGGCGAGGATCTCGCGGCAGCGCGTCACCTGGCTGATGAGGAGCTGCACGTCCTCCGCCGCCTCGCCGCCCGGCGGCAGCTCGCGCGACAGCTCCTTGGCGACCACGGCGATGGTGCCGAGCGGCGTGCCCAACTCGTGCGCCGCCGCCGCCGCCAGCGCGCCCAGCGACGACAGCCGCTGCTCGCGCGCCAGCGCCACCTGCGTGGCGGCCAGCGCGTCGGCGAAGCGGCGGGCCTCGTGCGCCACCCGGAAGACGTAGGCCGCGATGAACACCGCCGACACCGACAGCGACATCCACAGGCCGAAGGCCAGCAGCGGCGCCACCACCGGCGTCGGCTCCGCCCACGGCAGCGGGAAGTGCCAGAGCGCCAGCACGGTCAGGCAGAACAGGTCCAACCCGGTCAGCAGCACCACGCTGTAGCGCGACAGGATCGCCGCACCCACCGTGATCGGCGCCAGCAGCAGCACCGCGAACGGGTTCGACAGGCCGCCGGTCAGGTACAGCAGCAAGGTCAGCTGCAGCATGTCGTAGGCGAGGTACAGCGCCGCGTCGCGGTCGGCCAGCCGCAGCCGCCCGCCGCGCTGCGCCATCGCCACGAGGTTGAGCAGCACCGAGGCGCCGATCGCCGCCAGCACCGGGCCGACCGGCAACGGGAATCCCAGCCACCAGTGCACCATCGCCACGGTGGCGAGCTGCCCGGCAATGGCGATCCAGCGGATGAAGATGAGCGTGCGCAGCGTCACCCGCCCGTCCTGGGCCGACCAGATGCCGGGCGGCAGGAGGAGCGCGGACGGCGCGCCCGGCGACGGGTCCGACGGGCGGGAGGTGGCGGCGAGCGTCATGGGGCGGGCCAGCAGGTTTGTGATTCCGGGATCAACGGCCATATTCTTCGCCCATGAGCCATCCCCCCATCAAGGCCGCGATTAGGACAGATCGCCTCACCAAGCGCTTCGGCGACGTCACCGCGGTGGATTCCGTCTCGTTCACGGTGGCCCCGGGCTCGGTGACCGGCCTGCTGGGCGGCAACGGCGCCGGCAAGACGACCACCATCTCCATGCTGTTGGGCCTGCTGCTGCCCACCTCCGGCACGGTGGAGGTGCTGGGCGCCGACATGGCGCGGCATCGGCACGCGGCGCTGCCGCGCATGAACTTCTCCTCCCCCTACGTGGAGCTGCCGCACCGCCTGACCGTGCGCGAGAACCTGACGGTGTACGGCCACCTCTACGGCCTGCACGGCGTGCGCGCCCGGGTGGAGGAGCTGGCCGAGGCATTGGACCTGACGAAGTTCCTGGAGCGCCCGTCGGGCAGCCTGTCGGCCGGCCAGAAGACCCGCGTGGCGCTGGCCAAGGCGCTGCTCAACCGGCCGGAGCTGCTGCTGCTCGACGAGCCGACGGCCTCGCTCGACCCCGACACCGCCGACTGGATCCGCACCTACCTGGAGCGCTACCGGGCGGAGTCCGGCGCCACCATCCTGCTGGCCTCGCACAACATGCTGGAGGTCGAGCGGCTGTGCGACGACGTGCTGATGCTGCGCCAGGGCCGCATCGTCGACCACGGCGCGCCGGCCGCGCTGATCGCCCGCTACGGCCGGGCGTCGCTGGAGGAGGTGTTCCTCGACATCGCGCGGGACAGGAAGGCGGAGGCGGCGGAATGAACGCCCTGACCGACGCCCTCGACCTCTCCCCCCGCCGCGTCGGCGCCATGGTGCTGCGCTACTGGTACCTGCTGCGCGGATCGTGGCCGCGGGTCCTGGAGCTGGCCTACTGGCCGACCATGCAGATGATCCTGTGGGGCTACATCAACCAGTTCATGGCGCAGAACAGCTCGTGGGTGGCGCAGGGGGCGGGGGTGCTGATCTCCGGCGTGCTGCTATGGGACGTGCTGTTCCGCGGGCAGCTCGGCGTGTCGGTGTCGTTCCTCGAGGAGATGTGGTCGCGCAACCTCGGCCACCTGTTCGTCAGCCCGCTGCGGCCCGGCGAGTGGGTCGTCTCGCTGATGGTGATGAGCCTGATCCGCACCGTCATCGGCGTGGTGCCGGCGGCGCTGCTGGCGGTGCCGTTCTTCGGCTACTCGGTGTTCTCCATGGGCCTGCCGCTGGGGCTGTTCTTCGCGCAGCTGCTGCTGTTCGGCTGGTCGCTCGGCCTGTTCACGGTGGCGCTGATCCTGCGCTACGGCATGGGGGCGGAGGGGTTGGCGTGGATCCTGGTGTTCATGCTGGCGCCGGTCAGCGCCGTCTACTACCCGGTCTCGGTGCTGCCGGAGTGGCTGCAGTGGGTGGCCCTGGCGCTGCCCTCCACCCACGTGTTCGAGGGCATGCGGGCGCTGGTCTTCCACAACGCGCTGGAGTGGCGGTCCATGGCGTGGGCGGCCGGGCTGAATCTGGTGTTCGTGGCGCTGTGCGCCGGCAGCTTCCTGTGGTCGTTCCGTCAGGCCCGCGTGCGCGGCGCGCTGCTGCAGACGGGGGAGTGATACGGCCGGCGTTTCGTGCTAGGGGTTGGCCAACCGTTTTCCCAGCCCGAAGCGCCCCGCCCATGAAGCTCGCCGAGATCGCCGCCGCCCTGGACGCCCGTGTCGAGGGCGACGGCTCCATCGAGATCGCCCGCGCCGTCCACCCGTCCGAGGCCGAGGGGCCGGGCGATCTGGCGCTCGCCATGGACAAGGAGCTGCTGGCGCTGCTGCCCGGCACGAAGGCGCGCGCCGCCGTGCTGGCCGAGGGCGTCGAGGTGCCGGCCGGCCTCGCCGGCGTCATCCTGGTGAAGCGCCCGCGCTATGCCATGGCCGGCCTGATGGACGTGTTCGAGAAGCCGGTGCACGCCGAGCCCGGCGTCCACCCCCAGGCCTACGTGGCGCCGGACGCCGAACTGGGCGAGGGCGTGTCGGTCGGCCCCTTCGCCTACGTCGGCCCCGGGGCGAAGCTCGGCCCCGGCTGCATCGTCATGCCGCACGCCACCATCGGCGCCGGGGCAGTGGCCGGCCGCGACTGCCTGTTCCACCCCGGGGCCCGGGTCGGCGAGCGGGTCGAGATGGGCGAGCGCTGCATCATCCATCCCAACGCGGCGGTCGGCAACGACGGCTTCAGCTTCGTGACGCCCGAGCCGGGCAGCGTCGAGACCGCCAAGGCCAGCGGCCGGGTCACCGCCACCAACGTGCTGATCCGCCGCGTCAACTCCATCGGCACGGTGATCCTCGGCGACGACGTGGAGGTGGGCGCCGGCGCCACCATCGACCGCGGCACGGTCACCGCGACCCGCGTCGGCAGCGGCACCAAGATCGACAACCTCGTGCAGATCGGCCACAACGTGGTGATCGGCACCAACTGCATGCTGTGCGGCCACGTCGGCGTGGCGGGCAGCGTCACCATCGGCGACCGCGTGGTGCTGGCCGGCAAGGTCGGCGTCGCCGACCACAAGACCATCGGCAGCGATTCGGTGGTCGCCGCCAACTCCGGCGTCGGGCGCGACATCCCGCCGAAGACGGTGTGGATGGGCTATCCCGCCGTGCCGCGCACCGAGGCGTTCGAGCAGTACAAGAACCTCGGCCGCCTGAAGCGCTTCTTCGCGGACGTGGTAGACCTAAAGAATCGCATCAAGGCCCTGGAATCGCGGTAACCTTTGCGGCGGCACAGCCGGAGCCGCCGCATGAGCCCAACCCCCGCGGACATCGAAGACGACGTCCTCCAGATCATCGCCGAGAAGGGGCAGGTGGACCGCGCGCGGCTGACGCCGGACGCCCGCCTCGCCGACCTCGCCATCGCGTCCCTGGACGTGATCGAGATCGTCTTCGCGCTGGAGGACCGCTTCGATATCGCGATCCCCTTCAACGCCAACGACGCCCGGCAGGAGTTCGCCACCGTCGGCGACATCCTGCGCGCCGTCAAGGCCGTGGCCGGCGAGAGCCGCGCGGCGTGACGCGTGCCGTCATAACGGGGTTGGGCGTCGTCTCGCCCATCGGGATCGGCGTGCCGGCCTTCGCGGACTCGCTGTTCGCCGGGCGCAGCGGCATCGGCCCGCTGGCCGGCATGCCCGACCGGCCACTCTCCATCCCCGTCGCCGCCCAGGTGCGCGGTTTCGACCCGGCGGCGCATGTCGATCCCAAGCGTCTGAACCTGCTCGACCGCACCAGCCAGTTCGCCCTGGTGGCGGCGCGCGAGGCGGTGGGCATGGCCGGGCTGTCCTTCGCCGGCCCGCTGTCCGAACGCACCGGGGTGGTGCTGGGCATCGGGGTGGGCGGCATGACCACGCTGGACGACGCCTTCCTGCGCCTGTACGGCGAGGGGGCCAACCGCCTGCACCCGCTGACCATCCCGCGCCTGATGTTCAGCGCCCCGGCCGCCCACCTGTCCATGGAGTACGGCATCACCGGCCCGGCCTTCGCCGCGTCGAGCGCCTGCGCGTCCTCCGGCCACGCGCTGGGCATGGCGCTGCTGCTGCTGCGCGCCGGCATGGCCGACGTGGTGCTGGCCGGCGGCGCCGAAGCCAGCCTGAGCTTCGGCGCGCTCAAGGGCTGGGAGGCGATGCGCATCGCCAGCCCAGACACCTGCCGCCCCTTCTCGAAGGACCGCAGCGGCATGGTGCTGGGCGAGGGCGCGGCGGTCCTGGTGCTGGAGACCGAGGAGCACGCCCGCCGCCGCGGCGCCGAGGTGTTGGCCGAGCTGGCCGGCGTCGGGCTGGGCGCGGACGCCGGCGACATCACCGCCCCCGACCCGCAGGGCGCGGCGCGGGCGATGCGCGCCGCGCTCAAGGACGCGCGGCTGGATCCCGACGCGGTGGACTACGTCAACGCGCACGGCACCGCCACCGCCGCCAACGACGTGGCCGAAGCGCAGGCGATCCACGCGGTGTTCGGCGCGCGGGCGGCGCGGCTGCCGGTGTCGTCGTCGAAGTCGATGTTCGGCCACGCGCTGGGCGCCGCGGGGGCGCTGGAGGCGGTGACAACGGTGCTGGCGCTAACGCATAGCATCGTCCCGCCAACCGCCAACTTCACCGAACCGGACCCCGCCTGCCCGGTGGACGCCGTGCCCAACGCGGCGCGGGAGGTGCCGATGACGGTGGCGCTGTCGAACTCCTTCGCGTTCGGGGGGCTGAACGCGGTGCTGGCGTTGCGGAGGGTGTGAACCCAGTCCCTCCCCCGCCCCCGGCGGGGGAGGTTAGGTGGGGGCCGCGGCCTCCCGAGAATCCGTAGCCCCCACCCAACCCTCCCCCAGCCCCGCTGGGGGAGGGCTTGAACGCTACGCCGCCAGCCCCTCCAGCCCGCGCACGTCGCGCACCAGCACGCGCCCGCGCGTCAGCTCGACCAGCCCGCGCCGCTCGAACTCCTTGAGCTGCCGGCTCACCACCTCGCGGGCGGTGCCGAGTTCCACCGCCAGCGCCTGGTGCGTGGTGTCGAGCCCGCCGGCCGCGTCCCGGTGCTCCACCAGGAAGCGCGCCAGGCGCAGGTCGACGCGGCCGAAGGCGACCTCCTCGACCAGGGCCAGCATGCCGGTCAACCGGTTGCCGAAGGAGGCGAAGACGAAGTCGCGGAACACCGCCGAGCGCGCCAGCAGCGCGTGGAAGCCCGCGGCGCCCAGCCCCACCGCGTCGATGTCCGTCTCGCCCACGCCTTCGGCGCTGTAGCCGGTGCGCGTCATCAGGCAGGCGGTGGTGAGGATGCAGGTCTCGCCGCGCGCCACCCGGTACAGCACGATCTCGCGCCCGGACTCCGACACCATCTGCACCCGGACCGAGCCGTCCAGCATCATCAGGTAGCTCTGGCACAGCGCGCCGGCCTGGAACAGCACGGTGCCGCGCGGCATGTGCACGCGCATGCCCTCGGCCGCCAGCAGGGCCATCGCGTCGGCTTCCAGCCGCGCCAGGGCCGGAAACGCGTCCAGCCAGTCCGTGCCCGTCAGCGCCATGCCAAGCCTCCCCCGCGAAAAAGATCGGCCATTATCGGCAAGCGTCCCGCACGGGTCCATACCGACGGCGCGATGGTTCCAACGGATGACCCACAAGGGCGCGCTTGCCTGTCCGGATGCACCGCAACACGTGTGAAACGGCACCCTCTCCAGGGTGTTCATGCCCCCAGGACTATGCCGCCCCGGCGGCCTCGGAGGGATGTGGGAGGACCGGCTTTGGCGACGCAGGAGATACAGGAATACCCCGCACGGCGGCCGGGCGGACACGTCAGCTTCAACATCTCCGACGCGGCGGTGAACGCGGTGCGCCGCACCGCCGGCATGCTGTGGCGGCACAAGCTGCTGATCGGCGTCACCATGCTGCTGGGCACCGGCGCCGCCGTGGGGATCGCGTTCCAGCTCACCCCGCTCTACACCGCCGAGACGCTGGTGATGCTGGAGCACCGCAAGACCTCCGTGACGAAGTTCGAGGAGGTGCTCGGCGGCCTCGGCGCCGACATGAGCGTGATGCAGAGCGAGGTGGCGGTGCTGAAGTCCCCCACCTTCGCCGAGAAGATCGTCGACCGGCTGAACCTGGTGAACGATCCGGAGTTCAACGCCGACCTGCGGCCGC
This sequence comes from Azospirillum sp. TSO22-1, assembly GCF_003116015.1. Taxonomy (GTDB): domain Bacteria; phylum Pseudomonadota; class Alphaproteobacteria; order Azospirillales; family Azospirillaceae; genus Azospirillum. The sequence goes on from NZ_LGQZ01000076.1 coordinate 48,365, forward strand.
CGCCCAACCCGCTGCTCGTCTACCTCAACCCGCGCAACTGGATCCCGGATTCGTGGCGGGACACGCTCCAGGGCAACCGCCCGGTGTTCGAGCTGACCGAGGAGGAGAAGGCGAAGAACCGCAGGACCTCGGTGGTCAACGCGGTGCTCGACAACCTGAACGTCCGGCCGCAGGGGCGGTCCTACGTGCTCTCCGTCACCTTCGACAGCGAGGACCCGCGCAAGGCGTCGACCGTCGTCAACACCATCGCCCAGATGTATCTGGTCGATCAGCTGGACGAGAAGTTCAAGGCCACCAAGCGAGCCACCCAGTGGCTGGAGGAGCGCATCGCCGAGGTCCGCAAGGAGGCCCGCGAGGCCGGCGACGCGGCGGAGGCGTTCCGCGCCCGCACCGGCCTGACCGCGTCCGGCGAGGCGCGCACCATCAGCACCCAGCAGCTGGCCGAGCTGAACACCAACTACGTCCTCGCCCGCACCCAGCGCGAGGCGGCGGAGGCCAAGCAGCGCGAGGTCACCAACCTGACGCGCAACCAGCGCAGCGTCGGCACCATCGGCGACGTGCTGGGCAACGGCCTGATCCAGTCGCTGCGCCGGCAGGAGGTCGAGCTGCAGCGCCAGATGGCCGACGCCAACCAGCGCTACGGCGGCAAGCACCCGGCGATCCAGACCCTGCAGAGCCAGCTGCGCGACCTGCAGGGCCAGATGCGCATGGAGGTCGACAAGATCGTCCAGGGCCTCAACAACGAGGTCGAGCTGGCGCGCGGCCGCGAAAAGTCGCTGAAGGCCAGCCTGGACGAGCTGCAGGGCAAGGTGGACGAGCAGCAGAAGTCCACCGTCACGCTCCGCACGCTGGAGCGCGACGCCGAAACCTCGCAGACCATGTACGAGACGCTGCTGACCCGCTTCCAGGAGGTCACCTCGCAGAACGACATCCAGCAGCCGGACGCCCGCGTCGTCTCGCAGGCGGCCATCCCGCTGCTGCCCAGCCAGCCCAACAAGAAGCTGATCGTCATCCTGGCGCTGATCGCGTCGGGCGCGGTCGGCGTGCTGCTGGCCATGCTGGTCGAGTACTTCGAGCGCGGCTTCCGCAGCCCGCACCAGTTCGAGCTGGCGACCGGCGTGCGCGGCCTTGGGATCGTGCCGATGATCGGCCGCTGGGGCCGGCTGCGCGGCAGCCCGGCCGAGTACGTCATCGACCGGCCGCTGTCCTCCTACACCGAGGCGCTGCAGAGCCTGCGCACCACGCTGCTGCTGGCCAACCCGGACGGGCGGCAGCGGGTGCTGCTGTTCACCTCCTCGGTGCCGGACGAGGGCAAGAGCTCGGTCGCCGGCGGCTTCGCGCGGATCTGCGCCAACGCCGGGCAGCGGGTGGTGATCGTCGACTGCGACCTGCGCCGCAAGGGCCTGCACCGCATGCTCGGCCTGGAGAACCGCAGCGGCCTCTACGAGGTGCTGTCCGGTCAGGCGGCGGTGCAGGACGTGCTGCAGACCGACCCGCGCACCGGGCTGCACGTCATCTCCGCCGGCCACGGCTCGGCGCTGCCGCAGGACATGCTGGGCTCGGCCCGCATGCACCAGCTGATCTCGCGCCTCGCCCTGGAGTACGACCGGGTGATCCTCGACTCGCCGCCGGTGCTGGCGGTGTCGGAGAGCAAGCTGCTGGCCGCGCTGGCCGACCAGACGGTGTTCATCGTCCGCTGGGGCAAGACCAAGCGCGAAACCGCCATGGCCGGCCTGAAGGAGCTGGTGGAGGCCGGCGCCGACGTGGTCGGCGTGCTGTTCAGCCAGGTCGATACCCGCCGCCACGCCCAGTACGAGTTCCCGGACAGCGGCCGGTACCACGGGTATCGCCGGTACTACGTGAACTGACGTTCGAAGCCCTCCCCCAGCCCCGCTGGGGGAGGGAAATTCGTCTCAACCACCGACAGGACCCGCATGTCCGCCGGACGGCTCATCTTCCTGAACATCCGGGCGCTGGCGATCGCCAAGGTGCTCACCATGGCCTTCGGTCTGGTCGCCACCGCGTGGACGGCGCGCCACCTCGGCCCGGAGCATTACGGCTTCATCGGCTTCGGCACCGCGTTCATCGCCTACGCCGCGCTGTTCGTGAATCTCGGCCTGTCCACCTACGCGGTGCGCGAGATCGCCCGCGACCGCAGCCAGGCGAAGCGGATCGTCGACCACGTGCTGACCATCCGCGTGCTGCTCGCCGTCCTGGTCGGCGGGCTGTACGCGCTGATCGTCCACGCGCTGGACAAGCCGACGCTGGTCAAGGCGGTGCTGTGGGTGCAGATCGTCCAGCTGTTCGGGCAGGCGCTGATCATCGACTTCTACTACCAGGGCACCGAGCGCATGGGCGTCATCGCCGGGCGCGAGGCCGGCAACGCCGTCGTCACCATGATCGCCACGCTGGCGCTGGTGCGCGGGCCGGAGGACGTGGTGATCGCCGCCGGCATCACCGCGCTGTCGGTGCTGTTCAACGCGCTCCTGGTCGTGGTCCGCTACACCCGCGAGTTCGGCGCGCCGCGCCCGCGCTTCGACTTCGGCGCGTGGCGCGTCATGCTGAGCGCGGCGGCGCCGATGGCGGTCAGCGTCTTCGCCTGGGCGATCTTCTCGCACCTCGACACGGTGATGCTCGGCTTCATGGCCGACAAGACGCAGGTCGGCTGGTACTCGGCCTCGTTCAAGGTGCTGATGCTGGCCTCCACCGCCGGCCACATCGTGATGAACAGCTTCCTGCCGCAGCTCGCCTCGGCCTATGGCGACCATGAACGGATGCGCGTGCGCATGCACGACTACGCCACCACCATGCTGGTGGTCGGCGCGCTGGCCTCGGCGACCGGGCTGACGCTGGCGCCGGAGATCCTGATGCTGTTCTTCGGCGAGGCCTACGCCCCGGCGGTCAACGCGCTGCGCCTGCTGATGGCGGCGCTGGGCGTCATCTACCTGAACATGGTGCTGGGCAACCCGCTGCTGGTCTGGCACCGGCAGACCGGCTACATGGCGGTGATCCTGACCGGCGGCGCGGTCAACGCGGCGCTCAATCTCTGGGCCATCCCGCGCTGGGGGATGGAGGGCTCCGCCGCCGCCACGCTGGCGTCGGAGCTGGTGTGCACCGCCGGCATGGCGTGGCTGCACCGGCGCGCGGTCGGGCAGCTCTACCTGGGAATCGCGGCGCGGGCGGCGGCCTGCGCGCTGCTGGCGGTGGCCAGCTGGGTGCTGATCGGGCACCTGCTGCCGCAGGCGGTGCCGCGCCACCCGCTGGCGGTGCTGGCGGTGGGCGGAACCTGCATGGCGATGGTCTACGCGGCGGTGGTGCCGCTCGCCGGGCTGGTCGCGGTGTCGCGCCTGCGCCGGCTGGTCGGAGCCTCCGCATGAGGGTGATCCCAACCGGATAGGCAAGCCCGCGGACGGATGATGCCCGGCCGCGCCGCTTTGACCGCAAGTATATTTTCAGAATTCCTCTTGCAACACCGTCGATCATCCACCCAATGAGCTGCACAATCCAACTGTCTTCTCTTTCGGCACCTTCTAATTCATTGGAATAGTGGGAACAATCCTCTACTAAAAGCTGTTCGCAGCTGAGGCACTACGAGGCGACGCATGGGCAACGCCTTTCTGAGTATGGCGTCAATTTAGGCAGGGCCACGGACGAATGCTTCCCAACTCCTTTCCCGACCGCAATGTCTGCGTGCTGGGTCTCGGCTATGTCGGCATGACGCTGGCGGTGGCGATGGCCGACGCGGGTTTCCAGGTGCACGGCGTGGAGATCCGCGGCGACATCCTGGACAAGCTGGCCCATGGCCTGCCCCACTTCCACGAGCCGGGCCTCGCCGAACGGCTGCGCCACGTGCTGGGCCGCGGCCGCTTCAGCTTCGGCCGGACGCCGGAGTGCGAGCACCGGCACAGCGTCTACATCATCACGGTCGGCACCCCGCTGGACCGGATGGGCCGCGTGCGCACCGACATGATCGAGGCGGCGACCCGGCAGGTGGCCGAATGCCTGAACGACGGCGACATGGTCATCCTGCGCTCCACGGTGAAGCTCGGCACCACGCGCGGCGTCGTGAAGCCGATCCTCGACGCGTCGGGCAAGCGCTTCGACATCGCCTTCTGCCCGGAGCGCACGCTGGAAGGCCAGGCGCTGGTCGAGCTGGAGCAGCTGCCGCAGATCATCGGCGCCGAGAGCATGGACGTGGCGGCGCGCGCCTCGCAGATCTTCGGCTTCCTGACGCCGACCACGGTCAAGGTCTCGACGCCGGAGACGGCGGAGCTGATCAAGCTGGTGGACAACACCTACCGCGACGTCACCTTCGCCTTCTCCAACGAGATCGCCCGGCTGTGCAACAGCCTGGAGATCAGCGCGGCGGAGGTGGTGCGGGCCGGCAAGCTGGGCTACCCGCGCACCAACCTGCCGCTGCCCGGCCCGGTCGGCGGCCCGTGCCTGGAGAAGGACCCGCACATCCTGATCGAGGGCGCCCGCGAGCACGGCGTCGAGCTGGAGATCACCGCCGCCGGCCGCCACGTCAACGAGGCCCAGCCGCATGAGGTCGCGGGCTTCCTGCACAGCCTCGCCAACTCCATGCAGGGCTTCCCCAGGGAGCCGACGATCAGCCTGATGGGCCTCGCCTTCAAGGGCCGGCCGGAGACGGACGACCTGCGCGGCACCATGGCGAAGCCGGTGTTCGACGAGCTGCGCGCCCGCTTCCCGGCCGCGCGCTGGCGCGGCTTCGACGCGGTGGTGGCGCCGGAGCAGATCCGCGCCTTCGGCCTGGAGCCGGCGGCGAGCATGGACGGCGCCGTGCGCGGCGCCAACCTGGCGGTGATCCTCAACAACCACCCGGTCTTCACCAGCATGCCGCTGCCCGATCTGGCGAGCCGCATGGACCGGCCGGGCTTCATCTACGACTTCTGGAACAACTTCAACAGCCGCGAGGTCGATCTCCCCGAGGGCACCGCGTACATCGCGCTGGGCGGCCACGGGGCGGTGCGCTTCGCGCACGCGGGGTGAGGGGGCGATGACGCACTATCTCGTCACCGGCGGCAGCGGCTTCATCGGCGCCGCGCTGGTCCGCCGCCTGCTGAACGACGGGCACCGCGTCCGCGTGCTCGACGACAACTCGCGCGGCCACATGGGCCGGCTCGCCGGCATCGCCGACAGCGTCGAGTTCATCGGCGGCGACATCCGCGACGCCGACACCGTGCGCACCGCGGTGCGCGGCACCGACGCGGTGCTGCACCTCGCCGCCGTCAACGGCACCCGGCACTTCTACGAGAAGCCGGAGGTGGTGCTGGACGTCGGCGTGCGCGGCATGCTGAACGTGCTGGACGCCTGCCGGGCCGGGGGCGTGGGCACCCTCGTCCTCGCCTCGTCGTCGGAGGCGTACCAGACGCCGCCGGTGGTGCCGACGCCGGAGGACGTGCCGCTGGTGGTGCCGGACGTGCTGAACCCCCGCTATTCCTACGGCGGGTCGAAGCTGATCTCCGAGCTGCTGGCGGTGAACTGGGGACGCACCGGCTTCGACCGCGTCGCCATCTTCCGCCCGCACAACGTCTACGGCCCCGACATGGGGTGGGAGCACGTGGTGCCGGAGTTCGTGCGCCGCGCCGTCGCCGCCATGGCCCTCAGTCCGCCGCGCGGCCCGGTGGCCTTCCCGATCCAGGGCGACGGCACGCAGACGCGCGCCTTCGTGCACATCGACGACGCGGTGGACGGCATCGTCACGGTGATCGACAAAGGCGAGCACCTCGGCGTCTACCACGTCGGCAATCCGGAGGAGGTCAGCGTCGGCGACCTCGCCCGCCGGGTGGTGGCCTGCTTCGGCCGCGAGGCGGAGGTCATCGCCGGCCCGCCCGCCCCCGGCGGCACCGGCCGCCGCTGCCCGGACATCGGCCGCCTGGAGCGTCTCGGCTACCGCCCGCGCGTCCCGCTGGCGGAGGGCTTGCCGGGCGTCGTCGACTGGTACGCCCAGCGCATCGCCGGCGACGCGCCGCTGCGGGCGGCGGAGTAGTGAGCGAGCATTGCCCCCACCCCATCCCTCCCCCGCTTCGCAGGGGAGGGGGTCTGACGCTCTCCCCTCCCTTGCGAAGCGGGGGAGGGGTCGGGGGTGGGGGCAAGCGACGGCGAGGAAGGATTCAGGAAACCACACCATGACCATGCATCAGGACAGCCGCATCTTCGTCGCCGGGCACCGCGGGCTGGTGGGATCGGCGATCCTCCGGCAGCTCGCCGCGGAGGGCCACGCCAACCTCGTGACGCGCACCCGCGCCGAGCTGGACCTGACCGACCAGGCCGCCGTGCGCGCCTTCTTCGACCGCGAGAAGATCGAGCACGTCTTCCTCGCCGCCGCGCGGGTCGGCGGCATCCTCGCCAACGAGCGGCAGGGGGCGGACTTCATCCGCGACAACCTGCTGATCCAGACCAACGTCATCGACGCGGCGTGGCGGGCGGGGGTGGGCAAGCTGCTGTTCCTCGGTTCGTCCTGCATCTACCCGCGCCTCGCCGAGCAGCCGATGCGCGAGGACGCGCTGCTGACCGGCGCGCTGGAGCCCAGCAACAAGCCCTACGCCGTCGCCAAGATCGCCGGCATCACCATGTGCCAGGCCTACCGCAAGCAGCACGGCTTCAACGCCATCTGCGGGCAGCCGGCCAACCTCTACGGCCCCGGCGACCATTTCGAGCCGGAGTCCTCGCACGTGCTGCCCGGCCTGATCCGCCGCTTCCACGACGCCAAGGTGGCGGGGGCGCCCAGCGTCACGCTGTGGGGCACCGGCACGCCGCGGCGCGAGTTCCTGTACGTGGACGACATGGCCGACGCCTGCATCCACCTGATGCGGCATTATGACGAGGGCGAGCTGATCAATCTCGGCACCGGCGAGGACATCGCCATCCGCGACCTGGCCGAGCTGGTGCGCGAGACCGTCGGCTACGCCGGCCGCATCGAGCAGGACCTGACCAAGCCCGACGGCCACCCGCGCAAGGTGGTGGACGTGACCCGGCTGACCGCCATCGGATGGCGCGCCCGGATGCCGCTGGACGAGGGCATCCGGCGCACCTACGCGTGGTTCCTGGGGAACGGCGCCGCCCCCTACGCCGCGGCGGCGGAGTGAGGCGATGCCCGACACCGCCCTGCGCGCCCCGGCGGCGACCCGCCCGACGCTCGACCAGGTCGCCGTGCCGCCGGCGGTGCTGCTGGTCGCCATGAGCTATTGGCCGGAGCCGGCCGGCAGCGCGCCGATGATGACCGACCTCGCCACCTCGTTCGCGGCGGCGGGGGCGGCGACGACCGTCCTGACCGCGCGCCCCAACTACCCGGGCCAGCAGGTCTATCCCGAGTACGCGGACGGCCGCCGCGACGGCGAGGTGGCCGACGGCGTGCGCATCGAACGCTTCCTGACCATCCCGCCGAAGGGCGGCGGCCTGCGTGCCCGCTTCCTGCACGAGGGCGTGCTGCATTCCGGCTTCATGACGGCGCGGGCCGGCGGGCGGGTGCCGGCGCACCGGGCGGTGCTGTCGCTGTGCCCGTCGATCTTCAGCGTCGCCGTCGCCGACCGCTGCACGGCGCCCGGCGGCCGGCACGTCGCCGTCGTGCACGACATCCAGAGCGGGCTGGCCGGCGCGCTCGGCCTCGGCGGCGGGCTGGCGGTGAGGGCGCTGCGGGCGGTCGAGCGGCTGGCGCTGAACCGCGCCGACGCCGTGGTGGTGCTGTCCGAGCCGATGCGCGCGGTGCTGCGCGACCTCGGCGTCACCGTGCCGGTCCACGTCATCCCGCCCTACGTCGACACCGACCGCATCCATCCCCTGCCCCGCCTGCCCGACCGGCCGCCGACCGTGCTGTACAGCGGCGCCTTCGCCCGCAAGCAGGGGCTGGAGGTGGTGCTGGACATGGCGGTCATCCTGCACGCCCGCATGCCCGGGGCGCGCGTCGTGCTGCGCGGCCAGGGCGGCATCGAGGCGGAGCTGCGCGAACGGGCCGGGCGCATGGCGCTGCCCAACCTGTCGTTCGAGCCGTTGACCCCCGGCCACCGGCTGAACGAGGGGCTGGCCGAGGGCGACGTGCACCTCGTGCCGCAACGCCCGGAGGGGGCGGCCTTCGCCATGCCCGGGAAGGCGGTGACCATCATGGCCGCCGGCCGGCCGTTCGTCTGCACCTGCGAGGCGGGCTCGGCGCTGGAGCGGCTGGGCGCCGAGGTCGGCGCCTTCCGCTGCGTGCCGCCGGGCGACGCCGGGGCGATGGCGGAGGCGGTGGCGCAGCTGCTCGACAACCCGGCGGTGTGCGCCGCCATGGGCCGCCGCGGCCGCGCCTGGGCGGAGGAGAACGCGTCGCGCCCGGTGACGCTGGCGCGCTACGCGCGGCTGCTGATGGGGGAGGAGGGGCGATGAGCGGCGTCCGCAAACCCGCCCTGGTCTTCTCCTGGGAGATGTTCGGCCCCTACCACATGGACCGGCTGGAGGCGGTCGGCCGGCGCCTCGGCGACCGGTTCGACGTGGTCGGGCTGGAGATCGGCTCGAAGAGCCACACCTACGCCTGGGACTCCACCGGGCAGGGCCGGCACTTCCGCAAGATCACCCTGTTCCCCGGCCGCTCCAAGGACCAGGTGGCGTGGCCCGTAATCTACGCCGCGCTGGCGCGCGCATGCCTCGGGCTTCGTCCGCATGCGGCCTTCCTGTGCAACTACGAGGACCCGGACGTCTTCGCGCTGGCGGTGACGCTGCGCGCCATGGGCCGCCGCCTCGTCGCCATGCAGGCGTCGAAGTTCGACGACAAGCCGCGCTTCCTGACGCGCGAGCTGGGCAAGGCGCTGTTCTACGCGCCCTATCAGGCCGGCCTCGCCGGCAGCGAGCGCACGCGCGACTACCTGCGCCTGCTGGGCATCCCGGGGGAGCGGATCTTCCTCGGCTACGACACGCTGTCGCTGGACCGCATCCGCGCGTTGGCCGGCACGCCGCCCGCCCCGGACGGTACGCCGTGGACCGGGCGGCACTTCACCATCATCGCCCGCTTCGTGCCGAAGAAGAACCTGCTGCGCGCCGTCGAGGCCTACGCGCTCTACCGCGACCTCGCCGGCGCCGGTGCCCGGCCGCTGCACCTCTGCGGCTCCGGCCCGCTGGAGGCGGAGCTGCGCGCCGCGGTCGAGCGGCACGGGCTGGCCGGACACGTGATCTTCCGCGGCTTCCTTCAGGAGAAGGGCATCGCCGAAACGCTGGGCACCACGCTGGCGCTGCTGCTGCCCTCCACCGAGGAGCAGTTCGGGCTGGTGGTCAACGAGGCGCTGGCCATGGGCCTGCCGGTGGTGCTGTCCGACGTCTGCGGGGCGCGCGACCTGCTGGTGCGCCAGGGCGTCAACGGCCACGTGGTCGAGCCCGACAACCCGGAGGGCCTCGCCCGCGCCATGCTGGCGCTGTCCGGCGACGAGGCGGAGTGGCAGCGCATGAGCCTCGCCGGCCGCGCCTTCCAGCCGGTCGCCGACGCCGGCCATTTCGCCGAGGCGGTGGAGAAGGCGCTGGCCAGCCTGAACGCCCTGCCGGAATCCGCCCCGCTGCCGACAAGCCTGCCCGCCGCGCGCCGGAGCGAGGGATGAGCCGCATGCCGACCCGCCGCGCGCCCGCATCCCCCTGGATCATCGTCGCCGGCCGCCTGCCGCCGCCCATCGACGGCATGGCCCGCGTCACCACCCTGGTGCTGGAGCGGCTGCGCCGGCACGGCACTGTGCGCGCCGCCAACCTGTCGCCCGGCCACAACGGGCGGGGGCCGCTGTACCACGCGGTGAAGGCCAGCCGGGTGCTGTGGGCGGCCTTGCAGCTGTGGGCCGGCGCCATGCGCGCCGACAAGCGGCTGTACATGCCGGCCGACGCCGGGCTGGGCTGCTGGTACACGATCTTCCTGCTGGGGGTGGCGCGGCTGCTCGGCTACGCGCTGTTCGTGCATCACCACTCCTACGCGTACCTGACGAAGCGCAAGGCGCGCATGGCGCTGCTGACCCGCGTCGCCGGGCCGCGCTGCCGGCACATCCTGCTGTCGCCGGCCATGCAGGCGCGGTTCCAGGCGCTGTACCCGGCGGCACGGCAGGGGGTGGTGCTGTCCAACGCCATCTTCACGCCGCCGGACGAGGCCCCCGCCCCGCTGCGCCGCAGCCACGGCGCGCTGCGCCTGGGGCACCTGTCCAACCTGTGCATGGACAAGGGGCTGGACACGCTGTTCTCGCTGCTGCGCGCCCTGCTGGACGAGGGCGTCCCGGCCAAGCTGGTGCTCGCCGGGCCGGGCCTCGGCCGCATGGACGAGGCGCTGATCGCCGCCGGCCTCTACGAGTTCGGCGACGCGGTGGAGTACCTCGGCCCCCTCGACGGCGAGGCCAAGGAGGCGTTCTACCGCGGCATCGACGTCTTCGTCTTCCCGACCCGCTACCGCAACGAGGCGCAGCCGCTGGTGCTGTTCGAGGCGCTGGCGGCCGGCGTGCCGGCGCTGGCCTTTGCGCGCGGCTGCATCGCCGGCGACCTCGGCCCCGGTCCCGCCGGGCGCGTGGTGCCGGTGGACGAGGACTTCGTGCGGGCGGTGCTGCCGACGCTGCGCACCTGGGCCGCCGACCGCGAGGCGCTGCACCGCTCCGCCCAGGCCGCGCTGGCCCGCGCCCAAGCCGCGCACGAGCAGAGCCGCGAGGGCCTGGAGCGCCTGGTGGCGATGCTGATCGGCCCGGTGCCGCAGCCCGAACCCGCGCGCCGCGAGCGCGAGGCCGCCCCCGCGCCGCGGTCGCTGTAGGGTCTACCGCCCCGGATACCCCGCCGGCCCGATGCGCGACCAGGGCAGGTCCTCGATGCCCAGCTCGCGCGCCTGCCCGTCGGGGCGCAGGCGGAAATCGTCGTTGGCCGGATCGACGAAGTACGGGTTGGCCAGCCGCGGGCCCTGCTGCGAGCGCGCGGTCGCCGGGGGGCGCGGCGCCGCACCGCTGCCGGGGCGGTCGATGACGTTGGCGTTGAGCACCGGCTGCCCGCCGGTGTGGCTCTCGACGATGTCCTTCACCGGGGCGCGCAGGTGGATGACGTTCTGCGTGATCGCGTTGTCCTTCAGGAAGCCGGCGACGCCGGCCTTCGGCACCCATTCCAGGCGCAGGAACCTGTCGTTCGGCCGGGTCAGCACAGCGATGTTGTTCTCCACCCGGTTGTTGTCGCCGCCGTGGATGAAGACCGACGCCCAGCCGGTGTCCATCAGGAAGTTGCCCTCCACCAGCACGCCGTTGGTCAGGTCGTCCAGGTAGATGCCGAAGCCCTTGTAGCGTTCCAGCCAGCGCCCGGCGGCGTCGGTGGCCAGCCCGCCGGTCTCGCGGATGTCGTTGTAGCGGATGATGGTGCGGGTGTCGGTGTCGCTGCGCCCCAGCGTCTCGATGGCGCCGGCGTCGGCGGTCTCGCGCCCGGTGTCGCGGATGCGGTTGTACTCGATCACCGTGCCGGTGTTGACCGTCTCCGGGTTCCAGTTCTTCAGCGAGATGCCGTAGCGCGCCGAGCGGCGGATGTCGTTGTGGCCGACCACGGTGTCGGTCACGCCGGACAGGGACACCCCGGCGCTGAACAGCGCCACCTCCCCCACCCCGTCGATGGTGTTGGCGACGATGCGGTTACCGGCGCTGCCCGGCTTCACCTCCACGCCGCTGCGGCCCAGGTGCTCCATCCGGTTGCCGCGCACCTCGTTATCGGAACTGCCGTTCAGCTCCAGTGCCTTGCCGACGTTGGCGAAGCGGTTGCCGACGATGCGGTGCCGGCCGCCGCCGTCGATCAGCACCGCCGGCCCGCTGTAAGGCACGTCCTCGAACGCCAATCCCTCCAGCGTGACCGCGGAGGTGCCGGCCAGCCGCAGCAGCGGCGCCAGCCGCGCCACCAGCACCGCCGGCTCGCGCCCGAACGCCCCGGCGTCGGGCGGCAGCAGCAGCAGGCGCTTGTCCCTGGCCCGCCAGGCGAACTGCCCGGGGAACTTCAGGAAGTCCGGATGGCCGAGCAGGCGGAAGGTGGCGCCGTCGCGCAGCGGGTACCAGGCATCGGCGTCCAGCGTCAGCGTGTGGCTCGCCGCGTCGATCTGCCGGATGCCGGCGATGTCGTCGGCCAGCCGCTCGCGGTCCAGCGTCTGCACCCGCACGCCGGGCTGCGCCCATTTCGGGTCGACCGCGCCGGGGGTGAAGCGGAAGCGCCGCTTGTCGCCGCCGCCCTTCACCGCGGTCGCCACCGCCCAGCCCGAGCGGATCGGGTCGTCCGGCGTGTAGTCGCCGCTGCGCGCCGCCTGCAGGCGCGTGCCGGCCAGCGTCACGTCGAGGCCCGGCTCGCGGCCGAGCGGTGCCGCGAACACGCCGCCGGCCTCCGGCTTGAAGCCCTCCACCCGCTCGGCACCGGAGAACACCGGCGTTTCGCCGGGTGCGGCGGCGATGCGCAGCCCTTCGTCCTCGGCGGCGAGGGTCAGCGTCTGCTCCATCCGGTAATGGCCGCCGCGCACGACGATGGACTTCACGCCGGCCTTGCGCGCTGCCTCCACCGCGCGCTTCAGCGTGGCGAAGGGGCTGTCGGCGTGGCCGCTCCCGCCGTCGCCGCCGGTGGGGGCGACGTAAAAGGCGCCGTCCGCCGCCCACGCCGGAAGCGCCCAGAGCACCGCGAGCATCACCGCAAGCCGCCGGATCATCATCCCTCCACCCGAGTCCCCCGCGAAAACTGAAGTCCCGGCGGCGCCGCGTCCAAGGCCCAAAGGTGGTGCCACCGACACGCGCCCAAGACGCGCAAGCGGTGCACGTCCGCCTGGGGCAAGCCCGATGCGCCCCGTCGCGAACGGACCCCGCCGCCGGAGCGGCTGTTTCACCGGTCGGACGACGCGCAGCGGATGGGGCGGGACCGACCGATGATCGAAACGGCGCTGATCGCACAGGCCGCGGTGTTCGCGCTGGTCGTGGCGGTCTTCCTGATGAGCGGGTCGGCGTCCATGTTCCACCCGCTCACCTACTACCTGATCTTCCATGGCCTGGTGTTCGTCGCCCGGCCGGTGCTGGTGCACCTCTACGGCTTCGACAACGTCTGGCTCTTCATGGGCTTCTGGCCGAACGACCAGCAGTTCATCCTCACGCTGACGGTCAGCACGGTGGCGATGGTCGCCTTCGCCATCGCCTGCGGCGTCGCCGGCAACGTCCGCCCGGACCTGAAGGCGCAGCCGAAGCTGGAGTTCGATCGCGCCGAGCTGGTCGCCTACGGCCTGACGCTGGCGCTGCTGGCGCCGCTGGCGATCTACTCCGCGGTGATGCGGCAGGACGGCGCCAGCTTCGACTTCACCGGCGACGTGCAGATGGAGCGCGACCCCGTCACCGGCCAGCCGATCTACGTCAACACCACCGGCTACATCGCCGAGGCGCACGCCATCGGCCTGCCGCTGACGCTGGGGCTGGTCTTCATCAGCCGCTTCAACCCGCTGTCCTTCATCCCGTTCCTCGGCTTCGTGCTGTACCGCGCGTACCTCGGCTGGGGTCGCTGGGCGATCATCATGGGGGTGATCTCGCTGGTGCTGCTGCTGCTCTACCGCTCGAAGCACAGGTGGTTCGCGTGGTGGCAGGTGCTCGCCGGGTTGCCGGTGCTGTACCTGTTCCACCTGCTGGGCTCCAACCGCGGCTGGACGCGCGCGGCGCTGAGCGGCGAGGCGCCGCCGCTGCTGGACGAGCCGGGGCGCAGCTTCATCGACAGCCTCGCCAACCAGGACCTCGCCAACTTCGACTTCCTCAGCTTCATCCTGTGGGTGGTGCCGGGGCAGTCGGGCACCCACACGTGGTTCACCCAGTACCTGCAGCTGTTCACCGAGCCGATCCCGCGCATCTTCTGGCCGGGCAAGCCGGTCGGCGCACCGGTCAAGTGGGTGGAGCTGAACGACTTCGGCAACTTCTCCAACCTCACCGCCTCGCTGGCCGGCGACGGCTGGATGAGCGGCGGCTGGATCGGCATGATCCTGACGATGGTGGTGGTCGGCCTCGTGCTGGGGCGGGTGCACCGCTGGTTCTGGACGAAGGGCTGCCGCACCCCGCAGGGCGTGCTGTTCTTCTGCACCTTCGTGCCGCTGTCGCTGCAATGGTACCGCGACGGCGGCATCACGATCTTCAAGTTCGGCTTCTTCGCCCTGCTGCCGATCCTGCTGTGGGTGGTGCTGAGCCGGTTCATGCGTGCCTGGGCCGCCTTCGGCGCGCGCGAGCAGAACCCCGGCCCGCTGATCACCCGCGCGCCCCGCTGAGGACCGTCATGCCCCACACCGCTCCGGTGGCCGCCGCCATCGTCACCTTCAACCGCCTGGCGCTTCTGCGCGCCTGCGTCGAGGCGGTGCGCGCGCAAAAGCCGCGGCCGGCGCGCATCATCGTGGTCGACAGCGGCTCGACCGACGGCACCGCCGAATGGCTGGCGGCGCAGCCCGACCTCGACGTGGTCCGGCAACGCAACTGCGGTTCGGCCGGCGCCTACCACACCGCCTTCGCCCGCGCGGTGGCGAGCGACCTGCTGTGGACCTGGGCGATGGACGACGACGGCCATCCGCAGCCGGGCGCGCTGGCCGAACTGCTGCACCAGGCCGAGGCGCACCGGCTGGACATCACCGGGGCCATGGTGGTGGCGGCGCAGGCGCCGGACGAGCTGGCCTTCCGCCTCGCCGGGCACACCCGCGCCGACGCCGCGGTGGCCGCCGCGGGGGACGGCGGGGTTCTGCTCGGCGACGTCTGCCCGTTCAACGGCACGCTGATCCACCGCCGCGTCTTCGAGGTCATCGGCAACATCAAGCGTGAGATGTTCATCTGGGGCGACGAGTGGGAGTTCGGCCTGCGCGCCCGCCGGGCCGGCATGCGCCTGGGCACCGCGGTGCACGCCCGCCACGTCCACCCGCGCGCGCAGAGCCGCCGCGTCGACCTGTTCGGCGGCTGGCTCGGCTGGGTCGAGGAGCTGCCGGAGGCGCGCGCCTCCTACTATTTCCGCAACATGGGCTACATCCACGGCCGCTACGAGGGCAAGGCGGCGGTGCCGAAGACGCTGGTCAAATACGGGCTCTACCACCTGCTGGCGCGGCGCGACCCGGCGGCGTTCCGGCGCTTCGCCGGCTGGTACCTGTCCGGCCTGCTCGACCGCTACCCCGAGGAGCTGAAGGCACCGCCGGTGCCGCTGCCGCTTCCCGGCGCGAAGCGCAGGAGCGCCTGACATGGCCACCGTCAGCGCCGTCATCGCCACCTTCAACCGGTGCGCCGAGTTGCGCACCGCGCTGACCCGCCTGCGCGGGCAGAGCCTCGCGGTGGCGGAGATCCTGGTGGTGGACGACGGCTCGACCGACGGCACCGGCGCCATGATGCGGGCGGAGTTCCCCGACGCGCGCTACGTCCGCCTGCCGGAGAACCGCGGGCTGATCTGGGCGCGCAACTTCGGCTTCGTGAACACGACGGGCGACTACGTGCTGTCGGTGGACGACGATTCCTGGTTCGTCGACGACGACGGCCTCGCCCGCGCCGTCGCCCACATGGAGGCGCACCCGGACGTGGCGGCGGCGGCCTGCAACATCACGACGCGCGACGGGCTGGTCTACCTGCCGCCAGGTGCCGCACCGTTCGAGGTGCCGTGGTACGTCGGCTGCGGCCACCTGCTGCGCCGGACGGCGGTCGAACAGACGGGGCTGTACCTTGCCGAGTTCTACCGCCAGGGCGAGGAGAAGGAGCGCTGCCTGCGCCTGTACGGCGCCGGCTGGCGGGTGATGGCGCTGCCCGACGTCATGGTCCACCACCACAAGAGCGAGAAGAACCGCGTGCCGGGGCTGGTCCGCCGCTTCGACCACCGCAACGACCTGATCCGCGAGGTCGCCCGCTGCCCGGTGCGGCTGCTGCCCTGGCGATTCGCCCGCGTGTGGGCGGGGAACAGCTGGAAGAACCTGCGGCACGGGCCGCGGACGACGGATCTGTGGGTGCTGACGAGGCTACCGGAGATTTTGCGCATCGGGCTGAAGCACCGCCGGCCGGTGGACGAGGCGGCGTACCGGCACTGGCTGCATCTGGCGGCGACCGCGGCGCCGGGGCGGGTGGGAGACGCGCCCGCGTCAGGCCCCCTCCCAACCTCCCCTCGCGAAGTAAGGGGAGGTTGGGAGGGGGCCTGACGCCTGTACTTCCCCTGAAATCTGGTTTAGCGTTCCGGTGGTTGCGCAACCACACGGCGACGCCACCATGACCGACGCCCCGCCCCTTCTGGAACTGGCGATCCGCACGCGCGACCACGATGCGTGCCTCGCCTTCTACCGGCTTCTTCTCGGCCCGGAGATCCGCTCCCTGTCCAGCACCTACGAGGACGGGCAGCCGGTCCGCATGGCGTGGTTCGCCTTGGGAGACGGCGCGCGTCTGGTCCTGGCGGACAGCCCGTTCCGGCGGCCGGCCACCCCGCAGACGGCGATCGTCTTCCTGATCCACAGCCCCGAACCCGAAGCCGTCGAGGCCCGCCTGCGCGCCGCCGGCGTGTGGCTGGAGTCCGGCACCCACACCACCGGCGCCGGCAACCGCGTGTTCATCGTCCACGATCCCGACGGCAACGAGCTGTCCGTCGGCACCCGCGGCGACCTGCCGCCCGCCTGAGGACCCGCCCCATGCTGGAACTGCGCCCCAACTGCGAGTGCTGCGACAAGGACCTGCCGCCGGAGTCGCTGGACGCCTACATCTGCTCCTTCGAGTGCACCTTCTGCGGCGGCTGCAAGGACGCGGTGCTGGACGGCCGCTGTCCGAACTGCGGCGGCGAGCTGGTCCGCCGCCCGGTGCGCCCGGCGGAAAAGCTGGCGAACAACCCGCCCGGCACCACGCGCGTGCTGAAACCGCAGGGCTGCGCGCCGCACCCCCACCCCCACGGTTGACTCTCGGGACCGTCGCCCTTATACAGCGGGGCTCGTTTTGCCTCGCCCTGGTCGCGGGGCTCGTTTTGTCCCGTGATCGATCTGACGGAGTAAGTGTCGTGAAGCGTACCTTCCAGCCGAGCAAGCTCGTGCGCAAGCGCCGCCATGGTTTCCGCGCCCGCATGGCCACGGTCGGCGGCCGCAAGGTCCTCGCCCGCCGCCGCGCCCGCGGCCGCAAGGTCCTGAGCGCCTAAGGGCCCGATGACGGCGCCGGACCTCAAGGTCGGGCGCCTGAAGAATCGGCCGGAGTTCCTGGCCGTGGCCGGGGCGCGCCGCAAGCACGTCGCTCCCGGCCTGATCCTGCAGGTGCGCCGACACGATGACCGCCAACGGCCCGCTCCCGGCGAGCCGTTGCTTCGTGTTGGCCTGACGGCGAGCCGCAAGGTCGGCAACGCCGTGAAGCGAAACCGCGCCCGCCGCCGCCTGCGCGAGGCGGCGCGGCTCCTGCTGCCCGCCAACGCGTTGCCGGGCTTCGACCTCGTCCTGGTGGCGCGCGGCGAGACGCCGGACCGCCCCTGGACCGACCTGCTGAACGACCTCACCTCCGGGCTGAAGCGCCTGGGCGTCTGGCGCAGCGAAAAAGAACCGAATCCGGAGATACGACCATGAGCCCGCTCGCCCGCGTGCTGTACGGGCTGGTCGTCGTCTACCAGTACACGCTGTCGGCGTTCATCGGCCGGCACTGCCGATTTCTTCCGACCTGTTCCAACTACGCGCTGGACGCGCTATCTAAGCACGGGGCGATCCGGGGCAGCCTGCTGGCCGGCCGGAGGATCCTGCGTTGCCATCCCTGGGGCGGTTCGGGCTACGACCCGGTGCCCGAGCCGGGGGAGGACCGCCGCACCAAGCCGCACGGGTGCGGCGGGGCGCATCACCAGCACTGAACCGTTTCGACCACCGCCGCACACCCATTCGATAGGCCCGCTGGAGATTCTCGGGGAGCCATGACCGACCAACGCAACCTCATCCTCGCGATCGCCCTGTCGATCGCCATCCTGCTGGGCTTCCAATACTTCTACGAAGGCCCGAAGGTGCAGCAGCAGCGCCAGCAGCAGGCGCAGCAGACGGAGGCGCCGGTCAACGTCCCCTCCCCCACGGCCGCCCAGCCCGAGGTGGCGAAGGACGCCGCGCAGATCCTCGCCGAGCAGGCCGGCAGCCGCATCAAGATCGACACGCCGGCGCTGCACGGCTCGATCAACCTGGTGGGCGGGCGAATCGACGACCTGAAGCTGGCCGACTACCACGCGACGCCCGACCGCGGCAGCCCGGAGATCGCGCTGCTCGCCCCGGCCGGCGCGCCCAACGCCTATTACGCCGAGTTCGGCTGGGTGCCGGAGGACCGCTCGCTGCCCGTCCCCGCCGCCGACACCATGTGGACGGCCGCCGGCCAGACGCTGGGCCCGGACAAGCCGGTGACGCTGACCTGGGACAACGGCAAGGGCCTGGTGTTCGAGCGCACCATCGCGGTGGACAAGCAGTACATGTTCACCGTCACCCAGAAGGTGCGCAACACCACCGGCGCCCCGGTGAAGCTGCTGCCCTACAGCCTCGTCTCGCGCCACGGCACGCCGCACACCGAGGGCTACTACATCCTGCACGAGGGCCCGCTGGGCGTCTTCGACGGCAAGCTGAACGAGCACAAGTACGACGACCTGAAGAAGGCCGGCACCATCAGCAAGCCGACCACCGGCGGCTGGATCGGCGTCACCGACAAGTATTGGCTGGTCTCGCTGATCCCCGACGCCAAGGCGGCGGAGACCGCGCGCTTCGTCCACACCACCGTGGGCAACCAGGACCGCTTCCAGGTCGACCTGATGGGCCAGGCGATCGAGGTGCCGGCCGGCGGTGCGGCGGAAGACACCGCCCGCCTGTTCGCCGGCGCCAAGCAGGTGCGCCTGCTGGACGCCTACGCCAAGCAGTACGACATCACCAACTTCGACCTCGCCATCGACTTCGGCTGGTTCTACTTCCTGACCAAGCCGTTCTTCTACGCGATCGACATCATCGCCGGGCTGGTCGGCAACTTCGGCGTGGCGATCCTGATCTTCACGGTGATCGTCAAGGCGGCGTTCTTCCCGCTCGCCAACAAGTCCTATCAGGCCATGAGCAAGATGAAGAAGCTCCAGCCTGAGATGACCAAGATCCGCGAGCGCTTCGAGGACGACAAGGTCCGCCAGCAGCAGGAGATGATGGCGCTCTACAAGCGCGAGAAGGTCAACCCGATGGCGGGCTGCCTGCCCATCGTGATCCAGATCCCGGTGTTCTTCGCGCTGTACAAGGTGCTGTTCGTCACCATCGAGATGCGGCACGCGCCGTTCTTCGGCTGGATCCACGACCTGTCGGCGCCCGACCCGACGACCATCTTCAACCTGTTCGGCCTGATCCCGTGGGATCCGCCGCACATGCTGATGCTGGGCATCTGGCCGCTCATCATGGGCGTCACCATGTGGTTCCAGCAGAAGCTGAACCCGGCCCCGCCCGACCCGGTGCAGGCCAAGATGTTCCAGTTCCTGCCGATCGTCTTCACCTTCATGCTGGCCAGCTTCCCGGCCGGTCTGGTGATCTACTGGGCCTGGAACAACACGCTGTCCATCGCCCAGCAGTGGCTGATCATGCGCAAGGCCGGCGTGAAGGCCTGACGCACGAGCACCTCCCTGAAGCCCTTCTCCTCGCACGGGGGGAAGGGCTTTTGCTATCTGGTGGCCCCATGACCGACACCGAACCGAAATCCCCCTCCCTCACCGGCAACCTCAGCGACGCGGAGGTCGAGGCCGGGCGGCTGCTGTTCGCGCAGGCCTGCGACTTCGTCTGGGGCGCCGACGCGCTGTCCCAGCTGCCCGAGGCGACGCTGCCGGAGGTCGCCTTCGCCGGCCGCTCCAACGTCGGCAAGTCCAGCCTGATCAACGCGCTGACCGGGCGCAGGACGCTGGCCCGCACCTCCAACACGCCGGGGCGCACGCAGCAACTCAACTTCTTCGACCTCGGCGGCCGGCTGCGGCTGGTCGACATGCCCGGCTACGGCTACGCCAAGGAGGCCAAGGACAAGGTCGAGGCGTGGAACACGCTGGTGCGCCGATTCCTCAAGGGACGCGTGGTGCTGCGCCGGGCGCTGGTGCTGATCGACTCCCGGCACGGGCTGAAGCCCAACGACCAGGAGATCCTCACCATGCTGGATCAGGCCGCCGTGCCCTACCAGATCGTGCTGACCAAGGCCGACAAGGTGAAGCCGCAGGCGCTGGAGAACATCCGCATCCAGACCCTCGCCGCGCTGAAGAAGCACCCCGCCGCCTTCCCGGAGGTGCACGTCACCAGCTCCGACAAGGGCCTGGGCATCGCCGAGCTGCGCGCCAGCCTCGCCAAGCTGACCGAATACTGACCCGGCCATGCGCGTCGAGGTCACGCCGGCCCTGCTCTTCCTGGTGCAGGCGATCCTGCTGATCGCGGTGCCGTTCCTGCTGTGGCGCCTCAGCGGCATCCGCCGGGTGGCGCCGATGGTGGTGATCCAGATCCTGTTCGGCGTGGCGCTCGGCCCCTCGCTGCTCGGGTGGGTGGCCCCGAACCTATGGGAAGCGCTGTTCGCGCCGAAGATCCTGGCGCCGCTGTCCGGCCTGTCCTGGCTGGCGGTGGTGCTGTTCGCCTTCCTGACCGGCCTGCACCTGGACGTCACCGAGTTCCGCGGCAAAAGCCGCGCCTTCGTGGCGGTCAGCCTGTCCAGCCTCGTGGTGCCGACGCTGCTCGGCACGGGCCTGGGCTGGTGGATCGCCGGCGCGCTGCCGGGCATGGCCGGTCCCGCCGCCTCGCCCGCATTGTTCGCCGTCGGCTTCGGCGTCTGCCTGGGCGTCACCGCGCTGCCGGTGCTGGGCGCCATCCTGCGCGAGATGGGGCTGATCGAGCAGCGCGTCGGCCGTCTGGCGCTCGGCTACGCGGCGGTCAACGACGCGGCGCTGTGGGTGCTGGTGACGGCGGTGCTGGCCTGGGCCTCGGGCCGCGGCGGCGAGGAGGTGACCTGGGTGCTGGCGCTCGGCGCCGGCTACCTCGCGGTCTCCGCCTTCGTCGCCAAGCCGCTGCTGGAGCGCCTGTTCGCCCGCGTCGCGCCGGGCGACGAGGTGGGCGACACCGCCATCGTGCTGACCTGCGCCGGCCTGCTGGCGTCCGCCGCGGTGACCGAGGCCATCGGCCTGCACTACATCCTGGGCGCCTTCGTCGCCGGCACGGTGATGCCGAAGCGCCTCGCCGCCGCCGTCCTCGACCGGCTGGAGCATTTCGCCACGCTGGTGCTGCTGCCCTTCTTCTTCACGCTGACCGGGCTGAAGGTGACGCTCGACCTGTCGGAGCCGGCGCAATGGACGGTGTTCGCGCTGGCCACCCTGGTCACCATCGCCGGCAAGCTGCTGGGCACCGCGCTGCCGGCCCGGCTGTCCGGCGAGAGCTGGGGCGATTCCTGGCGGCTCGGCGCGCTGATGCCATGCAAGGGGCTGATGGAGGTCATCGTGCTGACCATCCTGCTGGACGCGCGGGTGCTGTCGGTCGGCGCCTTCTCCGCCCTGGTGCTGATGGCCATCGCCACCACCGCGCTGACCCAGCCGATGACGCTGCTCGCCGGGAGAGGCGCAGAAGCGAACAGGAATCTGGGGTTGGAGCGCCGGAACGGTTAAGATCCTCTCCCAATGTAATATGCAATAACTCCTTACGGAATAGCAGATTCCGCACTTTAGACAAAAAACAATCCTTCGAAATTTCCGTGTAAGATATTTCACAGCTGAAGCATACTTGAGTATGACTTCAAGCACGTTCACGTTCTATAAATAAGTTTCACACACGATACCCCCCATGAGCCGTGCCGTCTGCGATGAATATTTGCGGATCATGGGATCGAAATCATGTCGCGCGCACCATCTCCCGCTTCAGGGCTTCCACGCAGTGCAGCCTCCGAACCCCCGGCGAACGCCGGCCAGGACGCCCCGCTTGACGGTGTCGACTTCCGCCAGAAGGCGCGGCAGATCCTGCAGACGCAATCGTCCGTCGCCGCCGGCGTCGTGCATCTGCTCGGTCTCGACCAGCTCCAGGAGGCGATCGGCGAGAAGTGGCCGCTGATCAGCGAACGGGTCCACGATCTGGCAGCCCGCATGTTGAAGAAGCACCTCGGCCCGAACGACGCCTGGATCAAGTACGACAACGCGAACTACCTGATCGTCTTCTCGGGTCGGGACAAGGCCGCCGCACAGCTGATCTGCGGGAAGGTGAAGGCGGAGCTGCACGAACTTCTGCTCGGACGCAGCGAGACCGGCACGATCACGGTCAAGACGGCGACGATCGACCTGGATGGACAGGTTCTTGTCGAAACGCAGCGCCTGGGCGACCTGCTCGAAGCGTTCGCCACGCAAGCGTCCGCCGCCACCGCGTGCACGGGATGCGACCACCGGGGCGACGATGCGGAGCCTCCGTGCATCGACACGGCCCAGACACTGGCGCAGAAGCTCGGCATCACCGGAAAGGCCGAGCTGGAATTCATGTATCGGCCGGTGTGGGACGCCTACGCGCAGGTGATCTCCACCTACGTCTGCGAGGCATTCCTGGTGCGGCCCGGCTTCAGCAGGGTGCGCGGGTATGACGTCCTCTACGACCAGGAAAATTACGATGACATTCTCGATCTCGATGTGAAGACGTATTCCGAGGCAATCGCGACCTACAACGATTTGTTCCAGAACCGTTTCCGTTTCGTGCTGACCATTCCCGTGCATTTCGAGACGCTGGCCAACACGAAGCGCCGGCGCGAATATTGGCAGCTCTTCCGCATCACGCCAAAGTACCTGATCCCCTTCCTCGCCTTCGAGCTGGTCGGCCTCCCGCCGAAGATCCCCTTCGGCCGGCTGAGCGAGATCGTGAACGTCCTGCGGACGTGTTGCCGGACCGTGATCGCGCGGACCGGAAGCGAGTTGCCCGACCTGCCGACCTACGTGCAGGGCGGCGTCAAGGCCGCGGGGCTGGACGTCTGCGCCCACGCCGACGATGGCAAGATGCGGCAGGACATCGAACGGTTCGGCGCGGCGTGCCGGAGGGCCGGAATCGTGCCCTACGCCGACGGGGTGCGCAGCCCATGGATGCTGGAGGCCACGGACAAGGCGGCGTTCAAGTACTTGGCCGGCCCCCTGATCGGCGAGGCCGAACCGTTTCCCCAGCATATGGCGCGCTGCTCGGATAAGGAGATCCTGATGCGCGCACGGGTCAAGGCTCGGCACCGGGTCGCCTGACCCGGCGCGGCGCTGCTCGCCGGACGCTGGACGGGCGGCGCCGAACCCGCCATCCTCCCCGCCCACCACTGGGGAGAGACGCCATGACGAAGCCCAACACCCGTCCGTTGCCGCAGCCGACCATCGGCGTGCTGGGCGGCATGAGCAACCAGGCGACGGGCGAGTACTACCGCCTGCTGAACGACGGGCTGAACCGCCGCCTGGGCGGCTGGGACAACGGCGAGATCGTCATCGTCAGCGTCAACTTCGGCAACATCGAGCACTTCGTCCGCAACGACGCCTGGGACGAGGCTCACCGTTACCTCTCCGGCAAGGTGGACGCTCTGGAACGCGCCGGGACGGACGTGATCCTCTGCGTGTCGAACACGCTGCACCGCGTGGTCGAGCCGATCATGGCGGGCCGCGCCACGCCCTTCATCCACATCGCCGCCCCGACCGGCGAGGCGATCCGCCGCGCCGGACTGTCGCGCATCGGCCTGCTGGGCACGATGCCGACCATGCGCTCGGACTACCTGCGCAATTGGCTGACCGAGCGCTATGGCATCGAGGTGCTGGTGCCGCCGCCCGCCGACATGGATGTCGTCGACCGCATCATCTTCGACGAGCTGGTGCGCCGCGACCTGCGGGACTCGTCGAAGGCCGAGTACCTGCGCATCATCGACGGCCTCAGGGCGCAGGGGGCCGAGGGCGTCATCCTCGGCTGCACGGAGATCTTCCTGCTGGTGCAGCAGGCCGACCGGCCGGAGTTCCCGATGTTCAACACCACCGAGCTGCACGCCGCGGCGGTGGTGGAGTTCGCGCTGGAACGGATGAGGTGAGCGATCCGCGCCCGTGGCAACCCGGAACACGGATTTCACGGATTGAAGCACGGATTGCACGGATGCCGGCGACTGTGTGCTGTCGCGGCGGGGTGGACGGAAAATCCGTGTCGAAATCCGTGAAATCCGTGTTCCGGGTTGTCCCCGGCGCCACGGCCCGGCCAGATGCCGATCAGGCGTCGGTGAACAGGGGTTCCTCACCAATGCCGCCCGGCCAGCGGGCCATGCAGACGCTCACCAGATCCGTGTCGCGGCGGCGCGCGGGCGTCGCGTCGATGGCGCCCGCGGCGCCTTCGGTCTCGGCGGTGCACGCGACGGCGTCGTAGAGGGAGCGGTCCTGCATCGTCATGTCTCCTGGGGCGCGTGGAAGGGGTGACGGCTCCATGCTGCCGGCCCGCGCCCCGCGAGTCAATACTAGTATATCACTTCGTCAACTCGGGCTGTCGATCCCCGTCTCCTCCACGGGTCCGGGCCCTGGTTTCTTCGCGCTCCCCGGCCCCAGCTTCTCGCCGGTCTGCGGCGGGCGCTCGTCGCGCTCCTGCTTGAAGGCGTCGGTGAAAGGGGTGCGGGGCTCGGGCATCCGGCGGTCGGTCATGGCAAGCGTCCCAGTCCTGATCGGCATCCTTGGTCAGAAGGGCCAACCGTACGCCGCACGGCCGGTTCCCGCAAAAGGCGCTAGGCAGCGCGGCGCGGTTCCGATAAAGAGTCCGGCAACGTCCAACCCCATCGATGGCACCGCCGTGACGAACGACCGCGAAGAGTGGCTGGGCAAGGCCCGCACCCTGTCCGAAGCGCTCCCCTACATGCGCCGCTACGCCGGGCGCACCTTCGTCATCAAGTACGGCGGCCACGCCATGGGTGACGAGCACCTGGCCGAGCTGTTCGCCCGCGACATCGTGCTGCTGAAGCAGGTTGGCATCAACCCGGTGGTGGTGCACGGCGGCGGGCCGCAGATCGGCGAGATGCTGAAGCGCCTGCAGATCAAGTCGGAGTTCATCGACGGCCTGCGCGTCACCGACAAGGAGACGGTCGAGGTGGTCGAGATGGTGCTGTCCGGCTCCATCAACAAGCAGATCGTCACTGCCATCTCCAAGGCCGGCGGCCGCGCCGTCGGCGTGTCGGGCAAGGACGGCCAGCTGATCATCGCGCGCAAGCTGCGCCGCACCCAGCGGGACCCGGACAGCAACATCGAGAAGGTGCTGGACCTCGGCTTCGTCGGCGAGCCCCACCAGGTCAACCCGCAGATCCTCGAAGGGCTGCTGGCCGCCGACATCATCCCGGTGGTCGCCCCGGTGGGCGTCGACCGCCAGGGCGACACCTACAACATCAACGCCGACACCTCGGCCGGCGCCATCGCCGGTGCCTTGGGTGCGACGCGGTTCTTCCTGCTGACCGACGTGGCCGGCGTGCTGGACAAGGACAAGAACCTCATCCCGCGCCTGTCGCTGGAGGAGGCCCGCAACGCCATCGCCGACGGCACCGCCACCGGCGGCATGATCCCGAAGATCGAGACCTGCATCGAGGCGGTGGAACAAGGCGTCGATGCCGCCGTCATCCTCGACGGCCGCGTGCCGCACGCGCTGCTGCTGGAGATCTTCACCGAGGGCGGCGCCGGCACGCTGATCGGGCGGGAATAACCGCCCGGGGAGGCTACCCCATGTCCGACGAGTCCGCGGATCTGCGCAAGGAGCTGCTGCGCCGCATGGCGGCGCTGCGGCAGACCATCGACCCCAAGGTGCTGAACCGCGCCAAGCTGGCGACGTTCGGCAAGGTCCCCTACGACCAGGAGACCGCCAAGCAGGCGGTCTCCCAGTTCCTGGACCAGCGCGACGACGGCGGCGCCTTCCGCCGCAAGCTCGAGCAGGCGCTCAAGCAGGAGGGCGCCGCGCTCGACCTGGAGTCCGGCAAGGACGCGGCTCCCAAGGCGGAGTCGCACCCGCTGAAGCCCCGCCGAATCGGCCGCATCGTCTGAGCCGCCGGCCATGATGCACGTCTTCGTCAACGACGGCGGCATCCTGCGCTGGGCCAAGGGCGCCGGTGCCCACGGCGCGCCGCTGCCGGCGGAGACGGCATGGCTCGACCTCGTGACGCCGACGCACGAGGAACAGGCGCAGGGCGAGACGGCGATGGGCCTGGCCCTGCCGACCCGCGAGCAGATCGCCGAGATCGAGGAGTCGAGCCGCCTGCGCCGCGCCAGCGGCGCCGTGCACATGACCGTGCTGGTCCTGGCGCTGGCCGAGACGGAGGCGCCGCGCCTCACCCCGGTGCGCTTCGTGGTGGCCGGCGGGCGGCTCGCCACCATCCACTACATGGACGCGCAGCCGTTCCTGACCTTCCGCCGCCGCACGGTGCGTCAGGGCTACGGCGGCACCAGCCCCGACGCCATCCTGGTGGCGCTGCTGGAGGCGGTGGTCGAGCGCACCGCCGGCGTCCTGCGCCGCACCGGCGCCGAGCTGGACTCGCTGAGCAGCCGCGCCTTCCGCCGCTTCGACCCGGGCACCGCGGAGACCGACGACACCCGCACGCTGAAGGCGCTGGGGCAGTGCGGCCATGTGCTGGCCAAGGCCCGCGAGAGCCTGGTCAGCCTGCGCCGCATGCTCGACTTCCTGATGCGCGGCGAGGGCGACGTGGCGCTGCGCAAGGCGGCGCGGCGCTGGGCGCGCGGCATCCTGCAGGACGTGGACGGGCTGGACCAGTACGCGCGCTTCCTGTCCAGCAAGGTCGGCCTGCTGCTGGACAGCACGCTGGGCCGCATCACGGTGGGGCAGAACGACATCGTCAAGCTGGTCAGCGTGCTGACCGTCATCCTGTTCCCGCCGCTGCTGGTCAGCAGCTTCTTCGGCATGAACTTCGACGTGATGCCGGAGACGGACAGGGTCTTCGGCTACCCGATGGCCGTGGCGCTGATGCTGATCTCGGCCGTGCTGCCGGTCTGGTACTTCAAGCGGCGAGGGTGGCTGTAGGCCTCAAGCCGGAGCCCCGGCTGGCGGCGTTTCCTTGCGTGCCAGCGCGAGCACCAACGCCGATGCCGACGCCCCGATCTGCAACGCCGCCGGAGCGGTGGTCACGCCGTACACGACCACCAGAACGCCGCCCAGCAATGCCAGAATCAGCTTCGACACGCAGAAACCCAGTTTGCGGTATTTCTGCGGATGACCGGCGCTGTCGTAATGGCCGGCAAAGAAGATAGGTCACGCGATCGTATGCGTCAATGGCACAACCGACGCGCGTCCTCACACCGCCAGCAGCACCGCCCAGCCCAGCACGATCAGGTTGACCGTGAAGGTCATCGCCATGCCCGGCGCGCGGGCGTAGGGATGCACGGCGTACCCCGCCCAGAACAGCAGCCGCCCCGCCACGAACAGCGCCGTCGCCAGCGACGGCACGCCCAGGCTGGCGACCGGCAGCAGGGTGCTCAGCGCCGTCAGCGCCGGCAAGAAGACCAGCGTCTGCTCGACGGTGTTCGACAGCGCCCGCTGCGCCACGCGGTAGGCGCGGCTCTCGGTGTCCTCGATCGGGTTGAAGGCCTGGGTGCGGCCACGCACCGCCATCACGCCGACCACCATGGCGAACAGCACCAGCGCCGGCCACAATGACAGCCGCGCCGCCAGCGCCAGCCGCGCCTGCAGGGCGACGACGCCCTCCGGCGCCGCGATCAGCGGCGCCAGCAGGACGAACAGGGCGACGGTGACCGCCGCCGAGGCGAGGTTGACGCCGGCCGCCGTGGCGATGAGGCGCTTCCCCGCCGCCATGGCGTCAGCCCAGCCCCTTCTGGCCCATCTCCAGGAACTTCTCGCGGCGGCGGCGGCGCAGCGTGGCGGCGTCCTGGCCGTCCAGCTCGCGCAGCGACTCCTCGATGGCGTCGCCCAGCGCGGTCACCGTCTCGTCCGGCGCGCGGTGGGCGCCGCCGATCGGCTCCTGCACCACGCGGTCGATGACGCCCAGCTCCTTGAGGTCCTGGCTGGTCAGGCGCAGCGCGGTCGCCGCCTCGCCGGCCATGTCGGAGCTGCGCCAGAGGATCGACGCGCAGCCCTCCGGCGAGATCACCGAGTAGATGGCGTGCTCCAGCATCAGCACGCGGTCGGCCGTCGCGATGGCGATGGCGCCGCCCGAACCGCCCTCGCCGATCACCGCGCTGACCAGCGGCACGCCGATGCGCAGGCAGGTCTCGATGCTCTTGGCGATGGCCTCGGCCTGGCCGCGCTCCTCGGCCTGGACGCCGGGGAAGGCGCCGGCAGTGTCGACCAGCGAGACCACCGGCAGGCTGAAGCGCTCGGCCATCTGCATCAGGCGCTGCGCCTTGCGGTAGCCCTCGGGCTTGGCCATGCCGAAGTTGTGGCGCACGCGCGACTCGGTGTCGTGGCCCTTCTCCTGGCCGATCACCACGACGGACCGGCCGCGGAAGCGGCCCAGGCCGCCGACCACCGCGGCGTCCTCGGCGAAGTGGCGGTCGCCGGCCAGCGGCGTGAAGTCCTCGATCAGGCCCTCCACGTAGTCCAGGCAGTGCGGCCGGCTCGGATGGCGCGCCACCTGCACCTTCTGCGCCGCGGTCAGCTTGGCGTAGGTCGAGCGCAGCAGCTTGTCGACCTTGACCTGAAGCTTGCCGACCTCGTCGGCGATGTTCAGCTCGCCGGCGTCGGTCAGGTGCCGCAGTTCCTCGATCTTGCCTTCGAGTTCGGCGATCGGCTTTTCGAATTCCAGAAAGGTCTGCATGTCGGGGGATTTCGCGGGGTCTGCTCGGGACCGGGCTACCTACCACGCGCCGCACCGCAGCGCCATAGCCTAGAACGCCGCTCCGTTGCTACCATGGCGCCCCGCAACGGAAGGCCCCGCGATGACCAGCGCGTTCAAGGACCATTTCTCCGGCCACGCCGGCGACTACCGCGCCTTCCGCCCGCTGTACCCGGCGGCGCTGGTGGATGTGCTGGCCGACGCCGCCCCCGGCCGCGGCCTCGCCTGGGACGCCGGCTGCGGCAACGGGCAGCTGTCGGGCGACCTGGCGGCCCGTTTCACCCGCGTCGTCGCCACCGACGCCAGCTCCACGCAGATCGCTCAAGCCGTGCCGCACGACGCCGTCGAGTACCGCGTCGCCCCGGCCGAGCACAGCGGCCTGCCCAACGCCTGCGCCCACCTGATCGTCGCCGCCCAGGCGGCGCACTGGTTCGACCTGCCGGCCTTCTACGCCGAGGCGAAGCGCGTCGCCCGCCCCGGCGCCGCGCTCGCCCTGGTCAGTTACGGCGTGCTGGAGGCGGACGGCGAGGTCGGCGCCCTGCTGCGCACCTTCCACGACGACACCATCGGCCGCTGGTGGCCGCCGGAGCGGGCGCACGTCGACAACGGCTACCGCTCCCTGCCCTTCCCGGTGCCGGAGCGCCCGGTGCCGCCGCTCGCCATGGAGATGCCGTGGACCCTGGCGCAGGTGGTCGGCTACCTGGGCACCTGGTCGGCGGTGAAGGCGGCGCTCAAGGCGACCGGAGCCAACCCGCTGGATGGCTTCGTGCCGGAGCTGGCGGCGGCGTGGGGCGACCCGGACGCGCCGCGCGCCATCCGCTGGCCGCTGGCGGTACGCCTGGGCAATCTCTAGCGACCATCGGCGTACTCCGCCGCGACTCCCTGGCGCCCGCCCCTGTTCCACACCACTGTTATGGAAAAGGGGAGACGAGCCATGGTCGCGACCGCGCCGCCGGGGACCCGCCCCGACTACACCATCGACCAGGACTGGGACGCCTACACGCCCGAGGAGCACGCCATCTGGCGCACGCTGTTCCGCCGGCAGGAGGAGATCCTGCAAGGCCGCGCCGTGCCCGAGCTGGTCGAGGCCATGCGGGCGCTGGAGATGACCGCCGAGGGCATCCCGCGCTTCGAGCGGCTGACCGAGATGCTGATGCCGGTCACCGGCTGGACCATCGTCGCGGTGCCGGGGCTGGTGCCGGGGGAGATCTTCTTCGAGCACCTCGCCAACCGCCGCTTCCCGGTCACCCGCTGGATCCGCACGCCCGAGCAGATGGACTATTTGGAGGAGCCGGACCTCTTCCACGACCTGTTCGGCCACGTGCCGCTGCTGATGAACCCGGTGTTCGCCGACTACATGGCGGCCTACGGCGCCGCCGGGCTGAAGGCCAAGGACCTGGGGTTCCTCGACTATCTCGGCCGGCTGTACTGGTACACGGTGGAGTTCGGGCTGATCGACACCCCCGACGGGCTGCGCATCTACGGCGCCGGCATCGCGTCCTCGAAGGGCGAGTCGATCTGGTGCCTGGAGGATCCGTCGCCGAACCGCATCGGCTTCGACCTCAGGCGGGTGATGAACACGCACTACCGCATCGACGACTACCAGGAGACCTACTTCGTCATCGACAGCTACGACCGCCTGTTCGCCGAGACGACGCAGGACCTGACGCCGCTGTACCGGCAGCTGGCCGGCCGGCCGCCCTACGAGCCGGGCGCCGTGCTGCCGACCGACCGGGTGTACCATCGCGGCACCGGCGCCTACCACGCGGCGAAGCGGCGGGCGGCCGAGTAGGCGGTCGCCCCGCCGGTTCCGGTGCGGTATCGTCGGCGGACACCCACCGGAGAGGAGCCAGCGATGTCAGCGGTGAAGATCTGGACCGACGCGGATGTCGAGACGAACCCGCGCGTCAAGGCGGTGTTCGACGACATCCGGGCGACCCGGAAGACCGACTTCGTCAACAACATGTGGCGGGCGCTGGCCGGCCAGCCGGAGCTGCTGGAGGCCACCTGGGCGCGGCTGAAGCAGGTGATGGTGGCGCCGTCCGCGCTGGATCCGGTGACCAAGGAGCTGATCTATCTCGCAGTGTCGACGGCCAATTCGTGCAGCTACTGCGTCCACTCGCACACCGCCGC
This sequence comes from Azospirillum sp. TSO22-1, assembly GCF_003116015.1. GTDB lineage: Bacteria > Pseudomonadota > Alphaproteobacteria > Azospirillales > Azospirillaceae > Azospirillum. The sequence continues at coordinate 79,204 of NZ_LGQZ01000076.1, forward strand.
CGCCAGGGCGAAGGGCATGACCGAGGCGCAGTACCAGGACTTCCTGGCCGTGGTCGGCATGGCGATGCAGACCAACGCGCTGGCCACCGCCATGCAGGTGCCGGTGGACCCGGAGTTCCAGGTGTGACCTACGCCTCCTCCCGCCCCCAGTCCTCCAGCCCCTCCGGGAAATCGGCGTCCAGCGTCTGCTCCGGGGTGAAGGGGCTGTCCTCGGGAAAGCGATCGGCCGGCAGGTCGGTCTCGCGGGCGGCCTCGCGGCGGGCGAGCTGGTAGGCCTTGGCGAAGAGGGCCGACAGCTTGGGCTTGAGGCTGGGATTTTCCTCCAGCACCAGGGCGGCGTTGTCGCGCTCGCGCTGGATGCTGTTGCGCCAGCTCTTGGAGCGGCGCTCGGGCTGTTCCTGCCCCTTGAGCAGGTGCAGGAGGATCAGCCGCAGGCAGCTGCGGAGCCGGTCGGCCTCGCTCCGGCCCATGCTCTCGATCTCCTCGGCCAGGTTCCCGGCGTCGACTTCCGACAGCTTGCCGGCGCGCAGCAGCCCGGCCTGCTCCTGCGTCCAGCCGTAGAAGTCCAGATCATAGTCGGCAGCGTTGCGATCCATGCCCGGCACCGAAAAGCGTGTGGGTTACGGCGAGTATAACAGATATCTCCTATCGCCTGCCTCATCGCGTCCACACCCGCCGCGCCTCCGGGTCCGGCGCCTGCCATCCCGCCCGCTGCAGCTCCGGTTCCGGCAACGCCTCGACCGGGTAGCCGATGCACAGGTAGGCGACCAGCCGCCAGCCGTCCGGCACCTCCAACGCGCGGGTCACCGCGTCGGGGTCGAGGATCGACACCCAGCCCACCCCCACCCCGTGCGCCCGCGCGGTCAGCCACAGCGTCTGCACCGCGGCCACCACCGAATAGCGCAGCATCTCCGGCATGGTGCGGCTGCCCAGGCCGTGGCCGGCGTCCGTCCCCTCGTCGCAGAACACCGCCAGCTGCACCGGCGCGTCGGTCAGCCCCTCCAGCTTGAGCTTCGCGTACAGTTCCGCCCGCTCGCCCTTGTAGCCGCCCAGCGCCGCCTCGTTGCACGCGGTGAAGCTGGCGCGCACCGCGTCGCGCCGCGCCGGCCCATCCACCGTGACGAAGCGCCAGGGCTGGCTGAACCCCACCGAGGGGGCGAGGCAGGCAGCGTCGATCAGCGCGTCCAGCAGCCCAGCCGCCAGCGGGTCGGTGCGGAAGCGCCGCACGTCGCGGCGCCAGCGGAACAGCTCGATCAGCCGCTCGCGGAACGCGGCGTCGAACTCCGGAGGCCCAACGCCGGACAACGTCACGCGCCGTCCGCCACGATGCGGTCGTAGGCCGGCAGCGTCAGGAACTCCACGAAGTCCGTCCGCGCCACCAGATCGCGGAACAGCGCCGCAGCCTCGGCCCATTTGCCCGCATCGTAGGCCGCCGCGCCCAGCCGGCCCTTCCAGGCCACCAGCTCCTCGGCGATCACCGCGTCGACCAGTTCCAGCGTCACCGCCCGGCCGTCGTCCAGCGACGCGCCGTGCCGCACCCACTGCCAGACCTGGGAGCGGCTGATCTCCGCCGTCGCAGCGTCCTCCATCAGGTTGAACAGCGGCACGCAGCCCAGGCCGCGCAGCCACGCCTCGATGTAGCCGATGCCGACTGCCACGTTCAGGCGCAGGCCCTTCTCGGTCTTCGGACCCTCGGGAACCTGGAGCAGGTCGGCCGCCGTCACCGCCACGTCGGCGCGCTTGCGCTCGATCTGGTTGGGGCCGGGCATGTAGGCGTCGAACACCTCCTGCGCCACCGGGACGAGGCCCGGGTGCGCCACCCAGGTGCCGTCGTGGCCGTTGGAGGCCTCGCGCTCCTTGTCGGCGCGCACGCGGGAGAAGGCCACCTCGTTGGCCTCCAGGTCGTTCTTCACCGGGATGTAGGCGGCCATGCCGCCGATGGCCGGGGCGCCACGGCGGTGGCACGTCCTGATCGCCAGCAGGCTGTAGGACTGCAGGAAATGCGTCGCCATGGTGACCTCGGAGCGGTCGGGCATCACCGCCGCCGGGTCGTTGCGGAACTTCTTGATGGCGCTGAAGATATAGTCCCAGCGCCCGCAGTTCAGGCCGGCCGAGTGGTCGCGCAGCTCGTAGAGGATCTCGTCCATCTCGAACGCGGCGAGGATCGTCTCGATCAGCACCGTGGCCTTGATGGTGCCGTGCGGCAGGCCGAGCCAGTCCTCCGCCACCACGAACACCTCGCGCCACAGCCGCGCCTCGAAATGGCTCTCCAGCTTCGGCAGGTAGAAGTACGGGCCGCTGTGCCGCGCCAGCAGTTCCCTGGCGTTGTGGAAGACGTACAGGCCGAAGTCGAACAGCGCGGCGGAGATCGGCTGCCCCTCGTAGCGGACATGGCGTTCCTCCATGTGCCAGCCGCGCGGGCGCACCTTGAGCACCGCGGTCTTCGGGTTCAGCGCGTAGGCCTTGCCGGTCGCCGGGTCCTGGAAGGTGATGGTGCGGCGCACCGCGTCGCGGACGTTGATCTGCCCCTCGATCTGGTTGGACCAGGAGGGGGTGTTGGCGTCCTCGAAGTCGGCCATGAACACCTTCGCGCCGGAGTTCAGCGCGTTGATGACCATCTTGCGGTCGACCGGCCCGGTGATCTCCACGCGACGGTCCAGCAGGTCGTGCGGCAGCGGCGCGATCTTCCAGTCGGCGGCGCGGATCGCCTTGGTCTCGGGCAGGAAGTCGGGTGTCTCGCCGGCGTCGATGAGGGCCTGGCGCTTGCGGCGGACATCCAGCAGGCGCTCGCGCTCGGGGCCGAAGCGGCCCTCCAGCTCGGCGATGAAGGCCAGCGCCTCGGGCGTCAGGATCTCCTCGTAGCCCGGCTTGACGGGGCCGAGGATCTCGAGCCCGGAGATCGTGGTTGCCATAGCGGTTTCCCCTCCATGAACGCTGCCGCGCTTCGGCGCGCACCTTTGCAGCCGCTATAGCACAGCCGCGGCACACCCGTCGCGGGCGTTTGGTCGCGCCCGGCCGGTCTGCACGCCGCGAGGGAATTCCACGCGGCCTTCGCCTGTTGAGGGATCGAGGACGGGGCTCTCCCCGCACAATGAGAAGGAAACGACCATGAAGACCGCACTTCGCGCAGCCGCGATCATCGCGGTGCCGCTGACGCTCGTCGCCTGCAATGAAACCAGCAACAGTTACGGCCGCGGCGGCGGCCTGTTCGGCAGCTCGGGCAGCAGCTACGACGACTACAGCTATCGCACCCGCCAGGGCGGCGGTCCGTACGCCCACAACGGCCGGTGCGACGACCCGTCCTACAACACCTCGAACGGCGGCAACGCCGAGCGCGGGACGGACCAGTACGACTGCCGCCGCTACGGCAACGGGCTGAAGCGCTGACGCGCGCTCAGGTCTCTTCCTTCACCGCCCGCTTCTTCGCCAGCGGGTGGTGTTCGGTGACGACCTTGCGCAGACGGTCCGCCACCACGTGGGTGTAGATCTGCGTGGTGGCGATGTCCGCGTGGCCCAGCATCTTCTGCACCGAGCGCAGGTCGGCGCCGTGGTCCAGCAGGTGCGTGGCGAAGGCATGGCGCAGCACGTGCGGGCTGACCTTCTCCGGGTCGATCCCTGCCTCGATGGCGAGGTCCTTGAGGATCTGCGCGAAGCGCTGCCGCGTCAGGTAGCCCTCGGCCGAGGTGCGCGACGGGAACAGGAAGCGCGCCTGCACCGCCTCGCGCTCGGGCAGCAGGAAGGCCGCGCGCAGAGGCAGGTAGGCGGCGATCGCCGCGCGCGCCGGGTCGGAGAGCGGCACCATGCGCTCCTTGCCGCCCTTGCCGCGCACGATCAGGCCGCGCCCGTCGCGCAGGATGGCCGACAGCGGCAGCCCCACCAGCTCCGATACGCGCAGCCCGGTGGCGTACAGCACCTCCAGCAGCGTCACCAGCCGCCCGCCGTCCGGCCCGCCGCGGGCGCGGGCGGTGTCGAGCATGCGCTCCACCTCCGCCTCGGAGAGGATCTTGGGCAGTGGCCGGCCCTGCTTCGGGCTGTCGAGCGCCGAGGCCGGGTCGTCGGCCCGCCGCCCCTCCGACACCAGGAAGCGGAAGAACTGCCGCAGCGCCGACAGCCGCCGCGCCACCGTGCGCGGCGCCGCCCCCTCCTTGGCCTGCAAATGCGCGAGGTAGCCGCGCAAATCGTCGGTGCCGGCACGGTCCAGCGTGACGCCGCGCTGCGCCAGCCACAGCGCCGCGTCCGTCAGATCGCGCTCGTAGGCCTGCCGGGTGTTGAGCGCCGCCCCGCGCTCGGCCATCAGCATGTCGAGGAAGGCGTCGAGCTGCGGCACGCGCGACACCGGGCGGGGTTTGCAGGGTCGTCCGCGGCGTTTCGTCGTCATGGGCGGTCGCTCAGAGCCCCTGCGCCACGATGGCCTCGCGCGCCACCGCGCGGGCATCGTTGTCCAGCCCCACCGTGCGCAGCGCGCCGGCCAGCCGCGCCAGCACCGCCGGCGGCGTCCCGGCCGGCCCGGCCTCGCCGAGCAGGACCAGGGCGAGCAGCACCGTCTCGCCGACGCGCCCCTCCTTGACCGCCATGTCCAGCTGCGACCAGCGCATCGGCTCGCCCGGCAGCGCCGGCGGCTCGGCCGCAACGCGGCGCGACGCCTCCTCCGGCACCTCGACGCCCAGCGCCTTGAGCAGCGCCAGCGTGCCGGCCGCGCGCGCCGGGGCCGCCGGGTCGCCGCCGCGCAGCGCGTCGTCCAGCCACGCCGACAGCCCGCCGGCCGCCGGATTCGCCGCCGCGGCAAGCGGCCACAGCCGCGCCCCGGCGCCGGTGCGCGTCGCCAGATCGCGCCAGCGCCGGACCTGCTCCGTGCGCCCCTGCGCCTCGTAGAGCCGCACCGCGGCGGGGGCGAGCGCCGCCGCCTCGACGTTCACGGTGACGGTGTCGATCATCGCGGCCACCACCGTGCCGGCCGGCCCCGCCCACATCGGCGGGTCGAGCAGGTCGATGGCCTGCGCCACCAGCGCCATCCGCCGGTTGCCGTCCGCCGCCCCGGCGAACGCCTGCTGCACCAGCCCGCGCACCCGCGCCCCGCGGTCGCGGGCGGCGAGGTCCTTCAGGCGGTACAGCTCGTCCCCCTTGGCGGGCGCCGCGCGGTACGCCTCGCTGAGCGCGCGGGCATCCATATAGAGTGCGGTGGCCGCCCGCTCGGCCGCGGCGACGCGGGTCGCCGGATCGGCGGAAGCGAGCCGCGCCACCCCGGCCAGCCGCATCGGGTCGAGGTCCAGCAGGTCCGGCGACACCGGCGCCGAGGCCAGCCGCATCATGGCGAGCGTCAGCGGCGCCGGGTCCTTCAGGCCGCGCAGCGACGGCACGCCGCCGGCGATGGCCGCCTCGGCGAGCGTGCGGAAGCCGTCGTCGCCGTCGCCCTGGCCGCGCAGCAGCTCCAGGACCAGCGCCGCGCCGGCGCGGTCGCCGCCGCGCACCCGGCAATAGAGGTCGAGGCGCTGCCAGTAGGTGGTCGGGAACGGCTTGCCGGCCTCCGCCGCCCACGGGCAGTCGAGCGTGCCCTGCAGCAGCTGCGCATCGACCACGGCGCGCGCCGCCGATTCGTCCTCCAGCACGCCGGGCAGTTTGGCGGCGAGGTCCATTGCCCCCTTGGGATCGCCCAGCCCGGCCAGCGCCTCGACGCGCAGCGCGCCGAAGCGGCGGACCGGCGGCCCCTCGTCCAGGGCCGGCGGCGGGGCGGCGGCGTCGGTCAGCAGCAGCCGGCGCATCAGGCTGCGCGCGGCGGGCGACGGCATCGGCAGCGGCAGTTCGGACAGCAGGCGCAGCACCGCGCCGCGCGGCACCCCGTGCCACAGCAGCACGCCCAGGCCGCCGCCGGCGGGATCCAGCACCCCGGCGCCATCCGGGTCGGGGGCGGCGAGCGGCGCCGCCTGGATCATGCCGGGCTTGGCCGGGGCCGGGGTGATCGGGTCGGCCACGGGCAGAGGTGCGGGCGGGGGTGCGGGCGCCGCGTCCGGCCGGGCCGGCGGCGGCACCAGGATGATCGGGGTGTCCGGACCGGCCGGCACCACCGGCACGGTCACCGAGCGCGCCGTGTCGGCCGCGGGCGGCCCGAGGCGAATCGGGCCCTGCGACTGGGCCTGCGCCGCCGGTGCGGCGAGGAGGATGGTCGCCAGCGGAATCAGGATGGCGGCCGGCGCGGTGCGGCGGCCTGGACGGACGCTCCCGGCGCGCTCAGCGCGGGAAGCGCTCATCCGGGAGGACCTTCTCGACCGCTTTCGAGGGAGCGGGCAGATCCCAGGTGCCGAGGACGGCGAGGCCGCCGACGGCAACCACCAGCAACAGCACCAGGAGGGCGGAGAGAGCGCGAGACTTCATGGGGCGGGACGACCCGGCAGCGGAAAAGGAACGGGATTTCGGACGTACCATGGGGCTGGCCCGCAGGGGTTGGGACAAGGGTGCGCTTTCATGCTAAAGCAAGGCACCCGCGCCCTGGGACCGGCCGTTCGGCTGGCGCCCGAGCGGGGCGTTACTTTAGACCCGGCACGGGCGGCGCGCAACAGCGGCCGAGCCCGCGCCGCATCGACCGGGAGTTGCGAGTTTTGCCCAAGACCGTCGTGCCGCCCGTCCTGCCGCGGACCATCGTGCTGGTGGGACTGATGGGCGCCGGCAAGAGCGCCATCGGCCGGCGTCTGGCCACCCGGCTGGGGCTGCCGTTCGTGGACGCCGACACGGAGATCGAACAGGCCGCCGGCTGCACCATCGAGGAGATCTTCGCCCGCGACGGCGAGGCCGCCTTCCGCGCCGGCGAGCGCAAGATCATCGCCCGCCTGCTGACCGAGCGCGCGCCGCACGTGCTGGCCACCGGCGGCGGCGCCTTCATGGACCCGGACACCCGGGCGCTGATCCGCCAGCGCGGCACCTCGGTCTGGCTGCGCGCCGAGCTGGAGGTGCTGCTCGACCGCACCGCGCGCCGCACCCACCGGCCGCTGCTGAGGAAGGGCGACCCGCGCGAGATCCTGTCCCGCCTGATGGAGCAGCGCTATCCCGTCTACGCCGAGGCCGAGCTGACGGTGGAGAGCGACGAGCACCCGCCGGAATACACCGTCTCCCGCGTCATCGAGGCGGTGGAGGCGCATCTCGGCCACTCCATCCGCCCGTCCAGGTCCGCCGCCGCGCCCGAGGAGAAGCACCCATGACCGTCCAGACCGTCCGCGTCGAGCTCGGCGCCCGCAGCTACGACATCCTGGTCGGCGACGGCATCCTGGCCGAGGCCGGGCCACGCATCGCCGAGATCACCCGCGGCAAGCCGCCGATCATCGTCACCGACGACGCCGTGGCGCCGCTGCACCTCGGCACGCTGGAGGCCAGCCTGGGCCGCGCCGGCATTGACCCCGGCACCGCCATCGTCCTGCCGCAGGGCGAGAAGACCAAGGACTTCGCCCACCTGGAGCGCCTGCTCGACGCCATCCTGGGGCGCGGGATCGAGCGTTCGGCGGTGCTGGTGGCGCTGGGCGGCGGGGTGATCGGCGACATCACCGGCTTCGCCGCCGCCACCGCGCTGCGCGGCATCGACTTCGTCCAGGTGCCGACCACGCTGCTCAGCCAGGTCGACAGCTCGGTCGGCGGCAAGACCGGCATCAACACCCGGCACGGCAAGAACCTGGTCGGTGCCTTCCACCAGCCGCGCCTGGTGATCGCCGACACCGCGACCCTCGACACCCTGCCGAAGCGCGAGGTGCTGGCCGGCTACGCCGAGGTGGCGAAGTACGGCCTGATCCGCCAGCCCGACTTCTTCGCCTGGCTGGAGGAGAACGGCCGGCGCGTGGTGGACGGCGACCCGGCCGCGCGGCGCCACGCGGTGACAGTGAGCTGCCGCGCCAAGGCCGACATCGTCGGCATCGACGAGCGCGAGAGCGGCGACCGCGCGCTGCTCAACCTCGGCCACACCTTCGGCCACGCGCTGGAGGCGGCGACCGGCTTCGGCCAGCGCCTGCTGCATGGCGAGGGCGTGGCGATCGGCATGGTGCTGGCGTTCGACCTCTCTGTGCGCCTGGGCCTCTGCCCGGCGGCCGACGCCGAACGGGCGCGGGCGCACCTGAAGGCGGTCGGCCTGCCGACCCGGCCGACCGACGTCCCCGGCGTGGAATGGGACGTGGACGAACTGATCGCCTCCATGGCCAAGGACAAGAAGGTGAAGGACGGCCGCATCACCTTCGTGCTGGCCCGCCGCCTGGGCGACGCCTTCACCCTGCGCGACGTGGACGCCGCGGCGGTGCGCGCGCTGCTGGAGGACGCGGTTGCGGCGTAAGGCGATGGCCCGGCGACAGGACTGACGCCCCATGGAGAAGATCGACTTCGGCGTGGACCCCAACGACGGGCTGACCCTCTGGATCATGCTCGGCGCGGTGATCGTGCTGATCGCGCTGTCGGCGTTCTTCGCCGGGGCGGAGACCGCGCTGACCGGCGTGTCGCGGCCGCGCCTGCACCAGCTGGAGCAGGAGGGCAACCGCCGCGCCCGCCTCGTCAACCGCCTGCGCGCGGACAAGGAGCGGCTGATCGGCGCGCTGCTGCTGGGCAACAGCGCGGTCAACATCCTGGCGTCCTCGCTCGCCACCTCGGTGCTGATCGGGCTGTTCGGCGAGCACGGCGTCGCCTACGCCACCATCGGCATGACCGCGCTGATCGTCATCTTCGCCGAGGTGATGCCGAAGACCTACGCCATCAACCACGCCGACCGCTCGGCGCTGGCGCTGGCGCCGGTGGTGCGCTTCGCGGTGGCGCTGCTGGGGCCGGTGGCGGCGACGGTGGAGTGGATCGTCGCCCTCATCCTGCGCATGTTCGGCAGCGACATCCGCACCGTGTCGGTCGGCAGCTCCGCCGAGGAGCTGCGCGGCGCCATCGAACTGCACCGCGGCGAGCAGACCACCGAGGAGGAGGAGGAGATCCGCCACGAGCGCGCTATGCTGCGCTCCATCCTCGACCTCAACGAGGTGCCGGTCTCCGACATCATGACGCACCGGCGCAACCTGGTGACCATCGACGCCGGCCAGCAGCCGGCGCAGATCGTCGACGAGGTGCTGGCCAGCCCCTACACCCGCCTGCCGCTGTGGCGGGACAACCCCGACAACATCGTCGGCGTGCTGCACGCCAAGGCGCTGCTGCGCGAGGTGCGGGCGCACGGCGCGCAGCTGGAGCCGGTGGACGTGGTGGCGCTGGCCGCCCAGCCCTGGTTCATCCCCGACACCACCACGCTGCTCGACCAGCTGCAGGCCTTCCGCGAGCGGCGCGAGCACTTCGCCCTGGTGGTGGACGAGTACGGCAGCCTGATGGGCGTGGTGACGCTGGAGGACATCCTGGAGGAGATCGTCGGCGACATCTCCGACGAGCTGGACGTCAACGTCGCCGGCGTGAAGCCGCAGCCGAACGGCTCCTACGTCATCGACGGCTGGGTCACCATCCGCGACCTCAACCGCGAGTTCGAGTGGCGCCTGCCCGACGACAAGGCCTCGACCATCGCCGGGCTGGTGCTGCACGAGGCGCGCAAGATCCCCGAGGTCGGGCAGGTCTTCACCTTCTACGGCTTCCGCTTCGAGATCCTGCGCCGCCAGCGCCACCAGATCGCCGCGCTGCGCGTCTCCCCGCCGATGCGGGGCGAGGACCGCGAATAGCCCCGTCTCCGGTGCGGCGACTTGACGCATCTCCGATCGCACCTCACCATAATCGTAAGGCGCCCCTTTCGGGCGGCCCGACGAACCAGGGATGGACAGGGGGAGAGATCGCATGCCGACACGCAAGCTGATGCCCGACGTGATCCAGCGACAGGAACTGACCTGCCTGCCGGCCGACACCACGGTGCGCGACGCCGCGGTGCTGATGGCCGAACGCCGCATCGCCGCCATCCTGGTGACCGAGGGGCGCCGCCTCCAGGGCATCTTCACCGAGCGCGACCTGACCGTGCGCGTCGTCGCGGCCGGCAGGGACCCGGCGACCACCACGCTCGCGGAGGCGATGACCCGCAACCCCGACACGCTCGGCCCCGACGCCGCGGCCGGCGAGGCGCTGGATCTGATGGAGCGCCACCGCTACCGCCACCTGCCGGTGGTCAACGGCGACGAGGTGGTCGGCATCGTCTCGATCCGCGACCTGTTCGCCGTGGTGCGTGAGCACCTGGAGCACGAGATCAAGGACCGCGAGGAGTTCATGTTCGGCTCGGGCTACTCCGCGGGCGCATTGCCGTAATGTGACGGTGAGGGGTGGGGCTCGCTTGACGTAAGCGTCAGCCCCACCGATATTCGCTTCGCACCTGCGAACGCGACGAGAGACCCGAAGCGATGCCCCTGTCCCCGCCGGCGGAACGCCAACACATCCACACCCGGGAGATCGCCTGCCGCGGGTACCGGCGTGCCGACGGGCTGTGGGACATCGAGGGCCACCTCACCGACGTCAAGACCTACGCCTTCCAGACCGAGCAGCGCGGCCGGCTGGAGCCGGGCGACCCGGTGCACGAGATGTGGCTGCGGCTGACCATCGACAGCCAGTTCAAGGTGCACGCCATCGAGACGGTGACCGACAAGTCGCCCTTCCTGGCCTGCGGCGACATCGCGCCGAACTACCAGCGCCTCGTCGGCCTGAGCATCGGCAAGGGCTGGACCCGCGCGGTCAAGGAGCGGCTGGGCGGCGTGGAGGGCTGCACGCACCTGATGGAACTGCTCGGCCCGATCGCCACCACGGCGTTCCAGACCATCTACCCGATCCTCGCCCGCGAGGCGGAGGAGCGCGCCAAGGCCGCCGGCCGCGGCCAGGACAGAAAGGCGCGCCCGGTGCTGCTCAACATGTGCCACATCTTCGCCAGCGACGGCGAGGTGGTGCGCACGTTTTGGCCGGAGCACTACACCGGCGACTGCGAACCCACCAACGCCGAGGCGGAAGCGGCGGAGTAGCGCTGACGGCCGCACGTTCTGCGGAGCCCCTCTCCCCTTGAGGGAGAGGGGTCGGGGAGAGGGGTGCGCCGGCGAAGCCGGCCGAAACGCCTTCTTCCGCGCCTCCGGCGCGTAACGCCCCCTCATCCCAACCCTTCTCCCTCAAGGGGAGAAGGGCTTTGGAAAGCAGCCGCTCCGCCGCCTACATCTCCATCCACGCGTCGCCCAGCGCGCGGCTCTTGACGCCGGCCGGCCGGGTGGAGCCGGGCAGGCCCGGGTCCTCGCCGGGAATGCCGCCGCCGCCGCTGCCGGTATCGCCGCTGGCGTCGCGCGGCAGGTCGAAGGGCGTGCCGACGAACGGATCGCCCAGGCCGTGGCCGGCCTTCTGGTGGCCCGGCTCGGTGGCCGCCTGAACGAAGTACGAGGCGATCAGCACCCGCACCGCCGAGGTGAAGGTCGACTTCTTCTCGGCCGCGGTTTGCGGCTTGGCGCCCGGTTCCCGGGCGGCGCGCTCGCGCTGCTTGTCCAGGCGCTCCTTGATCAGCGAGCACAGGGCGTTGATGGTCAGGCCCTCGCGCTGCGCGATGGCTTCCAGGGCCTGCCACATGGAGGGTTCCAGGCGGATGCTGGTCCGCCTGTGCCCGTCCATGACGACGTTGCGGCTTTCCAGCGGCCCGACGCCGCCGGTGGGTCGCACGGTCTGTTTCTTCCGCCCGCGATTGGCCATGCAGAGCTCTTCCCTCGCTCCGCGGCCGCGGGGCTCTCCCCCTCGGGCGGACACGATAAACGGTTGCATAAAACGCACTCTACCGAATGAAGCGCGAAATGCAACCGGCACTGCACATTGCACGCGCCGAATACGCGAAGTCATCCGCCATCGGTTGCACACCAATGTATGCAAATGGGCTGCGGCAATGACTAGCGGTCTTCCTGCGGGGCCAGAGTGGTGAGGGCGAGCGCGTGGACGCGTTCGGCCATTTCCTCCTGCAGCAGGGCGTAGACCATGCGCTGCCGCTCGACCCGCGACTTGCCGGCGAAGGCCTCCGACACGACGGTGACGTGGAAGTGCGTCTCGCCCTCCGGATGGGCGCCGCCATGGCCGATGTGACGGTCCGACTGGTTCTCGATGTCCAGGCGCGTCGGCGACAGGCCGTCGGTCAGCTTGCGGCGCATGCGGTCGGTGTAGGGGGTGGCGGTGGCCATGGGGTCTCCTTGGGAAGCGGTTCACCGGTGCTGTGTGGTGCCGGCCCGCCGGCCTGTCAAGGCGTGCTGTCGAGGTGTGGAAAAGGCCGTCGGGACCGCCATGCGCGCGCTTGCCAGCGCCACGGCCGGTGCCCATACTCAGCCGATGCAGCGCAACCGTGCCCGCCTCGACTCCCGTTACGACTTCGCCCCGCGCCCGGCGACGCGGGCGTGCGACCATCCCGGCTGCGCCGGCGGCGGCGAATACCGGGCGCCCAAGGCGCGCGACCGGCTGAACGAGTACTTCTGGTTCTGCCTGGACCACGTGCGCGAGTACAACAAGGCCTGGGACTACTACGCCGGCATGAACGCCGACCAGATCGAGAGCGAGGTGCGCCGCGACACCACGTGGCAGCGCCCGACCTGGCCGCTCGGCTTCTGGGCCGTGCAGGAGAAGTTCCTGCGCGACCGGGTGGTCAGGGGCTTCGGCTTCGAGTTCGGCCGCGAGCCCGGCCAGGGCAAGGCGGAGGAGCAGGCGCAGCGCCGCCAGGCCGCCCGCACGCCGGAGGAGGAGGCGCTGGCCGTCCTCGACCTCGCGCCGCCGGTGGACTTCGCGCGCATCAAGGCCCGCTACCGCGAGCTGGCGAAGCTCCACCACCCCGACGCCAACGGCGGCGACCGGGCGGCGGAGGAGCGGCTGAAAGACATCAATCAAGCCTACAACACGCTGAAAGCCTGTTATGGTGCATGAAAGCCGCCGCCGGCGTATGATTGCAACACTGCCGCCGGCGGCGGCGCCCGGATCCGACCATCGCTGAAACGACCCAAGAAACCCTACTCATGCCGTCTCAAGGAGCCACGCAGGCCAGTTCGGCCCTGTTCGATCACGTGCCGGACATCACCGTGTCGGTGCGCCAGACCTTCGGAATCGACAGCGACATGCAGGTGCCGGCGTTCAGCACGCGCACCGAGCACGTGCCGGACGTCGATGAGGCCTACCAGTTCGACCGCGACACCACGCTCGCCATCCTGGCCGGCTTCGCGCACAACCGGCGCGTCATGATCCAGGGCTATCACGGCACCGGCAAGTCCACCCACATCGAACAGGTGGCCGCCCGCCTCAACTGGCCGTGCATCCGCGTCAACCTCGACAGCCACATCAGCCGAATCGACCTGATGGGCAAGGACGCCATCGTGCTGCGCGACGGCCTGCAGGTGACCGAGTACCGCGAGGGCATCCTGCCCTGGGCGCTGCAGCACGCCTGCGCCCTGGTGTTCGACGAGTACGACGCCGGCCGCCCCGACGTGATGTTCGTGATCCAGCGCGTGCTGGAGGTCGAGGGCAAGCTGACGCTGCTCGACCAGAACCGCGTCATCCGCCCGCACCCGGCGTTCCGCCTGTTCTCCACCGCCAACACGGTTGGCCTGGGCGACACCACCGGCCTGTACCACGGCACGCAGCAGATCAACCAGGGCCAGATGGACCGCTGGAACATCGTGGCGACGCTGAACTACCTGCCGCACGACGCCGAGGTGGACATCATCCTCGCCAAGGTCGCCGGCTACGACGACGCCAAGGGGCGCGAGACGGTGTCCAACATGGTGCGTCTGGCCGACATGAGCCGCCAGGGCTTCGTCAACGGCGACATCTCCACCGTGATGAGCCCGCGCACGGTCATCACCTGGGCGGAGAACGCCAAGATCTTCGGCGACGTGCCCTTCGCCTTCCGGATCACCTTCCTGAACAAGTGCGACGAGGTGGAGCGCCCGGCCGTGGCCGAGTACTACCAGCGCTGCTTCGGCGCCGAACTGCCGGAGACGGGGGTGAGCGTCAACCTGGTGTGATGGGAGGGGACGGGAGGTCGCCATGGGCTACATCGAGGTCGGGCCGAACGGCGAGATCGCGCTGCCGCAGGAGGTGCGCGATCAGCTCGGCCTCAAGCCCGGCGACCGCGTCCGCATCGACGTCGATCCGGCGCGGCACACCGCGGTGCTGAAGGCCGAGACCGAAGCGGCTGCCGCACCGGAACGCCCGCGCAAGCGCTATACCCTCGACGACATCGTCGGCATGGGAGGCAAATTCCATCGCCCGGTGTCGCAGGAGGAGATGGACGAAGCGATCCGGCAACGGGCAGCGGAAAGGTTTTTGCGCCGGTGATCGGGCTCGATACCAACGCTTTGATTCGGTTGGTCGTTGAAGACGACCCGGAACAGACCGAACGGGTCCGCACATCCGTTCAGGCTGCGGTGGCTGCCGGGCAGAGATGCCGCATCAACCGCATTGCGCTGGTTGAATCCGTCTGGGTGCTGGAAAGCGTGTTCCGCTGGGGCCGGGATCAGGTGGCCGAATACCTCGACCGCATCATCAACGGCGAAGGCCTCGTCATCGAAGATGAACTGGAAGCGCAACGGGCCCTGGATGCCTACCGCTCCGGCCCGATCGATTTCTCGGACGCCTTTCTCGCACTGACCAACCGTACGGCGGGCTGCACCACCACCGTCACCTTCGACCGCAAGGCCGCGCGCCTTGCCGACTTCCAGCTCATTTCTGCCTGAGATCCCCATGTCCGAACGCGAATCCCCCGTCGAGATCTTCAAGCGCTCCACCGCCTCCACGGTGCGCGCCCTGGCGGGGCGCGAGGACGTGCAGGTCACGCATTCCTCCGAACCGCCGGGCCTGCTGGGGACGCGGGCGCGCATCCCGGTGCCGCCGCGCGACCTCAACCCGCACGACGTCGCCACGGTGCGCGGCGCCGCCGACGCGGTGGCGCTGCGGCTGCGCTTCCACTCCAACGCCATCCACGCCCAGCGCATGCCCTTGGGCGACACCGCCCGCGCCGCCTACGACGCGCTGGAGCAGGCGCGCTGCGAGGCGCTGGGTGCGCGCGCCATGCCGGGCGTCGCGCACAACCTGGGCGCGGCGCTGGAGGAGCGCTACCGCAAGCACGGCTTCGACAAGATCACCGACCGCGACGGCGCGCCGCTGGCCGAGGCGCTGCGCCTCATGGCGCGCCAGCTGATGACCGGCGAGACGCCGCCGCCGAACGCCGCCCATGTGGTGGAGCTGTGGCGCGGCTGGGTCGAGGAGAAGCTGGGCACGGACTTCCACGGCCTCTCCGGGCACATCACCGACCAGGACTCCTACGCCCGCGCCGTGCGCAAGCTGCTGGCCGAGCTGGAGATGGACGTCGGCGAGGAGCCGGAGACCGAGGAGGACGAGGACGAGGAGCGCAAGTCCGAGGAGAACGAGAACGAGCCGAACGACGGCCAGACCCGCGGCGAGGACCAGACCTCCACCGAGTCGGAGTCGATGTCCTCCCCGCAGATGCAGGAGAGCGACCTCGGCGACGGCGCCGAGCAGGGTGGCGAGGACAGCGACGCCGAGATGGGCGAGGGCGAAGGCTCCGAGGAGCCGGCCGGCCCCGGCCACCCCTGGCGCCCGGAGAACAGCCGCCGCAACGAGGCCGATCCCAACGCCTACAAGGCCTTCACCACCCAGTTCGACGAGGTGGTGGACGCCGCCGACCTCTGCGACCCGGATGAGCTGGCGCGGCTGCGCATGATGCTCGACCAGCAGCTCCAGCACCTGCAGGGCGTCATCTCCAAGCTGGCGAACCGGTTGCAGCGCCGGCTGATGGCGAAGCAGACGCGCAGCTGGGAGTTCGACCTGGACGAAGGCATCCTCGACGCCGCGCGGCTGTCGCGCGTGGTGGTCAACCCGGTGCTGCCGCTGTCCTTCAAGCGGGAAAAGGAGACCGATTTCCGCGACACCGTGGTCGGGCTGCTGATCGACAACTCCGGCTCGATGCGCGGCCGGCCGATCTCCATCGCCGCCATGAGCGCCGACATCCTGGCCCGCACGCTGGAGCGCTGCGCGGTGAAGACCGAGATCCTCGGCTTCACCACCCGCGCCTGGAAGGGCGGGCAGGCGCGCGAGGCGTGGCTGTCGGCCGGCAAGCCGGCCAACCCCGGCCGCCTCAACGACCTGCGCCACATCGTCTACAAGGCGGCCGACCAGCCCTGGCGGCGGGCGCGCAAGAACCTCGGCCTGATGCTGCGCGAGGGCATCCTCAAGGAGAACATCGACGGCGAGGCGCTGATGTGGGCGCACAACCGCCTGATCGCCCGGTCGGAGCAGCGGCGCATCCTGATGGTGATCTCCGACGGCGCGCCGGTGGACGATTCGACGCTGTCGGTCAACGCCGGCAACTACCTGGAGCGCCACCTGCGCGAGGTCATCCAGTACATCGAGGGCCGCAGCCCGGTGGAGCTGGTGGCCATCGGCATCGGCCACGACGTGACGCGCTACTACCGCCGCGCGGTCACCATCGTCGACGCCGAGCAGCTGGGCGGCACCATGATGAACAAGCTGGCCGAGCTGTTCGACGAGGACGACGGCCGCGGCGCGGCGGCCTGGGTGCCACGGCGGGCGGCCGGCGGGCGCTGACGGTCACACTGCCGTTCGGGACACTTCACGCCGGCCCCGATCCGCTTTAGGATCGGGGCATGCGAACCATTCCCGACTTCCCGAACCTGTTCATCCTCGACCACCCGCTGATCCAGCACAAGCTGACGCTGATGCGGGAGAAGGAGCGCTCGACCGGCGGCTTCCGGCAGCTGCTGCGCGAGATTTCGCTGCTCATGGGCTACGAGATCACCCGCGACCTGCCGATGACCACCGAGCGGATCGAGACGCCGCTGGAACCCATGGACGCCCCCGTCCTGGCCGGCAAGAAGCTGGCCATCGTGCCGGTGCTGCGCGCCGGGCTGGGCATGGCGCAGGGCCTGCACGAGCTGGTGCCCTCGGCGCGCGAGGGGCACATCGGCCTCTACCGCGACCACGACACCAAGATGCCGCACGAGTACCTGGTGAAGCTGCCGGAGGCCGAGGGCCGCATCTTCATCGTCGTCGACCCGATGCTGGCGACCGGCAACTCGGGCGTCCACGCCTGCGACGTGCTGAACCGGCACGGGGTGGCCGACGAGAACATCCGCTTCATGGCGCTGGTGGCAGCCCCCGAGGGCATGCGCGTCTTCCACGCCGCGCACCCCAAGGTGAAGGTGTTCACCGCCGCGCTGGACAGCCACCTGAACGAGAACGCCTACATCGTCCCCGGCCTGGGCGACGCCGGCGACCGCATGTTCGGCACGAAGTGACGTAAAGCCCCTCCCCCGCAAGGGGGGAGGGGCTTTTGATCCTACCCCTTGAACGTCTCCGCATAGCGGTCGCGCAGCAGGTTCTTCTGCACCTTGCCCATGGTGTTGCGCGGCAGCTCGTCGAGGAAGAAGACGCGCTTCGGCACCTTGAAGTTGGCGAGCTGCTCCTTGCACACCGCCACCACCTGCGCCTCGTCCGGCCCGGCCACCCCCGGCTTCCTCAGCACCACCGCGGTCACCGCCTCGCCGAAGTCGGGGTGGGGCACGCCGACGACCGCGGACTCCACCACGCCGTCGATGCCGTCGATCACCGTCTCGACCTCCTTGGGGTAGACGTTGAAGCCGCCGGAGATGATCAGGTCCTTGGCCCGGCCGACGATGTGCACGTAGCCGCGCGCATCCACCTTGCCGACGTCGCCGGTGATGAAGAAGCCGTCCGGCTTGATCTCCTGCGCGGTCTTCTCGGGCATGCGCCAGTAGCCGGAGAAGACGTTTGGGCCCTTCACCTCGATGACGCCGATCTCGTCCGGCCCCAGCACCGCCCCCTGGTCGTCGCACACGCGCAGCTCGACGTCCGGCAGCGGGAAGCCGACGGTGCCGGGGATGCGCTCGCCGTCCAGCGGGTTGGAGGTCAGCATGCCGGTCTCGGTCATGCCGTAGCGTTCCAGGATGGCGTGGCCGGTGCGGGCCGAGAACTCCTTGTGGGTGTCGGCCAGCAGCGGCGCCGAGCCGGAGATGAACAGGCGCATGTGCGCCACCGCCTCCCTGGTCAGACCGGGATGGCCGAGCAGGCGGGTGTAGAAGGTCGGCACGCCCATCATCACCGTGGCGCGCGGCAGCAGCGACAGCACCTGGTCGGCGTCGAACTTCGGCAGGAAGATCATCGGCGTGCCGTTCAGCAGCACGCAGTTGGTGGCGACGAACAGGCCGTGCGTGTGGAAGATCGGCAGCGCGTGCAGCAGCACGTCGTCCGGCCCCCAGCCCCAGTACGCGTGCAGCACCTGCGCGTTGGAGCCGAGGTTGCGGTGGCTCATCATCGCGCCCTTGGAGCGCCCGGTGGTCCCCGACGTGTAGAGGATGGCCGCCAGGTCATCCAGCCCGCAGGGCACGGTGGCGAAGTCCGGGTTCAGCCCCCTGGCCTGCTCCGGCAGGCTGCCGTCGCCCCGGGTGCCCAGCGTCAGCACGTGCGCGACCTTGGCCGCGTCGGCGACCTCGCGCAGCGCCGCCTCGGTCTCCGGCCGGCAGACGAAGACGCGCGGCTCGGCGTCGGTCAGGAAGTACGCGACCTCAGCCTTGGTGTAGGCGGGGTTGAGCGGCAGGTAGACGCCGCCGGCGCGCACCACCGCGAGATAGAGCACGATGTTCTCGACCGACTTCTCGACCTGCACCGCGACGCGGTCGCCCTTGACCACGCCCAGGTCGGCCAGCAGCCGGGCGGTGCGCCCCACCGCCGCGTCCAGCTCGCCGTAGCTGAGGATGCCGCCGTCCTCCGTCTCGATGAAGGGGCGGGTCCGGTCCTCCGGGAAGCGGGAACGGAACAGGTCGTAGATGTTGTCGCTCATCCTCGTGGCTCTTCTTGTCGGTGGCGTTCCTCCGGGGCATTGACCTTAGCCGTTCGCCCCCCGGGGGTCCAGGGCGCGATACGGTGCCGTAGGGTGGGCGCCCTACGCCACCGCCGCGAAGCCTTCCGCCTCCACCGGCGCCTCGACGCCCACGAGAGCCCCGTCCCGCCAGCCGACCAGCCAGGATCCCGGCCGGCCACCGCGGCAGCGCAGCAGCTCCAGCCGCCAGCACGGCGCACCGACGCCGGGCTCGCCGTCGGTCAGGCTCGGCGCCGGCGCGACGCACCAGCGGGTCACCGCGGCGCTGGCCGCCCCCCTGGATGGCTCCCCCGTCTGCAGCAGCAGTCCGGTCACCCCGCCCGCCTCGGCGGCGAGCTGCAGTCTTCGGCTGGCCGTCAGGTCGAGGCGCCCCACCTCGCCCAGCACGGCGGCCAGCCGGTTGCAGCGCAGCGCCTCCTCCAGCGCCCACAGCGCGTCGGTCTCGCGCTCCGCCCGTACGGCGATCAGCCGCTCCGGCGTTAGTCCGTAGGCGGCCAGCCCGGCGGCGTGCAGGTCGCGGCCACGCACCACCCACAGCGCCGGCGCGCCGCGCGCCGCGGCCAGCCGGGCGAGCAGCGCCGCCGCGAAGGCAGTGCCGGCGCCTGCGTCCTCCGCCGCCACCTCGTGCAGGCAGCCCAGCGGCAGCCCGCCGTCGGGCAGGCCGGCGTCCAGCCCCGCCACCCCGAACGGCAGCACGCCGCCGCCCGCCTCGCCACTCAATCCTTCCATACGGCGGATGCGGCTGCGCAACTCGGCCAGCAGCGTGGCCTTGGCGGTTTCGGCCATGGAAATTCTCCGGTCGGCGCAGGGTTTTGTTCCCTTTATGTTCTAGCACAGGACTCGTGTCCTGTGGAGTCCCTTCGCCCCGGAAACGCGAAAGGGCACCCGCATGGGGTGCCCTTCCATCTTGGTGCGTCGTGGAAGCCGCGTCAGAAATTGGCCACCTTGGCGTAGGCGTTCCCCCTGCCCTCGCCGCGGGTGGCGGCCCAGGCGGCGGTCGTGGCCCCGGCCCAGGCGCGACGCCGCACCGCCATCTGGAGGCGGCAGTCCTGCGAGCAGTAGAGCGGGGCAGGACCGCGGTGCGAGGCGCGTTTGAAGGGCCGGCCGCAGCAGGCGCAATACAGGGCGTCCATGGTTCCTCCCGGACTTTGGTTTTCCCGGATATTCATCGGCCTTGAGGCCTTTTCTTTCGTTGGGCTGAGTGTCACCGGAATCCTCGGTCCCTGGCTAGCGGCGAAAAGGACATATGGCGGTTGGAGACGCCCTCTCCACCCTCATCCTTCCGCTCATGTTGACATGGCAAATCAACGACTTGCGCCAGCAACCATCCCCGGACGCGGCGATTCGCCGCGCACCTTTAGCCCAGGTTGGGTGACAGCCCGATGAACGCATGTTTAAAAGAATGTGAAGTTGTCGATTGCGGTGCAGCGCTGAATTCTCGCACCTGCAACACCATATCGACCCCATCCAAAGGTTGTTGCGAACAGGAATTCGGAGACGCTCTCGTGAAGCTCACCGCCATCCGCCAATTCCTGCACAACGAGGCGTCGGGCGGCATCGTCCTGCTGGTGGCCTCGGTGGTTGCGCTGGTCTGGGCCAACTCGACCGCCGCCCCGCTGTACCAGGGGCTGCTGCATCTGCCCGTGGGCGTGCACGCCGGGGCGCGCGGGCTGGAGATGTCGCTGCACCACTGGATCAACGACGCGCTGATGGCGCTGTTCTTCCTGCTGGTGGGGCTGGAGATCAAGCGCGAGATCCTGGCGGGCGAGCTGTCCACCCCCGCCCGCGCCGCGCTGCCGGCCATCGCCGCGCTGGGCGGCATGGCGATGCCGGCGCTGGTCTATGTCGGCTTCAACATCAGCCGGCCGGACAACCTGAGCGGCTGGGCCATCCCGGCGGCCACCGACATCGCCTTCGCCGTCGGCGTGCTGGCGCTGCTGGGCAGCCGGGTGCCGGGTTCGCTGCGCGTCTTCCTGCTGGCGCTCGCCATCATGGACGACCTCGGCGCCATCGTGATCATCGCCGCCTTCTACACCGCCGGCGTGGTGCCCACGGCGCTGGGCTTCGCGGTGGCGTGCGGCGTGCTGCTGGCGTGGTTCAACCTGGTCGGGGTGACACGGCTCACCCCCTACATGATCGTCGGCGTGGTGCTGTGGGTGTGCGTCCTGCAATCCGGCGTGCACGCCACGCTGGCCGGCGTGGCGCTGGCCTTCGCCATCCCGCTGCGCACCAACGGCGCGCACGGCGAGGAGACGCCGCTGCACCGGCTGGAGCACGCGCTGCACCCCTGGGTCGCCTACCTGATCCTGCCGCTGTTCGCGCTGGCCAACGCCGGCGTGCCGCTCGACGGCATCACGGCGGACAGCCTGCTGGAACCGGTGACGCTCGGCGTGGCGCTCGGCCTGTTCGCCGGCAAGCAGATCGGCGTGATGCTGGCGGTGTGGATCGCCGTGCGGCTGCGCCTGGCGCCGCTGCCGGCCGGGGCGACGTGGGCGCAGCTCTACGGCGTGGCGGTGCTGACCGGCATCGGCTTCACCATGAGCCTGTTCATCGGCGCGCTCGCCTTCGGCGGGGCGGCGGACAAGGACGTGGCGGTGCGCCTGGGCGTGCTGCTGGGCTCGCTGGCCTCGGCGCTGGTCGGCTACGCGGCGCTGGCCTTCCAGCCGGTCCGGAGGCCCGCCCCGGCGCAGGCGGCGGAACCCGACGGCATCCCCGGCGGTTGACCCGGCATGAGCATGGCCTCCCCCTACGCCCGCCGCCCCCGCGCCGAAAGCGTCGACCGTCTGGAGCGGCTGGACCGTCTGCGCCGGCTGGCGCGGCTGCTGGACAACCGCTGGACCATCCCCGGCACCCGCATCGGCTTCGGCCTGGACGGCATCGCCAGCCTGGTGCCGGTGGCCGGTGACACGCTGACCGCGCTGGTCTCGCTGCACATCCTCGACCAGGCGCGGCGCATGGGCGTGCCGAAGCGGCTGATCGCCCGCATGCTCGGCAACGTCCTGTTCGACTGGGCGGCCGGCTCGATCCCGGTGATCGGCACCGTCTTCGACGTCGCCTTCAAGTCGAACCTGCGCAACCTGCGCCTCCTGGAGCAGCACCTGGAGGAGGGCATGCGGGTGGTGACTCCGCGATAGCCCCAGCGATTCTACGGTTGTCGACAGGCGCATCCGGATGAGACGATGGGACCTTGACCTGGATCAAAGCCCTCCGCCCGGCCTGGACGCACTCTCCCGCCATGACCAAGACATCCTCGATGGACTCCGCGCTGCTCGCCAAGTACGACGGGCTGCGCGTGCCCCGCTACACCAGCTACCCGACGGCGCCGCACTTCTCGCCCAACGTGGGGCACGAGACGTACCGGCGCTGGCTGGGGACCATCGATCCGGCCAAGCCCGGCTCGCTGTACATGCACATCCCCTTCTGCAAGGAGATGTGCTGGTACTGCGGCTGCCACACCAAGATCGTCGCCCGCTACGAGCCGATCGGCCGCTACCTCGCGCACCTGCGCAAGGAGGTCGGCATGGTGGCGGACTGCATCCCCGGCCGCATGAAGGTGGCGCACATCCACTTCGGCGGCGGCACGCCGACCATGACCGCGCCAGAGGACTTCGAGGCGCTCATGGCCCTGGTGCGCGAGCGGTTCGACATCGTGGACGGCGCCGAGATCGCGGTTGAGATCGACCCGCGCACCCTGACCGAGGACATGGCGAAGGCCCTGGGCCGCGCCGGCGTCAACCGCGCCTCGCTGGGCGTGCAGGACTTCGACGCCGCCGTCCAGACCGCGGTCAACCGCATCCAGCCGCGCGAGATGACCGAGCGCACGCTGGCGTGGCTGCGCGGGAACGGCATCCGCCACATCAACCTCGACCTGATGTACGGCCTGCCGCGCCAGTCGGTGGAGAGCGTCACCCGCTCGGCCGAGATCGCGCTGTCCATGGACGCCGACCGCTTCGCCGTCTTCGGCTACGCGCACGTGCCGTGGATGAAGACGCACCAGAAGAAGATCGTCGAGGCCGAGCTGGCCGATTCCTACGGCCGCTGGGACCAGTTCGCCGCTATCGCCAAGACGCTGACCGACGCCGGCTACATCGCCGTCGGCCTCGACCACTTCGCCAAGCCGACCGACGAACTGGCGGTGATGCAGGCCAAGGGCGAGCTGCGCCGCAACTTCCAGGGCTACACGACGGACGAGTCGGAGGTTCTGCTGGGCTTCGGCGCGTCGTCGATCGGCCAGCTGCCGCAGGGCTACATCCAGAACGCCGTGCCTTTCGACCACTACGCCGAGGCCATCGACGCCGGCCGCCTCGCCACCGTCAAGGGCCTAGCGATCAGCGACGAGGACCGGGTGCGCCGCGCGGTGATCGAGCGGCTGATGTGCGACATGGCGGTGGACCTGGACACGGTGGCCGAGCAGCACGGCCTGCCCGCCGGCACCTTCGACGAGGAACTGGCCGGCATGGGCGATCTGGTGGCCGACGGCGTGGCGATGGTGGAAGGCCGCCGCCTGAGCGTGCCGGAGTCCGCCCGCCCGCTGATGCGCATCCCGGCGGCGCGCTTCGACACCTACCTCAGCACCGGTGCGGGGCGGCACAGCCGGGCGGTTTAGCTCCCGATCATTGCCCCCACCCTAACCCTCCCCCGCTGCGCAGGGGAGGGAACTCCGCCGTATTCCCCCTCCCCTGCGCAGCTCACGCGCAAGCTTCGCTTGCGCTGACGCGGCAGGCGGATCCTCCGGATCCGCCGAGAGCGGGGGAGGGGTCGGGGGTGGGGGCAAGTGACACGCCCCCTTAAACCTCCACCGTCTCGTCGCACACCACCCGATTCCGCCCGCCGTTCTTGGCGCGGTACAGCGCCTCGTCCGCGCGCGCCAGCAGGGCGCTCACCGACTCCTCGCCGGGCTTGAGCGCGCTGACGCCGACGCTGACGGTGAAGGTCACCCCGACCCCGCCGGGAATGCGCACCTCGGTCACCGCCAGCGCGCGGCGCAGGCGTTCGGCCAGCAGCACCGCGCCCTGCGGCGGCGTCTCCGGCAGCAGGATGGCGAACTCCTCGCCGCCCAGGCGGCCCAGGATGTCGGCGCCGCGCACCAGCGAGCGGCAGACGCGCACGACGCTGCGGATCGCCTCGTCGCCGGTGGCGTGGCCGTGCGTGTCGTTGACCTTCTTGAAGTGGTCGATGTCCAGCATGATCGCCGACAGCGGCCGGGCGTAGCGCTGCGCCCGCATAACCTCGTCCGCCGCCCGCCCCATGAAGCGGCCGCGGTTCAGGGCGCCGGTCAGCGAGTCGGTGGTGGCGAGGCGCTCCAGCTGGCGCTGCATGTCCACCACGCGCGAGGCGGCGAGCAGCCGGGCGCGCAGCCACGCCCAGTCCAACGGCTTGCGCAGGAACTCGTCGGCGCCGTTCTCCACAACCTCGAAGAACTGATTGGTGATGCTGCCGGGAATCATCAGCATGAGGTAGAGGTGCTTCGCCCCCTGCGCGGCGCGCAGGTGCCAGCAGACCTCGACTCCCTCCATGTCGCCGACGCGGAAATCGACCAGCACCACGTCGAAATCCTCGTCCCGCGTGCGGACCAGGGCCTCCGCGCCGCTGTCGGCGAACGCCGTCTGGTGGCCGAAACCCTCCAGCTGCTGGCACAGCGCCGTGCGCGCCATGCGCGAGTCGTCCACCACCAGGATCCGCATCCCGCCTCCTCGCCCGATGCGGCAGTGAAGCACAGCGTCTTTAAGGAAGCGTTACAACCCTGTGGATTATCCGAGCCACGACAGAATCCGCACCAGCGTGCGCGTCCTCGCGCCGAACAGGGTGGGCGTGAAGGCGTTGCCCGCAGCCCGCTTGCCGGCCTCGGACAACGTCGGGTAGGGCAGCACCAGCCCGGCGAGCGTCGACAGCTTCGCCCGCGTCGCCACCGCCAGGCACCACAGCGCGATCTGCTCCCCCGCCTGCGCCCCGACGATGGAGGCGCCGACCACCCGCCCCCGGTGCGCCAGCAGCTTGACCAGCCCCTCCGTCCCGCCCTCGGCGCGGGCCCGGTCGTTGGCCGCGAAGGGCTGGCGCAGCACCTCGATGTTTCCGTAGGCGGCGCGCGCCTCCGCCTCGGTCGAGCCGACCTGGGCCAGTTCCGGATCGCTGTAGGTGACCCAGGGCAGCGCCGCGTAGTCCTCGCGCGCTGGCAACCGGAACAGCGCGTTCCGCACCACCAGCCCGGCGTGGTAGCCGGCGACGTGCGTGAAGGCCGGCCCGCCGGTGACGTCGCCCACCGCGTAGACGCGCGGATTGGTGGTGCGCAGCCGCTTGTCGGTCGCGATGCCGCCGCGGTGCGCCTCGATGCCGGCGGCATCCAGGTCGAGATCCTCGACGTTCGGCCGGCGCCCGGCGGCGACCAGCAGGTCCGAGCCCTCGACCCGCCGCCCGTCGTCCAGCACCGCTGCCACGCCGTTGCCGGCGCGCTGCACGGCGGCGACGCCGACGCCCTCGACCAGCGTCACCCCCTCGGCGTCCAGGCGGCGGCGCACCACCTCCACCAGCTCCGGGTCGTCGCGCGGCAGCAGCGTCTGCTTCTCCACCAGCGTGACCCGGCAGCCGAGGCGGCGGAACGCCTGCGCCATCTCCACGCCGATCGGCCCGCCGCCCAGCACGATCAGATGTTCGGGCGCGGCCGTGCGCTCGAACAAGGTCTCGTTGGTCAGGAACGGCACGGAGTCCAGCCCGGGGATCGGCGGCACCGCGGCGCGCGAGCCGGTGGCCAGCACGAAGCGCCGCGCCCGCACCTCCACCCCGCCGGCCTCGACCGTCCCCGGCCCGGTGAAGCGCGCCGAGGCCCGGATCACCCGCACGCCCAGGCCCTCGAACCGCTCCTGGCTGTCGTGCGGCGCGATGGCGGCGATGGCGCCGCGCACGTGCGCGTGCACCGCAGCGAAATCCACCGCCGGCTCGTGGCCCCCACCGGAAGGAAAAACCACGCCGAAGCGCCCGGCGGTGCGCACCGCGTGCGCCGCCTTCGCCGCGGCGATCAGCGCCTTGGAGGGCACGCAGCCGGTGTTCAGGCAGTCGCCGCCCATGGCGCCGCGCTCGATCAGCACGGTCTTGACGCCCATCTGCGCCGCCGCCGCGGCCACCGACAGCCCGCCCGACCCGGCGCCGATCACGCACAGCCCGCAGGACAGGCGCTCCGTCACCCCCGCCTCCGCCACGCCTTGACCGCCACCGGCAGCAGCGCCAGCGCCGCCAGCCCCAGCAGCGGCAGCATCACCTCCGGGCAGAAGATCAGGCCGAGGTCCGGCGTCTCCCCGGCGTCCAGCACCGCGCCCAGGCCGTTGCCGACCGACGCGTACACCAGCGCGCCCGGCACGATGCCGACCAGCGTCGCCAGCACGTACACCCGCACGGGCACGCCGAGGAACGCCGGCACCAGGTTGACCAGCCAGAACGGGAACAGCGGCACCAGCCGCAGGAACAGCATGTAGTGGAAGGCGTGGTCGCGGAACCCGTCCTCCAGCCGGCCGATCCACGGCCGCGCCTTGCGGCGCAAGGCCCCGCCCAGCGCCGAGCGCGCCGCCAGGAACACCGCCACGGCGCCCGCCGTCGCCCCGGCCACGGCGTACGCCGCTCCCCAGACGACGCCGAACAGGAAGCCGCCGGCCAGCGTCAGCACCGTGCCGCCGGGCACCGAGAACGCCACCGCCAGCGCGTACACCCCGACGTACGCCAGCACCGCCAGGGCGCCCTGCGCCTCGACGAACGCCGTCAGCTGGGCGCGCTGCGCCGCCAGCCCCTCGAGCGTCAGCGTGCGGTGCAGGCCCAGCGCGAAGAAGCCGGCGAACCCCGCCGCCAGCACCGCCAGCGGCAGCAGCCGGCGCGCGGATGAGGGACGGGACGGGATGTCGGCGTGGTCGAGCATGGCACAGAGAGTGATGCCCCGGCCGCTCACCGGCCAGTCACCTTGCCGTGAACGGGTCGGCGCTGGTAGAAGCGTGCGCATGAGCGACCTCGCCCGCCACATCGACGCCCTCGCGCAAGCCCGTGTGCTGTGCGTCGGCGACCTCATGCTCGACCGCTTCGTCTACGGCTCCGTGGACCGCGTCTCGCCGGAAGCGCCGATCCCCGTGCTGCGCATCGAGCGCGAGGCGGTGATGCTCGGCGGCAGCGGCAACGTCGCCGCCAACCTGCTGGGGCTGGGCGCCGCCTGCCGCTTCGTCTCGGTGGTCGGCGACGACGGCCCCGGCGCCGAGGTGCGGCACATCGTGGAGCGCCAGATCGGCTCGGCCGAGGGCATCGTCGTCGAGCCCGGCCGCCAGACCACGCTGAAGACCCGCTTCATCGGCAGCCGCCAGCAGCTGCTGCGCGCCGACGCCGAGACGGTCGCCCCGATCGGGCCGGCCTCGGTGGAGGCGGTGCTCGCCGCCGCCCGCGCGGCACTGCCCGAGGTCGGCGCGGTGATCCTCTCCGACTACGGCAAGGGCATGCTGACCGACGCGCTGGTCGCCGGCCTGATCGAGGCGGCGCGCGCCGCCGGGCTGCCGGTGGTGGTCGATCCCAAGGGCACCGATTACCGCCGCTACCGCGGCGCCAGCATCGTCACCCCCAACCGCAAGGAGCTGATGCAGGCCACCGGCCTGCCGGCCGACGACGACGCCCAGGTCGAGGCCGCCTGCCGCCGCCTGATCGAGACCTGCGGCATCGACGCCGTCATCGCCACCCGGTCCGAGCGGGGCATGAGCGTCGTCACCCGCTCCGGCCCGGCCGTGCACCTGCCAGCCGAGGCGCGCGAGGTGTTCGACGTGTCGGGCGCCGGCGACACCGCCGTCGCTGCGCTGACCGCCGCGCTGTCGGCGGGGGTGGAGCTGAACGACGCGGCGCGCCTCGCCAACCTCGCCGCCGGCATCGTGGTCGGCAAGGTCGGCACCGCCGTGGTCCGCGCGCCGGAGCTGCTGGCCGCGCTGCACGCCCAGGAATGGCGCCAGGGCGAAGCCAAGGTCGCCGCCCGCGAGGAGGCCGCCGAGCGCGCCGAGCGCTGGCGCCTGCGCGGCAAGCGTGTCGGCTTCACCAACGGCTGCTTCGACCTGCTGCACCCCGGCCACATCTCGCTGCTGACCCAGGCGCGGGCGGCGTGCGACGTGCTGGTGGTCGGCCTGAACAGCGACGAGTCGGTCCAGCGCCTGAAGGGGCCGACCCGCCCGGTGCAGTCGGAGACGGCGCGCGCCACCGTGCTGGCCTCGCTGTCCTGCGTCGACCTGGTGGTGGTCTTCGGCGAGGACACGCCCGAGCAGCTGATCAAGGCGCTGCGCCCGGACGTGCTGGTGAAGGGGGCGGACTACACCGTCGAGACGGTGGTCGGCGCCGGCTTCGTGCAGAGCTATGGTGGCAAGGTGGTGCTCGCCAACCTCGTGGCCGGGCAGAGCACGACCAACACCATCAAGCGCATGCAGTCGTAGCATGGCGCCCTCTCCCAGCCCCGCTGGGAGAGGGAGGGGCCCCAAACGCAGCTTGGGGTGGGTGAGGGCAGCGACTTCCCCGACACGCCGCTGCCCCCTCCTAACCTTCCCCCTGCGGAGCAGGGGGAAGGACTATATTGATGTTATGCCGCACACCCTCTACGCCCTCGCCTGGGCCAGCTTCGGCCTTGGCCACAGCCTGCTCGCCATTCCCAGGGTGGCCGCACGGCTGCGACTGGGCGCGTACACGCGGCTGGCCTACAACGGGTTCGCGGCGCTGCACCTGCTGGCGGTGCTCGCCGCCGGACGCTGGCTGTTGCCCGATCCCCTCGCCTTCGCCCGGCCGCCCGAACTGGCGGCGGTCCAGGCGGTGGCGGCGCTCGCCGGGCTGGGCGTGTTCCTGTGGGGGGTGTCCGGCTACGACCTCGGCCGCTTCGCCGGTGTGACGCAGATCCGCGCGCACCGCACCGGCGCGGCCCTGCCGGCGGACGAGCCGCTGCGCGTCCGCGGCGCCAACCGTTGGGTGCGGCATCCGCTCTACACCGGGGCGCTGCTGATGCTGTGGGGCGTCGTGGCGGACGAGCGGGCGCTGGCCACCGCCCTGTGGGCATCGCTCTACCTGCTGGCCGGGATGCGGCACGAGGAGCGGGCGCTGGAGGCGCTGTACGGCGACGCCTACCGGGATTACAAGACGAAAGTGCCCGCCCTGCTGCCGTGGCGAGGGCGGGCACCTCGGTAGGCGCGTACCTATATGCGTTGTCCGGCGATGCGGAAGAAAACTCCGCCTCTAGAGCGAATTCCGGTTCAGCCTGAACCTTTCTCAAAACCGTCATCCCCGCGAAGGCGGGGATCAAGAGAGTCCGTCAAGCTCTTGATCCGGCAAGGTGCTGTAGTTGGTAACAACGATGGCGCCGCCTTGCAGCAACTGGCCCGCCAGTCGTCGCCGGTGCCGGCCTGAGCGCCGGCACGCCCCGGAAACGTGAACGGGCGGACGGGACCTTTTGTCCCGCCCGCCACGCCGTCCGTGCCTAGAGTTTGAAGTTGGCCGCGGTCAACGACAGCGACCCGGTCAGGACAAGCTCGAAATCGGCGTTGCGGTCGCCGTTGTGGTCTCCGTACAGGTGGGTCGTGCCGTCGCCGAGCACGGCGTAACGCAACTGGCCGGCCGTCCCGCTGAACGCGCTGGTGCCGATGAAGCTGTACAGCTGATCGCCGCTCACGGCCGAGTTGGCGTCGACGCCGCTGACGTCGATCATGTCGGTGCCCGCGACGAAGTCGGTGATCCGGTCCGCGTTGGCGCCGGTGACGACGTCCGCCGTGCCGAACTTGAACCAGTCGGCGCCGGCGGCGCCGGTCAGCGTGTCGCTGCCCCCGCCGCCGGTCAGCGTGTCGTTGCCGGCGCCGCCCTGGATCAGGTTGGCCAGCGTGTTGCCGTTGCCGGTGAAGTTGCCGCTGCCGGTGTAGGTCAGATACTCCACCTCCGCCGCCAGCGTGTAGGAAGCCAGCGACGTGCGCACTTCATCCATGCCGCCACCGGCGGACTCGACCACCGTCACGCCGGTGGTGTCCACGAGATAGACGTCGTTGCCGGTGCCGCCGGTCAGGCCGTCGG
>NZ_LGQZ01000072.1 GCF_003116015.1 Azospirillum sp. TSO22-1
CCACCATCGCGCTGACCCAGACCGTCACCGCCGTGAACGACGCCCCCGTCGCCACCGGCAGCACGGCGACCCTCGACGCCATTGCCGAGGACGCGGCCAGTCCGGCCGGCGCCACGGTGTCGTCGCTGTTCGGCGCGCTGTTCTCGGACGCCGCCGACGCGGTGTCCGGCGGCTCCTCGTCGCACGCCCTGGCTGGCGTCGCCATCGTCGGCAACGCGGCGACCGCCGCGCAGGGCGTCTGGCAATATTGGGACGGGACGGGCTGGCGGGCAGTCGGCAGCGTTTCGGACGGCGCCGCGCTAATCATGACGGCAACAGACATACTGCGCTTCGTCCCCGCAGCCGACTGGAACGGAACCGCGCCCGCGCTGACGGTGCGGCTGATCGATGGGTCCGGCGGTGCCGTCGCCTCCGGGGTCGTCGTCGACCTGACCGCCACCGGCGTCGGCGGCGCCACCGCCTACAGCGCCGCGACGGTCGCGCTGACCCAGGAGGTTACCCCCGTCAACGACGCGCCGGCCGTCGCAGCCACCACCGCCTCCCTGACGACCGTCAAGGGGGTAGCGGTCGCCGTGACCGGCCTGTCGGTGTCGGACATCGACGCTGGATCGGCGCCGGTCCTCGTCACCCTGACGGCCGGCCACGGCACGCTCACCCTGGCGGACGGCGGGACGGACGCCGTCATCACCGGCAATGGAACCGGCACCGTCACCGTCCGGGCGACCGTGGCGATCATCAACGGCCTGCTCGCCGCGACCGACGGGCTGCAGTACACGGCGGCCTCCTACACCGGCGCCGACACGGTGACCGTGACAGTGGACGACCAGGGCGGCGGCGGGGCCGGCGGTGCGCTGACGGCGACCGCCACCGTCGCCATGACCGTCGTCCCGCCGAACGCGTCGCCGGTGCTGCTGGACACCGCCCTGGCGATCTTCACGGCGGCGGAAGCGTCGGCCGCGCCCACCGCCGGCACCGCCGGGATCGCGGTGTCCGCGCTCGTCGGCCTGAACGGCGCCGGGGCGGCGAACGTCACCGACGGCGACAGCGGCGCCGTGACTGGTATCGCGCTGGTCGGCACCCACGAGACCTATGGTCGCTGGTGGTTCTCGACCGACGGCGGGGCGAACTGGGCGCTGGTCGGCACGGTCAACGACACGGACGCCGCCCTGCTGCTGCGCCCGGCCGACCGGCTGTACTTCCAACCCAACGCCGCGGTTCCCGAGACGGTGTCCGGTGCGCTGACCATCCGGGCTTGGGACCAGACCGACGGCGCCTACGGGACGAAGGCCGCCGTGAGCACCGCCGCGGGCAGCGCCTTATCCGGCGAGACTGACACGGTGACGCTGCACCCCGCCGTGCTGGTGAGCAACGGGTCCTTCGACCATGGCCTGACCGGCTGGCTGTCCACCGGCGGGGCATCGGCCACCACCGGCGGCGACGGGCACCAGGGAACGCTGACCTCCATGGCCGGCAAGACGGCGGGCGAACTGGAAACCTACCTTGGCCTGTCCACCGGCGCCATCGCGGCGGCGGTGGGCGCCACCCCCTCAGCCGGCCACGCCATGAAGCTCGGCAGCGCCATCACGGTGACTCAGGACACCACCCTGTCCTTCGACTGGAGCTTCGCGTTCAACGACACCGGCTATTTCGACTTCGGCTTCGTCAGCGTGAACGGCACGGTCACCCTGCTGGCCAAGGCGGCGAGCGCAAGCGGCACCTTCCATGTGGTCATTCCCGCCAACACCACCGTTTCACTGGGGTTCGGCGTCTCGGACACCACCGACAACAGCGTCAACCCGGTCCTGACCGTCGACAACATCCGCCTGACGACCGTCGCCAGCGACCCCATCGTGCTGGACATGACCGGCCACGGCCTGTCGCTGCGGCCGCTGTCCGACGGGGTGCGGTTCGACGTGACGGGCGACGGCGTCGCCGACCAGACCGGCTGGATCGGGTCCGGCAACGCGCTGCTGGCGCGCGACACCAACCACGACGGCCGCATCGGCGACGCACGCGAGCTGGTGTCGGAAAAGTTCGGCACCGGCTTCAACAGCAGCCTGGAGGCGCTGGCCTCGCTGGACGGCAACCACGACGGGCGGATCGACGCGGCGGACGCCGACTACGGCACGCTGCTGGCCTGGCAGGACGCCGACGGCGACGGCGTGAGCCGGCCGGACGAGCTGAAAACCCTGGCCCAGGCCGGCATCGCCTCCATCACGGCAACGGCCACGCCCGCCGAGGCCAGCGTGGCCGGCAACCGGGTGCTCGGCACCACCGGCATGACCATGGCCGACGGCGCCCGGCACGAGGTGGCCGGCGTGTCGTTCGACGTGAAGGCGGGGGTGGGCGGCGTGGTGCAGAGCCATCCCGCCATACCCGACACCGGGATCGGCGGTCCGGACTTCGCGGCGATGCTGCGCACCACCTTGGGGACGCCGCACCCGGCCGCGCCCCCGCAGGATCCCGCAGGGGCGGAAGTTTCGGCGTGGATCGCCGATACGCACGCCTCCACAGCGCATCCTCACCAATCCGATGGCTCTCCGATCGCGTATCTGTCCCATTGATCGACGAGTGGGGTGAGAATCATAGGAACGCCACCGGCCTGAATACCTAAAATGTCATCCTTCCGGCCTGCGCCATACGATACTGTTGGTTCGTTTCGATATAGAAACAGCCAAGCTTTAGAGAGTCCCGCAAGGTTTCAATGAGTGGTTCCCTGCTCCAGTATGCTGTGCTTGTTCTTGGCTTTTCCTGCCTTGCACAACCTGTAATAGCATCTCCACGCAGTGATGTGGCAGGTTTGATTGCCAAAGCGGTGGAGACTCATGACCGGTTACGGGCGGCGGTGGCCGGTGCCGACGGCGCCCGCAACGCGCTGCGCGTCAGCTACGGCGGCTGGTACCCGACGCTCAGCCTGTCCGTGAACGGCGGGCGCGAGAACACCGACAAGCCGCCCGGCAATCCGAGCACGGACATGGCCGCCAAGCAGCTGTCGCTGCGGGCGACGCAGCTCATCTGGGACTTCGACGCGACCAACGCCGACATCCGCCGCTCGCAGGTCTCCGTGGTGCGCGCCGACATCGCGGTGGAGCGCACCCGCCAGGAACTGCTGGTGGAAGGGCTGACGGCCTACGCCAACCTCGTCCGCGCGCACCGCCTGCTGGCTTACGCCAAGCAGTCGGAGGACAACATCCGCCGCCAGACCGGCCTGGAGGAGGTCCGCCTGCAGGAGGGCTTCGGCTTCACCACCGACGTGCTGCAAGCCAAGAGCCAGCTCGCCGGCGCGCAGGCCCGCCGGGTCGTGGCGCAGGAGGCGATGCAGAATGCGCTCAGCCGCTTCCAGGCCTTCTTCGGCCACGTCCCGTTCCAGCTGGACGGGGCGGAGGTGCTCGCCGCGGCGCGCACGCCGCTGCCGCCGACCGAGGCCGCCGTCGTGGACGAGGCGCGGCGGCACAACCCGCGCCTTCAGGAGCTGGCGCTGACCACCGCCGCCGCGCAGGAGTCGGTGTCGGCGACCCGCAGCCGCACCCTCTACCCACGCGTGGAGGGGTTCGTCGAGCGCAACGTCAAGCACGACGTCGCCGGCTTGCCGGGCCGGCAGGACGAGCTGCTGTTCAAGATCCAGGTCACCTATTCACTGAACACCGGACTGACCGCCATCAACACCATCCGGCTGGCCGAGGCCGACCTGCGCGCCGCCGATGCGACCTGGGCCGACCAGGAGCGCAGCACGCTGGAAGCCGTCCGCAACAGCTGGACGCGCCTGGAAAGCGCCCGCACGCAGGCGGCACTGCTGAACGACCAAGCCAGCCTGGCCGCCGGCTTCCTCGACGTGGCGCGGGCGGAGCGCGAGCTGGGCAGCCGCTCGCTGATCGACATCCTGACGGGGGAGACCACGCTGATCAACGCGCGCAGCGACGCGCTGGCGGCAGAGACGGAGCTGGTGCTGGCCGGTTACCGCCTGCTGGCCACCACCGGCCGCCTGAGCAGCACCGATATCCAGCTGAAGCCGGCGCCCCGGCTCGACCCGATGGGACGGCGCTCGCTCGACGACCTGTCCAGGCCGGCGCCGCGGCGCGGCACGGGGCGGCAGCCATGATCGGCGGCGCGATGAACGGCCTGCTGGTCCGTCTGCGGTCCAACGGACGGCTGACCGCGCGCGTCGCGGCGGCGTCGCTGGCGGCCAATCTTCTGGGGCTGGCGTCCTCCTTCTACACGATGCTGGTGCTGAACCGGTACGTGGCGCATGGCGTGGATTCGACGCTGGTGGCGCTCACCGTCGGCGTCGTCCTGTCCATCGCCTTCGAGCACCTGTTCCGCCACGTCCGGCTGCGCATCGCCGGCCGCATCGGCCGCGTCGATCACGAGCGGACGGCGACCGGCGCGTTCGGCGTCCTGCTCACCGCCAAGGCCGGCGCGTCCTCCGCCCAGGCCGATTCCGCGCGGCGCGAGGCCCTGCGGGCGCCGGACCAGATCGACGCCGCCTTCGGCTCCGCCACGCTCGCCACCCTGTTCGACCTGCCCTTCGCGGCGGGGTTCATCCTCATCGTGGCGCTGATCAGCTGGCCGCTGGCCGTCATCTGCGTCGCCTTCACGCTGCTGTCCATCGGCGCCGGGCTGCTGGCGCAGGCCGACATGCGCGGAGTCGGGCGCGATCTGGCGCAGGCCGGGGCCGACGCCCAGGGACTGGTCACCGCCGCCATCGTCGGGCGCGATTCCATCGCCCTGTTCGGCGGCGCCAAGCCGCTGTTGACGGAGTGGCAGCGCGCCACGCACGCGCTGCGTGCACTGCGCGAGCGCATGTCGATGCGCCAGGGCCGCGCCCAGTCGGCGGCGCAGAGCCTCCAGGCGCTGCAGGGTGTCGCAGTGACCGCGGTGGGCGCGGTGCTGGTGGTGCGCGGGGGGCTGGACGTCGGCTCGCTGATCGGCGTCAACCTGCTGGTCGGCCGCGCGCTCGCCCCGTTCTCGCGGCTGGCGCAGATCGGCGAGTCCGTCGCCATGGCCCGGCAGGCGCAGGCCCGGCTGGAGCAGTTCGCCCGCACGCCGGTCGAGCCGCCGGGCGGCACCATGCTACCGCGCTACGCCGGCACCCTGGAGTTCCGCGAGCTGACCTACACGCCGCCCGGCGGCGTGACGCCGCTGCTGCGCCGGCTGTCGGCGACCGTGCCGGCCGGCAACATCCTGGTACTGAAGGGCCGCAACGGCTCCGGCAAGACGACGCTGGCCCGGCTGATCGCCGGGTTGGCCGAACCGCAGGAGGGCGCGGTGCTGGCCGACGGCGTCGACATCCGCAAGTTCGCGCCGGCGTGGTGGCGGCAGCAGATCGGCTACCTGCCGCAGGAGCCGACCTTCCTCAACCTGACCATCCGCGAGAACCTGCTGCTCGCCAACCCGCGGCTGTCGGAGGGCGAACTGCACACCATCCTGCACCGCACGGGCGCCGACCGCACCGTCGCCGACTGCGCCCAGGGGCTGGACACGCCGCTGCGCAACTTCGGGCACGAGCTGCCGATCGGCCACCGCCGCCGGCTGGCCCTGGCCCGCGCCCTGGCGGTGGGCGGGCGGCTGATGGTGCTGGACGAGCCGACCGACGGCCTGGACGCCGAGGGCACCGCCGTCGTCTACCGCACCCTGATCGAGCTGGCGCGCACCGGCCACACGGTGGTCATCGCCTCGCACGACCCCCGCATCCTCCAGGGCGCCTCGCTGGTGCTCGACCTCGACGCGGCGCAGGATGGGGCGGTGCTGCGCGCTGGCGTGGGAGCCGCCGCGTCATGAAGGCCCTTCCCGATCTGCTGCGCAAGCCCGTCCCGCGCCCCGCCTCCGGCCCGGCGCCCGCCGCCGTGGAGGCCGACGCGGACGGCCGTTTCGGCGACGGCCTGTTCGCGCTGAGCTTCGCCGCCCTGGCCGCCGCCGTCGCCTGGGCCGCGGTGGCCGAGCTGAACGTCACCAGCAGCGCCCCCGGCGACGTGGTGCCGCTCGCCTACAACCAGAGCGTCCAGCATTTCGAGGGCGGGATCGTCAAAGAGATCCTGGTCCGCGAAGGCGACGCCGTGACCGCCGGCCAGGTGCTGGTCGAGCTGGACCAGACCAAGACCCGCGCCGACCTGGACGAGCTGGTCATCCGCCTCGATTCCCTCGCCGCCGACGTGGCCCGGCTCGACGCCGAGGTGGCGCGGCGGGAGACCATCGACTTCCCCGCCGACCTCGCCCGCAACAAACCGGACGTGGTGGCGCAGACGCGCGAGCTGTTCCGCGCCCGGCGCGACCGCCTCGCCTCCGACCTCGACATCCAGCGCCAGGACATCGCCCAGCGCGAGCAGCAGGCGGCGGCCGTCCGGGCGCGCATCGCCGGCTCCCAGGTCGCCCAGGGGCTGATCCGCGAGCAGCTCGGCATCAGCGAGACCCTGCTGCGGCGCGAGATCACCAACCGCATGAAGCATCTGGAGATTCTGCGCGACGACGCCCGGGTCAGCGGCGCCATCGCCGAGGACCGCGCCACCCTGGCCCAGGCCGAGGCGGCGCTCGCCGAGGCGCGTGCCAAGCTGGTGTGGATCGGCCGCAAGTACGAGGAGGAGAGCCGCAGCGCCCTGGACGAGGCGCGCCGCAACCACCGCGAACTCTCGCAGCGCCTGACCCGCTTCCAGGACAGCCTGGACCGCGCCAGCCTGAAGGCCCCCATGGACGGGATCGTCAAGACGCTGGCCGTGTCCACCAGGGGCGGCGTCGTCAAGGCGGGCGAGACCGTGGTGGAGCTGGTGCCGCGCGACAGCCGGCTGGTCATCGACGCGCGCCTGCCGGTGCAGGACATCGGCTACGTCCACGCCGGCCAGCCGGTGGCGGTGACGCTGGCCAGCGGCGACGCCGCGCGCTTCGGCCACATCGACGGGCGGGTGGTCACCATCAGCCCCGACACGCTGTCCGACGCCAACAAGCAGCCCTACTACAAGGTCCGGGTCGAGCTTCCCGTCACCTCGTTCGAGCGGCACGGCAAGACCTATGAGCTGTTCCCCGGCGTGCGCGTGACCTGCGGCATCGTGACCGGGCAGCGCACGATCCTCGACTACGTCTTCTCGCCCGTCCTCGGCGCCCTGCAGAACGCGATGCAGGAGCGCTGAGGATGACCACGCCCCGCACCGCCCCCCCTCTGCACCGGACCCCCGCATGCTGACGTCCCTGAAGCCCCGCTCCCGGCCGCCGCTGCGCTGGTCGACGCTGACCAAGAAGGCGCGCTTCGCGCTGATCCTGGCGGCGGCCATGGCCATCACGCTGCTGGTGTCGCTGGTGGTGCGCGCCGGCTTCCTCGGGGCGCAGGCGCGCGAACCGGTGGTCCTGGCCGTGGTCGGGCCGCTCAGCGGACCGGACGCGGCGCTCGGGCAGGCCATGCGCAAGGGCGCCGCGCTGCGCGCCGACACCCTCAACGCCGCCGGCGGCATCAACGGCCACCCGGTCGTCGTCAAGCCGTTCGACGACGAGGGCGACAAGGCGAAGTCGCTGGAGATCGCGCGGCGCGTCGCCGCCGACCCGTCCGTCGTCGCCGCGCTGGGCCATCACCCGGACGCCGCGGAGGGCGCGGCGGTGATCTACGCCCAGAAGAAGATCCCGCTGGTCGCCGCGCGCCCCGCCGTCCGCCCGGCCGAGGCGCCGGCGAACCCCTGGCTGTTCAGCATCAACCTGGAGCGCGCCAACGAGACGCGCTTCCTCGCCAACTACGTCCGCAACGTGGTGGGCGAGCCGACCATCGCCGTGGTCCGCGAGGACACCGAGCAGGGCGCGGCGCTGGCCGGGCAGTTCGACGCCATCCTCCAGCGCTTCGGCACCAAGCTGGTCGCCCAGTGGACCTACGCGCCGGGTGCGGCCGGGACGGCCGAGATGGCGGCGCTGGGGCAGACGGTGAAGGAGAAGATGCCCACCGGCGCCATCGTGGTGCTGGGCTCGGCGGCGGACAGCGCGCGGGTGGTGGTGGCGCTGCGCAACGCCGGGGTGCGCAACCTGGTGGCCGGCACGTCGGAGATGGCGACCAGCGCCTTCCGCGCCGAGATCGTCGCCCAGGTCCGCAACCAGCCGAAGGCGCAGCCGCCGGAAGCCTATGGGCACGGACTGCTGGTCTCCTCGCCGGTGCTGTTCGACACGGCGAACGAGCAGGCGCAGCGTTTCTACGGCCAGTACGTCAAGCGCTTCAACGCGGTGCCCGACTGGGCGGCGGCGATGGGCAACGACGGCGTCGGCCTGATCGCCGAGGCCGTCGCCAGGGCGGTTCCCGCCGACGGCAAGGTGGACGGCCACGGCGAGGCGGTCCGCCGCGCCATCGCCGACCACGACCGGGCCGAGACGGCCTTCCAGGGCAACGTCGGCACCTGGACCCTCGACGGGCGCGGGCGGGCGACGCTGCCGGTGATGATGGCGACCTACAACGGCCTCAACCCGGTGGCGGCGCTGACCCAGTTGCAGCCCATCCGCGAGGCCGGGGTCTCCAACTACCTGGAGGAGGTGACGCGCGGCCGGGCGCTCTACGTCAACGACCGCTTCATGTACAAGACGAACGTCATCTACACCGGCGTCCAGCTGCACGAGGTGCGCGACCTCAACCCGGCCCAGAACGAGGCGACGCTGAATCTGACCGTCTGGTTCCGCTACCGCGGCGCCTTCAACCCGGCCGACGTCGTCTTCGCCAACGCGGTCAAGCCGGTCGACCTCGGCAAGCCCTACCGCGAAGAGCGGGGCGAGGTGATGACCTACGCCGCCTATCGCATCGAGGGGCGGTTCGCGCTGGATTTCTCCGACCAGCGGCTGGCCTACGGCAGCCACCTGGCCGGCGTCAGCTTCCGCCACCGCACGCTCAACCGCAACAACGTGATGTTCGTCACCGACGTGCTGGGCATGGCGCTGGTGGACACCGGCGACTTCGTCGACAAGCTGAAGGCCATGGCGGCGGCCGAGAGCGCCTCCATCGCCGAGCCGGGCCTCGCCGACCGCCTACGCCGCGCGCTGGAGGGGGAGTCCGAGGGCTCCGCCCTGCTCGACCAGCTGCGCGCCGCGCGGGTGCTGGCCGCGGCGCCCGGCTGGCGGCTGGCGCGGGCCTCGATCTCGCAGGACGTGGCGTCGGTCAGCAGCGAGGGCGATCCCAACTACGTCGGCTTCGGCCGGCCGCAGCCGGACTTCTCGCGCGTCGATTTCGGCGTGGTGGTGGTGCCCGACGCGCTGGCGGCGCGCGACGTCATCAACCGCGACTTCTTCGTCTACATCGCCATCTTCAGCGCCGTGCTGGCGGTCTTCGCCGCCTTCATGGACCGGCGCGACCGCGGGCAGTTCTGGCGCATCCAGACGCTGTTCATGCGCATCCTGTCCTGGCCGCTCCTGCTGATGTCGGCCGGCAACATCACGCTGGACTGGGCGGTGGCCGCCCTACCGCCGAGCGGCGTGGCGACGGTGGTCAACGGCTTCGCCGTGCTGTGGTGGATCGTGCCGGCGGTCCTGGTCAACCGGACCATGGAGCATTTCATCTGGACGCCGCTGGAGATCCGCACCCAGCGCAAGATCCCCGGCATCGTCCGCCGCTTCTCCACGCTGATCGTGTTCGGCTTCGCCGGCTGCGGCATCATCGCCTTCGTGCTGAACCAGCCGATCACCAGCCTGCTGGCGGCCTCCGGCCTCGTCGGCATGGTCGTCGGCCTCGCCATCCAGGCGAACATCGCCAACGTCTTCTCCGGCATCGTCCTGAACATCGAGCGGCCGTTCAAGATCGGCGACAGCATCCAGATCACCGATGTGGTGCGCGGCGTCGTGGTCGATATGACGTGGCGCACGGTGCGGGTGCGCAACGCCGCCGGCTTCATCGTCGCCATGCCGAACGCCAAGGCGTCGGAGGCGACCGTCGTCAACTTCAGCGCGGTCGAGCGCGTCTGGATGCGGCTGGAGTATTTCGCCGACGGCCGCCACGAGCCGGGCGCCATGGCCGCCCTGCTGACCGCCGCGCTGCGCGCCACCGACCGGGTGATGCCCAGCGCCGCCGGCGCGCAGCCCTTCGTCCGCTACGACGGCTTCCACAGCGTCGGCGGGCAGTGGCTGTGCCGCTACAACCTGATCTTCTGGGTCAAGGACCACGACGCCAGCTTCGCCGTGCCGGAGCTGGTGTGGCGGTCGGTCTACAAGACGCTGGCCGACGCCGGCATCGACCCAACCCCGCCCGACCTGACGGATGCCGGCGCCATGCAGCTCGCCGCCTCCGCCGCCCCCCGTTCCCCGCTTCCGGCTTGAGCATGAGGCCGCCCGTGATCCGAAACCTATACGTCCTGCTGGGCGCCCTGCCGGTCCTGCTGGCCAGCTCCGCCTGCGCCCCGCTGGGCGGCGGCTCCTCACCCGCCATCCTGGAGCGCATCGCCGACGGGGAGTACGACATCGGCATCCGCTACCCGTCGCGGCGCGCCCGCTACGTCATGATCGTCGACCAGGACGAGGACACCCTGACCGTCTCCAACCGCGCGGCGGTGGCGGAACCGGGCGCCCCAGAACCCGCCGTGGCGCAGCCCGCCGACCGGGTGCTGGCGCCCTGCGCCGAGGCGCTGGGCAACTGGTACCGCCACACGCCGGCCGGCTACGTCTGCGTCGGCGACGGCGCGCCGGGAGGCTGAA
The DNA here is from genome assembly GCF_003116015.1 of Azospirillum sp. TSO22-1. Classification (GTDB taxonomy): domain Bacteria; phylum Pseudomonadota; class Alphaproteobacteria; order Azospirillales; family Azospirillaceae; genus Azospirillum. The sequence continues at coordinate 10,633 of NZ_LGQZ01000072.1, forward strand.
CGATGCGGGGAGTGGTCATCGCGTTTCTCCTGCTCCAGGGATGCGCCGCCGCGGCACCGGCGCCGGGCGTGGACGCCCTGCACATCGAGGCGGACGCCGTGGCGAACGGCCGCCGGCCGGTCGCCGTCGATGTCGTGCGGGTCGGCGACGCCGCACTCGCCGAGCGTCTCGACGGGCTGGACGCGGCGGCGTGGTTCCGCACGCGGATCGCGCTCCGCCGCGAGGCGGGCGGGCGGATCGCCATCGCCTCGTGGGAGGTCGTGCCCGGCCAGACCATCGCCCTGCACAGCCTGCCACCCTACGCCGCGACGCCGGTCGCCACCTTCGTGTACGCGCGCTACGCCACGCCGGGCGCGCACCGGGCGCGGCTGGCGGGCGCGGCGCCGGTCCGCCTGCGGCTCGGCCCCGACGGGTTCGCCGCCGAAGGCGGTGCGCCGTGACGGCCGTGCTCGACACCCTCCGTCCGGCCACCCGCGCCGGCACGCCGCCCGGCGCGATGGCGCTGTTCCGGCCGTTCGTCGCCGAGCTGACGGCCTGCTGCGCGGCGTCCACCCCCGCCGCCGACCGCCTGACCGACGCGCTGCGCGCGATGACGGACGCCGCCGCGGGGCACGGCCCCGGCGCCCACGGTGCGACCGTCAAGGCGGTCTTCGCCATGGCGATGCTGGCCGACCGCGCGCTCGCCCAGACCCGCCCGGCGGAGGCGGTCGTCGCCCAGCGCCTGTTCGGCGCCAACGGCACCCTGCAGATCCTCTTCGTCCAGGCCGACGACCTGATCCGCCTGGGCGACAAGGCCGACCGCGATCTGGCCTCCGTCTACCTCGCCGTGCTGGCGCTCGGCTTCGCCGAGGACGCCGACGCGGCGGCGCGCCGCCCCTCGCTGCACCGCATCGCAGCCGGCGAGCGGAACGAGAGCAGCCGCCCCAGCCCGCGCGCCTACGAGCCGCCCGGCGGCGCCATTCCGGGGGAGGCCCGGCCGTCGGCCAAGCGCTGGTGGTGGGCGCTGGGCGCCGTCGCCGCCGCCTTCCTGCTTGCCAGTCATCTGCTGTGGACCGGCGCCACCGAGAATCTGGCCGCCGACCTGCGCGGCGCCCGCGCCGCCATCGAGGACATGGGGCTCGCATGGTCCTACTGATGGTCGCGCTGGAGATGCTGCTGTCCGCGATCGGGACGGCCGTCGCCACTCTTCTGCCCTACGCGCTGGTCGGCGTGCCGCTGTACGTGGCGTACCGCATCGCCCGCGCGGCATGGCCGCGGCTCGCCGCCGCCCTGCGCTCCCCCGCCAAGGCGAAGGTGAAGCCACGGCCGAAGGCTACGGCAGTCCGCAAGACGCCGACACCGTTGCGCATCCGCCGGGAGGCACCGGCCGCCGCACCCGCCGCGGCGTCCAGCCTCGCGCCGCTGGCCTGCGTCTATGGCGAGGGGCTGGACATCCTGAAGCGCCAGATGCGCGGCCCGCTGCGGCGCGGCGACATCCCCTGGTTCGTGGCCTTCGGCGTCGGCGGGCAGGCGCTGCTCGCCACCGACCCCACCCATGTCCGCTGGCCGGAGGACGGCAACGGCGAGTCCGGCGCGTGGTGGTTCTGCGAGGGCGCGGCGATCCTGCACGCCGGCACCGATTCCGCCGACGGCGCCCGCCTGGACGAGGCGTGGCCGGCGCTGATGGCGGCGATGCGCGCCCGGCCGATGCGCCGCCCGCTGGACGGCGTCCTGCTGATGGTCGGCGCCGACGAGCTGCGCGCCGCGGCGCAACGCGACGCCCCGCGCGACGCCCTGCTCCGCCGCGCCGCCGCCCTGCGGGACCGCCTGTGCGCCGTGCAGAACGGCCTCGGCGTGGTCTGTCCCGTGCACGTCGTGGTGACCCGGGCGGAGGCGCTGGACGGCTTCGCCGACCTTTGCGCCACCGTCCCGGCCGGCCTGCTGGACGGCGCCCTCGGCTGGACCAGCCCGCACGACTGGGCGGACGTCTTCGACCCGCGCTGGGTGGATGAAGCGGTGGGCGCCCTGCGGGCCGACCTCGCGCGGCTGGAGGCCGACGCGCTGGCCGCCGGCACCGCCCGGCCAGGCCTGCTGCTGCTGCCGCTGGCGCTCGACGCGGTGCGCGACCCGCTGGCCCTGTTCCTGGAGGCGGCGCTGCGCCCGGCGGAGGGGGCCGAGCCGTTCCCGCTGCGCGGCATCACGCTGACCGGGGCCCACAGCACCGTGACCGGGGGGCGGCGCCCGGTCTTCGCGCGCGACCTCCTGCCCGGCCGCGCCCTGGCCGAGGCCGGCTACGGCCGGCCGTCCGACCGCGCCTTCCGGACGGCGCGCCGCCGCCGGCATCAGGCGCAGGGCGCGCTGGCGGCCTCGGTCGTCGCTCTGTCGGCGATGGCGTGGCAGGGCGCCGTCCGCGTGGCCGAGCCGGTCCCGGCGGTCACCGCCGGCGTGGCGGACCTGCGCAAGGGCTTGGCCGGGCGCGACGGGGCCGGCGACCCGCAGGTGGTCGGCCGGATCCTGGCCGCCACCGCCCTGATGGAACACACCACCGTCGCCACGCCGCTGCTGCCGACGTCGCTGCTCAGCCGGCTGGACGAGGACAAGCGGCGGCTCGCCGCGGCGACGGTGCGACGGGCGGTGCTGCGACCGATCCGCGACGCGCTGCTGCCCAGGAACGGCTTCGCCGACATGCCGCCGGTGCCGGACCCGCGACGGGTGGAGGATCTGCCCGGCCTGCGCCGCCTCTCCGACCAGCTCGAGCGCGTCGCCGGACGGCGCGACGCGCTCGACCGCTACGAGCGGTTCCGGCGGCGCGGCCACTTCAGCGAGCTGGTCGAGCTGTCGGACAGCGTCTTCGGCCACGTCCGCCGGCCCGCCGTGCCGGCCAGCGACGCCTTCACCACCCGCATCGCCGCGGGCGCCGACCTGCCCGACCTCGACGCCCGCGCCATCGCCGCCGCCGTGCGCGCCGAATCCGTCCGGCTCGCCGAGCCGCTGGCCGAGGAGCTCTATACCCGCTCGCCCCTGCACGTGCGCGCCGAGGCCCTGGCCAACCGGCTGCGCGCCCTGCCGGAGGTGCCCTTCGCCGAGGACGCGGCCGAGGTCCGCCGCCTCGCCGAGCGCGTGACCGAGGCCGCCGTGTGGCCGATCTCCAGGGCCGTGCTGGAGCCGGCCTCCGGCCTGCCGGATGCGGTCAAGGCCCTGATCCAGCGCGCCGCTCTCAACGAGCTGCCGGGCCGGGACGCGGCGGAGCGGATCGCCGAGATGCTCTCCACCGCCGGGGCCGCGGCCCGCACCGACCTGCTCGCCCTGGAGGCGCCGCACATCGGGCGCCTGTTCGTACAGCCGGACGGCGGCCCGGCGCTGACGGTGTCGTCCGCCATCGCCGCGCTGCCCGACCGCTTGGCCGAGGCGGTGGCCAGCCGGCCGGAAGCCCCCGCACCGGCGCCCGCCTCGCCGCCGGAGCCGGAGCCCGTCCGGCCGGCGCCCGTGGCGAAGACCCCCGCTCCACCGTCACCGCCAGTCGAGGCGGCGCCAAAGCCCGATCCGGCCCCCGTTCCGGCCGCGACGGCGGTCATCGAAAAGCTGGAAGTGCCGCCGGTCGTCACCATGGCGGCCCCACGGCCCGCGCCGGAACGCCTTCCCGACGCTCCCGACGCAACGCTGATGAAGCTCGGCACGACCTTCTCGGAGACGCTGGCCGGGCGGTTCCCCTTCGTGCGGCCCGATCGCGCTCAGGGTGCGCCCGACGCCGATCCGGAGGACGTCCGGCAGTTCTACCGCCTTCTCGACGCAGCGAAGGCGGCGTCCGGCCGCGGCCTGCCGCCCGAGCTGAAGGCCTTCGCCGACCGGATGGACGCCGCCCGCCCGCTGCTGGAAGCGGCACTCCGGCCGGCCGGCATGACCGTGGAGTTGACGTACGGCGTCAACCGGGCGGCCGAGGTCGGCGCGGAACACATCATCGACTGGTCGGTGCGCTCCGGCGCCTCCGCCATTGGCGCGGGGGGAGGCGGCAACCGCCTCGCCTGGGGCGTCGGGCAACCGATCCTGCTGAGCTTCCGTTGGGCCGCCGGTTCACCTTTTCGCCCGAAGAGCGCCGCGAGCGGCGGGGCGCCGGCCATGGCAGGTGACACCCTCACCGTGGTCGAGCACGGGCCATGGGCGCTGCTGCGTCTCCTCAAGGGGCGGGCCCAGCCCGGCGCGCCGCCGTCGGAGGCCGGTGCGCTCGTCCGCATGGTCCTGCCGACCGAAACCATCGCCGGCCTTCCGGCGCGCGACACGGTTCTGTTCCTGGCCGCCTCGGTGACGGCTAACGGCAAGGCGCCGGCCCCGTTGCGGCTGCCGGACCTGCCGGTCGCTTACCCGCATTGGTAGAGAATCTGTAACAAAATTCTTCTGTCGCAAATTGTCTGAATTCGACAGACGAAATCCGCGTAAACCCTTAATGGCATTAACTGATTTTTAAAAACGCCCCTCAAATAGTGAGATCACGTGACAACGTCTGCAATAGAAAGCCATATAAAAATAGAGAGTACTGTGTCATTACGCGAAGTGTGCATCATGACGCACCTCAACCTACGTATTATGTGTCGAAAAATAAGTGGTGGCCTTCTCTGGCGCGAAAATCCGGTCCCTGGCGCCTGAAAACCCCACCAATCCTGCGCGCGAGCGCCCCAATCCACCCGTTAAACGTGCAACTCACACCGCTCCCTGAAAGGCATGGTTCATGGAAGACCGTAACAAGCGCGCTCTCGCACTGGTCAAGTATCACAGCTACGCCTCCGGCGCGCTCGGCCTCATCCCGGTTCCGGGCGCCGACGTCGCCGCGGTCAGCGCCGCCCAGCTCAACATGATCCACAAGCTGGCCAAGCTGTACGGCGTCGAGTTCGCGCAGGAGCGCACCCGCGCCATCGTCGTCGCCCTCATCGGCGGCGTGATGCCCGGCGCGCTCAGCGGCAGCGTCCTCGGCTCCGCGGTGAAGGCCGTGCCGTTCCTCGGCACCGCGCTGGGCATGGCGGTGATGCCGGCCCTGTCGCTGGCGGCGACCCAGGCGCTCGGCCGCGTGTTCATCCAGCACTTCGAGACCGGCGGCACCCTGCTGGACTTCGATACCGACGCGATGCGCGAGCACTTCCGCCGCGAGTTCGAGCAGGCCAAGGCCGAAAACCCCGAGGCGTCCGTGGACGCCCCGCAGATGGAAGAGCCGGCCGTCAAGAAGGCGGTCTGACCTCCAGGCGCGCCGGGCGAAAGGAAAGCATCATCGTGTTCGAGCTGATCTACATCGGCCTCTGCCTGCTGGTCGGGTTTCTCGCGACCGGCCGGCGCGGCGGTTTTCTGCTCTACGCGTTCCTGGCGGTGATGCTGACCCCGCCCGGCGCCCTCCTGGTCCTGATCCTGGTCACCGGCCGCCGCAAGAAGCCGGCGAAGGCCGAAGCATGACGCGGACGCGCATCCGACGCCGCACGGCCCTCGGCCTCTTGGCCGGCCTTGTGGCGGTACCCGCGCTGCCGGCGTCGGCGCAGGCCGACTACTGGACCATCGCGTCGGAAGACCATTTCCCGCCCTACAACTACTCGCTCAAGGGCAAGCGCACGGGCGTCGACACGGAGATCGTCGAGGCCCTGCTGAAGGAGCTGGGAGTCACCCCAGTCCACCGGCCGCTGTCCTGGCGCGAGGTGGTCCAGTCGATGGACGAGAACACCGCCGACGTCGCCTTCCAGTTCATCGCGTCGCCGACGCGGTTCGAGCAGTACAACATGATCGGCCCCTTCCGCACCGGCACCACGGTGTTCGTGGTGCGCAAGGACTCCGACATCACCTACGAGCGGCTGGAGGATCTGGCGCCCTACCGCATCGGCGTGGTGGACGGCTTCTCCTACGCACCGGACTTCGACGCCGCGACCTTTCTGGAAAAGGTGCCGTCCAGCAGCAACGTGGTCAATTTCCGGCGCCTGATGTTGGGCCGGGTGGACGTCGTCGTCGGCGACCTGCACGTGCTGAACCACGTGGCGAAGCAGGACGGCCGGCTGAAGGACGTGCGGGTGCTGCCGAAGCCGGTCGGCCTCGTGCCCCGCTACATCGCGCTGCCCAAGGCGCGCAAGGCCAAGGCCGAACAGCTGCAGGCCGCCTTCATCAAGCTGCGCGACGACGGCACCATCGCCCGCATCGTCGATTCATGGCTGACGCAATGACGCGGGCCGCCCTCCCGCCCGGCCGGCCGTTCTCGGTGCTGCTGACGCTGACCGGGCTGGCCGACCGGCAGACGCTGACCCGGCTGGTGGTGACCGGCTGCGTGTCGGCCACCGCCAACCTCGTCAGCCTGATCAGCCTCAGCGCCGAGCTGTCGGGTTGGCTGCGCGGCGAGGTGCTGGACACCCCCTTCCTGGTCTTCTGCGCCTCGCTGCTGGTCGGCTACGTCGCGTCCAAGCGCTTCGTGTCGCTGCTGCTGACCACCGCGTTCAGCGCGCTCGCCGACCTGCGGCGGCGCCTGCTGCGCCACGCGACGCTGGGCGGGCACGCGCGCATCCTGTCCATGGAGGCGGCGCAGTCGTTCGACCACGCGCACTACCACCTGGAGCGGATCGCGACGCTGCTGCCCAACCTGTCCATCGCCGCCAACATGATGCTGGTGGCGGCGGTCGCCTACCTCTACCTGTGGACGCTGTCCACGCTGGGCGCCACGCTGCTGCTGGCCGCCGCCGTGCTGGTCGGGGCGTGGTACGTGCGCGAGGCGCAGCGCACCCGCGGCATCCTGGGCGACGCCAAGGATGCCGAGGTCCGGGTGCTGCACGGCTTCGGCGAGATCCTGGCCGGCAACGCCGAGATCAAGCTGGGCAAGACGCGCCGCGACGCGCTGAACGCCGCCATCGAGAGCGACATCGCCGCCTGGGAGGAGCTGAAGCGCCGCCACGGCCGCAGCCTGGGCGAGCTGTTCTCGTGGATCGCCGCGATCATCATCGGCTTCTCGGCGGTGTTCGTGTTCATCTTCCCGCGCGTCGGCGCCATGTCGGTGGCGGAGCTGCCGACGGTGACCTCGGTCATCCTGTTCCTGGCCCGCCCGCTGTCGAAGTTCCTCAACGCCGTGCCCGACTACGTGGCGGCGGAGGACGCGGCGGCGCGGCTGACCGCCCTGCTGGCCGCCATGCCCGAGGCGGAGTACGAGCCGTCGCGCCTCGCCCGCGCGCCGCGTCGGTTCAGCAGCATCGAGCTGCGCGGCGTCGCCTTCGGCTATCCCGCCGGGATGCGCCCCATGCCCTTCATGATCGGCCCCATCGACCTGACCATCGCGGCGGGCAGCGTGGTCGGCATCGTCGGCGCCAACGGGTCGGGGAAGTCGACGCTGCTGCGGGTCATCCCGCTGCTGTTCCTGCCGGACGACGGGCAGGTGCTGCTCGACGGGCAGCCGGTCGAGGGCGACCGGCTGGAAGCCTACCGCGACCTGTTCTGCGCGGTGTTCCAGGACCACCACATCTTCACGCGGCTGCCGCGCGGGCCGGGCTTCGACGAGGCGCTGTTCCGCGAGATGCTGGCCTACCTGAAGATCGACCATCTGGTGCCGGCGACCGAAGACGGCGCACTGAACCGCGACCTGTCCAAGGGACAGCGGCGGCGGCTGGCGCTGGCCGTGGCGGTGGCCGAGGGGCGGCCGGTCCTCATCCTCGACGAGTGGACCTCCGACCAGGACAGCGAGTTCCGCACCCGCTTCACCGACGAGATCATCGGCAAGCTCCAGTCCCTGGGCCGCACGGTGATCTTCGTCTCGCACGACGGCGACATCGCGCCGGTCTGCGACCTCACCATCCGCATGAGCAACGGGCAGATGAGTGGCGCCGTCCGTGCCGACGCGACGCTGTGTTTGCAGGAGACCGAGTGACATGGCCGACCAAGCCTTTTCCACGATCGACGACGCGCCGGAGCCGGCGACGCGGCGGTCCCGCCTGCGCGGGCTGTTCGCGTTCTGGTACGAGGAGCACCGCCGGACGCTGCTGGTCGCCGCGCTGGTCGGCATGCTGATCTTCCTGTACTTCGCCCCGGCCATCGTCATCTTCATCCCGGCCGGCCACGGCGGCGTGCTGTGGAAGCGCTTCCACGAGGGCACCCAGTTGGGGCCGGCCCTGCCCGAGGGCGTCCACGTCGTCTTCCCCTGGGACCGGATCGAGGTCTACGACCTGCGCCTGCAGGAGGACACGCGCTCCTACGCCGCCATCGCCAACGACGGCCTGAACGTCAACATCGAGATCACGGTGCGCTACCGCCCGAACGCGGAGCGGCTGGCGGCCCTGCACAAGCACGTCGGCACCAACTACCTGGAGGTGCTGCTGGTGCCCGAGGTCGGCTCGGTGTCGCGCGAGATCGTGTCGCGCTCCAAGGCCGACGAGCTGTACGCCCACCGCCGCCTGCGCGTGCAGACCGAGGCGTACGAGCAGCTCGCCGACCGCGTCATGTACGCCCAGCTGATCGGCGCCGAGGCCGGCCCTAAGCCGGACGCCCAGACCAAGACCGGCTACCTGCTGATCCAGGACATCCTGATCCGCAATGTCTCGCTGCCCGAGGCGATCATGACCTCCATCGAGCGCAAGATCCAGCAGGACCAGGCGGCGCAGGAGTACCAGTTCCGCCTGCAGCGCGAGCTGTTCGAGAGCCAGCGCAAGCAGATCGAAGGCCAGGGCATCCGCGCCTTCCAGGAGACCGTGCAGGCCAACCTGACCGAGAACTACCTGCGCTGGCGCGGCATCGAGGCGACGCTGGAGCTGGCCCATTCGCCCAACAGCAAGGTCGTGGTGATCGGCAACGCCGCCAGCGGCGGCCTGCCGCTGATCCTCGACACGGCGGCGGACAAGACCGGCGCCGGTGCTGTGCCGGGTGCCCCGCCCGCGAACACCGTCTCCGCCGGGGTGCCCAGCGCGCCGGCCTCGCAGCTGCCCTCACTCGTCGGGGCGGCGCCGGTTGTCCAGGCGCCGTCTCCGCCGCCCGCATCGGCGGAAGCACCGGCGCCTGCTCCGGCCGAGAGCGCCGCCGGCGCGGCGAAGGGCGAGGCGGGAAAGGCCGCGGCGGCGCCCATCCTGTCGAAGCTGTCACCGTCCCGCCTGCTCGACGCCGTCAAGCCGAAGTGAGGCGGGCATGGATCTCTGGCGCCTCCTCAGACGCGACGCGCTCCGCCGCCTCAAGCCGCTCCTGCTGCTGGCGTTCCTGACCGCGGCGGTCAACCTCACCCTGCTGACGTCGATCAACGGCGCGCTGCTCAGCCTGCAGGACGGGCCGACGCTGGAACGGCTGCTGCTGGTCTTCCTGCTGTCCGCCTTCCTCTGGCGGTTCGTGCAGAACTGGCTGATGAGCGTGGCGTCCAAGCGGATCCAGGCGGCGCTCGGCGCGCTGCGGATGGGGCTGCTGCGGCGCGCCCTGGCGGCCGAGCTGCCGGAGGTGATGGCGGTCGGCCCGGCGCGCATCGCCGCGGCGGCGGGCGCGGAGCTGCAGCTGCTGTCGCAGGCGGTGCCGACGCTGGTCATCAGCTTCCAGTCGGTGGCGGCGATCCTGCTGTGCCTGCTCTACCTCGCCTCGCTGTCCGGGTTGGCGGTGATGATCGTGCTGGGCGTGCTGATGCTCGGCGGTGTCGTGGTCGCCCGCTGCGCCATGCGCCTGGAGGCGCTGGCCGAGGAGATCCACGGCATCGAGACCGACCTGACCGAGCGCTCGGACCACATCCTGAAGACGCTGCGCGAGTGCAAGCTGAACCGGCGCCGCCGCGACGACGCGCTGGCCGACATCGCCGCCGGCACCGAGGGGCTGCGGCAGGACCGCCACGCCTTTGCCGTGCAGTACAGCCGCTACTTCATGGCCAACGAGCTGACCTACTACTTCGCGCTGGCCGGGATCGTCTTCCTGCTGCCGGCGCTGGCGGCGACCGACGTGGCGACGGTGGTGCTGGCGGCGCACGCCGCCGCATTCATCGCCTATCCGGTCATCACCATCGTCACCTCCTACCCCTCCTACCTCGGGGCGGAGACCGCGGCGCGCGCCTACCTCGCCATCGAGGAGCGGCTGGCCGACCCGCGCCGCGGCGCGGCGGTGGCCACCGACTTCTCCGGCTTCCACACCCTCGCGCTGGAGGACCTGACCTTCCGCCACGCCGGGCGGGGCGCCGCCGGGTCCTTCACGGTCGGGCCGGTCACCCTGGCGGTGGAGCGCGGCACCGTGGTCTTCGTCACCGGCCACAACGGTTCGGGCAAGAGCACGCTGATTCACATGCTGCTCGGCCTCTACCCGGCGCAGCGCGGCGCCCTGGCGGTGGACGGCGCGTCGGTGCCGCCGGAGGCCATGGCGTCCTACCGCGACCTGTTCTCCGTCGTGTTCTCCGACAGCCACGTCACCCGCCAGCTGCACGGCGTCGGCGACCTGGAGGACGGCTTCGCCGAGGAACTGCTCGACCTGCTGGAGATCGGCGACAAGGTCGCCCTCGACGGCCGGGCCTTCACCACGGTGGACCTGTCGCAGGGCCAGAGGAAGCGCCTCGCCCTGATGGCCGCCCTCTTGGAGCGCAAGCCGGTGCTCGTGCTCGACGAGTGGGCGGCCGACCAGTCCCCCTATTTCCGCCGCAAGTTCTACCGGGAAATCCTGCCCTGGATGAAGGCGCGCGGGATCACCGTGATCGCGGTGACGCACGACGACGCCTATTTCGACGCGGCCGACGTCCAGCTCCAGGTCGAGCGGGGCAGCGTGCTGCGGCTTCCCAATCCCGTGCCCGTCGCCTGACGGCCGGTTTCCCCCATTCCAGCAACCCAGAGGCTCACCATGCTCCTTCTCACCGGCGGAACCGGCTTCCTCGGCGGTTCCTTCTATCTGGACGCCGTCCGGAACGGGACCGCAGCGGACTGCCTGCTTCTGATCCGGGGCACCGACGAGGCCGCCTGCCGCGCCCGCCTCGCTAAGAACCTCTCGCGCGCCATGGACCGCACCTCGGCGGAGGCCGCCGCCGGGCTGTGCGGCATCCTGCCGGGCGACCTGCAGTCGCTGGCCACCAGCACCGACCCGCGGCTGGACGCGGTGACGCACATCGCCCACATCGCCGCCGACACGTCGTTCGACAGCCGGGATTCGGTCTGGCAGATCAACGTGGACGGCACGCTGGCGCTCGCCGCCCGCGCGCGACGCATGCCGAAGCTGCAGCGCTTCCTGCACATCGGCACCGCCTTCTGCTGCGGCGAGGCCCCGCACCTGGAAATGGTGCACGAGGCCACGCCGCCGGGCCCCGAGGCGCCGCACATCGCCGAGTACACCCGCAGCAAGGCGGCGGCCGAGCACGCGCTGAAGGCCGCCTTCCCCGAGCTGCCGCTGGTCGTCGCCCGCCCGTCCATCGTGGTCGGCCACACCACGCTGGGTGTGCGGCCCAGCGCCAGCATCTTCTGGTTCTTCCGGCTGCTCGACCACACCGGCGTGCTGCCGGCCGACAAGGACGGCTTCATCGACATCGTGCCGGTGGACTGGGTCTCGGCCCGCCTGCACGAGCTGCTGCGCAAGCCGGACCTGAAGCACGCGCTCTACCACGTCTCGGCCGGCCTCGGCTCGCGCACCACCTGGGACGACTTCGCCGCCGCCTTCGCCGCCGAGGGCCATGACGGCGGCACGCGCCCCTACATCTGCTTCGACCCGAAGGGGCCGGAGGGCTGGCGGCCGTTCGACGCCGCGTTCAAGGCCAAGTTCCCGAAGCGCGACGTGCTGAACCGCACCATGGCGGTGGGCGCCCGCAAGTACCACCGCTTCGTCAACCAGGACATCGCCTTCGACAACGCGCGCCTGCTGGCCGAGGGCTTCGCCCCGCCGCCGGCCTTCAAGGACTACCTGAAGGTCTGCCTGGACAGCCAGCGCGCGACCATCGCCGAGCAGTTCGTGGACGACGCCGCGGCCTTCGAGTTCGACGAGGCGCTGACCCCCTCCACCGTCGCCGCCTGAGCCCGGGAAACGCCCTGCCATGCCGATGCTGATCCCCACCCGCCTCGCCCCCAGCCCGATCCACGGGCTGGGACTCTTCGCCGAGGAGCCCGTCGCCGCGGGCACGCCGATGTGGCGGTTCGACCCGCGCATCGACCGCATCATCGCCCCCGGCGATGCGGTGCTGACCGACTATCCGGGCGTCGCCCGGATGGCGGAGTCGCACGGCTGCGTCATCGACGAGGCCGGCAGCGTCCTGCTGCTGGGCGACGACGGCCGCTTCGTCAACCACGCCGACGAGCCGCTGATGGGCCGGGCGGAGTCCGACGACTGGCGGGTGTTCCGCGCCTTGCGGGACATCGCCGCCGGGGAGGAGCTGACCTGCAACTACGAGGACATCTGCGGGGACGTCCGCGACGCAGGCGCCGCGCGGTACCTCGCGGAGACGGCCGGATGAGCCGGGTCCCGCTGCGGACCAGCATCGTCGGCGGCGCCGACCTCTCGCCGGCGCGGCGGGCGGTGATGTTCGACCTGCTCGGCGTCTGGTTCGAGGGCTACGGCGAGGATTACTTCAACGAGGAGCTGGACGGCGTCGACCACTGCGTCCTGCAGGAGGAACCCGACACCGGCGCGCTGGTCGGCTTCGCCACCCTCTACCAGCGGGAGCCGGTGGTGGACAGCCGGGCGGTCGGCCTCTTCCACACCCTGCACTGCATCCTCGACCGCCGCCACTGGGGGTCGAACGCGCTGGTCCGGGCCATGGTGGCGTTCATGCTCGACCACGCCCGCGGCGAGGACGGCGGACGCCCGTGGTACTGGCACTACAGCGCGGTCGGCTACCGCTCCTACCGCTACATGCCCTCGCTGTTCCGCCGCCACGCGCCCAATCCCGAGCAGGCCCTCGATCCCTTCGACCGGGCGGTGCGGGACTGGGTCGGCTGGACCTGCTTCGAACAGTACTACGACGCGGCGAGCGGGCTGGTGGACTGGAACTGGCAGGGCTACGGCCTGACCGAGGCGGCCCGCGCCATCAGCGACGCCAAGCTGGACAGCCCCGGCGTCTCGCTGTTCCGCGCCGTCAACCCGCGCTGGGCCGACAGCGTGGAAGTCCTCTGCCAGGCCCGCTTGTCCGACGACAACCTCACCGATTTCGCCCGCCGCTGGTTTCCACCCTCCCCCGTCTCCACCCCTGTTTCCGGATGAGCCTCTTCATGCGCCTTGCCTCCACCCTCCGCGTCGCCGCGGCCGTCGCCGCCTGCGCCACGCCGGCCGCCGCCGAATCCAGCTTCGATCTGATTTTCGGCGGCGACGCCTATTTCCAGGGCGCCTACGTCAACCAGCGCAACGACGCCGGGCTGCGCTCGACCGAGTTCGCCAACCGCCTGCGCGTGACGATGACGCCGACGGCCAAGGCGGACAACGGGCTGGAGTACGGTGCGCGCCTGCGCATGGTCACCGACACCGGCGACCCGTCCATCTCCAGCCGGACCCTGTTCAACGACCGGGCCTTCCTCTTCGCGAACGGCGCCTTCGGCACGGTGCAGGCGGGCACCATCAACGGCCTGTCCGACGAGTACGGCATCATCGGCCCCAACGTGGAGGGTGTCGCCGGCAGTCCGGACAGCAACGGCCTGCTGTTCCTGAACGGCTCGTCCACGCTCGGCGCGCTGCCGCTGACCGCGACCAGCCTGCGCACGCTGCTGGCCTACGACGTCGGCACCAAGCTGATCTACATCACCCCGTCCTTCGGCGGCGTCCAGGGAGCGGTGTCCTACACGCCGCGCACCAACGATTCCAACAACTCGGTCAACCGCCGCAAGGCCGACCCGCTCGGCGCCGCGCCCACCTTCCACGACGTCGTCGAGGCCGGCGCGGTGTACCAGGACACGTTCGGGGAGGTCGGGCTGAGCGCCAGCGCCTTCTACCAGACCGGCCGCGCCAACCGGCAGACCGACGGCGTCCTGGCGCAGTCCTTCGAGGATCTGCGGTCGTTCCACGTCGGCGCCAACCTGAGCTATGGCGACGCCAAGATCGGCGCCAGCTTCGCCAACAGCGGCAAGAGCGGCTACGCCACCGACGCCACGGAAAAGCGCACGCAGACCACGCTCATCCTCGGCGCCCAGTACACGATGGGGCCGTTCCTCCTCGCCGCCAACTACGTGCGCGCGCAGGGCAACGACTCCGCGACGATGTCCACCCCGTCCAAAGCCGACATCTGGCAGGGTGGCATCACCTGGACGGTCGCTCCCGGCCTGACCACCGGGCTGGAGTACGACTACGTCCGCTCCGCCCTGTCGTCCGGCCCGCTGACCGCCGCCGGCGTCGCCCCGGACGACCGCGCCCACATCCTGATGCTGGACACCCGGCTGGCGTTTTAGCCGCAACCGCCGCAAACGCTGCGACAGAGGCTTCCCTGCGGTGTCTCGGATCCAGCTCAGCAGCCACCGCTGTCCGGAGCGCGCGGCGTGGATAGGAACGGCCAATACGCCTTCAACCAGACCAGGAAGGCCGCGGCCCACAGCGTCGCAGCCAGGGCGTGCGGCGGGCCGGGCGGGGAGGGAAGGGCACCGAGGTCCGGCAGGGCGCGCGCCAGCGCCGCCAGGACCAGCAGCGCGAACGCCACCCGCGCGGCGCGCGGGAGGGGCAGCGGGCGGCCGGTGTGGAACAGGCCGGCGATGGCGAACACCGCCAGTACGCCGAGCCCCAGGCCGCCCATCAGCGACAGGTGCAGGGCGGCGGTCTCCGGAAACGGCGCGCCCAGGCGCGCCGCGCCGACCAGCAGCAGCCCCACCCCGGCCAGCAGGCTCGACCCGGACAGCGCCAGGATTTCCGCCCGCGCCGCCTCGCGGCCGACGAACCCTTCGGCGACACGGTCGAGGAAGGCGGCGCCGGCGGCGATGGTCAGGTAGGCGGTTACCGCCGGCGACCAGCCCGCCAGGGATCCGGCGGTCACCAGTGCAACGAGCCCCGGCGCCAGGTTGCGCCGGCCGGGATGCGGCCGGTAGGGCGACGTCTCCTCGCTGGGATCGAGCACGAGGTTGGTCACCGGCACCCCAATGCGCGCCAGCACGAGGGCCAGCAGGCCGAGGAAGACCAGCGCGGCGAGGTGCAGCCCGGTGCGGGCGAGGTCGGCGTCGCCGGTGAGGAAACCGAGGCGCGCGGTGGCGCCAGTCAGCGCCAGGGCACTCAGCCAGCCGACCATGGCGGCCAGCCGCGTGGTCCGCTTGCGCCACGATACCGCGGCGACGTAGAGCGGCAGGGCGAACAGCCAGAGGAGATCGGCGATCCCGCCGGCCACCGCCAGCGCGTCGGCGCCAACGAACCCGGCGGTCCGCCCGGCGGCCCACAGGCCGACCAGTATGAACAGCGGGCGGCCGCGCAGGCGCTGCGTGTCGGACCATTCGGGGATCGCGGTGGTGATGAAGCCGATGAGCGCCGCGCCGTAGGACCCGAAGATCAGCTCGTGCGCGTGCCACAGGCCTGAGGGCAGCGCGCTCGCGCCCGGCAGCTGGAAGCCGTGGACCACCACCCACAGGAACGGCCACAGCGCCGCGTGCAGCGCTGCCAGCGGGAAGAACAGGCGCAGCCCCTCGTCGCCGAGCACCGCCGTCAGCGCCGGACGCGCGCTCATGAAGCCCGCCGTTCGTCGATGTCGTGGATATGGCGGAACAGCGGGTCGTCGGTCAGGAACGTCGCGACCAGCCGATAGAGGTCGCCGTCGCCGCGCTCGCCGGGCGTTCCCTCCACGGCGCGCTCCCCGGCGATGCCGCGGCCGTGGGCGTCCACGACGGCGATGCGGTGCGCGACGCGGGCCGCCTCCATCAGGTCGTGCGTGATGAACAGGGCGGCGAAGCGCAGGGCACGGGCGGCGCCGATGACCAAGTCCTGCATGCGGCGCTTCAGCGCCACGTCGAGCGCGGTGAACGGCTCGTCGAAATAGACGAAGTCCGGCTCGATCGCCAGCGCGCGGGCGATGGCGACGCGCTGGCGCATGCCGCCCGACAGCTCCACCGGGTATTTGCCGAGGTCAGCGGGCTCCAGCGCCGCGCGCGCGGCGGCGGCCTCGGCCCGCACCCGCCGCTCGCCGCGCGGCAGCCCCTGGAGGCGCAGCGGATAGGCGATGTTGTCGCGCGCCGTCGCCCAGGGCAGCAGGCGCGGCTCCTGGAACACCATGCCATGACGGCGGTAGCCCCGCTCGACCCGGCCGCGCAGCGGCTCGACCACGCCAGCGGCGATGTGCGCCAGCGTGCTCTTGCCGCAGCCCGAGGGGCCGACCAGCGCCACCACCTCGCCCGCCGCCAGCGTCAGGTCCACGGCGTCGAGCACGGTGCGGCCGAGGTAGGCGTGGCCGAGGCCCTTCAGCGCCAGGACGGCCGCCATGCTCAGAACTTCGCCTTCAGGCCGGCGTAGACGGCGCGGCCGTCGCCCGGCAGGTAGACCGCCTGGGTCGGGCTCGCCTGGTCGACGATCAGCGTGGAGGAGGCGTAGGTCTTGTCGAACAGGTTGCGCACCTCGCCGTAGACGCTGACGTGCTCGTTGAGGTCGTAATTGACGCGCAGATTCACCGTGGCGAACGGGTCGGCGTAGACCGTGTTCATGTTGTCCACCGGCGTCTTGGCCGGCCGCCAGTCGACCTCCGCCTGCACGAAGAAGGCGGGGGTGACGTCGTAGCGGAGAGCCGCGTTGACGACGTGCGGCGGCGCCCCGGCCAGCCGGTTGTTGCCGCGCAGCGGGTCGCCCTGGAAGCGGAAGTCCTGGAAGGTGTAGGCGACGCGCCCGCTCAGCGCGTCGGTCAGGGCGGCGGACACCCCCAGATCCACGCCGAAGTGCCGCGTCCGGTCGGCGTTCACCGCGCCCAGCGGCGCCCCGGTCACGTCGCGCAGGCTGAGCAGCTCGTTCTTCACCCAGGAATAGTAGGTGCCGGCGTCCAGCGTCGCCGGGCCGAGCCGGCCGCGCCAGCCGGCCTCGACGGTGGTCGCGGTCTGCGCCTTGAGGTCGGGCGTGCGGTAGGCGGTGGACACCGTCGCCGGGCTGGCCGGGTTGGGGCGGCCGGGGCTGCTGTTCGGCGTGCCGTTCACCGTGGCGATCAGGTCGTCGTGGGTCGGCGGCTCGAAGCCGCGGCTGACCGCACCATAGAAGGTGTGGTCGGGCGCCGGCTTCCAAGTCAGGCCCAGGCTGGGGCTGATGCCGGTGTAGGAGCGCGAGTAGCTGGTGTCGCCCGCCGGGATCGAGCCGGCCGGCAGCGCCAGCGTCGGATTCATCGGGTTGTAGGCGATGGTCGGGCGCCGGGTGCCCGGGAAGGTGTCGTCGTTGTCGCGCGTCGCGTGCGCGACCGTCACGCCGGGGGAGACCGTGACGCCGCCGCCGAGCGGCACGTTCAGCCCGCTGTGCACCGACAGCGTGCTG
Source organism: Azospirillum sp. TSO22-1 (assembly GCF_003116015.1). Classification (GTDB taxonomy): domain Bacteria; phylum Pseudomonadota; class Alphaproteobacteria; order Azospirillales; family Azospirillaceae; genus Azospirillum. Next base: position 27,940 of record NZ_LGQZ01000072.1, read on the forward strand.
GCGTCCAGCTTGCTCTGGCCGAGCAGCGGCCCCTGGGTGCCGGCGCGGTTGATGAAGTCCTGCCGGTCGGCCGAGCCGACCACGTAGCGCACGGTGGTCTCGAACAGCGGCAGCGGCTGGCTCTGGTCGGGGCTGTAGGCGTAGCGGCCGACCGCGGTGAAATCCCCGCCCTCGGTCTTGCGAATGCCTGAGGAGATCGGAAAGCGGAAGGTGTCGTCGGTGTGGGTGTAGCCGACCGCGGCATCGAAGAGGTGCGCCCCGAAGGTGGCGGTGGTGCGGTTGCCGACGCGGAACTGGCGCGCGTCGCGCTGCGGCTGGTCGCGCACCACGTTCGGCCCCGCCTCCGTCGACACGCCGCCGACGACGCGCGGGCCGGTGTGGACCCGCCGCGGGTCGCTCTCCAGCGCCTGCTTGGTCAGCGGCCCGGCGACGTCGAAGGACAGGTCGGTGTAGCCGGCGAAGAAGCGCGTGCTGACGTTGTCCGACAGCTGGGCGCCGGCGTTGGCGTCGACGCTCGTGCGTTCCGACTGATTGTGGTCGCGGTAGCCGTCGCGCCGGCCGCGCTGGATCTGCACCAGACCGTCCAGCGTCCCGGCGCGGCCGCCGGCCTGCGCGGTGGTGTTGAACTGGCCGAAGCTGCCGCCCTCGATGCCGAGGCGCACGCCCGGCGCGGAGGAGCCGGTGGGCGAGACGAAGTTGACGGCGCCGCCCAGCACCGTGGCGCCCAGGCGGTTGCTGGTGTAGCCGCGGTAGATCTCGGTGCTCTCCGCCTGCCGCGGGTTCGCCAGCCCAACGATGTAGGAGCCGTCGGCGCGGTTGAGCGGCAACCCGTCCTGGAGAGCGAGGATGCCGCGCTCCACCGGGTTCTGCTGCAGGCCGGAGCCGCGGATCTGGATGCGCGGCTGGTCGTTGCCGCCGAAGAAGTTCTGCACGACCACGCCGGGCACGGTCGCCAGCACGTCGCCGATGGTCACGTTCGGCTTGCCGGCCTGCTCCTCTTCGGTGACCAGGGCGGTGCCGCCGGGGATCGCCTCCAGCCGCTTGCGCAGCGTCCCGTCGCTGCTCCCCTCGACGGTCACCGGATCGAGGACGACCGCCGCCCCGGGGGCGGCGGACTGGCCGTACGCGGTGCCGGCGGCGAGCGCCAGCACGGACGTGGCGGCGAGGAAGGCGCGGTGCTGTCTGCGAATGGTCATGGCGATGAGATCCCCTGGCCGGCGCCGCGTCCGGCAACTACGAATGATTTGCATTCGCAGTATAGGGACCAGGGGTCGGCACCCTCTTGTCCGCGGACAAGTCGGGGTGGGAAATCGTACGCCCGCTTACGACGCACCGCCGTCGTCCTCCTCCCCCTCGACGAAGCGGGCGAGGCGGGCGGGATCGTGCAGGGTGATGCGGCCGCGGTTGGCCTCGACGCCGAGCGCCGCCAGTTTGCGCAGCGTGCGCGACAGGGTCGGCGGGGTGATGGCGAGGCGGGCGGCAATCAGGTGCTGCTCGACGGGCAGGGTGAAGCTGCCGGCGTCCCGGCCGCCGCTCATCTGCAGCAGGACGGCGGCGACCCGGCGCTCGATCGACCAGCTCTTCAGGTGCTCGATCTGCTCGACCAGCTTCTGCATCTGGCGGAAGGTCGCGGCGACGATGGACAGGCCGAGGCCGGGGTTGCCGGCGACCAGCGCGCGCAGCGCCGCCGTCTCGAACCGCGCGAGGCGCAGCGGCGAGGCGGCGTCGGCGCTGACCGGGTAGCGCGCGCCCTCGGTGATCAGCGCCTCGGCGAAGGACTCGCCGGGGCCGATGATCTTGATGACGGTCCGGGTGCCGTCGCTGGTGTCGCGCGACAGCGCCGCCCAACCGTCCAGCACGACGAAGAAGGCGTCCGCCGGGTCGCCCTGGAAGAACAGCGTCTGGCCTTCGCCGAGGACTTCGCAGCGCGGGCGGCCGACGATCAGGCGGAACTCCTCGTCGCCGAGCGAGGCGAAGACGCTCGCCCGGCGGATCCGTGCCCAGTCGTGCGGAGCGAGGGTCACCGTTTCACGCCCCAGGGGCGCGCCGCCTCGCGCCAGCGCTCGAATTCTGCGCGAACCGGGTGGACCAGCGCGTACTCCACCAGGATCAGCCCGCCGACGGCGATCAGCACCCAGGCCAGCGCCTCGGCGACGTCGAGGTTGGCGCGTGCCATCGCCAGGGCACCGCCGATGCCGCCGGTGTTGGCCAGCAGCTCGGCCATCACCGCGACCTTGAACGCGGAGCCCAGCGCCACCGTCAGCGCCGGGAACAGGAAGGCGGCGATGTGGCGCAGCCCCAGCGTGGTCAGCCGCGCCAGCGGACCGGCGCCGAAGGCGCGCGCCATGTCGTCCAGGCCGCGGTCGCGGGTCAGCGCGCCCTCGGCGACGCCGACGAACACCACTGGTGTCGAAGCGACCACGATAGAGGTGATGATGGTCCCGTTGGTCGAGCCGAACCAGATCATGGCGAGCACGATCCAGGCGATGGGCGGCACGCCCAGCAGCACCGTCAGGATCGGCCGCGCCAGCCGCATGGTTGCCGGCGAGTAGCCCGCCGCGATGCCGCCGAGGGTCCCCGCCAGCCCGGCCAGGGCGAACCCCTCCAGCGCGCGCAGCGTGGTGGTGGCCGCCAGCGCCCAGGAGGCCGGGTCGCCGGCAATGGTGCGGCCGGCGGCCAGCGTCGCCAGCGGCGCCGGCAGGATGAAGGCGCCGAAGCGCTCGTGGCCCGCCTGCCAGACTGCGGCGAACAGTGCCAGCCCGGCAAGGCCCGCCCAGCCCGACCACAGGAACCGGCCGAGCCGGCCCAACCGCTCCGCGACCGCCGCCGTCATGCGCGGCCTACAGGTAGAACTCGGCGGCGGGGAGCTTGCCGCCGATGATCTTCGGGTCGGACTCCGCCACCGCGCGGAACACCGCCTCCAGCGCCGGGCGCGCCGCGCTGGCGCGGACGGCCACGAGGTTGGAGTGCGGGATCGCCGCCGCGACCACCGGCGCCGGCAGGCCGAGCGGCCCGGCCGCATCGCCGGCGGCGCGCGCCGGGTCGGCGTTCGCCGAAGCAGTCGCGGCGACCAACGCGTCGTGCAGCGCCTCGACCACCGGGGCATGCGCCTCCAGGAACGCGGCCGACACCCCCAGGCCGGCCTGCGGCAGCGTCGGCGGCAGGCCGGTGGCCTTGCTCCATGCCTGCTGGACGTCGATGACCCGCGCCAGTGACGTTCCGGCCATTCCGGCGCGCAGGATCGCGGCGGTGGCCACCGGTTCCGGCAGCAGCGCGGCGTCGGCGCGCCCGGTGAGCAGGAGCTGCACCGCCTCCATCGGGCTGCCGGTGAACTGGACGGCGACCCCGGTGTCGGGCGCCAGGCCTTCGGCCGCCAGCAGGCGCCGGAACAGCACGTCGGTGGTGTCGTTGCGGAAGGGAACGGCGACCGTCCGGCCCTTCAGCGCGGCGATCGAGGTCAGCGACGGGTCCGCCGCGACGAGGTAGAGCAGCCCGTTGGACATCACGTTGACCAGCCGGACGCCCAGCCCCTTGTTGAACAGGTTGGCGGCGGACTGGGTCGGCAGCACGAAGGTCCGCATGGTGCCCGAGGTGAGCCCGGCGCGCAGCTCGTCCGGGCTGCGCCACGCCTTGAACGTCACGTTGCCCGCCAGCTCGCGGAACGCCCCCGAGGCGATGGCGTGCAGCAGGGTCACCGACGGCCCCGCCGGCGGTCCCCAGAGCACCAGCTCCTCCAAGGGCGCCATCGCCGGTGCGGAGACGAGGGCGGGCGCCGACAAGGTCGTGGCCATGCCGACGAGCATGGTGCGGCGGGTGATCGGGGACATGGGCGGACCTGTGCAGCGATGCTGCCGTGCGCGGAATTCTTCACGGCCCGCAATCCGTATCATGATATGCGGATGAAAATCATTCGCAATATTAAGTGATGGTGCGGCGTGATGACGCATCGCCGCCCATTCCGGGGGCTTGCGACGCTTCGCCTCATTGCGGGCCGTGAACCCTCGCTTCATTATGGCTGCCCCCACACGGCGCGGCAGCAAACTGCCGGATTCCGCGCTCCCCACGCTCCTCAGCCCATGAGGTGAGCGCATGAGCGCGCACACCAGCGCCATCGTCTCGGCGGTGCCCGGACGAATCCGTTTGCGCCACCCCACCTTGCGCCGGTCGGACCATCACCGCGACGTGGCGGACCGTCTGGCCGCCGTGGACGGCCTGCGCGTGGCCGAGAGCAACCCCGCGGTCGGCAGCCTGCTGGTGCTCTACGACCCGGCGGCGCTGGATCCCGCCGAAGCCGAGGCCCGCGTCGCCGCCGTGGCGGGGCTGGATCCCGGCGCGGCGCCGGCCGCCACCCCCGCGTCGGCGATGCGGCCCATGGCATCGCGGATCAATCGCGCGGCGAAGATCGGCATGCTCGGCAGCATGGCGGCGACGCTGGCGGCGCTGACGGTCGGCCGGCGCGCGCACGCCGGGGCGGGGATGCTGTTCGTCGCGCTGATGCTCGTCCACATCGTCAACCATCGCCGGCGCCTGTTCCAATGACGACCACCGACCTCGTGAGGCGGCTGGCCGCCTCGCTGCGCATCGCCCACCACATCCCAGGCCGCGTGCGGCTGAAGCTGGCCGCCGAGCCGGGGCCGGAGCTGGCCGCGGCGGCCGGCGACGCCGCCGCGCTGGATCGCGCGCTGCGCGGGGTGGCGGGTGTCCGCTCGGTCGCGCTCAACCCGCTCGCCCGCTCCTGCACCGTGGAGTACGACCCCACACTGATCCCGCCGTCGGCCTGGACGGACCTCCTCGCCGGCCGGACCAGCGCCGGCGCCGAGGCGCTGCTGCGCAGCGTCACGGCGGCGGCGCCATGAAGAAGGAAAGGAACGCCCCATGTACCCGTTGCTCGTCTTCGCCTCGGGCCTGATCGCCGGCGCGGTCGGGGTCCGGCTGCTCAAGCGCGCCGACCTCCCGCAGAACCTGAAGGCCGCCACCGCGTCGGGCAAGGTCGGCCTCGACCGCGCGCAGAGCGCGGTGCGTGAAGCCACGCTGTCCGGCCTGTCGGCGGTCGAGAGCACCTCCGCCCGCCTCCGCGCCAAGCTGGCGCCGGAGCCCGAGACCGCCGCGCCCGAAGCACCGGCGGCCGAGGAGCCTTCACCGCGCCCGCCGCGCCGCCGGCCGCGCAAGGCGAAGGCCGCCCGCCCGGCCGCCGACGGTGAGGCATGAAGACCGGCAAGCGCCGCGCGGCAACCGCCCTGGCGCCGGGCGAGATCGCCGGCAACTTCACCCGCGGCGTGGTCGCCACCGCCCTGCTGACCGCCGTGCAGGAACGCTGGGCCGCCGGCACCGCGCCGCCGTCGCGCCGCAAGGTGGTGCGCTACGCGCTGCAGGGCGGCACCGCGCTGGCCGCCGGCGCCGCCGCCGCCGACGCGCTGCGCGCCCGCGACTATGCCACGGCGCTGCTGGCGGTCGCCGCCGGCAGCGCGGGGGTGCTCGTCGTCGAGCACCTGCTGAATTCCCGGGGCGCCGACGCCCCCGACATCGAGGAGAGCCGCCTTGGCTAAGAAGAACAAAGCGAAGAAATGGAAGAAGCGGCAGCGCCAGCTGGAGGCGATGATGGCCGCCAACGGCGCCGCAACCGCACAGCCGCAGCAGGGCCAGAGCCTGATGGCCGGGCTGTCGCGCCTGCTGCCCGGCCGCCCGTCGGAGCAGTTCCTGGTCGGCGCGCTGATTGGTGCTGCAGCCGCCTACGTGCTCTCCGATGAGGAACTGCGCGGCAAGCTGATCAAGTCGGGCCTGTCGCTGTACGGCACCCTTGCCGGCGGGCTGGCCGAGATGAAGGAACAGGTCGCCGACCTCCAGGCCGAGCTGCAGGCGGAGCAGGCCGCCGGGTTATGACCGCGGCGCCCTGGTTCCACCAGCTCGCCCCCGTCCACCGGGTACCCGGCCGGCTGCGGCTGCGCTACGCCTGCCGGCCCGGAACGCCCGCGGACGAGGCGACGCTCCGCCGTGCGGTGGAGCGCCTGGATGGGGTGGAGGCGGTGCGGGTGAACGCCGCCGCGCGCTCGCTGGTCGTCCATCACGACCGCAGTGCCGACGACGCGGCGCTGGCCGCCGCCATCGCCGCGCTGCCCGCGCCGGCCGAGACGGGCAAGGCCGGCGATGCCCCGGACGGCGCGCAGCTGGTGCGCAGCCTCGCCACGCTGCTGGGCGGCTTTCTGCTGCCGATGCCGCTGCGCCTGCCGGTGTCGCTGGCCGCGGCGCTGCCGCTGCTGCGGCAGGCGGCGGGGATCTACCGGCGCGAGGGCGTCACCTCGCACGTGCTGGAGGCGATGGCGGTGTCCATCTCGCTGGCGCGCAGCGACTTCATTGCCGCCAACACCACCACCTTCATGCTCGCCCTCGGCGAGTACCTGGAGGAGTCCATCGCCCGCCGGTCCGACGAGCTGCTGAAGCACCTGCTGCGCCCGGCGAGCGACGAGGTGTGGGTATTGCGCGATGGCGTGGAGGTGCTGGTGCCCGCCGCCTCGGTGGCGGTGGGCGACTCCGTCGTGGTCGGGGCGGGCGCGGTGATTCCGGTGGACGGCACCGTGCTGAGCGGCAGCGCCACCGTCAACCAGGCGGCGATGACCGGGGAGAGCGTGTCGGCGGCCAAGGAGCGCGGCGACACCGTGCTGTCCGGCACGCTGATGGAGGACGGCCGGCTGGTCGTCTACGCCGAGCAGGTCGGCAGCCACACCGCCGCCGCCCGCATCGCCGACTACGTCGAGCAGTCGCTGACCGCCAAGAGCGAGGCGCAGCTGGAGGCCGCCCGCCTCGCCGACCGGCTGGTGCCGACGGTGCTGAAGCTGGCCGGAGCGTCGGCGGTGCTGACCGGCGACTGGCGCAGCGCCGCCTCGGTGCTGCAGGCGGACTATTCCTGCGCGCTGAAGCTGGCCACGCCGGTCGCCTTCAAGTCGGCCATGTACGGCGCCGGCAAGGCCGGCATCCTGGTCAAGGGCGCCAGCGCGCTGGAGCGGCTGGCCCAGGCCGATACCTTCATCTTCGACAAGACCGGCACGCTGACCACCGGCGTGCTGGACGTGACGGACTCCATCACCTTCGACAAGGCCTACAGCCCGGAGGATCTGATCTGCCTGGCCGCCTCGGTGGAGGAGCACTACTTCCACCCGCTCGCCATGGCGGTGGTGGCGGCGGCGCGGGAGACCACCCTCAACCGCCATTTCGACCACCAGGAGGTGCAGTTCATCGTCGCCCACGGAGTCGCCAGCGTCATCGACGGCCAGCGCATCGTCGTCGGCTCGCGCCACTTCGTCGAGGAGGACGAGGCCATCGACTGCCGAGCGCACGACGCGACGGTCGCCCGCCTGTACCAGGAGGGCAAGACGCTGCTGTTCATCGGCTTCGGCGGCCGGCTGGTCGGCATCCTGGCGCTGAAGGACAGCGTGCGCGCCGCCAGCGCTGCCACCATCGCCCGCCTGCGCCGCGCCGGGGCCAAGCGGATCCTGCTGCTGACCGGCGACCACCGCGAGCGCGCCGCCGAGATGGCCGACCTCCTCGACCTCGACGACGTCCACGCCGAGCTGCTGCCCGAGGACAAGGCGCGCATCGTCGAGCGGCTGGCCGGCGAGGGCGCGCGCATCGCCTTCGTCGGCGACGGCATCAACGACGCTCCGGCGCTGGCCGGCGCGCACGTCGGCATCGCCATGCAGAAGGGCGCCGACATCGCCCGCCTGACCGCCGACATCGCGCTGCTGGAGGACCGTATCGAGCGGGTCGCCGACGCCAAGGAGGCCGCCAACGCCGCCATGGCGCTGATCGCCACCAATTACCGCCTGACGGTGGGCCTGAACACGGCGATCCTCGGCGCGGCCGCGCTCAACCTGCTGTCGCCGGTCGCCACGGCGGTCCTGCACAACGGCACCACCATCGGCATCCTGCTGAACGCGCTCCGGCGCTGACTATCGCCGCAGGGTCACGACGAGGACGTCGCGATGGGCCGGCCGTGTCGGGTCCACCGGAACCACCGGCGTCACGCCGTGAAAGACACGCCCGTCATCGACGACGGCCACATCCATGGGCGACGTGAGGGTGAAACTTCCAAGCGTACGTCCGGCCGCATCCAGAATCGTCGTCGTGCCGCGCGCAACGTTCTCACGCTGAACGAGCATGACGAGAACCCAATCCACGCCGTCCCGATGCATGCCTTCCGGTGTGGGGCAGCCTGGCTGGGCGGGACTGGCCTCGATCCGGAACTGGTGGACTTCCGCGTGCCATGCCGGCGGGCGAATCTCCACAGGGGTGAGGGGATCGAAGAGTTCGAAGCCGGTTCGCAGGACCGCCTGCATGACCGCATGACCGGCCATGGCCTCGTCGACCGGGTCGAACCACCGCTCGATGCCGCCGTTCAGCCGGTTGTAGTCCCGGCTCTGGTAATGCGGCTGGTGCGGCTTTCGCACGGCCCCGTGCCGCGACAGCGAAAAACAGGCATGGCGCCTCCGGCGGTAACGCCCGCCGTCGGCCATGTAGGTGTCCAACCCGAGATCGTCCCAACTGCGGCTGAACCCTTCCCAATCCCGCGAACCCGCCGCGGCGAGCAAACCCTCCACAGTGGACGCGGGCACGAAGGAAAAGCCGTCGGCGGTGATCGCTTGCTGAATGCGGTGGAGCATACTCACCACGACAACCTTACTTGGGCCGATGGCGATCGGCGCCGTCGGCCGAGGTTAAGGCAAAGCGGCGCCGATGCACAATCCCACAAGGCTAACGCACACTCTCCACCTTCAGTCGGCGCCACGCTCCCATGCGGGTCTTCCAGCCGATGCTCTGGCCGGTGTGAAGGCCGACCAGCGCCGCACCCACCGGCGTCATAATGGACAGCCGGTAACGCATTGCATCTTCCTCCACGGGCCACACCAGGGTGACGGTGTGCCGCTGTCTGGTGTCGCAGTCCACGAACGTGACGCGCGAGCCGATGGTAACGGTCGACGGCGGCAAGGCATCGTCCGGCACCACGCAGGCGCGGTCCAGCTCACGTTCCAGGAATTCGGCCAGTTCGGGCAGCCGATCCCCGGCGGCGGCGGCAAGTTCCGACAGCCGCTCCTGAACGGTGTCCGTCAAGGTGATGGCCGGCAATTGGCCCTGGCTCGGCGTCGTGTTCATGATCCAATCCTGTGGAGGCAAACAGGGAGAAGCGGCTCAGGCCGGCAGGACGCGCTCGACCGAGAGCCAGCGCCGGGTCCCATCCGCATCGACGTAGGGCATCCGGGCTCCTTCGCGCAGGCCGAGCAGGGCTACGCCCAGAGGCGAGGCGACGGTGACCCGCCCGTCCCCGGGCGGCTGGTCCGGATACGCCAGTTCGCCCCACTCCAGCGGCATGCCGTCGGCACGGCGGAACAGCACACGGCTGCTCATGCGTACGAGCATCGGGGGCAGATCGCCATCGGAGCGGACGATTGCACGGACCAGCTCCCCGGACAGGAGCGCCGATACCTCGGGAGCCCGCGCGGCCAACCACTCCGCAGCCCGCAGCAAGCGTCCGTAGTCCGAACGCCCGATCCAGATCAGCGGTCTGTCAGCTCCCTCGGTCATGGATACATCCTCGAATGCGCGGCGGCTGCGGTGCAGGCCACAATGAAGTCTCGTCCACATGCGCCGCCGGACGCCATCCGTATGATTACGGAAAACATGACACAAGCATTCCTGGCGAAAAATATCGTGCAAATCCAAGAACTTGCGCCGGCTCCGTAATGTTACGGATATTACGGTCCGGGTTTTTCCCGATTACAAGAACAGTCCTATGCCTGAGAGGCGGCAAGCGGAACCTTCCCCATGCTTGCAGCCCGCCTTCGGCGCTCCTGACCGAGACGACAAGGGACGAAACGATGGACGATCTGCTTTCGGGGGCACTGAGCCGCCTGGACGAGGCCGCGAAGCACGTGGACGTGGATTCCGAGGTCCTTGAGAAGCTGAAATACCCAAAGGAAACCCTGAGCGTCCGCCTGTCCGTGCGCATGGACGATGGATCGCGCCGCTCGTTCCCCGCCTGGCGCTGCCGCTATGACGACACCCGCGGCCCGACCAAGGGCGGCATCCGCTTCCATCCGAGTTCCAACGTGGAGGAGGTGACCACGCTGGCGTTCTGGATGACGTTCAAGTGCGCGGTGATGAACCTGCCCTATGGCGGCGGCAAGGGCGCGGTGAAGGTGGACCCGCACAGCCTCTCCAAGTCCGAGCTGGAGCGCCTGTCGCGGTCCTACGTGCAGGCCTTCGCCGGCATGATCGGACCCGACCGCGACATCCCGGCCCCGGACGTCTACACCAATGCCATGATCATGGGATGGATGGCCGACGAGTACAGTTCCATCGTCCGCCAGCCGAGCCCGGCCGTCATCACCGGCAAGCCCCTGCCGCTCGGCGGCTCCCTGGGGCGCGACGATGCGACGGCGCGCGGTGGCTTCTACCTGCTCAAGCATCTGGAAACGGATCTGGGCTTGGCCGGCACGGCCAAGCGCGTGGTGGTCCAGGGCTACGGCAACGCGGGATTCCACATCGCCCGCCTGCTGCACGCGGACGGCTATCGCATCGTCGGCCTGTCGGATTCGCGGGGAGCCATCGTCTGCGAGCACGGGCTGGATCCGCACGCGGTGCAGGCGGCGAAGGAGCGCGGCGGCTCCGTGACCGCCTACACCGAGGGCGGCGTGCACGCCGTGACCGAGACGGATCTGCTGGGCATGCCCTGCGACGTGCTGGTCCCCGCGGCCCTGGAGGACCAGATCCACAAGGGCAACGCCGGCCACATCAAGGCCCGCATCGTCCTCGAACTCGCCAACGGCCCGATCACCCCCGAGGCCGACCGCATCCTGGAGAAGGCGGGCGTCATCGTCCTGCCCGACATCCTGGCGAACGCCGGCGGCGTGACGGTCTCCTACTTCGAGTGGGTGCAGAACCGCCAGGGCTACTACTGGAACCTGGAGGAGATCCACGACCGCCTCCGCGCGATCATGGAGACCGAGGGCCGCCGGGTGTGGAGCATGCGCACGGGCAAGGGCATCTCCATGCGCACGGCGGCCTACGCCCACGCGCTGGAGAGGCTGTCGAGCGCCATCGCCGCGCACGGCACGCAGCCGTTCTTCATCGGTTGAGCGGAACCGCTCAGGGAAGGGGGCCGCCGGGCTCCCTTCCGTGCAGTGGGCGAGCATCCCGCGCAGCGGTATAGTCCGGGCCTGCCCACCCGTCCCGTCCGAAAGACTGTCCTGGAAATGCCTTTCCCGTCCGCCAGCAGGGCCCTGGATGCGCCGCTCCCGGCCATGCCGACCGGCCGCGACATGCTCGTGCTGTCGCTCGCCTTCCTGGCGGCCTACCTGCCCATCGACTGGCTGACCTTCATCCACGCGCGGCCGAGCCTGAACATCACCCCGTGGAATCCGCCGGCCGGCCTGTACGTGGCCCTGCTGCTGTGGACCGGGGTGCGCGGTGCGCCGATGGTCTTCGCCATGCTGGTGCTGGCCGACCTGGTGGTGCGCGGGCATCCGGCGTCGACCGCGTCGCTGCTGCTCTCGAACCTCGTCATCGTCGCGGGGTACGGCGGCGCCGCCCAGATCCTGCGCCGCCGGGTGTCGATCGATCTGGCCCTGAACCGGGTGCGCGACGTCGGCAGGCTGGTCGGCGTCACCTTCCTGAGCGCCGCCGTGGTGGCGCCCGCCTTCGTCGGCGTGTTCGTCCTGGATGGCGCCCTCGCGGCGGCCGACCTTCCGATGCTGGCCTTCCAGTACTGGCTGGGCGATGTGATCGGCATCGCCGTGGTCACGCCGTTCCTGCTCCTCCTCTACGGGCCGGAACGCACACCCGCCTGGAGTCTGCCGACGGTGCCCTCCGCGGTTCAGACGGCGGCCATCACAGCGGCCCTGGTGATCGTCTTCCTGCCCATCGGCAACGACCAGTTCAACCTGTTCTACGTCCTGTTCCTGCCGTTGGTCTGGGTCGCCGTATCGCACGGCCTGTCGGGAGCGGTTCTGGCTGCCCTGACCATCCAGATCGGCCTGATTGCCGGCCTGCAGGTCATCGGGTTCCCCCTGCACGCCGTCGTCTATCACCAGACCCTGATGCTGGCGCTGGCGATCACCGCCCTGTTCCTCGGCGCTCTGGTCAGCGAGCGGCGCGAGGTCGAGGCGCGGCTGCGCGAGCACGAGGCCGAACTGGCCCACGCCGCCCGGCTGGCGGTGACCGGCGAGATGGCGTCCGCCCTGGCCCACGAATTGAACCAGCCGCTGCTGGCGGCCATCAGCTACGCACGCGCCGCTCAGCGGGTTCTGGACAGCAGCGACACCCCACCACGCGCCCAGGACCTCATCGACAAGGCGGTGCGCCAGGCGGAGCGGGCCGGCGAGGTCATCCGCGGCCTGCGCACCTTCCTGCGCAAGGGCACGCCGCAGCTGGCGCCGGAACCGGCTGCCGACGTGGTGCGCGAGACCCTGGCGCTGGTGCGGGCGGATGCCTCTTACAACCGGGTCGTTTTGCGGGTGGACATGGCCGAACCGCTGCCGCCGGTGCTGTGTGACCGCGTCCAAATCGAGCAAGTGCTCCTCAATCTCGTGCACAACAGCATCGAAGCCATCGCGGCGGCCGGCAGCCCGGTCCGCGAGGTCATCCTCCGCGTCCGTGCCGAGGCGCACGATGGCCTGATCTTCGACGTCGAGGACACCGGCCCCGGTGTCGCCGCCGACATGGTCGAGCGCCTGTATTCGCCGTTCGCAACCACGAAGTCGGCGGGCATGGGGCTCGGCCTGCCGATTTGCCGCTCCATCGTCGAAGGCCATGGCGGCTGGCTGCGGCTGGCCCGCACCTCGGCGGCTGGCTCCGTCTTCCAGGTGTTCCTCCCCGCGGCACCGGAAAGTCCGTCCGCCCCATGACCGAAGCCCCCGATCCCGCTGCCGTGGAACCCGTCGTCTTCATCATCGACGACGACGAGGCCGTGCGCGACGCCTTGGCCGCCCTGATCGAGGTGGCCGGCCTGTCCGCCCGCACCTTCGCCAGTGCGCTGGAGTTCCTGCACCGCTACAGCCCGGAGCAGCCGGGCTGCGTCGTGGCCGATCTGCGCATGCCCTTCATGGACGGCCTCGAGCTTCAGGAAGAGCTGTCGCGGCGTGGCGGCAGCCTTCCGCTCATCATCATCACCGCCCACGGCGAAGTGAGCTCCGCCGTCACCGCCCTGCGGGCCGGCGCGGTCGACTTCCTGGAAAAACCCTTCGATGACGACGTCTTCCTGCGCCGCGTGCACGAGGCCCTGCAGCGCGACTTTACCCAGCGCCGCGACCGCTCCGCCGCGGCCTCCGCCCTGGCGAAGCTGGCGCGCCTGAGCCCCCGTGAACGCGACGTCGCCGGACTGATGGTCGAAGGCTGCTCCAACAAGGCGATCGCGAACCGTTTGGGCATCGGCGTCCGCACGGTGGAAACCCACCGCGCGAACATCCTCGGCAAACTTGACATACGCACGGTCCCGGAACTTTTGCGCCTCTGGATGCACGCGCCGTAAACGCCCGCCGCCCCATCGCGTGCATCGTCCTTCCTGCCGTCTGTGGAGGACGCGCTGTATCTCAGGCAATGGACTACTCGCCGTCCGTTGCGGCAAGGCGCCCTTCTTCAGCCTTGTTGATGTACTGCGAGCACACGAGCCAGCCCTTCAGAGGGCGCAGCAAGGCGCAGCAGACCCCAATGATGAGCACGGACGTCAGGACTATGTTGATCAGCAGTGGCACGTGCAGCGCGAGCTCCAGCCAAGCGGCGAAGCCGACGATCGGAAAACTCGCGATGGACATCGCAAAGAACGCCGGGCCATCGGCCGGATCAGCGAACGAGTAGTCGAGCCCGCACACCTCACAGCGCGAGGCCAGCTTCAAAAAGCCATCGAAGATGCGCCCCTTGTGGCAGCGTGGACAACGCCCCTTCGTTCCCAGCTCGAAAGACGTCTTCGCGAGGGGCTGCGGCTCCGTCGTCATGCCATCCTCCAGATTGCCTGCATCATAACCGTCAAACAATGTATGTATTGATTGTGTCGATCGGCACAGTCAATCGGCATGGCTGCCATCCGGTTTTCACAGGCGATCCAATGCCCAGAGCCGCTTCCTGGCCAGCCTGTCGAGCAGTCCCCGCACGGGGCGCATCGCCTCGGAAGAATTCTTCATGGCACGAGCTCCTCGTTTCGGGGCGCTTCAGGGGGCCAGGAACACCGTGCCGACGTGCAGCGACGTGCCGTCGGTCGTGCCGGTCAGGGTGAAGCTCAACGGTGTGGACGGGGCGCTGACCGCCGTGGCCGGGGACCGGACGTGGATGCGGTAGGTCTGCACGCTGTCCGCTTCGGCCGAAAGGGCCAGCGCTCCACCCGGCAGCGCGTCCGTCCCCGGTCCCGTCACCGTGACGCCGTCGATGCCGGACACGGCCAGCCGATAGGTCTGCGGCCGGTGGCTCATGTTGGAGATCTTGACGACATAGCTGTTCTGGACGCTAGCGTCGGCGAGCGTCACGAACAGCGGCGCGCGGTCGCGCAGGACGGCGACATCGACGGTCGGCTTCAGCACGAGCCCCGTCGCCATCATGCCGGCGACAATGACCAGGAGCAGCGTGTAGACGATGGTGCGCGGGCGCACCAAACGGTACGGCGCTGGCGTGCGGGATTCCGCCTTGGCGGCCTGGGCCGCCTCGGTGTCGTAGCGGATCAGCCCGCCCGGCCGGCCGATGCGCCGCATCACGTCGTCGCACGCGTCGACGCACAGGCCGCAACTGATGCAGTCCATCTGCAGCCCGTCGCGAATGTCGATCCCGGTCGGGCAAACATGCACGCACGCCCCGCAATCGATGCAATCACCCAAGCCCGAGAGGTGGCGCGCCTCCCAGCTCCGGTCCTTGCGCAGCGGCGCCCGCCCCTCGCCCCGCCAGTCCTGATAGGTGACGACGAGGCTTTCGTCGTCGAGCATGGCGGCCTGGAAGCGCGGCCAGGGGCAGACATAGCGGCACATCTGCTCGCGCATGAAACCGGCCATGGCGTAGGTGCAGGCCGCCATGAACAGCATCCAGCCAAGCGCCAGCGGCGATGCCTCAAGCCGTGCCAGATCGGCCAGAAAGCCGTGCGCGTCGATGAAGTAGAGGATGGCCGTGCCGCCGGTGACCGCCGCGATCAGCATCCAGACCGCGTGCTTGGCCGCCTTCCTGGCAAACCAGGCGGCGGTGCGCGGCCCGTTGTCGAGCCGGATGCGGGCGCCGCGGTCCCCCTCGATCCACTCCTCGACCAGGACGAACAGGTCCGTCCACACGGTCTGCGGGCAGGCGTAGCCGCACCAGACCCGGCCGGCCAGCGCGGTCGCCAGGAACAGCCCGACCGCCGCCAGGATCATGGCGCCGGTGACGTAGTAGATGTGCTGTGGCCACAGCTCGATGCCGAACAGGTGAAAGCGCTGGGCGTCGAGGTCGAGCAGCACCGCCTGGTCCGGCAGGCCCGGGCCGCGGTCCCAGCTCAGCCAGGGCAGGGCCGAGTAGGTCGCCAGGAGCACGGCGGCGAGGACCCATTTGACCCGCCGAAACCGCCCCCGGACGGCCTTCGGATAGATCTTCCTGTGGGACGCGTAGAGCGGGGCGGGAGCCGGCGCCGCCGGGGTGGGCGCGGCGTTCCGGTGATCCCCGCGCAGGGACCGGGCGAGTTTCTGCATAGGATGCCTTCGTGGCTGTGTTTTTTGCGAAGGCGCAGCCGGTCCGGCCGTCATCCGGCGATCACGCGGGTCCTTCGTCACGTTCCACGTATTTGTATGCATTCAATTCTGGCGCATCAAGCGGAATTGATAGCATTGCGGCGAGGTGCCGCAGCCCATGCACACCCGCCCCGGACCGGCGTCAGATGATGACGCCGGCGGACGACGGCAGCTGATCGAGGGCATCGGCGACGATGCCCAGGACCTGCCGGGTCGCCTCCCGATCCGCCGCGGCGCCCAGACAGATGCGGAGCGCGTCCGGCGTGTCCGGTGTGGTCGCGAAGGCGTCGCTGCCCACCGCGGCGATGCCCCGCATGCGCAGGTGCGCCGTGAATTCCCCACGCGACCAACTCTCCGGCAGGCGCAGCCAGAGATGGAACGCCTCCGGCTTGGTGTCGATGCGGTCCACCGGCAGGATGGACTCGGCAAGCGCGCGCCGGGCCATGGCCTCGGCACGGATGGCGTCCAGGACGGCTCCGGCGGTGCCGTCTTCGATCCAGCGGCGCGCGATCGCGGCGCTGAGCGGTGACGCCATCAGCGTCGTGCCGCGCTGCGCCGCCGCCACCCGCAGGGTCTGCCGCGCGTCGGGCGAGACCACGTAGGCGATCCGCAGCATCGGCGACAGGCACTTCGCGAGGCCCGCGATGTGGTAGACCCCCTCCGGGGCGAGCGCCGCCAGGGGCGGCGGCGGGTTGGCCGGCAAAGGGCCGTAGACATCGTCCTCAATGATCGGCACGCCATGCTCTTGCGCTGCCGCGACGACGGCGTGGCGACGCTCCAACGGCAGCGTTGCGGTTGTCGGGTTGTGGAAGGTCGGGATGCAGTAGAGCGCCTTGGGGCGATGCCGGGCCAGGGCGTGCCGCAGGGCAACCGGGTCGAGCCCCTCGCCGTCCATGGGCACGCCGACGACCCGCAGCCCGAGCTGCCCGGCGATCGCCTTGAAGCCGGGATAGGTCAACGCTTCGGCGCAGACGGTGTCTCCGGGACGGGTCAGCGCGGTCAGGAGCGCCAGCAGGGCTCCCTGCGTACCCGGTGTGACCAGGAGTCGCTCGACGGGAACGTTCGGCAGCCGCGCGGCAAGCCACGCCGTTCCCGCCGCACGGTCCTCCTGCGCGTCGCCGACGCCTGGATAGTGCAGCATGTCCCGCGGTTCCAGGCGCTTGACGACCGCCGCCATCCCTTCGCGAAGACGACCGAGCAACACCGGCGAGGCGGGCAAAGGGGGCTGGTTCATCGTCATGTCGATGACGCGCGTCGCCGCTGCGAGGCTCCGCCCTTCACCGCCGCGATCCGTCGCGGAGGGCGCCCGGACAAAGGTCCCCTGGCCCACACGTGCGTCGACCAACCCGCGGTGGCGCGCCTCGACGTAGGCGCGGGACACCGTCGTGAAGTCGATGCCCATGCGCTCGGCAAGCTGGCGTTGTGGCGGCAGGCGCTGTCCGGGGACAAGCCGGCCGGCCCGGACGTCGTCGGCGATGGCGTCGGCGATGGCCAGATAGACAGGCTTGTCCCGGTTCCCGATCTGCGGAACCCAGCTGCTCCGCTCCGGGGACATCCGGCCGCTTGCGCCCTTTACGCTGCTCAATCCATTCACTCCGGGCGAAACGAGGTACCGCCACGGGCGGGCACCCCGACTTGCATGATAGGGGATATTGTATGGATCCGCACGACAGCCTGTCCAATCCTGCATGCCCATACCGCCGTGCGCTGATGTCCGGCATCTTACGTTGGCGGTCGAAACCGTCACATATCCGCTCCAGACTGTCTGCGCCCGGAAACGATCGAAAGAGTGGACGATGGAAAGGGTGGGCTGTTTCGGCTCCAGCTACGCAAAAGCGCGCGCCAAGTTCCGCGACGCGGCCACGACGGCCAAAGCGGAGATTGCCTGCTTCGAGAACCCGAACCGCGGGCCCGCCGGCGAAATCCTGGCAACCGACGTTGCCTGGGTCGGGGCAGGCGATGCCGAGCGGGTCCTGGTGCTGGTCTCGGGGGTTCACGGCGTCGAGGGCTATTGCGGGTCCGGCGTCCAGGTCGACTGGCTGCGCAGCGGCGAGGCCCGTTGCCTGCCCGACGGCACCGCCGTCCTGCTCATCCACGCCGCCAATCCCCATGGATTCGCCTGGTCCCGCCGCGTGACCGAGGAGAACGTCGATCTGAACCGCAACTGGGTGGATTTCGGCGGAACGCTTCCGGACAACCCGGGCTACTCGGAGCTGTCCGAGGCGCTGCTGCCACGGGAATGGAACGCCCGGTCCCGTGCGGCGAGCGCCGCGGTGTTCGGCGGGTACATCGCCTCCCATGGGGTGCGCGGTTTCCAAGACGTCGTCTCGCGCGGGCAGTACGGCGACCGGCAGGGGCTGTTCTACGGCGGCTGCGAACCGACCTGGGCGCGGCGCACGCTCTCCGCCATCCTGACCGGGAAGTTGGCCGCCGCCCGCCGGGTGGCCATCGTCGACCACCACACCGGCCTGGGGCCATGGGGAGTTGCCGAAGAAATGGTGAGCGAGGCCCGCGGCACGCCGGTCTTCGCTCGCGCCGCGCGGTGGTTTGGCGCGGCCGTTACCTCCACGGCCGGCGGCGGCGCGCTTTCCGCCGACCTTACGGGGGACGGCATGGTCGGCATGCCGCGCCTGCTGCCGCAGGCTGAAGTGACGGCGATCACGCTGGAGTTCGGAGTCCGCCCGATCGAGGAGACGTTCGACGCCTTGCGGGCCGATGCTTGGCTGCACCGCTACGGCGCACCCGAGTCCCGCAAGGGGCAGCGGATCCGTGCGCGGATGCTGGCCACGTTCCATGATCCTTCGGCGGCCTGGAAAGGCATGGTCCTCGGCCAGTCGCGGGCCGCCATCCGGCGCGCTTTGGCGGGCCTGAACCATCCGGAATAGATCGATCCCATCCGTACCCGCCGCATGACAAGACCCGAGGATCAGAGCCGATGAGCCCAGTCGAGCAGTCCAAAGGATCCGGCGCGAGGCGCGCGCGGGGGCACCGCGGCTATCCCATCATCGGCAGGAAAGCGCGTGCCGCCGCCCCAAGCCGGCGTTCCTTGTGCCAGAGCGCGACGAAACGGCGCGGCGGAAGCGCAAAGGCGACGACGGCCAGACGACCCGACGCCACCAGCGCCTCGACCACATGCTCCGAGATGGCGGTGGCGCCACCGCCGGCCGCCACGGCGGAACGGACGGCCTCGTTCGACGGCAGTTCCAGCACCACGCGCGCGGCCGGGATCTCGATCCCGTGCCGGAGCAGAGCGGCCTCGAACACCGATCGCGTGCCGGAGCCGGGCTCGCGCAGCACCCAGTCGCCCTCCGCCAGCGCCGCGGCATCCGCGGGAGGCACCCGGGCCCACGGGTGGTCCGGCGCCACGACGATCACCATCCGGTCGTGCGCGACCGTCCGGCCCGTCAGGGCCGGCGCATCGACCTCGCCTTCGACGATGCCGAGATCCGCGCTCCCTTCGAGCACCCGGCCGACGACCTCGGCCGTGTTGCCGACGTGGAGCACCGTCGCGATCCCCGGATGGTCGGCACGGAACCGCACCAGCCGTTGCGGCAACCAGTAGTTGGACACCGTCTGGCTCGCCGCGACCGGCAGGGTGCCGCGGACGAGCGCGCCCAGATCATCGAGCAGCCGCTCCGCAGCCCGGGCGCGAGCCAGTACCGCCGCCGCCTCCCCGCGGAAGAGCCGGCCCGCCTCCGTCAGTTCGATACGCCGGCCGACGCGGTGAAACAGCGCGACGCCGTGCCGGTCCTCGATGGCGCGGATCGCGGCGCTGACCGCCGATTGGGTCAGGTGCAGCGCCTCGGCGGCGCGGCGGATATGCTCGCGCTCGGCGACGGCGACGAAGATCCGCAGCTGCTCCAGCGTCAATGGCCCCTCCACGCTCAGGCATTTTGTTCGATTTTACCGAACGGATTGAACAAAACAATGCGTTTGAGTGAACGGTACTGAGCGTCCAGGATCCGCCCGATCCCCGGATGCGGAGCGATGGACGATGGCGGACATTCCGGAAACGACACCGGCCCTGCGCAAGGTGGCCACCCTGCTGCCCGGACTGGCGGCCTGCACGGCCGTCGCGGCGGGCGCGTCGGCGCTCGAGGCCGTGGAGACGGCGTGGTTCGGGCGGGCCTGGCTGGAGGGGGTGGTCCTGGCGATCCTTCTGGGGGCGGTCGCCCGGACCGCCTGGACGCCGCCGCCCGCCCTGCGGCCGGGGCTGCGGTTCGCGGCCAAGCCGCTTCTCGAGGCCGCCATCGTGCTGCTCGGCGCGTCCTTCGGGTTTCGAGCGGTTCTGGACGCCGGGCCGGTCCTGATCCCCGGGATCGCCGGCGTGGTGGCGGCGTCGCTCGTGGCGAGCTACGCGATCGGCCGGACGGTCGGGCTGCCGCATCGCCTGGCGCTGCTGGTCGCCTGCGGCAACTCGATCTGCGGCAACTCGGCCATCGTCGCGGCGGCGCCGGCCGTCCGCGCCGAGGGCGAGGAGGTCGCCCTGTCGATCGCCTTCACCGCCGCGCTTGGCGTTCCCGTGGTGCTCGGCCTGCCGCTGCTGGTCGAGCCGCTCGGCCTCTCACAGGCCCAGTACGGGGTGCTGGCCGGGCTCACCGTCTATGCGGTGCCGCAGGTGCTGGCCGCCACGATCCCGGTCGGCGCCCTCAGCGCCCAGGTCGGGACGTTGGTCAAGCTCGTCCGGGTCCTGATGCTCGGGCCCGTGGTGTTCGCCCTGTCCGCCGCCGGCCGCGGCAAAGGGGGAGCCCGCCCGCGGGTGGGCGAGATGGTGCCCTGGTTCATCCTGGGCTTTCTCGGGCTGGGGGCGCTGCGGTCGCTCGACGCGATGCCGGAGGCGCTCACAGCGTTCCTCGGATCGGCGGCAAGCCACCTCACGCTTCTGTCGATGGCAGCGCTGGGCCTGGAGGTCGACCTGCGCATGATGGGGCGCTCGGGAGGACGCGTCACTGTCGCGGCGCTGCTGTCCCTGATGGCGCTCGCCGCCGCCAGCCTTCTCCTCATCCGCCTGTCGGGCATCGGGTGATGCACCGCCCCCGGGTTCAGGAGGGTTGACCGGTGGCGCAGGAGTCCCACAGCGCCCCCGCCAGCCGCACCGCCGAGGCGGCGGCGACGCGGCGGCGGTACTTCGGCGTCACGAGGGTGGTCTTGACGGCGTTGCACGCCTTGCGGACCGCCTCGGCGAGGACGGTCGCCGCTGTCTCCGACCAGGGTTGCCCCTTCAGGCCGTCGAGGCCGGCCACGGCCACCGGCGCCGAAGCGACGCCGGTCACCGCCGCCCGCAGCCCGGTCAACCGGCCGCCCTCGCGGCGCAGGGCGACGGCGACGCCGGCCAGCGGGAAATCGACGGCGTCCCGGATCCGCACCTTGGCGTAGCCGGCGACGAACCCGGCCGGCGGCGGCACGCGGATGGCGGTGACGATCTCTCCCGGACGCAGCGTCAGATGCGTGCGTCCCTCCTCGCGGTAGAGGTCGGCCAGCGGCAGGAGGCGCGCGCCCCCGGCTCCCTGCACCTCCACCTCGGCGCCGAGCACCATCAGGGCCGGCGCCACGTCGCCAGCGTACACGGCGTAGCAGCGCTCGCTCTTCTTGACGACGTGGCAGACCTCTCCGTTGAGCTTCAGGCAGTAGCCGTTGGCGGCGCGCCACCAGTCGCTCTGGTTGACGAACACGCAGCGGGTCTCCTGGCACAGATTGCCGGCCAGCGTCGCCGCCACGCGGTGCGTCGGCCCGGCGACCGACGCCGCGGCCTGCGCCAGCGCCGGCCAGCCGTCCCGGACCCGCGGATCCTCGGCGATCCGCGCCAGGCTGACGGTGGCGCCGAGCCGCAGGCCGTCGTCGCCGGCCTCCAGCCGGTCGAGCCCGGCCACCGCCGTCAGGTCGACCAGCGCCGGTGGCTCGCCCATGCCGCGGCGCAGGTTGGGCAGCAGATCGGTGCCGCCGCCCAGCGGCCGGCCGCCCGGCGCCGCAGCCAACACGGCCAGCGCGTCGGCGACGGAGGCCGAGCGGTGCAGGCGGAACGAAGGCATCAGCGTCATGACTCGGTCTCCTTGGCGTCCAGCAGATCGGCGACGCGGTCCGGCGTCAGCGGCACGGCGTGGGCGCGCACGCCGACGGCGTCGTGCACGGCGTTCATCAGCGCGCCGATGCACCCGGCCAGCGGCCCCTCGCTGGCCTCCTTGGCGCCGAAGGGGCCGTTGGGGTCGATGCTCTCGACAATGTGCACCTCGATGTCGGGGCTTTCGGCCATGGTCGGCACGCGGTAGTCGAGCAGGTTGACGGCGAGCCCCCGCCCCTCGTCCCAGCGCGTTTCCTCCGACAGCGCCTGCCCCAGGCCCATCCACACCGCCCCCTGGGTCTGTCCCTCGACCGCCAGCGGGTTGAGGGCGCGGCCGACGTCGCTGGCCACCCACACCTTGTGCACGCTCACCTTGGCCGTCACCGGATCGACCGAGCATTCCACCACCTGCGCGGCGTAGGAGAAGCCCATGGAAGCCCCGATGGCGCTGCCGCGGATGGCCTTGTCGCCCTGGAACTCCTTGGGGCAGGTGAAGGTGCCCTTGACGGTGATCGTGCCGGTGTCGATCAGCGCCTCCTTCACCACCTCCGAGAAGGACAGCCCCGGATCATGACCGCCGGCGGCGCGGAAGGACTCGCCCAGGCACTCGACCTCCTCCGGCCGGACACCGAGCCGGCGGGCGGCGGCGGCGGCGAGGATCGCCTTCAGTTCCTCCGCCGCCTGGATGGCGGCGTTGCCGACCATGAAGGTGACGCGCGAGGAGTAGCTGCCGTTGTCCTTGGGCGTCAGCGCGCTGTCGGTGCTGACCACGCGCAGCCGGGACCAGTCGCAGCCCAGCACCTCGCCCACCACCTGGGTGACGATGGTCGAGGACCCCTGGCCGATGTCGGAAGCGCCGGTCAGGATGGTGACGCCGCCGTCGAAGTCGAGCTTGAGGTTGATCACCGCGTGCGGCTCGCCGGTCCAGTGTTTGGGCGTCGAGGTGCCGGAGACGAAGTGCGAGCAGGCCATGCC
The DNA here is from genome assembly GCF_003116015.1 of Azospirillum sp. TSO22-1. Taxonomy (GTDB): domain Bacteria; phylum Pseudomonadota; class Alphaproteobacteria; order Azospirillales; family Azospirillaceae; genus Azospirillum. The sequence goes on from NZ_LGQZ01000072.1 coordinate 50,695, forward strand.
CAGCCCGCGCCCCGGCGGCAGGCGGCCGCGGCGCTCCTTCCACCCCGATGCCGCCTCGACGTGGTCCAGGCACGCGGGCAGGCCGTAGCTCAGCACCTTCTGCGCCATCGCCGTCGTCGTCGGCGCGTCCAGCAGGTTCGCGCGCCGCACGGCGAAGGGGTCGAGCCCCAGTTCGCCGGCCATCTCGTCGAGCAGCGCCTCGAAGGCGGCGCGCATGTCCACGGTGCCGTGGCCGCGCATCGCCCCGCAGGGCGGCAGGTTGGTGTAGACCCGCCAGCCGTCGTACTTCACCGCCGGGATGTCGTAGAGCCCGTGCAGCAGCGCGCCGGCGTAGAGGATGGTGATGATGCCGTAGCCGGCGTAGGCGCCGCCGCGCTGCGTGCACTCGGCGGCGCAGGCGGTGAGGCGCCCGGCGCGGGTCATGCCCAGCTTGAGCGTGATCTCCGCCTGCGGCCGGCCGCGGTGGGTGAGGAACGTCTCCTCCCGCGAGAGCAGGAGGCGCACCGTGCCGCCCGCCTTGCGGGCGAGCAGGGCGGCGATCACCTCGAACCCCAGCGCCTCGGTGCGGGCGCCGAAGCCGCCGCCCAGGAACGGCTTCACGACGCGGATGCGGGCGGTGTCCATCTCCAGGCATTGGGCGACGATCAGGTGCACGTAGTAGGGCACCTGCGTGGTGGAGTGCAGCGTCAGCCAGCCGCGTCCGGGGTCGTACTCGGCGAGCGTGGCGTTCGGTTCCAGGTGCGCGTGGTTGACCTCGGCGAAGGTGAAGCGGCGCTCGCGCACCAGGGCGGCGGCGGCAAAGCCCGATGCCACATCGCCGAACTCGTTGTGCACCTCGCGCTCAACGTTGCCGGGCTTGTTGTCATGCAGGAGGACGGCGCCCGGCGCGCGCGCCTTCGCGCTCTCGAAGCAGGCCGGCAGCGGCTCGAGGTCGAGGCGGATCAGTTTCAACGCCCGGGCGGCGGTCTCCTCGTCCACGGCAGCCACCGCCACCACCGGCTCCCCCCGGTAGCGCACCTTGTCGCGGGCGAGCGGGTACTCGTTCTGGGCGATCGGCAGCACGCCGAAGGGAACGGCGCAGTCGGCGCCGGTGACGACGGCGACGACGCCGGGCAGCCGTTCCGCCTCGGCGGTGTCGATGCCGCGGATGATCCCATGCGGGATGGGACTGCGCAGGATACGCCCGGCCAGTGCGCCCGGCGCCGGCAAGTCGGCGGTGTACTTGGCGCGACCGGTGACCTTCTCGAAGCCATCGACCAGCGGGGTCGGCGTGCCGATGCGCGGGGGCTTGACGAGGGTGGTCATGCCGCGGCCTCCGGCACGATGGCGGCCTGCACCGACTCGACGATCTTCACGTAGCCGGTGCAGCGGCACAGGTTGCCGGCCAGCGCCTCGCGGATGCGCTCGGCCGTGGGATCGGGATCGCGGCGCAGCAGGGCCTCCGCGGCCATGATCATTCCGGGCGTGCAGAAGCCGCACTGCGCCCCGAGCTTCTCGTGGAACGCCTGCTGCAGACGGCTCATGCGCCCCTGGCGCGCCAGTCCCTCGATGGTCTCGACACGACGGCCGGCCACCTGATGAGCCAGCGTCGAGCAGGCGAGCCGCGGCTGGTCGTCGACCAGCACGGTGCAGGCGCCGCATTCGCCGCCGTCGCACCCCTGTTTGGTGCCGGTCAGCCCGGCAACCTCGCGCAGATAGTCCACGAGCAGCATGGCGTCGGCCACCAGGTCCTGCCTGGGGCGACCGTTGAGGGTAAGGTCGAGAACCGATTTCACGCGCTGTCCTCCCCGGTGGATCCGGACGAGGCTTATTGTTGGCCATACCAACAATCAGTGCAATGGTATTTTGGTGCCGGAATGCCGGTTATGCCGACGACGCGCACCTCTGCCCGCAGTCCTCCCGACAAGGACTTCCCACATTCGTGCCGGAGCGTCCGGGAAAAGCATGCGACTGCCGGCCCCCCGTGGTGCGCCGGCGCGGGGGCGACGGCCGAAAAAGCAAGTGGGCCGGTATCCTTACACCGCCTCGCCCTATGCGCTTTCGAACGTCACGTCGCCGATCAGCCCGTTGGTCAGCGAGGCCAGCGCCGACTTGAAGGTCGGCCAGTGGCTGCGGCTGGCGGTGTCGGCCACCGCGGCGCTGCCGGCGCGCAGCACCAGACGCCGCACGCCCTGTGGCGCGTCCTCGACGCGCACCGGCTCCAGCGCCGCCAGCAGCGGGGCCGGCACCTTGCCCTTCAGCGCGTGAAGTGCCGCCGCCCACAGCGCGTTCACGTCGTCGGCGTCCGGCAGCGGACCGGGGCCGGCGTCGGGGGCATCCGCGGCGGGCGCGAGCTGCTCCACCTTGCCGGAGCGGCGCGCGCGGCGGCCGGCGCTGTGGCGTTCGCGCTCCAGGAAGGTCTCGGCCGCGTCGTCCTCGTCCTTGGGGGCGAACTCCAGCGTCACCGCCTCCACCTTGCGGCCGCGGCGCTTCATGCGCTCCTCCGGCATGGCGACACGGAAGGGGGCGAGTTGGTTCACCTCGGCGATGGCGCGGTCGATGGTGCGGGTGCGCAGGATGCCGAAGTCCTTGTACGCCCCCTCCGGCACGTTCAGCAGCTTGCGCAGCGTGTCGATGTCCAGTTCCAGCGACGGATAGTCCATCTGGTAGCGCTGCATGCCGATCTCGTAGAGCTTCAGCGCGTAGGTGCTGGTCACCTTCACCATCGCCGGGCCGGACAGCTTGGCCCACAGCTGCGAGGTGCGCTGGATCTCCAGGAAGGCGTCGGTGAACTGGAAGTGGATGTCGGCGGCATCGCTGTCCTCCTCCTCCTCCGGCCGGACGTAGCTGGAGAGGATGCGCAGCTCGGCCCGCGACCGCCGGCCGCGGAACGGGCCGATCACCACAAGGCTGGAATCGAAGATCTCCTTCAGTGCGTCGAAGATGCGCTCGTTGCCCTTGTGATTGCCGCGCACCACGCGCTTCGGCAGCCGGTAGAGCTTGTTGGCGAAGTTCTGGCTGCCGGCCAGATGGATCATGAAGTTCAGCATCTTCTGCGCCGGCAGTGACAACCGCGCGCCGTTCGCCGGATAGCTGTAGACCGCTTCGGCAGCCTTGATGAGGTGCTTGTAGCCTTCGCGCTCGAAGGTGGCGCTGGCGACCCGCGCGGTGAGGCCGAGGGCCGCCTCCCCCGACGTCGCCGGCAGCGATGGCGTGGCGATGCCGTCGGGCGAGGCGTCGATGATCGAGACCTCGCGCACCTCGTCAGGGGCGAGCACGACGATGTTGCCGGAGGCCTCGCCGTCCGTGACCTCTGGAGCCTTCTTGCGCCGCCCACCCGGCATCAGCCATCCTCCGCCTCGATCGCGCGAGGCTAAATCAATCCTTACACCGAAAACAAGTAAGGAAAGGGTTTTGTGCCGTGGGGCGGGGCATCCTTACCTCCCGGGGGCGGGGCCTTACGCCCTGGGGCGTGGGGATTCTACCCCCACCCGGTAAGCGATCCGCCCCCGGCATGTAAGGAAGATTCGCCGCGACTCGTTGGACTCCCGCGGTTTTGCGGAGGATGAATCCTTTTAAACCTGGAACAGACTCAAAACCGGGGTTTTCGAGGGTGTCCTTTGAGCGTTCTCCGTCGCAAAAGCAGCGGGATACAGAGCGTTCGGCGACTCGGATGCGTGCCATCCTTACCGCTTGGGGGAGAGATAGCCCCTCCACACAGCCTTGAGCGCCACCAAGCACCTTATCCTTACCGCTTGGGGGACAGGAAACCGGTACGCCGCCCCCAAGCGGTAAGGAAAGCCGGCTGCGGCGAATCGCCCAGCCCGAATCGCCCCCAGGCGGTAAGGGTTCATCCTCCCCCAAGCCGTAAGGATGCCCTTTCCACAACGGTTTCAGCACCCCCAGGCGGTAAGGATGTGTATTTCCCCCAAGCGGTAAGGATGGCAGCCGTCACCCCTCGTGCCATATCATCCCCATCCTTACCTGGGGCCCTGCGATGACCGGTCCGCATCTCGTCTACGTTGCCGATCCCATGTGCTCGTGGTGCTGGGGGTTCTCGCCCGTCGTCGCGGCGATCCGCGCCCGCTTCGGCGATTCGCTGCCGATCCGCCCGATGATGGGCGGCCTGCGCCCGCAGACTACCAAGCCGATGGACGCCGCCGCCAAGCGGACCATCCGGACCCATTGGGAGCATGTGCACGAGGCCACCGGCCAGCCGTTCGACTGGGCGTTCTTCGACCGTGAGGGCTTCGTCTACGACACCGATCCCGCCGCCCGTGCCGTGGTGATCGTCCGCCGGGACGGAGACGGACCGGCGCTCGACATGCTGCGCGCGGTCCAGGCCGCGTTCTACGCCGGGAACCGCGACGTTACCGATGCGGCGGTGCTGGCCGACCTCGCCGCGGCCCAGGGCGTCGATCGCGACGGCTTCCTCGCTGCTTTCGAGACGGAAGACGCCAAGCAGGAGACGTGGCGCGACTACGGCATCAGCCATCAGGCGGGAATCGCCGGCTTCCCGACGCTGCTGGCGGGGGAGGGGGACGGCGCGCCGTACGCCCCGGTCACCCGCGGCTACCAACCGGCGGACGCGATTATTCCGGCGCTGGAGCGCTGGCGGACGGCCGTTGCGGGATGACGAGCGTGACGGTGGTGCCGCCGCCCGGCCCGGACTCCACGGTGAAGGAGCCGCCGAGCGGCCCGGTCGCCGCGTTGTAGGCGATGGTCAGCCCGAGGCCCTTGTGGCCGCGCCTGCGCGCCGTGGTGAAGAACGGGTCGGTGAGCCGCGGCAGGTCGCCCGGCGCGACGCCGGCGCCGCGGTCGCGCACGGCGAGGCGATAGGCCGGGCGGCCGTCCAGCTGATCCGGCGCCAGCGCCACCTCGACCGGCCCACCGCCGGCCGGATAGGCGTGCGCGGCGGCGTTGGCCAGCAGCTCGGCCAGCACCCGGTGCAGCGTGGCGCGGTGGCCGCGCCAGGGCGACGGTTCGCCGGTGATGGTGACGCTCAACGCCGGTTCCGGCCGTTGCGCCGTGAACAGCCAGCAGCCCTCCTCGACCGCCGTGCGCAGGTCGATGAACGTCACGGCCTCGGCGTGGTGGTCGGCGGCGAGCGCGTGGAAGGTCTGGGTCAGCGTCACCACGCGGGCGAGGTTGTCGGCGATCAGCTCCACGGGCTCGCGCAGTTCGGCCGCTGTGGGGGCCGGCGCCTTGGCCAGCCAGCCCTGCAGCGCGCTCGCCATCGATACGCAGACGCCGAGCGGCGTGTTCATCTCGTGCGCCAGCCCGGTGACCGCCTGGGTGATGGTGCGCTGGCGGCGCAGGTCGGCCTCCGCCGCGCGCACGCGCGCCTCCAGCTCGGCCCGCGCCAGCCGGCGCGAGGTGTCGCGCATCTTGGCGCTGAGCTCGGCCAGCAGCTTGCGCAGCAGGGCGGGGGAGGGGGCGATCAGCGCCCAGAAGGCGTCGTGCTGCATGGTGAAGTAGCGGCACGCCGTGGCGGCGACGATGGTCGCCGAGCGTTGCTCGCCGTCCAGCAGAGCCATCTCGCCGAAGCAGTCGCCGGGCGCCAGCGTGGCGATGGCCACGTCGGTGCCACCCTGCTCGGCGCGCGACACCCGCGCGGTGCCGTCGAGCAGCGCGAACATGGCGTCCGCCCGGTCGCCTTCGCGGATTAGCAGGGTGCCGGCGGGCACCTCGTGCACCGCGCCGTGCGCGGCGATGGCGTCGCGCTCCGCCGCGGTCAGGCCGGCGAACAGCGGAACGCTGGCCAGGAGGGGTCCGGAAGACGGCATGCGGCACCTCACCTAAAGGGTGAAGACGCCACTCTAGCAAAACCGGAGGTTCCCGACAGGCTTTCCGGCGCTCAGACGACGACGGCCGCGGGCTGGGGGCCGCTGCTCTTGCTGACGGCGGCCTGGCGGTAGGCTTTCAGCTGCTGCTCATCGGGGAAGCGGCGCTCGATCTCGCCGGTGCGGGCGCTGCGAAACTCCATGACGAAGACGCCGGCCTCCGAATCGAAGTGGCTGCGCGGGTTGAACACCACGACGGGGGGCTTCTGGGCTTCTGCCTGCGGAGCGGCGGCGCGCGCGCCGGTGTCGGACGCGGCCGAGGTTCCCGAACGCTTGGCGGCTTCGGTGGCGTGGGTGGTCGCGGGAGCGTAGCTCGTAGCGGCAATCATCATGGCGGCACCTGTGCCCTGCGGTGGCACGACGATTCCTCATCCTGGAATCGCTGAAAAGAAGAGTCAAATTAAATCTATTGTCCCGATACCCGGTGTTTCCGAAATGTCAAGCCCGCTGGCGCGAACTCTGACCGGAGCTTGCTATTTTTCGTCCACAGCCGTCATCGCCTAGGCTCGTAAGTAAAAGAAGGTTACAGTGGTCGCCGTGCGCGCAACTTTTGCAATAGGTCGCCAGTCATAGCCGGGCGGGGATCGCATGCGTCTGCAGATGAAAGTCACGTTGGCCATGCTGCTTGCCGTGGCCTTGATCACTTTCACGAACTCCGCTGTGCTCTGGTACGCGATCTACCCCAGCTACCTGGCGCTGGAGGAGGACGAGGCGGAACGCAACATCGCGCGCGTGCACTCCGTGCTGGATGAGGACGTCGCGACGCTGGCGCGCATCGTGACGGACTGGGCAGCTTGGGACGACACCTACCTGTTCGTTGCTGGCCGCAAGCCCTCGTTCGTGCAGGACAACCTCACCGCGACATCGCTGGCGAACCTGTCGGTCAGCCTGCTGTACGCCGAGGACACGGCGCACCGGCCCGTCCTCACCACAACCTTCGACCGCGCCGAGGGCAGCGTCGACATCGCCGCGCTCGACGCCGCTCGGGGCTTCGCCGCGGCGGCGCGCCCGCTCATCGACCGGGCCTGGGCGGCGGGGGAGGCCAGCGGGCTGGTGCTGGCCGATGGCGGGCTGTTCATGGCCGCCGCCCGCGGCATCCAGCCCAGCGACCGCGGCGCTCCGGCCAACGGCGTCCTGGTGTTCGCGCGCGCCGTCGATGACGAGGTCGCGGAGTCGCTGCGCCGCCGCGTCCGGCTGCCGGTCGCCTTCGACGCGCCGTTGCCGGCCGGTGCGCCCGCCGAGGACTTGGCGTTGAGGCGCACCGCCGACACCATCGTCGCGGCGTCGGTGCTGCGCGGCATCGACCGGAAGCCGCTTCTGACCTTCCACGCCGAGATGCCGCGCAGCATCGAGCTGCTGGGCGGCCGGACGCTGCTGGTGGCGGCGCTGTCGCTGGTGCTGTCGGCGGTGCTGATCCTGTTCCTGCTGTGGATGGCGCTGCGGCGGATCATCGTCCGCCCGATCCAGGGCCTGACGGCGCGCTTCGCCCCGGTCGGGGATGCCGGCCAAGTCCGCGGAACCGACGAGATCGGCACCCTGGCCGCCGCGCTGGCGCGCCACGTCGAGCTGCAGCGCGCCCTGGTCGAGGCCGACGCCGCCCGCCGCGTGGCCGAGGCGGCCAACCGCACCAAGTCGATGTTCCTGGCGCAGATGAGCCACGAGCTGCGCACCCCGCTGCACGCCGTCCTCGGTTTCGCCGAGATCATGGAGCAGCAGCTGTTCGGCCCGCTCAGCGACCGCTACCGCGACAGCGCGGGCCGCATCCGCACGAGTGGCACGCACCTGCTGAACCTGATCAACGACATCCTCGACCTGTCCAAGGTGGAGGCGGGCGAGTTTAAGGTGGTGGCGGAACCGGTCGACGTGGCCGTCGTGCTGGAGGAGAGCGTCCAACTCGCCCGCGAGCTGCCGGGAAGCGGCGCGCTGACCTTCGATGCCGCGATTCCCTCCGGGCTGCCGTGGCTCACCGCCGATGCCCGGCGGCTGCGGCAGGTGGTGCTGAACCTGCTGTCGAACGCCGTGAAGTTCACGCCGGAGGGCGGCCGGGTGGCATTGCGGGTCATGGCCGATTCCGCCGGGCTGGTGGTGTCGGTGCAGGACACCGGCGTCGGCATCGCGCCGGAGCACCTGGAAACCGTGCTGCGCCCCTTCGGGCAGATCGACAACAGCCACACGCGCAAGCACAACGGCGCCGGCCTGGGCCTGCCGCTGGCCCGGGAGTTCACCCGGCTGATGGGCGGCACGCTGAGCATCGCCAGCACCCCGGGCGCCGGCACCACGGTGACGGTCGCCTTCCCGTGCGACCGGCTGCTGGCGCAGCGGAAGTCGGCGTGACCTCCCATCCTCCCACCGGCTCTCACCCCACCGGACGGTGCAGCACGTAGCCGCCGTCGTGCAGGGCGAGCCAGCCGTCCTCGCCGGTGGCTGCGGCCATGATGGAACGCAGCATGCACAGGTACGTGTTGACGGTCTTCGACGGCGGCGGGTCGTCGCCGTAAAGCGCCGTGGCGATGCGCGGCAGCGGCACCGGGTGGCGCGCGGCGGCGACGATGCCCAGCACCTTGGCGCAGTTTGGGCTGACCTTCAGGGGCTTGCCGTCGACCAGCGGGTCGCTGCCGTCGCGGCCGATCTCCAGCCGGCCGCAGCGCACCCGCGTGCGCAAAGGCGGCGCCGCGCGGCGGCGGATGGCGGCGATGCGCGCCGCCAGTTCGCGCGGGTGCAGTGGGAAGGCCTGGGCGTCGTCGCAGCCGTGCGCCAGGGCGGCGGCGATGGCGTCGACGTTGTGTCCGTCCAATGCCGCGATCAGCGGCCCGCCATAGCCGGCGCCACGCACCCGCCGCGCTGCGGCCGGCGCCTGCCCGTCCCAGCCGAGCAAAAAGGCGGCGACGGGGGCCGCCGCCGCCTGGTCGGGTGACACGTCGAGAAGTTCGAATGCCCCGGCCCGCACCGCCTCCAACTGGCGATGCGGCAGCCCGAAGACGCCGAGGCTCAGAACTCCTTCCATTCTTCGTCCTCCGCGGCGTCGGCGTGCTTCAGCACCGCCTTCGCCGTGGAGGCGTGCGCCGCCGGCTTGGCCGCGTGGTGCGGCTGCGGCCGTTTCGCCGCCGGCTTCGCTGCGGTGGGCTTGGCCGCCGTCGGCTTGGCGGCGGAGACCGGGGCCCGGTGGGCCGGCGCCGGTGCGGCGGCCATGGTGCGGCGGTCGAGCTTGAAGAAGCCGACCAACGCCTTGAGGTCGGAGGCTTGCCCGGACATCGCCTGCGCCGCCGCGGTGGTCTCCTCGACCAGCGCGGCGTTCTTTTGCGTCATCTCGTCCATGGAGGCGACGGTGGCGTTGATCTCGTCCAGCGCGGTGGCCTGCTCGCTCGACGCCGACGCCATCTCGGAGATCAGCGCCGCCACCTCGTGCACGCCCTTGACGATGCCGCCCAGCGCGTCGCCAGCCTTGGCCACCAGCTCGACGCCGTCCTTCACCTGCCCGTCGCTGTCGAGGATCAGCGACTTGATCTCCTTCGACGCCTGGGCGGAACGCTGCGCCAAGTTGCGCACCTCCTGCGCCACGACCGCGAAGCCGCGCCCGGCGTCGCCGGCCCGGGCCGCCTCCACCGCCGCGTTGAGCGCCAACAGGTTGGTCTGGAAGGCGATCTCGTCGATCACCCCGATGATGTCGGTGATCGAGTGGGACGCCGTCTCGATCCGCTTCATCGCCTGGATGGCCGAGCCGGCGACCGCGCCGCCGCCCTCCGCCGCCTGCCGGGCGTCGTGCGCCATACGGTTGGCGCGCTGCGCGTTGTCGGCGTTGGAGCGCACGGTGGCGCCCAGTTCCTCCATGCTCGCTGCCGTCTCCTCCAGGCTCGAAGCCTGCTGCTCGGTGCGCTCGGCCAGGTCGGCGCTGCCGGTGGAGACCTCGGCGGCGGCGCTGGCGATGGCGTCGGCGGCGGTGGTGATCTGCCCGACGATCTCCGCCAGCTTGCTCGAGGTGGCGTTGACATCGGTCTTCAGCTTCTGGAAGGCGCCCTGGTAGTCGCGCTCGACCCGCTTGGTCAGGTCGCCCTCGGCCAGCGCGCCCATGACGCCGGCGAGGTCGGCAATGACGCCCTCGACGGTGTCGGTCAGGCGGTTGATGCCCTCCGACATGGTCCTGTAGAAGCCCTCCTTGCCGGCGAGATCGAGGCGCCGCGACAGGTCGCCCTTCGAGATGCCGTCGATGAGCGTGGCGATCTCCTCGCCGATGGCCTTCTCGTGCAGCCGCTGCGCCTCGTCGGCGCGGCGTTCGGCCTCCAGGCGCTCGCGCTCGGCCTCGTCCATGCGCGTCTTCTCGATGGCGTTGTCCTTGAAGACCTGCACGGCCTTGGCCATGGCGCCGATCTCGTCCCGGTTGCCGAGCGCCGGGATGGCGACGGCGAGGTCGCCGCCGGCCAGCGCGGTCATCGAGCTGGTCATCTCGGTGACCGGGCGTACGATGGAGCGCGCCACCAGCCACGCCAGCAGCAGCCCCAACGCCACCGCGCTGCCGCCCATCAGCAGCGACGTCGACTGCGTGGCGGTCATGTCGCTCTTGCTGTCCTTCAAGATCTCGTCGCGCGCCTTGCTCTGCGCATCGACCACCTTGTCGGTCAGGTCGGCGAACTCCGCGCCTTCCTTGGCCATGGTGCCGAAGGCGAGGCCCTGGATCTCCAGCGACGCTTTGGTGATGGCCGTGAACGCCTCGACGTAGTCGTCGGAGATGCGGTCGGCCTCCTGCGCCAGCCGCTTGCGCTCGGGGTGTTTCAGGCGCTCGGACAACGGCTTGATGAGGGCCTCGAACTCGGCGTTGCGCGTCTTGACCTCGTCGACGAACTTCTGCTCGGGGTTGGCGAGGAAGCGCAGGCCGCTGAGGCGGAACAGCATCAGCATCTCCTGCGCCTGGCCGGCCAGGGCGGCCGCTTCCATGTCGCCATCGGCCATGGCCGAGGCGATGATCTTCGTCAGGTTCTCGCGCGCCCGGGCGCCCAGCGGGTTCATCCGCTCATCGACCAGTCGGTCGCGCTGGCGGCGCGCCTCCACCAGCTTGCCGAAGTTGGCGCCGTAGGCCTCGAACAGCGCGGCCATACGCTCCAGCCCGCGGCGGCGCTCGGCGTTGCCGGTGGCGTCGACGGCTGTGCGCAGCGCGGCGCGCAGTTTGCCCTGCACCTCTTGCACCTGCTGCGCCGCCGCGGGATCGCCGGACAGCGAATACGTGACGACGTTTCGCCGCATCTGCCCGACGTCCACCGCGATATCGAGGACGTGCGCCGAGTTGTCGGCGATCGAGGCGTAGCGATCGAAGCCCCCCTCGGCCGCGCCGAGCGAGCGGTAGCCCACGGCCACGATGGCGCCCAGCAGCGCCAGGATCACCAGGAAACCGAAATAGACACGGGTTCCGACCCGGAAGCGACTGGCGAAGCTGCTGTTCATTGGGGAACCTCGGGATCGTATGCGATTGTGTGCACATGAGAACGCCCGCCGGAGCCCGGCCGCGGAAGACGGGGCGCAAGACTCCGCACCAGGCGGGCCTGTGCCGAATACTCACACGTCTTATGAAGGAATTCCCTTAATAATATATGATAAACAGGCCGAAAGGGGTATTCCTCCGTATTACGGACGTCCCGCCGACCGCCCTACACAAAAGTCGGACTGACCGTCCGACTTCGGTCAGGCGTGCCGGCCGGTCTTGGCGGGGGGCTCCGTCAGCCGCGGGCTGTTCCTGATGGAACGCCGGAAAGCCTGCCGACACGCTGCTTGAGGCGATGGAGGTCGCAGCGCCGGCTGGATATCACGACCGGCATCCGGATGCGAAAAGGGCCGCCCGAAGGCGACCCGTTCCGGAAGTGTTGCGCGTGGACGCCCGTCCGGATCGTCACGCTGGACCGGCTATGAGACGACGTCGAAGACGTGGTTGGCGTTGCCGGCCTTGACGCGGGTGAAGACCAGCGTCTGCACGCCGTTCGCCTTCTTGCGCCTGACGGTGTAGTCGGCGACCGGCTGGAGCATCTGGTACTCGTCCATGGTCACCGTGATGTTGTCGAGCGCCGGGGTGAAGGCCGGGTTGGAGGTCTTCAGGCTGGCCGCCACGTCGATGGTGGTGCCGAGCGCGGGGCTCCAGGCCAGAAGGCCGGTCTTGAGGTCGGTGCTGGTGTTGCCGACCGTTTCAATGTTCCCCAGCGCTGCGCTAACCCAGGCCGAGCCGTTCCAGGACTTCCAGGTCGTCCGCCCATCGAAGGACGTAAGGTACTTGATCGTGGTGCCCGGGTTGATCGTCTCGGCCACCGTAACGTTGTCGATGGACGAGAACGCCGACAGGTCGATGTGGCTGGTGTTCGATGTGGTGACGTAGTACGGGCCGGTGACGTACTGCTGGCCGTAGGCCATGGTCGGAACCGTGATGGTCGAGCCGGTCCAGCCACGGTCGGTGCCCATCGAAATGCGCATTTCGTCGATGCGGGTGTCCGCGCCAGCACCAGCCACACCAATTCGCATGACCGATGTACCGGCAACGTAGTTGATCGTGGACGACGTCCCACTACCGATCAATGTACCATTCACAAAGAACCGGGTCGTTCCGTCCGCTGAACGGTTGACTGCAACATGAGACCATGCCCCAGCCGTGAGGTTGGCCGGTGATGGACCGGTTATGCTCCCTGTAGAGTTCGTTTGCCAGGACAGTCCGCAACTCCTCACGCCTCCAGTTATTGGATTAATCTGGAAGAACATAACATTGTCGGCGTTATTGCCAGTTCCCCAATAGAATGGAAAGTCGTACGTGTTGGTGCTGCCGGGGCGCACCCAGAAGTCGATAGCCCATGCCTGCAATGGTGTTCCAAGCGCGCTGATCGGCATTTTGACGCAAGCGGTGATGCCGCCCTGCATGTGCATGCCGCCGGTTCCGAACTTGAGCTGGTCGGTCTTAACAACCGGCATGTTGGCCGAGCCATCGTTGACACTGGTCAGCCACACGCCATCCTTCACCGTCCGGGCGTTCGTCGCCTGGATCAGCGCCGTGTTCTTCGACAACTCCTTGACCCACCTCTGGCCTACCGACCCATCGAACACCCACAGCAGCGCGGTATCGTCGTCCTGGGTCAGGTTGCCCGGCGTGAAGTTGGTCTGATAACGCGGCTTTCCGTGCGTGATGCGGAAACTGTCGATGGCCCCGCTGATGAACCCGTTCAGTGCGAAATTGGTCCCCAGCCACAGAGTATGCGCCTCGGACGCGTGTGTGAAGTAGGTGGCCGGGTTGGCGGGCGTCCCGGCGACGCCGTTGGAGTAGACCACCCATCCGCGCCCTTCACGCACGGCGGCGATGTGGTTCCAGCCGGTCGATACCGATGGGCCGGTCGCCAAGTTGCCGGAGCCGTTTCCGTAAACCAGGGTTGGAACTCCGCTGACGAAGTCAAGCCGGAGATAGGCGGCACTGGCGGTGTTGACTGCACCGCCGTATGTGAACAGAGTAACACTCGTGACAGCGCTAAGGTACACCCAACCTTCGATGCAGAACTGCTCACCAGACGCGAAGTACATTGGGTGCCCAGTAGAGGGTTGGGCGTAGGTTAAAACTGCCCACTGCGTCCCATCCAGACGCAGACTGGTGCCGTGGCCACCGCGTGTGAAGGTGGAGGAAAGCGACGTTTGTGGCGTCGAATTCCACATAAGCTGCCACGTGGGGGTCGTTGTATCCCCGAACACATTGTTGCCGTAGCTGCTCTCGCTGCTGTCCAGCGTCACCTTGTCGCCGTTAGCGCCATCGAAATGCAGCAGCAAGATGGTGCGATCATCGGTGGTATGAGCGCTGGTCGGTGGCGTGAAAGTGGAAGTCCACTCAGCGACGCCGCGCTTAACCCGGAACTCATCAACATTACCAGCGAAGTTCGGCGTGGTGTTGTCCGCGTAGCGACCAATGGTGACGTAAGGGCTGCCGCGGGTGATAGTGTTGGTACCAGCGCTCGCGGTAGTCCCCAACACACCGCCCACAAACCCACGAAGGCTGGTCCCAGAACGCGTGATGGCGACGTGGTTCCAGGCGTTCAGCGTCAGCGTGCCAAACACAGTGCCATTGGCGATGTCATAGCCGCTGTTGGACGACGCGGCGCTCAGTCGAACCTGCCCACTGCTGTCATGAGTGCAGCGCAGACTCAGGTTGGCAGACACCGGGCCGATGGCAAAGAGTATAGCCCCGGTACCGAAGCTAGTAGGATACACCCAGGTGTCGATTGTAAAATCATCCGATCCGAGCTGGAAATCGTTGTGGGGCTTGTTGTCGTCAATGGAGATGCCGGTACCAGGTGACCCGTCCATAACAGCGGACGAAGTGCCGAATTTTGCCCTCGCGGTACTGATGGTGCAGCCGGAATTGATCAATCGCACATCATGCCCGCTCCGGCTGTCGTCACGGATCAGTTGCGAGCCGTGGCCGTCGCAGCCCTTGAACAGATAGACGGTGTCGCTGTCGCGCGTGAACTCAACGGTCGGGCGGGTGAAGGCCGCGGTGTAGCGGGCGACCTTGGAGACCCGGAAATTGGACAACCATCCATTGAGGCTGTAACCGTTCGGTCCAGGTCCGGTTGGTTTGCCGAACCAAATCTGCGAATTGGTGTAATTGGTCGTATCGACTGCCGATCCAACGCTGACACCGTCCACGTACAGGGTGCGAGTGCCATTGTAGCGAACAACAGCTACATGATGCCATGTCTGGACTGCACTGGTTGCGCTGGCAATCATGCCCGCTATACCACCAGTACTAAACTTGCCGGTGCTATAATTGTACGACATGTATGCAGCGCCGCGCGTATCGCCGGTATTAGTGTCGCGAAGATCAAAAACGTACCCTTCACCCATCGGCGGGGCAGTTTCCGGGCGCACCCACGTCTCAATGGTGAAGTCCTGCGTCGTTCCAAAAGCCAGCTTGTAGGACTTTGGGATGTTGAAGTAAGCATCATCAGTCAGATACATGCAGTGCGTGCCGAATGGCGTGATACCACGCTCGTCCACAATGGCCGTGTCGCCGTTCACCCCGTCCGCGTGGATCAGCAGCTTGGTGTTGCTGTCGATCACCGCCCCCGCCGCGTTGTGCAGCACGAAGGCTCCGCCCGACAGGTCGGTGCCGGTGGCGGCGTTCTCCTGGATGTAGTCGGCCTCGGTGTTGTAGGTCAGGTTGAACGCTTGTCCGGCGATCTGCTCGTACGCCGCCGCGACGGACTGGCCGGTGAGGGTGGCCGTCTGACCGCTGCCGACGTAGGTCGGCGCCGACTGGTTGATGGTGGAGCCGGGCTGGCTGTCGATGCGGTATTGCTCGTTTCCGCCGGCGTTCACCCTGGTGAGGGTGATGTTGGTGCCGGCGGCGAGCTTCGCATCCAGCGTGCCCGGCGCCGTGTCGCCGGCGCTGACCCGGACCTTCGCGGAGGCGTCCTGGAGCGCCCCCACGCCCAAGCCGACGGCTTGGGCGTGGGCGTCCAGGCCGGTCACGGCCTCGCGAATCCGTTGGACGTCGTCGCTGAGTTCGTTGTCCTGGTGGGGAAGCGGCAGGCCGAGGGTGGGCGTGCGGTCGTCGTGGATGGCCGGCATGGCGGCGCCCCCCATCAGGTGATCACCACGCGCAGCTTGCGCACGCGCGGGCGATACAGCGCCGTCCCGGCGAGCGTCAGCTTGACGCGGGTGTTGGTGGCGGTGAACGGGGTCAGCACGAACTTCCGCTCCTCCCAGCCGTCGCCCACCTGCGTGGCGCTGGCGAACGGCACCGCGGCGTAGCTGCCGTCGTCCTTCTGTGCCGCCACCGCCACCGTCGAGGTGCCCGGCGCCAGGCACTCGAACGTCACCGCCACCTTCACCCCGCTGCCGCAGGCCATCGCTCGGCTCACGTAGCTGGCGCTCTCCGCCAGCTTGCCCAGGATCGGCTGCGTGCCGGGGTAGAGCACCGGCGAGCGCTCGGCCGAACCGCTCAGCACCGCCTGCACCTGCAGCGTGTCGGTGATCTTCGCCGGCAGCTTCAGCACCTGCCCCGGCGCCAGGCGGAACTGCGTGCCGTCCGTCTGGGTGAAGATGAAGGTCACGTTGGTGTCCGCCGCCGGCCGCTCCACCGTGGCCGCCGCCACCAGGTCGGTCACGTCGGCGGCGCTGATCGTGCCCAGGTTCACCGTGCGCGTCAGCACGTCGAAGCGCGCGCCGTACAGGCGGAACGCCAGGTCCTTGTCCTGGTGCGGCGTCCAGGTCGAGGCGTTCGAGCTGGAGAGCAGCACGCCCACCGTGTAGGGCTGCTGGGTGATCCAGCCGCTGGCCTGGTCGTACTTGCCCAATTCCGCGACCGCCAGCGCGTGCGTCGCGTCGTCGGTCAGCACCACCAGTGCATACTCGCGGTTGGCCTCCAGCCACACCGGGTCGAAGCTCACCGGCGTCGGTCCGGACAGGCTGATGTCGGCGGCCTTGATGACGCCCTGCGCCACCACCTCCGAGGTCGGGATGCCGGTCTGCACGCCGCGGATCTGCACGTACACCGGTTTCGTGCCCTTGGCCTTGAACCACAGCTCGGCGGCCACGATGTGCCGCCCGGTGGGCAGGGTGAACGTCTGCGCCAGCGGATCGAAGTGGTACTCGGTCACCGTCGCCACGCGCCGGCGCAGCTCCGTGGTGATCGAGCCGCGCCCGGTGAAGGTGGCCTGCCCGTACGAGCCCTCGGCCCCGAAAAACGCCACCTTCTTCGTGCCGGCCGGCACGCTGGCCGGGATCTGGAACGACCCCGATACCGCGCCCTGGGCGTTCGCCTTCAGTTTTGCCATGGATTGGATGCTCCTCAGACCGGCGTGACGTCGATGCCGTCGAACGTGACCTTGTCCAGCGTCTCGTTCGGGTCGAAGCCATCGATGGTGAAAGTCACGGTGATGGGACGCAGGTACTCTTCGGTGGTGGTTACCGACGACACCACGGTGTCCTCGATGCTCGTCGACGAGCGCACGACGGTGGACACGCCGGGCACGAAGTGGCCTTCGCGCACGAAGCGCGTCGTGCCGTCGGTGGTCCAACTGGTCACCGTGGTGGTCCAGAAATCGACCTCCGGGGTCAGCTTGATCACCGCCGGCACCGGGTCGAACGCCTGGTAGGGGTTGATCTTCATCGAGCCGGACTGCTTGGCCTGCTCGAGCACCACCTCGGGCGTGTAGGACAGCGTCACCCGTGCCGAGCCGGACGGCGCCAGGATCTGCGCGTCGATGGGCAGCATCAACTCGCCGTTGACGATAGCGGCGTCCTGGACGATGCCCTGGTCGCGCAGCGCGTTGTCGCGGAAGGCATCGACGAAAACGCCCTTCTTGGCAGCGGGCTCGGTGAGGTTGACCGTGATGTTGAGGTTGGCCAGCGCCACCAGACCGTACAGCGTGTCGATCTGGTCGCGCATGGCCTCCAGCTCGTTCATCGGTACGACGCGGATGGCGTCGCTGACGACACGCCGTCCGGCGTCCCAGCTCTGGTAGACGCTGGCGAGGCCGAGCATGCCGGAGGGCACGTCTGGCACCACCGGGCCGGTGTCGCTGGCCACCCCGGTCACCCAGGACGGCACGCCGTCCTTGTCCAGGCACAGCCGGTCGTAGCGCGGCAGGCGCCACTTGTAGGTGGTCTGGATCAGCGAGCCGGCCACGGCGCCGCTGACCGTGAAGCCGGTGGCGTCGGCTCCCGTCGGGGCGACGGTGGCGAGGTACTGGTAGACCACCTGGTAGGTGCTGCCCGGCGCCACCTCGGCGCCCGGCAGGCTCCAGTCCACCTTGTCGCTGGTCAGCTTGTAGTCGGTGCCGTTGAGGTAGGTGGTGCCGCCGGAAAACGCGCTGCCGCCCCAGGTGCCGCCCTGGTTGACGGCGACGATGGCGGTGACCGGACTGTCGGGCAGCGCGTCCTGGGCGCCGGAGAAGCCGCCGTGGGTCAGCGTGACGGTCTTCTGTTTGGTCACCAGGACCTGTTGGATGGAATCCACCGGGCCGTGGTTGAGGGTGACGCGCTCGGTACCGCCGACGGCGGTGTGCGGCTCGCTGCTGACGGTCTTGAGGTCGGGCAGCGCCGGGTAGGCGAGGCGGATGGCGTGCGGAATGCGCACCTCGCGCCCGGCGATGCGCGCCACGCCCTCGGAGAGCGAGTAGACTTGGTTGGCGCCGTCATCGGCGAGGCGGGTCAGGCGCAGGCCGGCGGAGACGTAGAAGCCGCCGGCGGACTGCAGGTCGTAGTCTGCGATGGCGAGGGAGACGCTGTCCACCTGGGGCGGCGGCTCCTTCTGGACCAGCACGCCGTTGACGACGGTGTAGACCGGATAGAACTCGCCGCCCTGGCCGTCGCCGGCGAAGCCCCAGGCGGTGTCGGCGCGCAGGCGGGCGGCGCCGGGGGCGTTGTAGTTGCGCGGGCCGATGGCGGGGTCGCGCAGGGCCGGGTCGTCGGCCTCGGTGATGACGACGTCGTCGAGGTAGACGCCGATCTGCACGATGCCGGTCCTGGCGATGGCGAAGCCGGCCGGGGGCACGCCGCGCACGGCGCCGCGCAGGTAGACGGCGCCGGCCTCGGCGGTGACGGCGCCGGTGTCGGGATCGACGACGACGGCGGCGTCGCGGATGATGGCGCCGTCGCGAAAGAGCGCGTCGGCAACGCCCTTGAGGCGGTGGATTTCCGTCTCCTGGACCTCGTTGAGCTCGGCGCACTGCACCACCTTGCCGATGCGGAAGAGGTGGCGCTCGTAGCCCTTGGTAGGGTCGAAGCGGCTGTAATAGCCGTCGAGGGTCACGGTCATGGCGTTACAGCTCCAGGACGAACTCGAAGCTCTGGCGGGTGGCCGAGCTTCGCGGGATGGCGGGCACGCGCTGCAGGGCGAGCAGCACGCCGGGGCTGTCCAGGTCGGCGGGCAGCAGGTAGCCCTTGCCGGCGGGGACGGCGGGCTTGGGCGCGGTGCCGAGGAAGACGCCGACTTCGCGGATGACGGCGGTGGGTTCGTCGGCGTAGTCGAAGTTGAACTGGACGTAGAGGTGGTTGGTGGGGGTTGGCGAGGTCCTGTAACGCCCCTCCGGGACGGTGATGTCGCCGGCCGGATCGGGGGTGCAGTATTTCTGCACGTCAACGGCGTGGCGGCCGAGTTCGGCAACCAGCGCGGTGGCGTCGGTGGGCTCGGGTACCGGCGTGGCGTCCCAGGCCGGGTCGCCGGTGCCCCAGGCGAGGTGCAGCGGTTGGGCGGCAACGGCGAGCGCGATCGCCGTGCGGCCCGAGGTGGTCAAGATGGCCATGAACGGAGGCTCCAGACATCGTGGTCTCGGACAACCCTGCCGTCACGACCGCTGGCCCGGGGCCGCGGGTGGATAAAAAAAGCACCAAGGACAACAGGTCGGTGCTGGATTCAACCGCGCTCAGGGAAACCTTCCGTCGGTGAGATCGAAGCATGTCTTGCACCAAGCGGCAGCGTCAGGCGGTCGAGACCGTCAGCCTTGGCGAATGCGGTGGGGCATGATTGAGGCCTCCGGCAAGGCCGAAGCGCAACGGGCGCCCACCGTTCCAGTGGGCGCCCATAGGGGGATCGGAGGAGGAATCAGAGAATGATCAGGCGGCCGGCGAAGCGGCCGTCCGGCTTAACAGTATAGGCCGGTTGTCCTTTACGACGTCGGGCTGAATCGGCGCCCCTTGGATCATGCTGTCTCCTGAAGGAAAGGGACGCTAGGCCACCCGAAGCATCAGCGCCGAACCGTTCCGATAGAGGCCGTTCACCGGCACGCCGGCCGAGGCTGCGGCAGTGTCATCCGCCGCGTTGGTCAGGCCGCCGGGGAACACGATGTAGCCGGCCGGCCATAGCGTGATATTTCCGGGGGTGCCGGTGCCCGTCGCCTCGCCGGACTCGATGTAGACTCCCCCGCCGTCGCCGTTGGCGCCGTTGGCGGCACTGCCGATGATGCCGATTGCGCCTCCATGGAGAATCACCGCACCGTTGCTGCCTGTGCCGTCACCGGCACCGCCGTGCAACATGACATCGTGGCCGGTACCGTTGGACCCTGCAGCCGCGTGTCCGCCTTCCAGCCGAACGGAACCCGTCGCCCCGCTTGCGCGGGTGTCCGAACGCCCGCCCTGTATCCAGATTTGGCCCCGCGGGTTGTACAGGTGCACGCTGTTCTGCGTGTCCGCGTCGTCGGCAGGCGGTGTCCGCTGGGCACTCGAACCGATGGCGTAAATGGAACCGAGTTTCAGCAAGTCCTTTCCGTCGATCCTCAACGTCGCGCGCGCGTTGCTGCCGGGATCGGCGATAGCGAGCGAGCTGTCACCGCTTGCCATCGACACCGTCCCGCCAGCCGGGGTGGACAGGCTGACATTGCCGACGGTTCCGGTTCCGGTCGCCGCTCCGGAGGTAATCGTCACCGAACCGCCGTTGCGGTCGGTGCCGGCGGCGTCGCGGCCCTGGATGACGACCGAGCCGCCGTTGCCGTCCGCAAGCGCCGGACCGCCGTTGAGGTACAGCCAGCCGCCGCTGCCCGCCGTGGTGCCGCCGTAGCCGGCCTGCAGCGACAGCAGGTGGCCGGTGCTGGTGGCGCTGCTCGGCGCCGGCACGTCGATGACGTACGCCCCGGGCGCCGACCGGTAGACGCGGGCGACGGTTTCGTCACCGATCTGCCAATAGAACTGACCCAGGGTGGCGCCACCACCGGCCTTCAGGTAGATGCTGCCGCCAGCCGCCACGCCGTTGCCGGCGGTGAGCGAGGCCTGACCACCAGCGCTGCCCGCTGCGGTGCCGTTGCCGGCGGTCATCGACACGTTGCCGCCGTTGCCGCCGACCGCACCGCCAACGCCGCCCCTGATGGCGACGCCGCCGCCGTTGCCGGTGCCGTTGTTGAAGGTGCCGTTGGCCTGGTCCCAGCCCGGCCGCCCGCCGGTGATGCTGACCGCGCCGCCATGGCCAGTGAGGCCGCCGTTGCCCCCGACGACCGCCGCACCACCACCGGCGCCGGTGCTGTCGCCAAGACCGCCGTTGAGCTGAGCCCCCCCACCGCTCAGGTTGGAACCGGCCGCTGCCATGCCCCCGAACACGATGCTGGTGCCAGCCGCGCCCGCCGCCGCGGTGTCCGAGCGGGCCGCATGGAGGTGCAGGGCACCCTTAGGATTGTAGAGGGCGACCGAGTTGTTGTAGAGCGCGCTGTTGGCGGACGGCGTACTCAGGGACTGCGTGCTCAGTGCGTAGGAGCTGCCAACCTTCAGCAGGGGCTTCGCGTTGAACCTGAACTCGGCCGCGTCGTTGTTCTCGTCGAGGGCGGCGAGCGCCAGTGTCGAGGTGCCCGTGGCGAGATCAATGGCCTGCTTCAGGCCCTCGATGCTGACGCTCTTCGTCGCGTTCCCGGATGCGTCCCAGACCGGCAGCAGGTCATCGGGCGAGACGGCATCGCCATTCAATCCGGCGAGCTGTGCGATGGTTTTATCGGCCATATCATATCCTCACATAACCGCCGGTTTCGGTAACCAGCTTGTTTCCTTGAGAGTCGATCCGAATGACTGGAGGAACTTCGGACGCCTTGAAGCCGATTTGCGGAATTGGATAGGACCGGTCGCTCCAGCGGCGTTTTTCCCATCGTCCCGCCCACCTGGTGTCGCGGTATATCTTCGGCGTGGTGAGCCGGTGGACATCGCGGGAGGCGATGGCGCCGGCGGCGGCCTCCTTGGAAACGGCGGTCGAGAAGGTCACGTGCAGGCTGGCCGGCTCGTGGTCCGGGTAGACGTATGGGGCCGGCGCCGCGCCTTCCGTGACCGCGGTCCACTCGTCGATCGGCTCGTAGCGCACGCCCCATTCGTAGTCCGAGAGGCGCCCGCTGTCGGACAGGACCGGCGCCTCGCCGATCTCGACCAGGACGCGGCCGGGCAGGTGAGCCTGCTCCTCGCCGATGGCGCCCTGATCGGACAGGATGATTTCGCCCTTGCAGAACGTCAGGTGCCGGGCGATGTCGGCCGGGTCGGGAGGCCCCAGGACGTGACCGGAGAACAGCGCCGTGATCGCGAGGCGCGGGTTCATCTTCACGAAGGAGTCGCCGAGGACGAAGTTGTAGTCGAGGATCTGGCCGTCGAAGTCGTGCAGGTGCCAGGAGAAGGTGTCGTGGCCGCCGAAGGCGACCGCTCCTCCCTCGACGGCCCGGACCAGGATGGGTGGCAGGTGGATCGCCGGCGGCAGCAGCAGCGTTCCGGCCGGTCGGTCGGCCTCCGCCTCGCGCATGGGCGCCGTGAAGTCGATGGAGCGCCGCGCGACGAGCTGGATGCGGTGGTAACCGAACTCCTTGTCGTCGGGCAGGTGGTCGCCGCCGCTCGGCTCGGAAACGCCGATGGTGAACAGTTCCCGCCAGGGCTCGCGCACCTCCACGTCCAAGCCGGTCAGCCGCCGGATGTTGGCGCGCATCGCCGTCGGGTTCGAGCGCGGCCGGCGCGGCTCCCAGACGATGCGTTCCGCCAGCCGCGCGTCGGACTCGCCGTTGCGGCGGCGCAGGCCGAAATAGGACGCCCACAGGTCGGCCCACTCTCCTCGCGAATCCGGGATGACGAGCTGGCGAAGCGCTTCGCCGATGTCGGCCTTCGCGCGGTCCAGCGTCCGGCCGACGGCATCCGTCCACCCCCACAGGATCGAGGTGTAGGCCAGCAGGTGATCGCCGTCCCCGGTGTCCTGGTCGCCGGACCCGGGCAGCAGCGCCAGGGCGCCGACGCCGTCCAGTGCGGGATCGGCGTACACGATCCCGACGCCGGCGGCGGACAGGGCGGCGCGCACCTCGCCGATGGTCGCGCCGTCCAGCGGCACCTCCAGGTCCGGCAGGTCCGGCCGCTCCACCCTCAGCACGTCGGCGGCGACCGCCCAGCGCAGTCCGCCGGGGGAGCGCACGCGCATCGCCAGGGCCGCCGCGGGATCGCGGTCGAACACGCGATGGAGGTGGCTGAGGAGCCACGGCTGCATCGTCGTTATCATGACCACACCACCGTCAGCGTTCCGGGCACCAGCACGGAGCCCACCGGGCATCCCACCACCTGCGTCGGCGTGACGATCTCCGCCCCTTGGGCGGTCTCGAGCGAGAGCACCGCGTTGATCAGATTCACCGGCCGCAGGTCGCCGCCGCTGCGCGTGGCGCGGATGACGCCGGTCAGCGCCGCCGCGATCTGCGCGCGGGTGTCGTCGGTCTGGTAGAACGCCGGGATCTGCGCCTGGATGGTCACGTCGACCGGCCGTTCCGCCATGGCGACCACGTCCACGCGCATCCCGGCGGGGCGATAGCCGGGCATCAGGTTGCCGTCCGCGTCCTCGTATCCTTCGACGATGTCCTTCACCGCCTGAACGAGCTGCTCGGACGTGCTGCCGGCGCCGTTGTGGACGTAGAGCGTGACGAACCCGGCCTCCTCCTCCACGGCCACGCGCGCCACGCGCTCCAGCACCGTCGTGCCGGACACGTCGGTCACCGTGGCGAGGCGCGCCGCGTAGGCCAGCGCGCCGACGGTGCCGCGCGCCAGACTCTTGATGAACTCGGCGAACCGCAGCTTGCGCTCCGACTCCGTCTCGGCGCCGCGGCCGTTGGCGAGCGCGTCCGGATTGGTGACGCCCGCCACGCCGTCCACCGGCGAGACCAGCTGCCCGATGGCGCCCGGCAGCGCGTTGCCGGCCGGCCCCGCGGTGCCGGCGGTCATCAGCACGTCGACGCTGGTCTGTCCGACCGGAATCGTGGCGGCTTCGACCGTCTCGTACTCCACGTTGGAGGCGTTGGCGACGCGCGTCCCGACCGCGATGGCGACGGGGGCGGTGCGCCCCGGTTGCGCGTTGAACCGGACGATGCCCGACGCCGGAACGGCGGGCAGCAGCGGGAAGTCGAAGCTGCGGTAGATCGCCGTCGGGATCCCTTCGACCAGGCCGGCCAGATACTGCTGGTACAGCTCGTCGATCTCGATCGCCGGCGCCTCGATCATGGTGCGCGCCACCGATCCCACGTTGAAGTCCGTGACCTTCGGCGAAGTCTTCCGCATGTGGTTGACCATGCCGGCGACGATCGACAGGAAGTCCTTAATCTGAAAAGGCATTGTTCATCCCCATTCCCACCGGCAGGTGCTGGCCGTCCACGGTGACGGCCGTTGCCGTGACGGCGATGCCGTCGCCTTGGATGTCGGCCGTCGGATTTTCGACGCGGGCCACCCGCGGGTCGGCGCGCAGGGTGCGCGCGACGAACATGGCCGCGAGCTGGTTGTTGACTTCGCCGCCGGGCCGGCCGATCAGCGTGCGAGCGGGGCAGCCGTAGCCCTGGTGGAACAGCAGGTCCCCCGGATCGGTGGCCAGCGCGTGGCGAAGCGCCTGGTTCAGGTTGGCCACGCCTTCGGTGAGCCGCAGGTCGCCGCCGTCCGTCACCTCGATCCGGCCGTTGGTGAGCGCGATGTCGCACCCGAACATGCTGTGCGCGTCGGCCACGCCCGTCGATGGGGGGGCCGCGGTCGGCAGCATGATCGGGGCGCCGGACAGCAGGACCTGGGACCCGGCTAGGGCCGGGTCGTCGGTGATGTAGGGTGGCATCAGGTTGTTGATCTGCGCCAGATCGGGCCAGCGCGCCGCGTCGCCCATCTCCCGGGCGGCGATGGCCTGGAGGCTGTCGCCGACCCGTGTCGCGACGCGCCGATAGCCGTTGAGGGCTTTGGTGAAACTCATCGCAGCTTGACTCCCGACGGGAGGACCGCGAGCGCCTGGGAGGCGGCCACGGACGGAATGGTCAGCGGGTCGCGCAGCAGCGTGTCGATCGCGTTGCGGCCAGCCGTGGATACGGACACGCGCGAGGCCACCGGCGGAAACATCTCCTGGAGCGGGCTCCTTTCCGCTTCCGCATAGGTCGACCAGGCGCGCCCGCCGCCGGTGGAGGAGCAGTTGCTGGCGCCGTACAGGTCGTCGAAGGAACGGAAGGTGCGGCCGGTCTCGAAGCCGTTGGCGATGGTGCACGCAATGTCGTTCATGGTGGAGGCCGCGCGCATCAGCAGGCCCTTGACCGCACCCGCCGACTCCCCGGTCGCCAGGATGCCGAACCCGTTGCCGGCCGCCTGGGCGACCATCTGCACCGTCGAGAAGATCGGCGCCGTCAGGTTGCCGATGCCGCTGCGGACCTCGTCGATGACGTCGAGCACGAGCCGGACGCAGCTCTGGACGAAGGCGCAGACCTGCGTCACCACCTCCTTCACCGCGGAGTAGGCCTGCCCCACCTGCTTGATGATCTCGCCGATCTCCCGGACCAGATTCTCCAGACCGAGCTTCGCCGTCAGCCAGCGCAGCGGGTTGAAGAGAGCGCCGGTGATGGCATCCTTGGCGCTGGTCGGTTCGGCGTTGTCGTTCAAGACCAGGAGGCTGACGTCGTACCGCATCAGCAGCGGCGCGTCCTTCGACCGCCGCAGCGTGAAGGTCTTCGGGGCCACCCGCGCCGTGATCCGGTCGAGCGTGTCGGCGAAGTAGAGGCCGACGGCCTCCGGGTCCTGGCCCTTCTCGGCCAGGGCCTTGCGGCGGGCATGCCATTGGGTGAAGACGGTGGAGCGCAGATTTTCGAACTGCGCCGCGCCGTCTGCGCTGAAGCCGCCGCGCCAGCCGGTGTGCCCCTTCAGCGTGATGGTACTCACGCCTCGGTCGAAGGCGTCGACCCAGGCGCTGCCCAGCGTCTGCTGGACGGTGAGGCGGGAAGGTTCTTCCCGGATCAGTTCCTCCGGACGGATGGTGAAGTTCCAGGTCAGGACCCCGCCTTCACCACCCTCCAGGTAAAAGCCGATCTTGCGGTGTTTTTGCGATGGAGGTGTCATGCCTCCACCGTAGCGTCACGACCGTCAGCCCACTCCAGGCGCCGTGGCGCCGCCCTGCGGATCGGGATGCGTGTGGCTCTTGAGGCCGACGCCGTCGGCTTTGACGTCGCCGCCGGTGACCTGGACGTCGCCGGTGATGGCGGCCGATTTGGCGCCACCCGAACCCGTCATGCCGCCCTGGTAGGTGAAGGCTCCCTGCACGGTGACGGCGCCGGTGAACAGCGACTGCGGGGAATCGATGGTGACCGACGGCGTCTTGACGGTGACGGACGCGTCGGCCTCCATGGTGACGGTCCCGCCGGGCAGCACCGTCAGCGTGAAGCCGTCGGTGTGGAGCGTGATCCGAGCCGGGGCGCCGCCGGGCGGGGACCAGCCGCCGGCCGCGACGCCGCCCAGGTCCTCATGGTCGCCGGAGCCGATCCGCAGATAGGCGCCGCCGTTGTGGTGAACCTCCACCGAGCCATCCGGCGCGATCGTCCACCAGGTTCCAGAAGGATGGCGGTGCACCTCCCGGTTCTGTTCCGTGAACTCCATCTCGCCGCTGAGCGGCGGCACCCAGCCGACGACGACGGGCCCGCCGTCCACGAAGCCGACCAGGGCGAGCATGGTGCGGCCGGAGTGGTTGTAGCCGCCGGCCTCGGCCTCGCTGGCCGGCCTCGGGACGTTCGGGACGTTCCAGGACCCGGCGTCCGAGCTGGCGCCGCCGGTGGCCACCAGCACGTTGGCCGCGCGGTAGCCGTCGTCGAGGAACACCAGATCGACGCGCCGCCGCGACGGGTGGACGGCGACCACTTGTGCGATGCGCAGGCTCATGTGTACGGCCCCCGGATGCCTTGCTTCCAGTACGGGTTGGAGGTGAGTTTCGACCGCTCCAGGAAACCGGTGCAGCGTTCGAGTTCGACGGCCGTCGTCCAGGTCCGCAGCGGCTTGAATTCGTGGGTGACCTTGGTGACGTAGCCTTCCGACACCAGTTCCGACACCAGTTCGCCGCGCGTCAGGCGGAGGAATCGTCCGACCTTCAGCGCCTCGCTTCCCTTCAGCGTCGCGGTGCACTCCTCGAAGGCGCTGTTGTCCCGGTTCATCTCCTTGAGCCGTTCGGCGCGCGTATGGAACCAATCGACGTACTTGGACAGGATCTGCTGCCGCTCCGCCGGCGGGGCGGTCGTCGGGTGCCTGGTGATGTCGGGGATCAGGTGCGAGAAGAATTCCATCTTCTTGGCGCCGTATAGATCCTCGCGCGAGTTGGGGTGCTCGAAATCGAGGTGTTTCCGCGTGCGCGTGGACTGCTGATTCAGCGCCCCGTTGGTCTCCATGAGTGCCCTTTCCGGCGACACCCAGTACCAGTTGGCGATGCGCTTGTCGCCACGCCTGGCTTCCCAGCTGACGACGTCCCGGTCCTCGATGGCGACGGTCCCCGGATCGATCGCTCCCGGCATGATGAAATGGCCGCCCACGGTCTTGTAGGGCACCGGCCGGAAGCGGATGGCGGGTCCCCGGTCCTCGTCCTCCACGAACAACTCGTTCCAGGGACGGTCGGCGTAGGCCTCCATCACCTTCCACAGCGGCTGGTTCTTGTTTTCCTTGGAGGTCATCATGCTGGGCGTGAGCGAGCCTTCCTCAACCGAGGAGTACAGCTTGAATTCGCCCACCGCTTGGCTGCTCACCGCGAACAGCTTGCGCGCGCGCGGGTTGACCACCTTGTCGACGATTTCATTCATGAATTCGCCGACCTTCATGATCTTGAGCGCCATGCCGCTGTCAGCGCGAAGCATGAAATCGGACAGGAAGTTCTTCTCGGCCACGGGGGCGATTTCATAGAACACCTGGCTCATCTCGAGGAGTTTGCCGGAGTCGTGCCCCGTGATGACCACGGTGCGTATCGGTTCGCCGTCCTTGCCCAACGACTCCTTGCGTTGCACCTGGTCGACGAAGCCGCGCATGATGAGCGGCAGGGAACCGCCGGTCGGTACCCGAGCGGCCCGGATCTCGATCAGGTCCATGGGCTCGACCAGGGCGTATACGGTGTCCAGCCCTCTGCGCGACCGGTCGGCGAAGCTCACCGTGAAGGTGCCGGCCTCCGTCAGGTTCTTGCTTGTCGTCACCGTGCCGGCGTCGCCGTGATCGCCCAGATAATGCAGCAGGTCCAGGTCGCGTTGCGCTGCGGCATGGCGCTCCGAGACTCCGTTCCGGCGCCCCACCAGCTTGATCAGCCGGACCTGGAGTTGCGGTGTGTAGGTCGTGATCGCCATCAGGAAACCCCCCATGGCCGGGCCGGGCCGACCGGCGCGACCGGCAGATGCTCGACGCCCCGCACCGTGCCGTCCCGCGCCTCGTGCACGACGCGCAGTGGCGCGATCTGAAAGCTGACGCTGGTGTTCTGCGGTGCAGGCGCACTCTGCCCGCCCTCCGGCAGCGGCATGCCGACCGCCGGCCGGTCGATGGACGGGATCGAGGAGGTCTGCCCGCCTTCCGACGGTGTTAGGAAGGGAGCCTCGCTCGTGGATACGCCCGGTTTGCGGGCCGGTGGCGGCGGAACGAAGAGCGGTGGCTCGGGCGGCACCGGCGGCTTGTGGCCTGGCAGTGGCGGGTAGAACTTGCGAGCGTACTTGTTCTTCCACTCACCGACGCTCATGTCTTTCAGATAATCATTCGCATCGATCGCTTCTTTGCTCAGAATTTTTGCCATCATTTCCGTATCGGCTGCGCCCATTACCTTCGGCCCGCCGCCTGGACCAAAATGCCAAGTGGCATACAAGGACAGTGGCGTAACCGGCAGGCCAGCTCTCTCCAGAGCCGGCGCCAATTCCCTATCAACATAAAGCGAGACCATGTCACGGCTGAAGTCTCGATTGAAGCGTAGCTTCAGGAGTTCCTCATCATTCATGCCGCGAACGCGTTCTGGTGCGTATTTTCTGGCAACACTCTTCCATGTGCCGTCGAGGAACTGGTGCCAGCCGCGAGCGGAAGAGGTCGTCGCAGCCATGTCGGTGCCGTTGCTGCTCTCCACAGCCTCCATGGACCGGGTGAAGAGAGCCTTGACTGCGTCGTAGCCAAACTTCCCCTCGACCGGGGGCTGCGCCGAGCCAGAGGCGCTACGCAACCATTCATCCCAAGTGCCTACCAGCGGAGAAGCCTGTTCATTGAGGCCAAACAGCCCTTTGCTCAGCGTCTCTAGAATCCCATTGGCGCGCGCACCACCGGTCGTTTCCATACCGGACTGCGCTGGGGTTCCGACCGTTTTCCTGCGCGGGCCCGCACCCCGTTCGCCCATTGCCATAGCGGCTGCGGTTCCTGGCATCTCCGTGCCGGTGTGGCGGAGGAGCGTCTGGTGGGGTACGTCACGCTGGTTGTCAGCGGCGGGCACGACGTCGGTGGCACCGTCCCAGTCGTGTTCCGGCCCCGGCTCCTGACGCATGGCCGGGCTAGCCGTGAGCGACCTGGCATTCCAGTGCCGGTAGGGAGCGCTTGGGGTTTCCGCCGCATCGCCGCCAGACAAGGTGGGTGTTGGTGCCCCGGCGAAGAAACCGTCCTTTGCGGTGCCGGCGAACGGCACCGAGAATGGCGCTGGCTTCTGCTCCAGAGCGGTCTCTTTCCGTAGGGCCTGCAGCACGGCCGCAGAATCAGGCTCCAGGCTGGGGGGTGGGGTGAAGTCGGCGCCGGGCCGCATCGGATCCTGGATACGGCCAGCATGCGTCCCATTCGTTGGGCTGTCCGACGCTGGGAAAGGAGGCTCGGGGAGAGCGTTCGCCAGTGGCAGGCCGAGGTCGCCGCCGTTGTCGTGGAGGGCGCGGAACAGCGCGTCGCTGGGCGACGATCCCTCCGCCACTTCCTCCGGGGCGGGTCCGGACACCGCAGTGGTCGGGACGCTGTTCAGCGGCATCGTGTAGGACAGGTCGCCCTCGGGCGTACCGTTGTCGGACGGCGGGGCGAACCGGCTTCCCTGCAGCAGGTAGCGGCCGACCGCATCGGTGTGCCGGAGGCGCTCGTTCCCGTCCGGGAAGGTCTGATCGAGGCCGGCGTACCAGGACAGCCAGTCGTCGGCCCCGGTGCCGCGCAGCGCGGCGGCCGTGCCGCCGCGGGTGACGCGCTTCAGGGTCTCGAAGTTCTCCTGAAGCCGTTGCATGTCCCCGGCCACCTCCGCCAGCGCGGGATGGGACAGGTCGAGCTCCTTGAGCGCTCTGCCTTCCTGGCCGGCAAGACGAAGCGCGGTGCGGATCCGTTCGAAGGCGGTGGCGACGCCGGCGGCGTCATCGGAAATCGGAGTGGGGATGGACACGGTGCTGGCCCATGCGTTTTTGAGGCATGGGCCAGCGTGCCGTCACGACCTGCGGACCGGTCACGCGTAGGTATCCGCCGCGACCTCTTCCCAGCCGTCCGGGTCCGCGTCCATCATCGACCGCTCCATGGCCTCGACGTCCGCCTCGAAGTTGACGTTGACGACCTCGTCCTTCAGCTGCGGATCGTCGGTGAAGCGGTGCGCCCACCAGTCGATCAGCATCTCGTCCAGGCCGGCGTCCAGGAACCGTGGGTCCGTCGGCGGCAGGCCGTACCGCCGGCGGAAGGCGAACTCCACGGTGTCGCTGAGCTCCCGGCCCCACTGGCGGGCGTTACGGTTGAGCGCCTCCGCGAAATCGCTCCTCCTCTTCCAGGAGCCTCCCGTGCACCTTGTAGAGTCCCTCCAGGTCTTCGGGGGCCAGCGGGTCCAATTCCTCGACGTCCCAGCCGTCGGGGCCGCTGACCATGAGCACGCCGATGGTGGCCATCGCCGCGGCGCTGTTCCACAGCAGCGGCTCGTCGACCGGGCCGCCCAGGATGCGCAGGGTATCGGCGTGGATCCGGAACTGGTCGCGCATGACACGGCGTCGGAAGACAAAGTCTCCGACGCCGTCCACGCTGACCGTATAGCTGCGGTCAGTCCTGCCCATCACATGGCCGTCCCGACCACGTCGAGGGCTTTGAAATCACCCTTGTTCATGACGATCTTCTGCGCCTCCACCTTCAGTTCGCCGCTCAGATAGCTGCAGCCGATGTACTTGCGCAGCAACTGGCCGGTGTCCTTCGAGTAGATGCACAGGTCGAAGACGACGCCGCGCAGGACGTCGTCGCCGTTCTGCGGGGCGACGCCCGCATCGCGGAGGTTGCCCCGGAACAGGACCATGGTGTCCACGGTCAGGGCGTGGTCGGCCTTGGTCGGGATGTGCTCCTGGACGTGGATGTCGCCGATGCCGATGGCGTCCTGGAGTCCGTAGTTGTCCTTCGCCATGACGGACTGGACGAGCCCGACCACCTTGCCGTCGAGTTCCACGGCGATGCGGTTGCCGGAATGGGTTTTCAGATTCTGGCGCATGTTGGCCTGTCTCCTTACGCCGCGGCCGCGGTGCCGCTGTACGGCACGACGAAGATGGACACGGGGATGAAGTTCACCGGAATCACCGGCGAGCACTGGAACTCGACGCGCAGCACATCCCCGTCCAGCTCGGCGCGGATGTTCCTGTAGGCGGGGTGTTCCTCGTCGCCGACGATGACGCCCGGGCCCTGGGGCTCCGGCCGAGCCAGCTCGCGCAGCGTCGTCTCGGCGATGGAGACGGCGCGGGACAGCACGATCGGTGAGCCCTTGGCGCCGCGCAGGACATCGAGCGCCTGTCGGACGTTGCGGGCGACGAAGTCGGTGGCGACCCCGGTCGATACCTCGACGCGGTTGTAGCTGTCGTTCACCAGCCAGGTGGAGACGCTGCGCACCACCTTGTAGCCCTTCGGTGTCTCCTCCAGGCACAGCACGCCGGCCTGGATCAGGTCGTCGGTGTCGGTCGGGTTGCGCACCTTGAACTCCAGGCCGCGGATCTTCAGCGCCTTGTTGGTCAGCGGCGTGCCGGGGTTGCTGCCGGCGAAGGCGGCGGCGATCACCGCGGCGGTCATGTACGGCGGCAGCAGCGCCAGCTTGCCGCTGGCGTCGTAGTCGTAGTGGCCGGGCCACACCAGCGACGTGCGGTCGCTGTTCAGCGCCTTCGGCAGGTCTTTGACGGCGGTGAGCGCGGTGTTGGCCGCGGGGCCGACCAGGGCGCGCCGCTCCATCCGGGCGACGTTGCTCATGTAGGCGCAGTGCGCGTCCACCGCGGCGTGGATGGCGGCGTTGCCGGTCAGCGGCACCACCCATTGCGCGTCCTCGCCCTGCAGCGTCGTCAGCGCGTTCGTCCAGTCGCCCACGACCGGGGCCGGATCGACGGCGCCGGCGAGGTAGGTCCAGTCGGCGTTCACCGGCAGGGTGCCGGCGCCGGCGGCGCGCGTCGCGGTGACGAAGCCCTCGCCGACGCCGTTCAGCCAGTCGACGACGGCCTGGAGGTTGGCGGTGACCGTGTACGCGGCGGCCTTGACGTCCTGCCCGGTGACGCCGTCCAGCCCGTTCAGGGCCGGCCTGTCCTCGGACCCGGCGATCGCCGACGCGGTGAAGCCCGCCACCGCGTTGATGCGGTCCACCAACTCGCCGACGGTCGCGAAGGACGACAGGTCGATGACCGTCGCCGTGCCGTCCACGTCGAGGGTGACGGTGGTGCTGGCGACGGCGATCGTGGCCGCCGTGCCGGTGCCGGCATAGCGGACGGTCAGCGCGTCGCGGGCGACGTTGTCCTGGCTGAAGTAGCCGTTGCCCAGCATGGTGGTGAGCTTCTTGCCGCGCACCGAGCCGGACTCGATCTTCACCTTGATCTGGTTGGCACCCAGGCCGTAGTCGTCGGAGACGAGGGTGACGACCGTCGCGTCGCCGGCGTCCTTGAGGGTGAGCGTGGCCTGCGTGGCTTGGCCGACGCGGATGGCGACGACCGTCGCCGGGGCGTTGGTTTCGGGGCTCGGGTCGAACGCCTTCTGGACGGCGGCCAGCAGTTCGCCGCCCTTGAGCACGGCGGCGGCTTCAGCCGGCGAGCCGAACTTCAGGACGGTGTTCGGCTTGCCGCCGAGGGCCTTGCCGACCAGGGCCAGGATGTTGCCGACGGTCAGGCCCTTCGGCTGCATGGCCGAGTCGTCGATCACCGACATGGTGGCCGGGGTGGTCCACAGTCGGCCGTTGAAGAAGAGACGGGAAGCCATATGGGCAGCTCCTTATCAGGCCGGGCGCGTTGCCAGTTCGGCGAAGCGGGAGTGGTAGAGGCCTTCCAGGTCGCGCAGGCGGCCGGCGGCCGCCTCGTCGTGGTGGAAGGCGGCGATCAGCTCGACGCGCTTGTCGTCCGCCGACAGGCGGGCGCAGAACTCGTCGAGAGAGACGGGGAATTCGGTCGCTTCGGCCGCCTGTATGGACGTCTGCGTCTGTGTTTTGGCCATGGACTTGCCCTATCTTGAGGAAGAAACGGTGGTCTCGACATCCGTGATTTCGCCGACGACATTGCGGATGTACGACGGCGTCATGCAGGAGAACGAACCGAAGACGAGATAGAGCGGGGTCTCGCTCTGCGTGACGTCTTCGGAATCCTTTTGTGAGAACGTCACCTGCGTCAGCCCGTACTCGGCGAAGACCGGCAGGTTGGCAGCGATGACACGGCCGATGGCGGTGCGCAGGGCGATGCGCCCGGCCGGGTCGGACGACGCCCCGACGACGCTGAGCCTGGTGCTTGACAGCCAGCCTTCGGTTTCCACCCAGCCGCCGTCGCCCAGATGCTCGTCGTCGCACAGGACCTCGCCCACCGCGCGCTCCGCCGTGGAGTTCTCCTCCACCCAGACCGAGACGCATGGGAAGACGGTTTGGCCGGACAGCGCGTGCGGAACGGTCAGCACCGGGACCGCGCCGGAGGCCGGCGCCAGCGTGCCGCGCGCCACCTCGACCGCCAGTCCCAATTCCAACCGCTCGCACAGCAGGGTCTGCGGGTCGACGGCGTCGCCCTGGTAGGTCGCGGCCGGCGTTGCCGACGCGCTGTCCCCGGCCACCCAGAAGCCGCCGACGCGGTAGTAGGGGCGATAGTGGTAGAGCGTGCCGTTGAGCAGCGCCTTGCCCTGGTCGAGCACGACGGTATCGGTGCAGTCGTCCGCCACGGTCGCCGCGCCGGCGTCGTCCGGTCCGGTGAAGGCGTCGGCTGTCCGGCGCAGTACGCGCCATCGTTCCGCGCCCGGTGGCGGTGTGATGAAGAGTCTGAGGGCGTTGCCCGCAGAAAGGGGCTGTATGAGCGTGATCATGCCGGTGAACCGCGGTGTTTCATTCCGGCAGCTTGCCGTCACGACCTGGCGCGTTGCTGAACCGACGCGCGGGCGGCTGACCGCTTCAGAACAGGGTCGCGGTGCCGGTGCAGCGCGGTGCCGGGGCGTCGGCGGAGGAGTCCGCCGTCTGTTGGTCGCCGCCGACGAACATGATGACGAACTCGGCCGGGTTGCTCGGCATCGGCAGCGGGTTGGGCCGGCACTGGAAGGCCCGCTTCCTGCCGCCGATGCCGCAGCCGCACAGCGTGTCGATGCCGCCGGTGACCGACTCCCCGCAGACGCTGCACCGGTGCACGGCGCCCCGCACCAGGATGCGTCCGATGTTGCAGTGACGGCAGACGTGCTCGGTCAGCGTCCAGATCATCTCGGCGCTCATAGCGGCAACTCCAACTGCATGGCCTCTGATATCGGGGGCAGGCCGGCCGGACCGATGCGATGGATCGGGCGGAGGAACGCGATGGGTCGGCGGGCGCGCTTGGCCAGCATGATCATCGCCTCCTGCGGCCCGGTGACGCGGTCGAGGGTTTCACGCCGGACGGCTCCCGCCTCAACAATCAATATTGTTAAATTGTGCAGCTTCGCCGTCAGGCGCGGCACGCCGCCCTTGGCGTTGCGGCCGCGCGCCACCTCCCGGTCGCGGTTGTAGCAGGACACGCAGAGATGCCCGTTGATCAAGCGTGGGGCGGGGCGGAAGCAGCGCGGGCACAGGCACGACAGCGCGTCGGCGGCAATGGCCGTCTGGGGAAGGGGTTTCCCGGCCTTTTCGGCCCCCAGCGCGCAGGACCGGCAATGCCAGCGCCCTTCCCAAGGCTCCGGACGCTTCTTCTGCGCGGTCTCCCAACTGGCCGCGCAGCTGGATTCGGCCAGCGTTACCGAGCGCCGCTGGCAGCGCATCATCACCGGGCCGCCGGCGGCGCCCTGTATGGTTACCCTTGACGCATTGGACATGTTCGCACCTGTCGTTCACGACCTGGCGAACACGGTACCTCGCGCGGCCACAACCATCAACACTTTTTGTTGTTAAAACGATTGTGGCCGCCGGGGATTACGGCCCTACTTGGCGCCCGGCTTGCGTTTGCCCAGGGCGCCGGCCAGCGCGTCGAACGGGCCCGGCACGACGCCCTTCTCGTCGCTGCGCCGGTAGACGTAGACGCCGAGCACCGCCAGGGCCGGCAACAGGATCGAGGACATCTGCGACATCGCCGTGATGCTTGCCGCCAGCTCGGACGGGTGCATGACCGCCACGTACGCGATGATCAGCGTCTGCAGCAGGATCACCAGCGCAATGAGGTAGCCGAACGCCGGCCGCATGCGCCGGACGAACGGGTCCTTGCTGTTGGCCTCGTTCTGCATGGTCGCGTTGACGATGCGCAGCCGTTCGACCTCGTCCCGCTCGACGGCGAGCATGGCGTTGGTCGCCAGCTTCTGCACCTGGAGGAGGAGCGCGGGATCGGCCTTCAGCGCGGCTGCGATGCCGTCCGGTTCGCTCTGACCGGTGAGGGCCTGGACCGCCGGCACGAAGCGTTCGGCCACCTTGCCAAGCTTGTCGTCCGCCATCCCGACCAGATCCGGGATCAGCGGCAGCAGCGACAGGAGGAAGGAGAACATGATGCGGCCCTCCTAGGCCTTGCGGTGGACGGGAGGCAGTCCCAGCGCCGCGGCCGTGTCCGGACCCACGATGCCGTCGGCCAGCAAGCCGTGGGCATCCTGGAAGCGCATGACGGCCAGTTCCGTGACACGGCCGAATGCGCCGTCCTCCATGAGGCCGGCACCGCGCGCGTTGAGCACGACCTGCAGCCCCTTCACCGCCGGGCCCGCCGAGCCCAGGCGGAGCACGCTGCCGGGCGCCGCCTCGCGGCCGGCCGCGTCGGCGTACGCCGCGGCGAGGCGGAGGTGATAGCGGTTCCTGGCGTACTGCGGGCCGTTGTAACGGCGTGCGAAGGTCTCCCAGTCGCGGTCCCGCAGCGCGTCCACTAGGCGCGCCGCGCGGCAGAACGCGGCGAAGGCTTCGAGGTGGTTGTCCTCGTCGTCCGCCATGGCGACGACGAACCCCCCGACGTCGTCGAAGCCCGCCATCCGGTGGTTGCCGCCGAGGATCTGGAAGCGTCCCCAGCTCGCCGCCTTCAAGGCGGCCTCGCGATCCAGCTCCAACGCCTCGGCGAGCCGCAGGTACTCGGCCGCGCCGCCGCGGTACAGGGCGCGGTTCCAGGTGGGCGAGGAAATGCCCGGGTGCGACGTGTCCCAGCGCCGCCCGGTGGCGGCCGAGAAGAGATGCGCCTCGACGAGGATGCGCGGACGGCCCGAGCCGTCGGAGAGGAAGCCGCCGACGCCGCCGGTCTCGACGGTATCGACGGCGCGGACCACGGCCGGTTCGACGCCGAGGGACTCGGCGATACGGAGAATGTCGTCGGAGCCGATCGGCGTCGCGGCTCCAGAAAACGGGTAGGACATGCAGAGCCTCGCGGGTAAGTTGATCCCGCGATTGAGCTGTCACGACCGGCCGCCGGGAGCCCTCGGGATCACCCCAGCGTGCCGGCGCCGCCCGCCCGCGGGGTGTGCTCCGCGGGTGAGGCGTTCTTGGGCTTCCGCTTGCGCTTCGTCGCGGGTGCGGGAGGGGGCTGGCCGACGCCGTGCAGCATCTGCAGCTTGGCCATCCGTTCCTCATGCTTGTGGTTCAGTTCGGCCGCCAAGGCGGCGTGCTTCCCGATCATGCCGTGCCACTCTGTGTCTGTGTCGCGTTGCGTTGCAAGGAGAGGGCAACCCTGCCGTCACGACCGGCCACGACCGTCGTCCACGCCATTGAGGTTAATTCGTTTACGGGCGTACCGGAGACAATGTTTGTTGTTAGACTTCCAACACCTGTCCGTGTTAAACGTTGCGCAAAGGGGTATTGCGGCCTGATTCCCATGACCATCGTTGGACAACGTCTCCGAGCTGTGCGCGAGAAAGCCAACCTGTCCCAGGCCGAGCTTGCCGGACGGATTGGCACGAGTCAGCAGACCATCGATAAGATCGAGCGGGGCCTGACCAAGCATCCGCGATTCGTGGTCGAGATCGCCGACGCGCTGAACGTCGGTGCCGCCTATTTGAAGGGGTTGACGGACGACCCGACCCCCGAACCGATCAGGTCTCGAATCGAGGCGGAACTGAAGCAGGTGCCGGACGACCGCCTGGCCGAGATCCTGCGCGCTGTTCGCGAAGCGAAATCCTGAGCTCCTTCGCTGCAGACCGCAGGGCCTTCCAACACGCAGCCCTGCGATCGTCGGACGCCTGTTCAATTTCTAGTGCGATCAATTCGAGCGTCCGCTTCCGATCAGACAACCCCACTTCCCCACGCATTGCGGCCCCCGGCTAACCCCCCTCATGGGAACACAATATCGAAATAGGAACAAGAACCTTTTTTAGGATTTTTCATTCAGAGACGCCCCCGTGGTTAGGGCGATAACCCCCAGGCCATCAACAACACGGCTTCGGCACGGGCTGCAATCATGTGTTGTGGATTGGCTTCTTTCTATACACGCGTGTGTGGGTTGATCTGCCCGAACCGTGCAGCCCGAAAGAACGCCGCTCCTCACTCCCGCACCTGACGCACTGCATAGCCTGACAACACCAAAAGGCGTTAAGGTTCGGCCATGCCGAGTGTCCGTCCTTCCTCTTCTGCAGAAGATAGGGCAGCCGGGCCTGCGGTGGGGAAGCAGGGGCCGGTGGGGCGGCTGCGGGGTTGAGATGTTGTTAAGCATACCGGACCTACGGTATCCGCCGCTCCACGCGCGTCTTTAGGAATGATCGGCCCATGAAGACCCCGTTTGCCACCCCCGCCATCGGACGCTTCGAGGCGACGCTGGCCCGCGTGGCGCCCTTCATGGCCGGCACCGTTGCCAAGGCACGCGCCCGCTTCGGCCGGGAGTGGGAAGAGGCCTTCGAGGACTTCCTGAATCGCTTCTTCGGTGGCGACGATGCGGCCATGGGACTGGCGATCAAGGGCTACGTCGGCTTTTCGCTGGAGATGGCGAAGCTGCAGAAGCGCTTCGAGAGGGAGCGCGTCTACGCCGCCAAGACCTATGCCGAGGCGGCGGCGCAAGTCTATCACAACGAGGCGTACGTCAACACCCTGTACGCGCCGGGCATCCTGCTGAGCCATTACCTGTGGCCGCACTATTTCAACCAGCTGCGCTGGTTCCACGCCCACTTCGCACCGCTGGTCCGGGAGGCCGCCGACCGCCGCTTCTGCGAGGTCGGCGTGGGGAGTGGTTTCTACAGCCGGCAACTGCTGTCCGTGGCGCCCGACGTGCGCGGGCACGCCTTCGACATCAGCGCGCACTCCCTGGACTACACGGCGCGCCACCTGGAGCGGTTCGGCGTGCGCGAGCGCTGGAGCGGCACGCTGCGCAACGTGATCGCCGCGCCGCCCATCGATTCACCGGACGGGCAGTGGCCGTTCATCGTCTCGGCCGACGTTCTGGAGCATCTGGAGGACCCGCCGGCCTTCCTGCGCAGCCTGCGCCGGATGCTGCAGGCGGGTGGCATCGGCTTCATCGCGACGGTGATCACGTCGGCCAACACCGACCACATCTACCTGTACAATTCTTGGGAGGAGATCCGCGACCAGCTTGTCGGCGCCGGGTTCCGCGTCCTCGACCACCAGGAGGACATCGCCTATGAACCCCGGGCGGACGAGCCGGTGCCGCGCATCGCCGCCTTCCTCGTAACCTGACGGATCCCCATGAGCCTCGACCGCCTCCAGTCGATTTTCCGCGACGTGTTCCGCGACGACACCCTGGTCATCCATCGCGATCTCACCGCGAAGGACGTGAAGGGGTGGGACTCGTTCAACCACATAAACCTGATCGTCGCGATCGAGGACGCCTACGGCGTGACCTTCCGCACCGACGAGATGGCGGGCGCCGCCGCCGTGGGAAACCTCGTCGACGTTCTACGCTCCAAGGGAATCGCCATCGCCATCGACTGACGTCATGGCGAGCCCCCGGCATCCGCCGGATCGATCAGCCCTTCCTCGCGCGCCTTGTCGAGCAGTGCCTTGACGCTGGACGGCGCCCACGTCTTCGCCCCCGTGGCGGTGCGCACGCCCTGGCGCTCCAACTGCCGGCCGATGCGCGCCAGCATCGGCTTCTCGGCCCCGGAGGCGTTGTGGATGGTCGCCACCAGCTCGACCAGCCGCCGTCCCTGCGCCACCGCCTTCTTCGAGCGCCGCGGCGCCGCCTTCAGCAGCCCCGGATCGGCCAGCCCCTCGCCGACCAGACGTTTGACCGCGCGGATCAGCGCGTCGCGCGTCCAGGGTGACGCGTTGTCGCCGGGGCGCATCTTCATGGCGCCGTTCAACACATCGACCACCCGGTCCCACGGGTGCTCCGGCCGCAGCCGCTGGACCACTGGCAGGAACTCCTGCGCCCCGGCGATGACGCGCTCGCTGAGGCGCTCGTCGCGGGCCTGGGCGACGCGGCGGCGGGCGAGCGGGTCCCTGGCGATGAGGCCGGGGTTGCCGGGTCTCTTGCCCATCGCCTTGGCCATCCGCACGCCGGCCTTGGTGCGCTCGCGGATGAGGGAGCGCTCGAACTCCGCCACCGCGCCGAGGATCTGCAGGGTGAACTTGCCCTGCGGGCTGCCGGTGTCGATGGGGTCGCCCAGTGACTTGAAGGCGACCCCCTTCTTCTCCAGCGTGTCGATGACGTCGAGCAGGTGGGTGGGCGAGCGGGCGAGGCGGTCGATGTGCACCACCACCAGCGTGTCGCCCTTCTTCACGCGCGCCAGCACCGCCTTGAGCTGTGGGCGCTCGCGGTCGGCGCCGGACGCGTTCTCGCGGAAGATCTCCGTGCAGCCGAACGTCTTGAGGTCGAGGATCTGCGCCTCGGTGGACTGGTCCTCGGTGGAGGCGCGCGCGTAGCCGACGATGGCCATGTCTGCCCTGCCTTCCTTGCTTGCAGCGCGCAGCATCGTCGGGATCACGGAAACTTCCAAGTCTTGCACTTTTACACAATCATACGTTTCCAACCAATGGAACTCACGATCGGCGGGGGGCTGGACTGGCGGGCTTCGGCGCGCTGTTGGCCGCCCTCCGTGCGGGCAGCGTCACCGGCGGCCGGCGGCCAAGCGTTCGCGGGCGGGAAGCGACAGCTCCGGCATCAGGGTGAGCACGGTGTCCTCGATCAGGTCGCCCATGCGGCGGCGCACGGCGCGAGCGGCGTCCATGCGGGCGCGCAGCTCGCCGACGTCCAGCGGCTCGCGCATGGCGACCGCGCGGACGGCGGCCGAGGCCTCGCGGGACTCCGCCTCCAGCGCGGCGAACCGGGCGCGCGTGGCGGAGAAGGCGGCGCGCAGCCGCACGGCGTCGACCTCGGGCAGGTCGGGGGCGACGCGCTCGACCAACCGGTCCGGCATCAGCCCGGACGGCGGCGGGCGGTGGTTCCACCAGCTGCTGACCAGCATGGCGCCGAGGAACAGGTTGAGCCCCAGCGACGCCAGCACCAGCAGGCGGAAGGAGACGCGGGGCTGCGTCAGCGTGATCATCGCGGGCCTCCGTCGAACAGTGAGGGGACGTCCTCGGCCAGCAGCACGCCGTCGGACGGCGCCGGCCCGATCGTCAGCCCGCCCGCCAGCCAGCCGAGCGCCAGCAGGCCGGCGCACAGTGCTCCGGCCAGCCGCGCCGGCATGCGGCCGAACAGCAGCACCAGAAAGGTCTCGCGCGGCGCCGTGCCAGCCTGCCGCGCCACCGCGGCGAGCAGCCGCCCGACGCGCTCGTCGCTGACCTGCGGCGGTTCGGCGAGCAGCCGTTCCACCGCCCGCGCCGCCCGCCACGCCGCGGCGGCCTCGTCCGAGGACTCCAGCAGCCGTTCGGCGGCGGCGCGCGCGGGCACCGGCCACAGGCTGAGATCGCTGCCATGTGCGTCGAGCAGGGCGAGGAAGTCGTCGTGCGTCATGGCGTCCTCCCGGCGGCAAGCGCCGTCCTCAGGGCCCGGCGGGCGCGGGCGAGCAAGGATTCGAAGGCGTTCTCGCCGACGCCCAGCACCTCGGCGGCCTGCCGCTGGCTGAGCCCTTCCTGGTGGAAGAGGACGACCGCGGCGCGCTGCCGCTCGGGCAGTTCCAGCAGCGCCCGGCCCACCCGGTCGGCGGTCTGGCGTTCGGCGATGAGGTCGACGGCGTCCGGGCGCTCGTCCGCCAGCTCGGCCGCGGCGTCCAGCGGCTGGAAGCCGGGCCGGCGCTTGCGGTCGACGGCGAGGTTGACGACGATCCGGTACAGCCAAGTGGCGAAGCGGGCGCGCCCCGGCTCCCACCGGCCGGCGTGCTGCCAGACCCGCAGGAAGGCGTCCTGGGCGATCTCGTCGGCGTCTGAGGCGTTGCCGGTCAGCCGCTGCGCCAGCGCCACGGCGCGGCGCATGTGGCGGGCGGCGAGGTCCTCGAACGCTGCTGCGTCGCCGGCTGCGACGCGGCCCATCAGCGCGTCGTCGCTGTCGGGGGCGCCCGTCATCGGCGACCGCGCGGGCCAGACCGCATGCCATCCTCTCAGCGCTGCCAGCATCCGACCTTAGCCTCCTCACTCCGCCGGCGCCAGCCGGTGCCGCGCGCCGCGGCGCTGCGCCAGCCGTTCCAGCGCCAGATAGACCACCGGCGTGGTGTAGAGCGTCAAAATCTGGCTGACGATCAGCCCGCCCATGATGGCGATGCCCAGCGGCCGGCGCAGCTCGCCCCCCGTGCCGTAGTCGAACGCCAGCGGCACGGCGCCGAGCAGCGCCGCGAAGGTCGTCATCATGATCGGGCGGAAGCGCACCAGCGCCGCCTCGCGGATCGCCTCGAAGGGGGGCAGGCCGCGCTCGCGCTCCGCCTCCAGGGCGAAGTCGATCATCATGATGGCGTTCTTCTTGACGATGCCGATCAGCAGCACGATGCCGATCATCGCCACGATGGACAGGTCCTGCCCGGCCAGCACCAGCGCCAGCAGCGCCCCCAGCCCGGCCGAGGGCAGCGTCGACAGGATGGTCAGCGGGTGCAGCGTGCTCTCGTACAGCACGCCCAGCACGATGTAGACTGTGATCAGCGCCGCCAGGATCAGCAAAGGCTGGGTGGACAGCGAGTCGCGGAACGCCTTGGCGTTGCCGGCGAAGCCGCCGCGCACGGTGGGCGGCATGCCGATCTCCTCCGCCGCCTGGCGCACCGCGACGGTGGCCTCGCCCAGCGAGACGCCGGGGGCGAGGTTGAAGGACAGGTTCGCCACCGGGAACTGCCCCTGGTGCTGCACCGAGAGCGGCGCCGACAGCGTCTCGAACCGCGCCAGCGCCGCCAGCGGCACCATGCGGCCGTCGCGCGCCTTGACGAACACCCGGTTCAGCCCGTCCGGCCCCTGCTGCTGCGTCGGGTCCACCTCCAGCACCACGTGGTGCTGGTTCTGCATGGCGTACATGGTGGAGACCTGCCGCTGCCCGAAGGAATCGTAGAGCGCCGCGTCCACGTCCTGCAACGCCACGCCCAGGCGCGAGGCGGCGTCGCGGTCGATGGTGACCATGGAGCGCAGCCCGCCGTTCTGCTGGTCGTTGCCGACGTCGCGCAGCTCCGGCACGGTGCGCAGCTTGGCGACCAGCCGCGGCGCCCAGGCGTTCAGCTCGGACAGGTCGGTGTCCTGCAGGGCGTAGAGGTACTGCGACTGGCCGGTGCGCCCGCCGATGCGGATGTCCGACACCGGCTGCAGGAACAGCCGCACCCCCTGCACGTGCTGGGTGCGGCCGCGCAGGCGGTTGATCACCGCGTCGATGGGATCGCGCTCGGTCTGCGGCTTCAGCGTCACGAACAGCCGGCCGGTGCTGCCCGACATGCCGCCGCCGATGAAGGAGCCGACACCCTCCACCGCCGGGTCGCCGGCCACCGCCTCCTGGATGGCGCGCTGGCGGGCCAGCATGGCCTGGAACGAGATGTCCGGCGGCGCGTCGGTGGTGCCGAACAGCAGGCCGGTGTCCTGCTGCGGGAAGAAGCCCTTGGGAATCGCGGTGTAGAGCCAGACGCTGGCCGCCACGGTGGCCGCGGTCGCCAGCAGCATCACCGCCCGGTGCAGCAGCACCCAGTCCAGCCCGGCGGCGTAGGCGCGGTGCACGGCGTCCCAGCCACGTTCCAGGAGGCGGGAGAACAGGCCGGGCGGCCCGCGCTCCGCCTCGGCGCGCAGCAGCCGGGCGCACATCATCGGCGTCAGCGTCAGCGACACGAAGGCCGAGACGCCGATAGCGACCGACAGCGTCACCGCGAACTCGCGGAAATAGCGGCCGATGATGCCGCCCATGAACAGGATCGGGATGAACACGGCGACCAGCGACAGGCTGATGGAGACCACGGTGAACGCCACCTGCCGGGCGCCCTTCACCGCGGCGGCCAGGGGCTGCATGCCCTCCTCGATGTGGCGGACGACGTTCTCGACCACGACGATGGCGTCGTCCACCACGAAGCCGACCGAGATGGTCAGCGCCATCAGCGACAGATTGTCGAGGCTGTAGCCGCAGGCCCACATGGCGGCGAAGGTGCCGGCCAGCGACAGCGGCACCGCGGCGGCCGGGATCAGCGTCGCCGAGACGCGGCGCAGGAACAGGAACATCACCATCACCACCAGCGCGACGGTCAGCGCCAGGGTGAACTGCACGTCGCGGATCGAGGCGCGGATGGTCGGCGTGCGGTCGGTGCGCACCGACACCTGCACGCCCGGCGGCAGCCAGCGCTCCAGCTGCGGCAGCTCGGCGTAGACGCGGTCGACCGTCTCCACCACGTTGGAGCCGGTCTGCTTCTGCACCTGCACCAGCACGGCGCGCCGGCCGTTGTACCAGGCGGCGACGCGGGCGTTCTCGGTGGCGTCGATCACCGAGGCCACGGCGGAGAGGCGCACCACGGCGCCGCCCTTCTCGGCG
Source organism: Azospirillum sp. TSO22-1 (assembly GCF_003116015.1). Classification (GTDB taxonomy): domain Bacteria; phylum Pseudomonadota; class Alphaproteobacteria; order Azospirillales; family Azospirillaceae; genus Azospirillum. The sequence continues at coordinate 94,379 of NZ_LGQZ01000072.1, forward strand.
ACGATCAGGTTGCGGTAGGCCTCGGCGCCGAACAGCTGGTCGTCGGCGCCGATGGCCCAGCTGTCGCGCTCGCCGTCGAAGCTGCCTTTCGGCGCGTTGGCGTTGGCCTGCGAGATGGCGGCGCGCACGTCCTCGAGGCTGAGGCCCATGGAGGCCAGCGCCGCGGCGTTGGCGCGCACCCGCACGGCGGACTTCTCGGCACCGCTGATGCTGACCTGGGAGACGCCCTCGATCTGCGACAGGCGCTGGCCGATGACCGTGTCGGCGAGGTTGAAGACCTCGCCCGGCGCCAGCGTGTCGGAGGTCACCGCCAGCACCAGCACCGGCGCGTCGGCCGGGTTGACCCGGCGCATGCGCGGCGGGTTGGGCAGCTCCTTCGGCAGGTCGCCGCCGGCCGCGTTGATGGCCGCCTGCACGTCGCGCGACGCCGCCTCGATGTCGCGGCCGAGGTCGAACTGGACGACGACCGAGGTGGAGCCCAGCGTGCTGTTGGAGGTGATCTCCGTCACGTCGGCGATGCGGGCCAGCCGGCGCTCCAGCGGCGTCGCGACGGTGGAGGCCATGATCTCCGGGCTGGCGCCGGGCAGCGAGGCGGAGACGACGATGGTCGGGAACTCCACCTGCGGCAGCGAGGCCACCGGCAGGAACCGATAGGCGACGATCCCCAGCAGCAGCATCCCCACCATCAAGAGCGAGGTGCCCACCGGCCGGTGGATGAAGGGGGTGGAGAGGCCCATGGCGCTACTCCGCCGGCTTGTGCGCGGCGTCAGGGAGCTCCTCGGCGCGGCGCCCGCCCTTCAGCCACGCGCCCAGCCGGTCCATGTACAGGTAGACCACCGGCGTGGTGTAGAGCGTCAGGACTTGGCTCAGCAGCAGCCCGCCGACGATGGCGATGCCGAGCGGCCGGCGCAGCTCCGAGCCCGTGCCGTGCTCCAGCGCCAGCGGCAGGGCGCCCAGGAGTGCCGCGAAGGTCGTCATCATGATTGGCCGGAAGCGCAGCAGCGACGCCTCGTAGATCGACCGTTCCGGCGGCAGCCCGCGCTCGCGCTCAGCGTCGAGCGCGAAGTCGATCATCATGATGGCGTTCTTCTTGACGATGCCGATCAGCAGCACGATGCCGACCAGCGCGATCAGCGACAAATCGTGCCCGGTCGCCATCAGCGCCAGCAGCGCGCCGATGCCGGCGGAGGGCAGCGTGGAGAGGATGGTGATCGGGTGGATCGTGCTCTCGTACAGGATGCCCAGCACGATGTAGACGGCGACCACCGCGGCGAGGATCAGCCAGGGCTGGCTGGCCAGCGAGGAGCGGAACTCGGCCGCCGTGCCGGTGAAGGTGGCGGACACGGTGTCGGGGAAGCCGATCTCCGCCTGTGCCTCCTGAATCGCCTGCACCGCGTGGCCGAGCGAGGCCCCGGCCGCCACGTTGAAGGATAGCGTCACCGACGGGAACTGCCCTTGGTGGGTGACGACCAGCGGGGCGGTGGTGCGCTCCACCGTCACCAGGGTGTTGAGCGGCACCGCTTGGCCCGTCTGCGCCTTCACGTAGATCTTGGACAGCGAGTCCGGGTCCATCTGGAACCCCGGCTCGACCTCCAGGATGACGCGGTACTGGTTGGTCTGCGTGTAGATGGTGGAGACCTGCCGCTGCCCGAAGGCGTCGTACAGCGTGTCGTCAATGGCCTGCGGCAGCACGCGCAGCCGCGACGCGGCGTCGCGGTCGATGCGCAGGAACACCTGCAAGCCGTCCGGCTGCTGGTCGCTTGCCACGTCGGCCAGCTCCGGCCGGGCGCGCAGCGCGGCGAGCAGGCGCGGCGCCCAGGCGGCCAGTTCCTGCGGGTCGGGGTCCTGCAGGACGTACTGGAACTGTGTGCGGCTGACCCGGGCGTCGGTCTGCACGTCCTGCACCGCCTGCATGAACAGCGACACGCCCTCCAGGTTCGCCGTGGCGGCGCGCAGGCGGGCGACGATCTCCTCGGCCGAGGACGCCCGCTGGTCGCGCGGCTTCAGCGCGATGGTCAGGCGGCCGGTGTTGTTGGTGGCGTTCACCGTGCCGGCGCCGACGAAGCTCGCCACCCCCGCCACGTCCGGGTCGCGGCCGACGACCTCCGCCACCGCGCGCTGCTTCTCGCCCATGGCGCGGAAGGAGATGGACGGGGCGGCGTCGGTGACGCCGATGATGACGCCGGTGTCCTGCTGCGGCAGGAAGCCCTTGGGCACCGCGTCGTACAGGTACAGCGTGCCGGCCAGCGTCAGCACCGCCACCAGCAGCGTCGCCGGCTGGTGGCGCAGCACGACGCGCAGGGAGGCGGCGTAGCCGTCGAGCGCCGCGTCGAAGGCCCGCTCGCTCCAGCGGAACAGATGGCCTTTCTCGCCGGTGTCGCGCTTCAGCAGGCGGGCGCACATCATCGGCGTCAGGGTCAGCGACACGATGGCCGAGACCACCACGGCGATCGACAGCGTGATGGCGAACTCGCGGAACAGCCGCCCGACCACGCCGCCCATGAACAGCAGCGGGATGAACACCGCGATCAGCGACACCGTCAGCGACACCACGGTGAAGCCGATCTGCCGGGCGCCCTTCAGCGCCGCGTCGAGCGGCCGGTCGCCCTCCTCGATGTAGCGGACGATGTTCTCGATCATCACGATGGCGTCGTCGACGACGAAGCCCGAGGCGATGGTCAGCGCCATCAGCGACAGATTGTCGAGGCTGAAGCCGCACAGCGCCATGACGCCGAAGGTGCCGATCAGCGACAGCGGCAGCGCCGCCGCCGGGATCATCGTCGCCCACGCCTTGCGCAGGAACAGGAAGATGGTCAGCACCACCAGCGCCGCGGTCAGCACCAGGGTGAACTGCACGTCGCGCACCGAGGCGCGGATGGTGTCGGTGCGGTCGGTCAGCACCGAGACGCGGATCTGCGGCGGGATCGCGGTCTGGAGCTGGGGCAGCAGCTCCTTGATGCGGTCGACCGTCTCGATGATGTTGGCGCCGGGCTGGCGCTGGATGTTCAGCAGCACAGCCGGCTTGCCGTCGTGCCACGCGGCCAGCCGCGTGTTCTCCACCGAATCCACCACCGCGCCGATGTCCTGTAGCCGCACCGGCGCGCCGTTGCGGTAGGCGACGATGATCGGCCGGTAGGAGGAGGCGGATGCCATCTGGTCGTTGGCGCCGATGGAGAAGGCCTGCCGCGGGCCGTCGAAGCTGCCCTTGGGCGCGTTGACGTTGGCCTGGGTGATGGTGGTGCGCACGTCCTCCATGGTCAGGCCGAGGCCGGCGACCGCCGCCGGGTTGATCTGCACGCGCACGGCCGGCCGCAGCCCGCCCTCGATGCCGACGTAGCCGACGCCGTCCACCTGGGACAGCTTCTGCGCCAGCAGCGTGTCGGCGGCGTCCGACACCACCTCCAGCGGCAGGCTGTCGGAGCTGAGCGCCAGCACCATCACCGGCGTGTCGGCCGGGTTGACCTTGGAGTAGGTGGGCGGGTTCGGCAGCCCCTTGGGCAGGCCGCCGGCCGCGGCGCTGATCGCCGACTGCACGTCCTGCGCCGCCGCGTCGATGTTGCGGCTGAGGCTGAACTGCAAGGCGATGGTCGACACCCCGAAGGAGCTGGTGGAGATCATCGAGCTGAGCCCGGCGATCTGCCCCAGTTGCCGTTCCAGCGGCGCGGTGACCGACGAGGCGATGACGTCCGGGCTGGCGCCCGGCAACTGCGTCGTCACCTGCACGGTGGGGAAGTCCACCGTGGGCAGCGACGACACCGGCAGCATCCGGTACCCCAGCAGGCCCAGCAGCACCACCGCCACCATCAGCAGCGAGGTGGCGACCGGCCGCAGGATGAAGGGGGCGGAGATGTTCATGGCTGCGGCGCCGGTTCGCGGTTCTGGCCGCGGTTCGGATCGCGGTTCGGGCGGCCGTTCCCGCTGCTTTCGCCCCGCTCGCGGCGGCGCTCGCGCGGCTGGTCGCCGGCGGCCGCGGGCGGCGGGGCGTTGCCCGCAGCGGCTTCCGTCGCCGTCACCTTGGCGCCGGGCTGCAGGCGGTACTGGCCGTCCACCACCACGCGCTCGCCGGGATTCAGCCCCTCGTCGATCAGGGCGCGGGTGTCCTCGCTGCGTGCGACCTTGACGGGGCGTTGCTCGACCGTCTGGTCCTCCTTGACGACGTAGGCGTAGGTGCCCTGCGGCCCGCGCTGCACCACCGAGGCCGGCACCACCGTGCCCCCCTTGCGCACCGCCGCCAGCAGGCGGACGTTGACGAACTGTCCCGGCCACAGCCGCTGCGGCTCGTTGGGGAAGACGGCCTTGAGGCGCACCGTGCCGGTGCCCGTGTCGATCTGGTTGTCGACCACCGCCAGCGTCCCCTCGCCGAGCGGCGCCCGCCCGGCGCGGTCGAGCGCCACGACCTTGACCGGCCCCGCCGCCTGCGCGTCGAGCACCTGGGGCAGCGCCTGCTCCGGCAGGGTGAACAGCACGGCGATCGGCTGCACCTGGGTGATGGTGGCCAGCCCGTTCTGGTCGGATGCGCGGACGATGTTGCCCTGGTCGACGCCGCGGATGCCGATCCGCCCGCCGATGGGCGCGGTGATCGTGGTGTAGCCCAGCTGCACCTTGACCGTTTCGATCGCTGCATCGTCGGAGCGGACCAGCGCTTCGAACTGCGCGACCTGGGCGCGCTGGGTGTCCACCGTCTGCTTGGAGGCGTACTCGCGCAGGTTCAGGTTGCGCTCCAGGTCGCGCCGGGCGTTGGCGAGCTGCGCCTCGTCCTGCGCCTTCTTGGCCTCGGCCTGGGCGAGCTGGGCCTGCAAGGGGCGCGGGTCGATGCGGGCCAGCACATCGCCGGCCTTGACCGTCTGCCCCTCGGTGAAGGCGACCTGCTGCAGCTCGCCGTCCACGCGTACGCGCACGGTGACGCTGTTGAAGGCCTGCACGGTGCCGATGCCGTCCAGCCAGATCGGCACGTCCTCGCGCCCGACGGTGCCGGCCACCACCGGCACCGGTCCGCCGAAGGCCCGTCGCCCCCCGGCCGCGGCCGGGCCGCCCTGCGGCTGTGCCAGCCGCTCCTGTACGGCATAGCCGACCCCCGCGACGACGAGGGCGACCGTGAGCCCGGCGACGGCCGGTTTCCAGCGGATGATCATGGGGCGGGCGGTGGCGGATGGTTGTGGTCTACCCCCTTGTACGGGCCGCCCGCCCCGATCCGTCGCGGGAATCGCAGGGGCGCGCCTACGCCGGATTCCCCTTCCGTGCGGTGCGCCGCCTGGTGCCGGGGGTTTCCGCATTGAACAGCTGGCCCTGCGCGTTCCGGATGTGGGTCTGCATGGCCGCGCGTGCCGCCTTGGCGTTGCGGCTCCGCAGCGCGTCCAGGATGGCCCGGTGGTCGGCGCACATGCTGCGGGCGATGGCGTTCCCGGAATACTGCTCCTCGAACTTGCTGTAATGCGGCGATTGCCGCTTCTTCCACAGAAGGTCGGTGATCTCGACGAACACCGGGTTGCCGGTCATCGCGCCGATCAGTTCATGGAAGCGCCGGTCGTGGTCGTGGAAGGCGGCCATGCGGTCCACGCTGCCCTCCATCTCCTCGACCAGCCGGGCGATGTCGGCCAGCTGGGCGTCGGTGGCCTTCCTGGCCGCCAGCGCGGCGATCTCGCCCTCGACTACCTCCCGGGCTTCCATCAGGTCCGCGACGCCGACGCCCTCGTCGTTCGGGACCTCCTCCTGGCTGGGAAGCCTCTGGGCGACGTACACCCCATGCCCGGTCCGGATCTCCACCCACCCGTTGATCTCCAGCGCGATCAGCGCCTCGCGCACCGACGACCGGCTGACCCCCAGCTGCTTCGCCAGGTCGCGTTCCCCGGGCAGCAGCTGGCCCGCCGCGAAGTGCCCGTCGCGGATGTACTGGATCAGCACGTTCGAGATCTGCCGGTACAGGCGCTCGACCTTGATCGTCGGCAGGTCCATGGATCGCTACTCCGGAACGGTGGTGGCGCGCGGTACGCATAGGAATGCGTCGGCCGCGGGGGGAGATCAAGGCGTTCGGAGCCGTGCGGACGAAACATTCCGCTTGCCCGCGCCGCCCGTGCGGGTGTAGCGTGTGGTCCACTGGTCAGGCCAGTAGGCCTGTGGTCCACCAGACCGCGGATGCGGGTACCTCCGCTTTCGGGCGTTTTTCCTTGGGGGCAGATCATGAAGATGACGTTCCGGTGGTACGGCGACAGCGACCCGGTGCCGCTCAGCCACATCCGTCAGATTCCGGGCATGCACGGCATCGTCTCCGCCGTCTACGACGTGCCGGTCGGGGAGCCCTGGCCGGTCGCCAACATCCAGGCGCTCAAGGACAAGGTCGAGGCGCACGGCCTGACGCTGGACGTCATCGAGAGCGTGCCGGTTCACGAAGACATCAAGCTCGGCAAGCCGTCGCGCGACCGCCTCATCGACAACTACTGCACCACGCTGCGCAACCTCGCCCGGTGTGGCATCACGGTGGTCTGCTACAATTTCATGCCGGTGTTCGACTGGACGCGCACCGCACTCGACATGCGCCTGCCGGACGGATCAACCACCCTGTCCTTCGACGTCGGGACCGTCGACCGGATCGACGTCAGCCAGGGCATCTCGCTTCCGGGATGGGACGCCAGCTACCGTCCGGAGGAGCTTCGGGCGCTGCTCGCCGAATACGCGGCGGTCGATGAGGAGGCGCTGTGGCGGAACCTCGACTGTTTTCTGAAGCGGGTCATCCCCGTCGCCGCCGAGGCTGGCGTCCGCATGGCCATCCACCCGGACGATCCGCCCCGCCCGATCTTCGGCCTGCCGCGCATCGTGAAGAACCGCGACGACCTCGCGCGGCTTCTTGCCATCGTCGACGATCCGGCCAACGGGCTGACGCTGTGCTCGGGCTCGCTGGGGGCGTCCTGCAAGAACGACATCCCCGCCATGGTGCGTGAGTTTGCCGGCCGCAAGCGGATCCACTTCGCGCACCTGCGCAACGTCAAGGTCACCGAGGCCGGCGACTTCTATGAGACCAGCCACCGCTCGGCGGACGGCTCGCTCGACATGGCCGAGATCGTGAAGGCCTATTACGAGGCCGGTTTCGACGGCTACGTCCGACCCGACCACGGCCGCATGATCTGGGGCGAGACCGGCAAGCCCGGCTACGGCCTCTACGATCGCGCGCTTGGGGCCGTCTACCTGAACGGCCTGTGGGAAGGCATCGCCAAGGCCGACGGCGCCCTGCCGGGCGAGCCCGTCCACGACCGCGAGGCGCCGTAAGCCGGTATCTCCGGCGGCCGCTCAGTGGTCGTAGTCGCCCTGGCCGGCCAGCCGGTGGCAGGCCTCGCAGTTGGCCTTGGAGCCGACCTCCTTGCGGCGCCAGACATCGGCGCGGAAGTCGTGCTCGTGCAGCCACCAGCGCTGTTCGCTGATGCGCAGCAGCCGTCCGTCGCCGCGCCCGGCGTTGCGCGTCAGGTAGGCCCGGATGTCGGCGGCCACCGCGTCGGGCAGGGTGGCCTTGTCGCCGAAGTGGTCGGCCAGCCCATCCATCACGCGGTTCCAGCTGGCCGCCGGCAGCAGCCCGGGCTGGTAGGCCATGTGGCACTCGCCACACTCCTTCTGCGTGGCGGCATGGGCGACGGGCAGCACGCGCTCCATCTCGTCGGCCCATGCGGTGGCGGTGGCGAGCAGGAGGACGGCGGTGGCGATGTGCAGGCGTACGGGGCGCAGGGACATGGCGGACTCCTTCAGGCGGCCAGCGCCGCCGGCCGCAGCGCGGCGTAACGGCTGGAAAAGAACAGCAGCGGGTCGCCGTCGCGGTGCTCGAAGCGCTCCACGCGGCCCAGGAACATCAGGTGGTCGCCGGCCTCGAAGACGTGCTCGACCGCGCATTCAAAGCGCGCCAGCGCGTCGTGCAGCAGCGGCATCCCGTCGCCGCCCGGCTCCCAGCCCACCCCGGCGAAGCGGTCGTCGGCGCGGGAGGCGAAGCGGTCGGACAGCGCCTGCTGCTCGGCCGCCAGGACGTTGACGGCGAAGCGCGGCGATTCGAGGAACACCGGCAGCAGGGCGGAGCGCTGCATCAGCCCCCACAGCACCAGCGGCGGGTCGAGCGAGACCGAGCTGAACGAATTCACCGTCAGCCCGACTGGGGCGCGGTCGGGTGCCAGCGTGGTGACCACCGCCACCCCGGTGGCGAAGCGGCCGAAGGCGATGCGCATGGCGCGCGGGTCGATGCTGTGATTCATGGCGGGTTCGCTCACTGGCCGGACAGGTAGGTGATGAAGTCGCCCTTCTCCTGCGCCGTGCAGGCGCGGCCGAGGACGTTCGGGCAGTCGCGCTCGAAGCGCTTTTCCACCTCGGCCGGGTCGGTGAAGCGCTTGGGGGTCGCCGAGACCGCCATCGGCGGGATGTCGCGGCCGGTCTTGTAATGGCGGCCGGTGGCGGTCGGGGTCTGCGTGTGGCAGGCGGCGCAGGCGTTGGTCTCCGCCTTGCCGCCGGCGTGCGGACCGAGGTAGAGGGCGCGGCCACGCTCCGCCGAGAAGCCGGCGAAGCCCGGCGTCTCCTTGGCCGCCTGGGCGGCGAGCGTGTCGAGCAGCGCGGCGCGCTGGCCGCCCGCGGCGAAGGCGGAGCCGGCGGCCAGCGCGGCGGCCGCGGCGAAGGTCAGGGATAGCTTCATGAGTCCAGGTTCCGTGTCGGATCAGGCGGTGGCGCCGAGCGGGCGGGGCCGCTTCAGGTGGTGCAGGGCGAGGACGAGGGCGATGTGGCCGAGAACGATCCACAGCGCGACCTCGCCGAGCGCCTCGTGCAGGTCCTCCACCAGGGTGACGAAGTCGGCCACGGCGCCGGACAGGGCGGTGGCGCCGGCGCCGATCAGCAGCGCCGCCGCCATCCAGGGGAGCAGCGGGCTGCGCCCGGCGCGGGCCTGCGGGTCGCCGGCGGCCAGCCGCGCCACCCAGTGCCGCAGGTCCTCGATGGAAGGGCGGGGGAAGCGTAGCGGGCTGCCGTCGGCCGCCGTCAGCCCGGCGATGACGCGCGCCACCAGCGCGGCCAGGGCAGCGTAGCCGGAGAAGACGTGCATGCGGTAGGTGTCCTCGTCCCCGGTCAGGTAGGCGACCAGGAAGGCGCCGGACAGCGTGG
>NZ_LGQZ01000054.1 GCF_003116015.1 Azospirillum sp. TSO22-1
TGACGCGGCGGCTGTTGGCAGGGAACCTCTTCCCTGCCGGAGGCCGCCGATGTGGACGCCCGCAGAGGGACGCCCGCAGAGCACCGGCTGGTTGGCGATTACGGCGCCGGCCAAGCCTCGAGCGATGAGCAGTACCGCCTGATCGAGCCGCCGATCCCGCCGGCCAGAGCCGGGCCTTGGCTCCGCGCAGCTCGCTTGATCACAGTCCCAGCAGGTACTCGACGGCAACACCGGACATGGCGACCTCCCAAAGCCTGGGTCAACAGGCGGAGGGCCAATTCATCGCAACTGTAATGCTAAGAGCTGAAAAACAGGATTCTGGTCAGAAACGTGTAGTCCGCCTCGAACACCATCAAACCCACCAGCACCAGCAGGGCAACCGGCGGGATCAGGATGGCGCACCGCAGGGCCAGTCGTTCCCAGTGCATGTGCATGAAGACGGCGACGATGAGGCCAGCTTTCAGCAGCATGAACACGACGATCAGCGACCAGCGCAGATAGCCTTGCACGTGGAAATAATCCACGAGGTAGGAGAACGTGCTGAGGATGAACAGGAGCCCCCAGACCTTGAGGTAGGTTCCGACCGGGTGCTGTTGGCCGACTGCGTGTTCCATGGCAAAACCTACCAGAGATAGAAAAACGCAAAGATGAAGACCCACACCAGATCGACGAAGTGCCAGTACAGCCCGGCGATCTCGACGATCTGATAGTTGCCCGTGCGTTCGTAATCACCCCGCAGGACCTTCAGCGCGACGATGCTGAGGTAGATCACGCCGACCGTGACGTGGCCGCCGTGGAAGCCGGTGATCATGAAGAAGGTCGATCCGAACTGGGCCGCGCCGAACGGGTTGCCCCAGGGGCGCACGCCCTCATCGACGATCAGCTTGGTCCACTCGAAAGCCTGCATGCCGACGAAGCTCGCGCCGAGCGCCGCGGTCGTCAGCATCAGGGTGGTGGTCCTGACCCGGTCGCGGCGGTAGGCGAAATTGACCGCCATTGCCATGGTGCCGCTGCTGCTGATCAGGATGAAGGTCATGATGGCGATCAGGATGAGGGGGATGTGTGCCCCCCCGATCGTCAGGGCGAAGACCTCGCTCGGGTTCGGCCACGGCACGGTCGTCGAGATGCGCACCGTCATGTAGGAGGTCAGGAAGCAACCGAAGATGAAGGTGTCGCTCAGGAGGAAGATCCACATCATCGCCTTCCCCCAGGGGACCTCCCGGAAGGCTTGGCGGTCGGCCGACCAGTCGGTGACCATCCCCTGCCAGCCGTCGGCCGTCCCGCCCGGCTCTCCGGTCAGCGCGACGCCCTCCGCCGTTCCCAGCATGTCCTGTTGTGCCATCCGTCCGTTCCTCCTTCGTCACGCGCCCGGCCGGCCGCCGTAGCATATGGACCGGATGATCTCCGCCATGCTCGCGGCCCCGGCATCGTCGGCCAGCAGCAGGGCGAACAGCACGACCCAGACCAGCAGCAGGAAGTGCCAGTAGACGGTGCAGAGCCCGATGCTCTGGCGCAGCCGGAAGAGGTCCGCGTCCGGTCCCAGCCGGATAGCCGTCCGGCCCCAGGCCACGAGGCCGCCCAGCAGGTGCAGCCCGTGCAGCGCGGTGAGCAGGTAGAAGAAGGTGTTGGCGGGGTTCGTCGCCACCAGGAAGCCCGCGGCATCGAGCTGCCGCCACACCACCAACTGCCCGACCAGGAAGGCCGCGGTGCCGGCCCCCGCGGCCAGGAAGCCGGTCCGGGCGGCGGCGAGCCGCCCCCGGCGCGCCCCGGCCCACGCCCCGTGCAGGACCGCGCAGCTCAGCACCAGCACCAGGGTGTTCGCCCACAGAAGCGGCGGCACGGGCATGGGCACCCAGTCCCCGAGCGCCATGCGCATGAGGTAGGCGCTGACCAGCAGCGAGAACAGGACCGTCACGACGGCCAGGAAGACAAGGAGGCCGACCCGCGGCGTGGGCAGCGGCAAGCGGCCCCATGCGGGAATGTCTTCGGCGGCTTCCACCCATGGCTTCGCGGCGAGCGTCCGGATGAGACCCATGGCTCAATGCCCTCCGTGCCGGACATCGGCGCCCGCTCCCGAGACGCCGGACCGCTCCGGCGGGTGGTTCTGCGGCAGGAAGTCCTCGGGCGCGCCAGGCACGCTGTAATCGTACGCCCAACGATAGACGATCGGCTGCCTGGGGCCCCAGTTGCCGTGGCCGGGCGGCGTCTCGGGGGTCTGCCACTCCAGCGTGGTGGCGCGCCAGGGATTGCTTCCGGCGGGTTTGCCCCGGAAGGCGCTCCAGACCAAGTTGAGCAGGAAGAGCGCCTGGGCCGCGCCGACGACCAGGGCGACGACGGTGATGAAGGCGTTCAGCGTCTGGGCCGAGTGCGGGATGGCGCTGATCCCGCTGAGGTCGTAGTAACGCCGCGGCATGCCGACGAAGCCCAGATAGTGCATCGGGAAGTAGATCGCGTAGGTGCCGAGGAAGGTGACCCAGAAGTGGATCTTCCCCAGCGTGTCGTTCAGCAGGCGGCCGGTCACCTTCGGGTACCAGTGGTACATCCCACCGAAGACGGCCAGGACCGGCGCCACGCCCATCACCATGTGGAAATGCGCCACCACGAAGTAGGTGTCGGACAGCGGGACATCGACGACCACGTTGCCGAGGAACAGGCCCGACATGCCGCCGGCCACGAAGGTCAGGATGAACGCCAGGGCGAACAGCATGGGCACGGTGAGGTGGATGTCGCCCTCCCACAGCGTCAGCACCCAGTTGTAGACCTTGATCGCGGTCGGAACGGCGATGATCAGCGTCGTCGTGGCGAAGAAGAAGCCGAAATACGGGTTCATGCCGCTGACGTACATGTGGTGCGCCCAGACGATGAAGCTGAGGACGCCGATGGCCAGGATGGCCCAGACCATCATCCGGTAGCCGAAGATGTTCTTGCGCGCATGGGTGCTGATCAGGTCCGAGACGACGCCGAAGGCGGGCAGCGCGACGATGTAGACCTCCGGGTGGCCGAAGAACCAGAACAGGTGCTGGAACAGCAGCGGGCTGCCCCCGGCGTGGTCGAGCTGCTGCCCCATCGAGACGACGGTCGGCATGAAGAAGCTGGTCGTCAGGACCCGGTCGAGCAGCATCATCACGCCGCTGACGAACAGCGCGGGAAAGGCCAGCAGCCCGAGGATCGTCGAGGTGAAGATGCTCCACACCGTCAGCGGCAGGCGCATCATCGTCATGCCGCGCGTCCGCGCCTGCAGCACGGTGGTGACGTAGTTCAGACCGCCCATGGTGAAGGCGGCGACGAAGATCACCAGGGAGACGAGCATCAGGATGATGCCCCACTCCTGCCCGGGCGTGCCCGGCAGGATGGCCTGCGGCGGGTAGAGGGTCCAGCCGGCGCCGGTGGGCCCGCCCGGCACGAAGAAGCTGGCCACCAGGACCAGGACCGACAGCAGATAGGTCCAGTAGCTCAGCATGTTGACGTACGGGAACACCATGTCCCGCGCGCCGATCATCAGCGGGATGAGGTAATTGCCGAACCCCCCGAGGAACAGCGCGGTGAGCAGGTAGATCACCATGATCATGCCGTGCATGGTGACGAACTGCAGGTACCGGTCCTGGTCGATGAACGCCAGGCTGGAGGGGAACCCGATCTGCATCCGCATGAGCCAGGACAGCACCAGCGCGATCAGCCCGACGGCGATGGCCGTGATGCTGTACTGGATGGCGATGACCTTGTGGTCCTGGCTCCAGATATACCGGGTCAGGAAGCTCTTGGGCTCGTGGAGCCCCTGTTCGCCATGGGCGTGTTCGTCACCGACGACGACGGTCTGTGCCATGTCCCGGCTCCCTCCCGCATCTGCCGACGGGCGCGCCGGCTTCAGCGCGGCGCGCCGGCGTCCTGGGCGAGGTCGCGTCTGCGGCCCGGCCCGTTGCCGGCCTGGGACTGCGCGAAGGTCGGCAGGCCGCGCAGCCACGGCTGATACTCCGCCTCTTCCACCACCGTGACGGTGCCGCGCATGGCCGAATGGCCGGCGCCGCACAGCTCGGCACAGAGGATCTCGTACGTTCCCACCTTCTCCGGCGTGAACCAGAAGTAGGTGACCATGCCCGGCACCAGATCCATCTTGGCGCGGATCTGCGGCACGAAGAAGTCGTGCAGGACGTCGATGGAGCGCAGCACGACCTTGACCGGGTGGCCGACCGGCAGGCGCAGTTCGTTGGCGTTCACCAGAACGTCGTCCTGACCCTTCGGATCGTCGGGATTGAGGCCGAACGGGTTGTCGGAACCGATGCGCCGGGCGTCCACCGTGCCCAGGACGCCATCGGCTCCTGGCAGACGGAAGGTCCAGTTCCACTGCTGCCCGACGACTTCGACCACGGACGCCTCGGACGGGACCGTGACGTAGTCGTCCCAGACGATCAGGCCGGGCGCCAGCATCGCCGCGATGCCCACCGACGTCACGCCGGTCAGCCAGATCTCGAGCCTCTTGCTCTCCGGTTCGTAGGCAGCCTTCGCGCCGTCGCGGTGGCGAAAGCGAAACACCGCATAGGCCATGAACAGGGAGACCGCCGCGAACACGATCCCGGTAATTATAAAGGTTATGAACAAGGTTTTATCGATCATGCCCCAATTCGAGGCAAGCGGCGTGAACCACCACGGGCTCAGCACGCTGAACAGAACGGAGACAAGGACCAGAGCGGCCAGCACGATGGCGACGGCCATAGCTTTCGCGTCCTTATTCCAGGCCCTGCGTCCGAAATTTCTCGGAAAACGCCCGGATCAGGGCCAGCCTTGCTTAGACATTAACATTGCGCGTGTCTTTTGCAAGACGGGTCGATGCTGTCATGGCCTTGAGCATACTTCTCGTTGCGATCACTATACCGAATAAGAATAGGGTCGCGTGTCTCTAAACATCGCGGCGAACCCCGCGATCGACCATGCGGTCGCGGCGGCTTCGCCGGCCGTAGAGAATGATCGCCATCAGACCGACGCCGACGACCAGCGTTCCAACGATGCCGAGCGCCAGCCCCATGCCGCCGACGGGACTCATCCCCCCGCCGAATGCCCAGACCGCCGCAAGAAGAACGGCGATGCAACCGATCACCGGCCAGAGGATCCGGGGCTGCATGTCTCCACCTCCTTCAACCGGCCGGAGGCCGCACCACCCTGCGGTACAGGTGCCACGTCGCGTGCCCGAGCACCGGCATGACGACGGCGAGGCCGACGAACAGGGGGATCGACCCGATCACGAGGCCGGCGGTGACGATCGCCCCCCACGCCGCCATCGGAACCGGATTCGCCAGGACGGCGCGGACCGACGTCCAGATCGCGGTGTCGGCCCCCACCCTGCGGTCGAGCAGGAGCGGAAACGACACGACGCTGATCGACAGCGCCACCACGGCGAACAGGAAGCCGACGCCGACGCCGACGACGATCAGCGCCCAGCCGGCGCGGGTCGTGAACGCATCATGGAGCAACGCCCCGAAGGACGCCGGCGCTCCCGGGCCAAGGGTGGCGTCGTAGATTGCCTGGGCCGTCAACAGCCAGAGCAGGAAAATTCCCATCAGCACCAAGCCGAGCGCCAGGACGCCGCCGAACGAGGGCGCGTTGAGGACGCCGAACGCGTCCCGCCACGTAATGCGAACCCCCTCCTCGCGGCGCCGGCTCATCTCATAGAGGCCGACCGCCGCGAGCGGACCGATGAGCGCGAACCCGGACGCAAGCGGGAACAGCAGGTGCATCATGTCGCGGCCATAGGCGGCGCGCGCCAGAACCAGACCGACCGCCGGATAGATGAGGCAGAGGAAGATGACGTCCGTGCGGTAGGCGCCGAAGTCGTCGAGACCTCTCTTCAGGACGTCTTTCAGATCCGCAACGTCGATGCGCCGGATCGCCGGCACCAGGGAGTTGACCTTCTCCCCGTCGTGGTGGACGCCTTGCCTCCCCGCCGCCAGCGCGCGTGACCAGAGCTGGACGTGTTCCACGCTCCACTCAATGGGATTGCGAATGGTCGCCATGATTCGGCCTCCCGAAACAGACCAGGAGGGCGGAGCGGTTGTGGCAGGCGGCCTACCGGGCCGCCGCTCACGAGAGAACCGCAACCCGCCAGATCATCAAGATACGCCGATGACAGGGCAACAGCGCGGAAATTTCGGGGAATGCCGGGGCCGTGCCGGCGCACACCGGCATGGTTGATCGAGATGCGGCTGAGCCATCGAGCAGGATAGCTTCTTTCGAGGTATTTCGCTGTGCGGCGAAACACGCTGGCCAAATATCATTGGCGATAGGCCGGGATGAGTGCCGCGTGCAGCAGCGCGGCACCGGAGGGTGCTCATGATAGCACTGGACCTGGGCGGTTCCGCGGCTCCCGCCGGACGCGTGCGGGAGGCGGTGGCGGTGTTCGACGACCCCGATCGCCTGGACACCGCGATCTCCGAATTGCAGCAGTGCGGCTTCAGCCGGGCCGACCTCAGCGTGGCAGACCGCGGCCGGGCCAGAAAGCTCGGTCTCAGCGAAGCGCAGGATCTGGAAGACGATCCGAGAGCGCCGCGCACCGTGTTCGTCTCCAAGGCATCCATCGGCGATGCGGAAGGCGTGCTGATCGGCGGCGCGGTGTACCTGGGAGCCGTGGTCGCCGCCGGGTTCGCGGCATCGTCGGGCGCGAGCATGTCGACCATCGTTCTGGCGGTCGCCCTCAGTGGAGGGCTTACCGGTCTGGTCGGCCTGTACCTGAGGGGGCGTGTGCATCGGCGGTACATCGAGTCCATGCGCGATCAGATTCGGCACGGCGGCATTGTGCTGTGGGTCAACCTCCATTCGCCGGAGCAGGAGCGCAACGCCGTCGACATCCTGAAGCAATGCTCGGCGAAGCGGATCCATGTGCACGAAGTGCCCGTCGTCTCGGAAGAGCTTTGACAGCCGGACAGCAAGATCATGCTCGGACGCATCATGGCTGGTCACGGCACCGCGGCGGAGGGGCGGCGCGTCCGCGTATCCCAACGCCTGCTGACAGCCTCGATCCTAATCCCCCCGGCGTTCTTCGCCATGAGAAAGTTGTGGGTGGGGTTTGCCTTCAGCGTTGGCCTTTTCATTCTGGCACTCTTCTGCGTCATGCTTGGGAAGCCTTGGCAGAACGCCGTTGGATTTGCCTATCTTCACGCACTTGCCGCAGCCGTGCTTCGCGGGTTCCGGTAGCAGCCGGGTTGTGCACCAAAGTCCTCGATCGGAGTTTCCGTTCCTCTGCTGCTCACAGCCCCGAATACAGATACCGGTGCGCAGCGGGCGACCGTCGCCATGGCCGGCCGCCCGCCGCGGCCGGTTCAGCGGTAACAGTCACTCGGCGTGCAGACGAAGCCCACCGGGTGATGGGTGAAGTGCAGCACCGACATCTTCTCGCCGCCGTGGGCATAGGCCTTGTCGCGCGGGATCCACTCGCCGCGCAGATGCAGTTCCAGGCCCGGCACGACGCCGGGAACCGGGTCCTCCAGTCCCATGCGATCGCCGTAGCGGATCGACACGAACACCCGTTCCCCGTCCAGGCGCACGCGCTCCAGGTCGGTCGCCACGTCGGGGTCGCCCTGGATCACCGTCGTCAGGCCGATGATGATGTGCTGGTGCGAATCGCCGCCGCCGCTCTCGGTGCCGGGGTATTCGACGACGGCCGCCTGGATCTCGACGATGTCGCGCTCCCGGCGGCGCGCCCGTGCCCGGGTGACCTCCAGCGACAGGTCCATGGTGCGGGCCTGCCGTTCCGCGGCGCGCTCGGCCGCGGTGTAGGCTTGCAGGAACTCTTCGAAGCTGCCGTACCGTCCGTACTTCATCGCCGTGTTCCTCCCATGGTCGCGGGTCAAAGGTTGATGGTGAAGGCGTGCTGCCCAGGCTGCAGAACCTCGAGCCGGTAGCCGTGCTGCGCCGGGGGGCGGCTGGCCCGCAGCTGCTGCAGGGACGGCGGATCGTTGGTGACGTGAAGGGTGATCCTGCGCCCGTCGGCGTGCGCGGCGTCGACGATCCATTGCAGCGTCGGCAGATCGGGGTTGCCGTGCTTGCCGTCGGCGGAGATGACGTAGGTGTCGGCGGTCACCGTCTTGAAGAAGTCCGGCTTGCTGTTGCGGTTGCTGCCGTGGTGCTGGACCTTCAGCACGTCCACGTGGCAGGTACCGCCGTTCATCAGCCCGGCCTGCTGCAGGCCCTGGACGATGAAGTCGCCGCGCCCGTCGCCGGTGAGCAGCATCGACCGCCCGCCGGACCGCAGCAGCAGCATGATGCTGCTGAGGTTCGGCACGCTCTTGTCGGCGTTGGCGGCGGTCGTCGGATCGACGAGGGCGGCGTGCTCGTGCGTGGCGAGCCAGTCGAGCCACTCGTCCCGCAGAGCCGCGAGATTCGCCTGGTTGGGGCCGATGACGTGGATCTCCAGGCCATGGCGGCCGACGGGATTGTGCACGGTCTCCGGCATCACCACGTCGCCGCCGGTGACGGCGTTGACGGCGATGCCCAGCTTCGTCGCGGCGCGGGCCAGCTGGTTCCCCTGGTTGATGCCGAAGAACGCCGACGCCGTCGCCGTCATGGCGACCTGCCTGGCGCCGTTCATGGTGAGGATCTGGCGCGTGCGCTCGGCGATGCCGCCGTCCTCATCGACGGTGGCGCGGAAGGAGTTGTGCCACAGCTCACCGAGCGCCACGGGCGGCGTGTCGCCGTTGACCGTCGCCAGATCGATGTCGGCGAACAGCTCGAGGACGCCCACCACGTGGTCGTCGTCGACGTGGCTCAGCACCACGAGGTCGAGGGGGCCTCCCGCGCCGACGAGCTGCGTCAGGTAGGGTTTCAGGTGCTCCTCGTAGACGCCCGCCGGACCGCCGTCGACGAGGATGAAGCGCCGGGTTCCGCCGTCCTCGTGCTCGACGATCAGGCAGTCCCCGTGCAGGGCCTGAACCACGTGAAGGTTGAATGCGGACATGGGTGCCTCCCTGCGGCTCAGTGGGTCGGTTGGGTCGGCCAGGTCGCGACGAGCGCGAAGTCCTGCGGCGCGAAGAGGAGGTTCGTCGCGAACACGTGCAGGCGGTAGTCGCCGGCCACGGCGTCCGGGATCCGTACGATCTGCACGTTGTTCTGCGGGTCCGGCTGGATCGGGTTGCTGGTCGTCAGAACCGAGGCGGCGCGGTTGTTGCCCAGGTACTTCACCCCGCTCGTCTTGTTCTCGACGACGAGGGCCAGCATGTTCTGCACGCTTCGCCCCGGCGGGTCGGTCCACGCCAGGCAGACCCGCAGCTCGCCGGCCATGGATACGGTGATCTCGAAGGACCGGGCGGTGCCGGTCTGGGTCAACTGGGTCGTCGGATCCCCCCAGTTGTCACGGAACCATAAGGCGAAGGCCGGGTTGTTGAGCGCCGGCAGCGTCGCGGCCATGTCGAGCCGCCCGAACCCCTGGTGATAGCCCGGGAAGCCGGCCGGATCCGCCCCGGCGTCGATGCCGGTCAGCGTGGCCGTGCCGTTGATCAGCGTCGCCTTGACCAGCGCCGCGCTCGGCGACCAGTCCGCCAGGGCGTAGTATTCGCGCACCAGGGCCGCGCAGCCGGCGACCAGCGGACAGGCCATGCTGGTGCCGCCGTTGTAGGCGTAGCGGTTCTTGTAGCCGGGATAGGCGCCCCAGAAATGGTGGAGCGGCGCCGTCGACGAGCGCGCCGAAACGATGTCGGTGCCCGGTGCCATGATGTCCGGCTTGATGCGCTGGTCGTCGCAGGGGCCGCGGCTGCTGAAGGCGGCCAGGCATTGCGGATCGCCGGAAACCGTTGCCGTGGCGATCGGCGGCATGGCGAAGTCGTTGGGCCACAGGGCGCCGTAGGTCTGGCTGGCGTAGCCGCCGGCGTTGCGCCTGGTGCGGCTGGCTCCGACGGTGAGACCGTTCTTGGACGTGCCGGGCGCCGCCACCGAGCTGATGTCCACCCATCCGGGCCTGGAGAACGGCCGGTTGCCGGGCTGGCAACTGCCGCTGTTGCCCGCCGCGATCACCACCAGCATGTCCCGCTTGTCCTGGACGAAAGCGTCCACCTGGAACGCGTAGCCGCTGTATTGGGTGTAGACGAAGGCGCCCCAGCTGTTGTTGTGCACCCGCGCGCCGGCGTCGTAGGCCGGCAGGAGGAGGTCCTTCAGGTTCGCCGGCAGGCCGCCGAGCCGGCCGTTCACGTCGAGCAGCGACTGGAAGTAGAGCTGCGCCGCCGGGGCGGCGCCGCGCAGCTTCCCGTTCGAGGCGGTGCCGTCGCCGAGCACGGTCCCGGCGACGTGTGTGCCGTGCCCGTCCGGGTCGCTGGTGTCCCCCGGCCGGCCGAGACCGACCTTGCCGACGAACCGTGCCGGTGCCAGGTCCGGGTGCGTGTCGTCGACGCCGGTGTCGGCGATGGCGACGATCTGCCCGTTGCCGGTGTAGTCGCAGGCCAGCCCGGTCCCCCAGGGCACCAGCCGGACGATGCGGTCGACCTCGTCGTCGAACTTGCGGGGCGCGCCGACGTCGCCGATCTCGGCGATTTCCACCACGTCGGCGAGGCTATCGAGGTCGGTGTCCCCTGCCCCGACGCAGCGGATCGTCCGGCCCTCGGCGCTGATCACGTGCAGCTTGCGGGCTTGCAGCTCGCCCTTCACCGCGTCGAGGTCCGCGGCGTCGTGCAGCAGCACGTCGAGCAGCATCGACTGTCCGGGCATGGTCCTGCCCGTGACGCCCATGGCCTGGTTCCCGCCGAGCTTCGATGGAGACACCTTCAGCGTCTGCGACCGGCCGTAGTAGGCGATCTCGCGCAAGAGGCCGAGCGTGTCGAGGGCCGGCAGGTCCCCCGGCGCCGCGCGCAGCGTGTAGCGGCCGGTGGGCAGACGCTCGATGATCGTGGCACCCGCGCTCGCCAGCGCGCCCTGCACGGTCGGAGTGAGCGGTGCGTCGATCCGCGCCTCGAAGTAGACCGGCACGCTCTGGGGCAGCGCGGCGGGCATGCCCGCGGGGGCCGCGGAGGAGGGCGCGCCGGGGCCCTGCGGCGTCCCGGCCGCCAAGCCGAAGCCGAGGACTCCCGGAGCACCGCCCGTGCCGGCGCCCGACGGCGCCGCGGCGGTGTCCGGCTCGTCGGTCTTCACGCCGGTGACCATGACGCCCTTGTTGCGCAGGTCCTTGATGGTCTCCTCGTCGGCAACGCCGAACAGCATGGATTCCGTCTTCTCGGCGTTGGCGACGCGATTCGCGGCGACGATCTCATCCGCCGCCTCGTGCTCGGTCTCATGCATCAGGTACGCGGCGAATCTGAACCGGCTCATGCTGTCCTCCCCTTGTTTGTGCCGGGTGCCGGGTGCCGGGCACGCGGCCGTGCAACGGCGCCCGGAGCTGCCGTCCGGGTCCGAGCCGCGTTCACCGCGACGCCCAATGCTGGTGATCGTGGAGCATCCGTCAGGGCCCGGAATCGACCCTCGGGAATGCTGTCACCACGCCACCCTCCGTGCCCGGGTTGCGCGGGCCGCACGCCTGCGGCCTTCGTTCGTTTACCAACGAAAATGAGTGTGATCCAAGCAATTGGCTGCTTACAAGCGGAAATCGCAGCGTTTTGTCAGCAAAAAAGAAGAACATACCGCTGTATGCAGTGCGCGATGTTTTCGGCGACTGTCGGTAATCAGTCTGGCGTTGCTGCACTCATTTTCCCTTAGCCATTCATGGGGTGGACAGATGGCCGTGATATTTCATACCAGCGAGCCGAAATATTGATACGCCTCCTGGGAGATCATGCAGAGGTCCGGGGCATGGTGGCAGGAGGCGGTGGCGCAGCTGGCGCAGGAGCGCACTGGAGTTGCCCCGGATCGGTGGACGGTTCAGGGCTTGGATCACGCAACAGGCGCTCCGAGCCTGACGGCAATTAGGGCGGTTTGAAAGCCGCCGTTCCTTTTCGCCGCGCCGCTGTTGGCTCGGTTCGATCACGCTTCCGTAGGTGTCCGGATAAACGACGTGTACGGCGCACGTCGATTTCCCCGCGCAGCTGTTGATTTTCGGCGCATCCAATGGAGGAAGGCATGTGCCACAGCAGCGATCGTTGGACCTTCTGGTCTCGTCGGCAGCAGCGGACGACGGAGCAGGAGAACCGGAGCGCGGCAACCCCGGTTCCGACCAAGGCGGCGACACGCAGTCCCGCCGTGGAACGGCATGAAGAGGAACCGGCCCGGCGCGAGAAAGAACTGGAACGCCTGCCCTAACCAGGAGGCCTGTGGATCGCACCGGTCACTCGTCCGGCTGTGTCGGCGATTTCGCGCCTGAGCTTGTCGGCAATGGCTTGAACGAACCCCGACCAGTCATCGACGCTTTGGACAAAAGCGCCGGAGCCGCCGATTACGCGCTCGGCGAAGTACGTGCCAAGCCAGGGAACGTCATCGAGGATGACCAGACCGTTGATGGTGATGTCCTCGCCGACGACGCGGTCGCGCGCGATCTCCGGAAGTATCCCGGCGTTGTTGTAGCCGTTGCCGACGACATCGATGACGCGACGCGGTGCCGGGTCGGCCACCGGGAAGAGCGCCGCGGCGTGCAACAGCGCCGCGCCGATGGCGGTGCTGCCGGCACGGTCCCGCCGCGGCGTGGTGTCGATCGCCGCCGCAAACGCCTCGCTGCTGCCGGTGTCGGCAATCATCGTCCAGGGAACGAGCACCTCCAGCGTCGTGGGATCCGACCACAGCACCAGCGTGACCGCAATCCGACCGCGGCGGCCGGCGCGGATCGCCTCGACCACCATCGGATCGCGGAAAGCGGCCGCGTGCCCGTCGAGTTCGAGCGCGAACATCGTGCTGTTGACGCTTCCCGATCCGTCAACAGCGAGCACGAGTTCCAGGTCGACGGCGGGTTGGGCGGCTACGGCGCCGACCCAGAATAGAATGGCAGCGGCAACTCCGGCTGGCACCAGCATGGCAGGCCTCCTGCCAGTCATGTGGAGCGTATCTCGGACAACGGCGATCGCCTTTGGAGCAGGGGCGCGGCTGACGCCGTCCCGATCGATGGTTATGCCAAACCCCACCCCCTGAGACCGACCACCGCGACGACGACCGCGAGCAGGGACAGGACGGACACCAGCCCGATGGGCAGCGCCAGACGGTAGATCGCCCCCTCGGCCTTCACCAGGCCAACGAGACCGGCGGCCAGCACGATGCGGCCGGGGGCCAGCATCGTGCATATGCTTCCCGAGACCGTCTGGAGCGCGGCCGTCAGCATCGGCGACAGGCCGCTCTCGGCGGCAAGGCTCAGCTGGATGTGCATCATCAGCGCGTTGGACGCCGTGTTGGACCCCGTGAGCGCCCCGGCCGCCGCGCCGAAGATCGGGGTTGCCAGCACGGCCAGGTGGCCGGCAGCGTCCTGCCATGCCCTCCCGAAGAGCGCCGCCCCGCCCGACGCCGACATGAAGGTGGCCAACTCGACGAAGACCAGCGTCGCCAGCATGGGCACCACGGCTGCGCGAAGCGCGCCGCCGGCCACTTGCCGGGCTCTGCGGCCGGGCAATCCAGCCAGAAGAATGGCGGCGACCAGCACCAGCCAGGTTGCCGGATGACGCAGCAGCGCGAGAGGCGCGAGACCGCCGAACGGATCGAGCACCAGCCAGTTCCCGGTCCAATCCGAGAGCGGCGGCACGAGCCGCGTCGCCAGCAGGCCGCCGACCAGCGCAGTGTAAGGCCAAAGCTGCCGAAGAAGCCGCTGGACGTCCCCGGCGCTGCGGATGAGGCGCGGTCCTTCGACCAGCAGAAGCAGGACCCCGGTCGCCAATCCGCCGCCCAGCTCAGGGGCGACGAAACGGTTGGTTGCCCAGATCAGCACGGCCAGACACACGGCGAGAGCGACGTCGGTCACCCGGTCGGCGAGGGTGGAGGTCAGTCCCGACTGATGGATGAGTCGCCAGAAGACCGGCAGGAGGCATGGCAGCACGATCCCCATCAGCAACGCGCTCGCCGTCCCAAGCTCGGCGAACGATGCGCCGATCAACTCGGCGCCCACGCGGGTGCCGACCCCCATCGCTCCCCACGGAGCCAAGATCTGGCTGAACAGGCCGAGCGCGGCGGCATGGACCGGCGGCAGGCCCATATGGCGCAGCATGGCAAGAGCGACGACCAGGCCGACGCCGAAGCCCGTGACGGACTCGGCGAAGGGACCGACCAGGAAGCAGGCGACGAACACGGCGCGGCGCCGGTTCTCCCCTGAGGCGGGCTCGGTGTGCCGGGGGCACGCCTCGAACGCGCGATGGAACAGCAGGCCGGCGGCGATGATCGACATGGCGTGCCACGCAAGCCACGCGCCTTCCGCGGCCTTGACCACCGCTCTGTCCACCGCCGCATCGAGCGTGGGCTGGACCGCGATGAGCATGGCGAGCGCCAGCGCCATGCCGACCACCCCCGCATTCAGGAGGCTGACGCGGCGGGAGACAAGGAGAGCGACGGTGCCGACAAGCGGCATCATGTGGAAAGCGAGTGCCATGATCGGGGAAGGTATCCACGGAAGGGGACGGTCCGCCCGCAGCGCGGTTGGGGCGTAAAAATACTAGTATATTGTCCCTGGCGCGATCACGCCAGGGGGTGCGCCGGGAAGTCACAGCTGCCCTGCGGCGGCATGGTGCGCAGAAGCGTGTCCACCAATCCCGGGACCGATCGGCCGCGCGGGCTTTTCGTGTCCGGACGCGGTCAGCCCGCCCGCGCCGCCTCGGCGATCACCGCGGCCACGGCCTGGGGCTTGGAGGCGTGCGGGATGTGGCTGGTCTCGACCTCCACGGTCCGGGCGCCGATCCGCGTGGCGGTGTCGCGCAGGAAGGCCGGGGGGAGCATACGGTCCTGGGTCGCCACGATGTACCAGGAGGGTTTGCTCTCCCAGGCGGCAGCCGTGACCCTGGTGCCGAAGCAGGCGGCCTTGACCGGCCCCTGCGTCGCCGCCAGCAGTGCCGTCTCCTCCGGCGGCAGGTCCTGGGCGAAGTTCCTGGCCAGGCTGTCGGGCGACAGGAACAGGTACCCCGCCTTGTCCACGGACACGCTCGAGAGGCCCGGCGAGGGCGGGTAGGGCTTCAGCGTGTCGTTCGGCGACTGCCCGGCGGCCGGCGCGAAGGCGGCTACGTAGATCAGCGCCTTGACCTTTTCCTGGTTGCCGATCTGGGTGATGACGGCGCCGCCCCAGGAATGCCCGACCAGCACCACCCGGCCGGCGGCGCGGTCGATGGCGCGCTGCACGTGGGCGACGTCCTCCTCCAGCGACGTCAGGGGATTCTGCACCGCGATCGCTTCGAAGCCCTCGGCCCGCAGCAGCGGGATGACCCGGTTCCAGGCCGAGCCGTCGGCGAACGCGCCGTGGACGAGGACGATGGACGTGGTGACGGGCGCCATGGACGATGCTCCCTGCGGGCGTGGCGGATCGACTCCTCAGAGCATGAAATCGCGCGCGACGCCAGAGCTTGCCGTCCGGATTTTCTCTGGGCGGAAAGCGGTGGCCGTTGCGCCTCTCACGGGTGATGCCCTGCACAATCCGGCGGCGATCTGACTGCTTTTTAATCGACTTGTCTCCCCTGCACACGACGTGGGCAAGCGCCATGGGCACCTCGCGGGTCGGTGCAAAGGGCGGAATCCAGCCGTTCCGCCCCATGTCCGAGCGTCGTCGTCGGGATTGGCACACGTGTTGCTAATTGGAGGGTGATCAGGGCAGCGGCAACGGCGTCGCTGCCGGTCCGACGTTGGACCATACCCCCCGGACAATGGCGTCCGAACCCTCTGGGATCCCCGCGTGGATTCCGGCGGTTCGGGCGCCTTTTCTTTTTTGGACGAAAGCATCGGGCATGCAGCATTCATTGCAGACACCGCGCGAGCGTCTGGTCGTCGTCGGGAACGGCATGGCCGGCATCCGCACGCTGGAAGACCTTCTGGCCAAGGCGCCGGGCCGCTACGACATCACGGTCTTCGGCGCCGAGCCGCACCCCAACTACAACCGCATCATGCTCTCGCCGGTGCTGGCGGGGGAGAAGACCTTCGACCAGATCGTCCTGAACGGCCTGGACTGGTACGAGGCCAACGGGATCACCCTGCTGACCGGCGACAGGGTCGAGAGCATCGACCGCGTCCAACGCACGGTCACCGCGATGTCCGGCCGCGCCGTGGCTTACGACAAGCTGCTGATCGCCACCGGATCCAACCCCTTCGTCATCCCGGTGCCGGGCGCCACGCTGCCGGGCGTCGTCGGCTTCCGCGACCTCGCCGACGTGGACGCGATGCTGGAGGCGGCGGCCCGGGGCGGCCGCGCGGTGGTCATCGGCGGCGGCCTGCTCGGCCTGGAGGCCGCCAACGGCCTGAAGGTCAAGGGCATGGACGTCACCGTCGTGCACCTGATGGACACGCTGATGGAGCGGCAGCTCGACCGCTCCGCCGGCACGCTTCTGCAGCGCGAGCTGGAGCGCCGCGGCATCGCCGTGCTGACTGGCGCCGACACGGCGGAGATCGTCGGCGACGGGCGCGTCACCGGCGTGCGCCTGAAAGATGGGCAGGTGCTGCCCGCCGACCTCGTGGTGATGGCCGTCGGCATCCGCCCGAACCTGGCGCTGGGCAAGGCCGCCGGGCTGGCCTGCGGGCGCGGCATCCAGGTGGACGACGCCATGGTCACCTCCGACCCGGCGATCCTGGCGGTGGGCGAGTGCGTCGAGCACCGCGGCCAGACTTACGGCCTGGTCGCCCCGCTGTTCGAGATGGCCAGGGTCGCGGCTGACCGGCTGGCCGGCGGCACGGAGGCCGCCTACACCGGCTCCGTCACCTCGACCAAGCTGAAGGTCACCGGGGTGGACGTGTTCTCGGCCGGCGACTTCAGCGGCGGCAAGGACTGCGAGGACATCACCTTCCGCGACGCGGCGCGCGGCGTCTACAAGCGCGTCGTGCTGAAGGGCAACCGCATCCTCGGCGCCGTGCTGTACGGCGACACGCGGGACGGCGGCTGGTACTTCCAGATGCTGAAGGACGGGCAGGACGTTGCGGCCATCCGCGACACCCTCGTCTTCGGCCAGGGCTACCAGGGCGGCGGTGCCGCCAGCCCCGGCGCCGCGCTCGCGGCCCTGCCGGACAGCGCGGAGATCTGCGGCTGCAACGGCGTGTGCAAGGGCACCATCGTCACCGCCATCACCGAGAAGGGCCTGACCAGCCTGGACGAGGTGCGGGCGCACACCAAGGCCTCGGCCTCCTGCGGCAGCTGCACTGGTCAGGTGGAGCAGCTGCTGGCGCTGACGCTGGGCGACGGCTACCAGGCGCAGACCGGCCCGAAGCCGATGTGCAAGTGCACCGACCGCACCCATGACGAGGCGCGCCGCGCCATCGCCATGCTGGAGCTGAAGAGCATCCCCGACGTCATGCAGGCGCTGGAGTGGACGACGCCCGACGGCTGCGCGTCGTGCCGGCCGGCGCTGAACTACTATCTGATGTGCGCGTGGCCGGGCGAGTACAAGGACGACAGCCGCTCCCGCTTCGTCAACGAGCGGATGCACGCCAACATCCAGAAGGACGGCACCTATTCGGTGGTGCCGCGCATGTGGGGCGGCCTGACCACCTCCGCCGAGCTGCGCGCCATCGCCGACGTGGTGGACAAGTTCGCCATTCCCACGGTGAAGGTCACCGGCGGCCAGCGCATCGACCTGTTCGGCGTGAAGAAGGAGGATCTGCCCGCGGTCTGGGCCGACCTGAACGCCGCCGGCATGGTCTCCGGCCACGCCTACGCCAAGGGCCTGCGCACGGTGAAGACCTGCGTCGGGTCGGAATGGTGCCGCTTCGGCACGCAGGACAGCACCGCCCTCGGCGTGAAGCTGGAGCGCCTGACCTGGGGCAGCTGGACGCCGCACAAGGTGAAGCTCGCCGTCTCCGGCTGCCCGCGCAACTGCGCGGAGGCGACCATCAAGGACCTCGGCGTGGTGTGCGTGGACAGCGGCTACGAACTCCACGTCGGCGGCAACGGCGGCATGCACGTCCGCGCCTGCGACCTGCTGGTCAAAGTCGACACCGAGGAGGAGGTGCTGGAATACACCGGCGCCTTCATGCAGCTTTACCGTGAGGAGGCCCGCTACCTGGAGCGCACCGCGCCCTGGCTGGAGCGCGTCGGCCTCGCGTACCTCAAGCAGCGGCTGGTCGATGACCCGAAGGGGCGGACGTCCCTGAACGCCCGCTTCCTGTTCTCGCAATCCTTCTCCCAGGACGACCCGTGGGCCGAGCGCGCCAGCGGAGCGACCGACCGTCACGAATTCTCGCTGCTCGCCGAGGTGGGGTAACGACCATGCACCAGATGATCAAGTGGACCGCCGTCGGCACGATCGACGACATCCCCCGCCAGGGTGCCCGCTGCGTGAAGGCCGGCGACACCAAGGTCGCGGTCTTCCGCACCGCGGACGACCGGATCTTCGCCCTGGAGGACCGCTGCCCGCACAAGAACGGGCCGCTGTCGCAGGGCATCGTGCACGCCGGCCGCGTCACCTGCCCGCTGCACAACTGGGTGATCTCCCTCGAAACCGGCCGCGCCGAAGGGGCCGACGAGGGGCAGACCAACTCCTATCCCGTCAAGATCGAGGACCAGACGATCTACGTCGCCCTCGGGGCGATCTAGGCGACCCACGCGCCCGCTCGTCCTCCAAAAACATTCGAGGAAGGTTCCACCATGGCTTATCTCGCCCCTGCCGAGTTCGTCACCAAGATGGTCGACGCCGGCGAGTCCAAGATCTTCATGTCGACCCGGGACACCCTGATCCGCGCCTACATGGCCGGGGCGATCCTGGCCATCGCCGCCGTCTTCGCGGTCACCGTCAGCGTGCAGACCGGCGTGCCGATCATCGGCGCGATCCTGTTCCCGGTCGGCTTCTGCATGCTCTACCTGCTGGGCTTCGACCTGCTGACCGGCGTCTTCACGCTGACGCCGCTGGCGCTGCTCGACAAGCGGCCGGGCGTCACGCTCGGCGGCGTGCTGCGCAACTGGACCCTGGTCTTCGTCGGCAACTTCGGCGGTGCGCTGACCGTCGCGCTGATGATGGCGATCATCTTCACCAACGGCTTCACCACGGCGCCGGACGCGGTCGGTGTGAAGATCGGCACCATCGGCGAATCCCGCACCGTCGGCTACGCCGCGCACGGCCTCGCCGGCATGCTGACGCTGTTCATCCGCGGCGTGCTGTGCAACTGGATGGTGTCCACCGGCGTCGTCGGCGCGATGATGTCGAACACCGTGTCGGGCAAGGTCATCGCCATGTGGATGCCGATCATGCTGTTCTTCGGCATGGCCTTCGAGCATTCGGTGGTGAACATGTTCCTGTTCCCGTCTGGTCTGATGCTGGGCGGCAAGTTCTCGATCATGGACTACATGATCTGGAACGAGATCCCGACGGTGCTGGGCAACCTGGTGGGCGGCGTGACCTTCGTCGGCCTGACGCTGTACTCCACCCACGTCCGCACCGGGGCCAAGCGCAAGGCCAACCCGCACCTGCACGCCTTCGCGGCGGAGTAAATCGACGGCAGAACGCGACGCTCCGTCCCGGAAGGGGCGGAGCGTCGCCGTTTGGGGGAGCGCATGGCAGGCGGGTTGAGCGTTTCGATCGGGCAGCATTCCGACCAGGGCCGGAAGCCGGTCAACCAGGACTTCCACGGCGCGCTGCTGCCGGAAGGGCGGGCGCTGGTGTCCAAGGGCGTGGTGGTGGCGCTGGCCGACGGCATCTCCACCAGCGCGGTGAGCCGCGTCGCCGCGGAAACCGCGGTCAAGAGCCTGCTGACCGACTACTACTGCACGTCCGAGGCGTGGTCGGTGAAGACCTCGGCGCAGCGCGTCATCGACGCGGTCAACTCCTGGCTCCACGCGGAGACGCGGCGCAGCCGGTACGGCCACGACGCCGACCGCGGCTATGTCTGCACGCTGAGCGCGATGGTGCTGAAGTCGCGCAGCGCCCACCTCTTCCACATCGGCGACAGTCGCATCTTCCGGCTCGCCGGCGGCGCGCTGGAGCAGCTGACCGACGACCACCGGGTCGTCCTGTCGTCGCAGGAAAGCTATCTCGGCCGCGCGCTGGGCGCCGCGCCGAACGTCGAGATCGACTACCGCGCCCTCGACCTCAGTCCGGGCGACGTCTACGTGCTTGCCACCGACGGCGTGTACGAGCACGTCGCCGGGCGCTTCGTCGCCCAGGCCGTCGCCGCCTCGCCGGACGACCTCGCCCTGGCCGCCCGGCGCATCGTCGAGGAGGCGCTCGCCCAGGGCAGCACCGACAACCTCACCGTCCAGATCGCCCGCATCGACGCCCTGCCGGACGGCGACGCCAACGACGTCTTCGTCCAGACCGACGGGATGGTGCCGCCGCCCCTGCCGGAGGCGCCCTGCGACTTCGATGGTTACCGCGTCCTGCGTGCGATCCACGCCAACCACCGCAGCCACATCCACCTCGCCACCGACCTGGAGACCGGCGCGCGCGTCGCGCTCAAGATCCCGTCGGTCGATCTGCGCGGCGACCAGGACTATCTCCGGCGCTTCATGATGGAGGAGTGGATCGCCCGCCGCGTCCACAGCCCCCACGTGCTCAAGGCCATCCCGCCGACCCGCCGGCGCAACTTCCTCTACACCGTCACCGAGTACGTCGAGGGCCGGACGCTGCGGCAGTGGATGATCGACAACCCGCGCCCCGGCCTCGGGGCCGTGGTCGCCATCGTCGAGCAGATCGAGAAGGGCCTGCGCACCCTTCACCGCATGGAGATGGTGCACCAGGACCTGCGCCCGGAGAACGTGATGATCGACCGCGACGGCGTGGTGAAGATCATCGATTTCGGCTCCACCCGGGTGAGTGGCGTGCGCGAGGCGGCGCCGGAGATCGACGCCGATGCGATCCTCGGCACCGTGCAGTACGCCGCGCCGGAGTATTTCGTGGGCGAGACGGGCACGCCGCAGTCCGACCTCTACGCGCTGGGCGTCATCGCCTACGAGATGCTGACCGGCCGGCTGCCCTACGGTGCGGAGGTGTCACGCGCACGCAGCCGGAAGGCGCAGCGGAAACTGCGCTACGCGTCCGCGCAGAGCCCGGCGCGGCGGATCCCCGAATGGGCCGACGCGGCGCTGCGCCGCGCGGTCGATCCCGATCCGCTGCAGCGCCACGACACGCTCCTGGAGTTCGTCACCGACCTGCGCCGGCCGAACCCGGAGTTCCAGCCGAAGCGCAGCCGCCCCCTCATGGAACGCAACCCGCTCCTCTTCTGGCAGGCGCTGTCCCTGATCCTGGCGGGCGTCATCGTCCTGCTTCTCGCGCGATGACCGGGAGAGGGGTTACTCGGCCTGACGCGACGCAAGTTCGACGCGGTCCGCGACGGGCCCGTTGACCGTGTCGCGTGCCGAGAACCAGACGTCCTCGCCGTCGGCCACCATGTCGATCCTGGACTGGCGCAGGGTCACACGGTCGAAATAGATGCTCTCGCCGCCGTCGGCCGGGTCGATGAGGCCGGACTGGCTGTCCAGATTGTACCAGCGTACCGAACCGGGCATCAGCTCGCCGACGGCCGGTTCCACCGCGCGGGCCGGTTGCTCGCGGACGGGCCGTGGTTCCGGCGCCGCGCCGTCACCGGCCGGGGCGGCGGGCTTCTTGCGGCGGCCCCGCGCTTGGGGCGCGGGCTCGGCCGGCGGCGCCTCCTCGACGCGGTGGATGGCGGACACCTGGGGGCCCTTCGCCCCCGCGGTGACGTCGCAGACGATGGTCGCGCCGTCGGCCAGCGCGTTCAGCCCGAGCGACGCCAGCACGGACGAATGCAGAAAGGCTTCCCCGGTCCCATCGCTGAAGCGGACGAAACCATAACCCTTGTCGGCCTTGAACCACTTCACCGACGCTGTGACGTTCTTTTGTTCCACGGCAGACACGATGTTGTTTCCCGGTGTTGGCACGCCACACATGGCGCCGCTGCGGCCGAGGTGCAACACCTCTTTTCAACGACCCGCGCCGCTACGGGGTGGTGCTGCCGACGGCCGGGGGCTGAGGGGGCCGGGACTCGGTGCGGAGCAGGCGGCGCACCCCGGCCGCGGCGGCGACCTTGCCGTGCTCGGCGAACGCCTCGTGGTTCTCCTCGATGTGCTTGAGATCGTAGAGATAATTGACCATCACCCCGTGCGCCTGACGCAGGCCCTTGGGCGAGAGGTCGCCCCGCACGTTGATGCGCTCCAGCCGGGCGCCGTTGCCGAGGTGGAAGCGCGCCACCGGGTCCACCGGCTTGCCGTTGGGAAGCTTGGCGTCGAGGAAATAGTGCGCGGCGGCCGCGCGCAGCGCGTCGTGCACCGCCGCGGCGCGCGCGGGCACGGCGTGCCAGTCCGGTGAGTCGAGGACGTCGAGGGCGGTCCGATGCTCCGGCGGCAGCGCGGCGGGTCCCTCGGCGCGGCGCTTGCGCGCCAGCCACTGGGCGAAGCCGGGCACCGGCGACAGCGTGACGAAGGTCCGCAACTGCGGCAACTCGCGGCTCAGCTCCTCGACCACCTGCTTGATCAGCAGGTTGCCGAAGGAGATGCCGCGCAGCCCCTCCTGGCAGTTGGAGATGGAGTAGAAGATCGCCGTGGTCGCTTCGTCGGCCGCGATGGTCTCGCGCTGCTCGCTCAGCACCTCGCCGATGGAGGACGCGATGCCCGAAGTCAGCGCCACTTCCACGAAGATCAGCGGGTCATCGACCAGCTGCGGGTGGAAGAAGGCGAAGCAGCGGCGGTCGGAGGGCTCCAGCCGGCGGCGCAGGTCGTCCCAGTCGCGGATCTCGTGCACCGCCTCGTACTGGATGATCTTCTGCAGGATGTTGGCCGGCGTCGCCCAGTCGATGCGGCGCAGCACCAGGAAGCCGCGGTTGAACCAGGACGAGAACAGGTGCGCGAAGTCGGCGTCGAGCGCGGCGAAGCCGGGGATCTCCTGGCGGTGGCGGAACGCCTCCTCGCGCATGCGCACCAGCGCGGCGGTGCCGCCGGGGGCGAGGTTGAGGCGGCGGAACAGCTCCTGCCGGCGCGGCTCGGCGGCGGCGTGCAGCTCGATCAGCGCGCCGTCGTCGGCGCCGGCCTGATAGGCGCGCACCGCCTTCTCCAGCCGCCCGCGGTCGGGGCCGTAACGCTCGGCCAGCAGGGCGAGGAAACCCACCTTCTCCGCGCTGGCGAGCGCGCCGGTGCGGGCCAGCAGCTCGCGCGCCAGGGCCACGCCGGACGCTTCGCCCCGCCCGGAGAGCAGCGCGTCGCACAGCGCCGTCAGGTCGGCGGTGGATGGCACCGCGCCGTCGCGCGTGCGCCCGACCAGCGCCCGGCCGCGGTCCGCGATGGTGTGCAGAAGATCGCCGAAGAACGCCGTGTTCATCATCGTGCTCCCCTTGCTCCGCCCGTTTGGGTTCCGCTTACGCCACGGCCTGCGCCGCGAAGGTGCCCTTGTGCTGGTCGCGCAGCAGGTTCTTCTGCACCTTGCCCATGGTGTTGCGCGGCAGTTCCTCGGCGAAGAAGACCGCCTTCGGCACCTTGTAGTTGGCCAACTGCTCCTTGCACGCGGCGACCACCGCCTGGGCCGTCGGGTCGGTGCGGCCGGGCTTGCGCAGCACCACGGCGACCACCGCCTCGCCGAAGTCGGGGTGCGGCACGCCGACCACCGCGGATTCCACCACGCCGTCGATGCCGTCGATCACCGTCTCGACCTCCTTCGGGTAGACGTTGAAGCCGCCGGAGATCACCAGGTCCTTGGCGCGGCCGACGATGTGGACGTAGCCGCGCGCGTCGATCCTGCCGACGTCGCCGGTGATGAAGAAGCCGTCCGGGCGGAACTCCTGCTCGGTCTTCTCGGGCATGCGCCAGTAGCCGGAGAAGACGTTCGGGCCCTTCACCTCGATGACGCCGATCTCCCCGGTGCCCAGCACCGTGCCCTGGTCGTCGCACACCCGCACCTCGACCTCCGGCAGCGGGAAGCCGACGGTGCCGGGCACGCGGTCGCCGTCCAGCGGGTTGGAGGTGTTCATGCAGGTCTCGGTCATGCCGTAGCGTTCGAGGATGGCGTGGCCGGTGCGCTCCTGGAACTCGCGGTGCGTCTCGGCGAGCAGCGGCGCGGAGCCGGAGACGAACAGGCGCATGTGCGCCGTCGCCTCGCGGGTCAGCCGGGCGTCGGCCAGCAGGCGGGTGTAGAAGGTCGGTACGCCCATCATCACCGTCGCCCTGGGCAGCAGGCGGAAGGCGGTGTCGGCGTCGAACTTCGGCAGGAACAGCATCGACGAGCCGTTCAGCAGCATGCAGTTGATCGCCACGAACAGCCCGTGCGTGTGGAAGATCGGCAGCGCGTGCAGCAGCACGTCGTTCGGCTGGAATCCCCAGACCTTGTGCAGCGTCAGCGCGTTGGAGCCGAGGTTGCGGTGCGACAGCATCGCCCCCTTCGACCGCCCGGTGGTGCCGGAGGTGTAGAGGATCGCCGCCAGATCGTCCGGCCCGCAGGCGACGGTGTCGTAGGCGGAATCCAGCCATCGGGCGCGCTCCGGCAGGCTGCCCTCGCCGTCGGTGCCCAGCGTCAGCACGGCGCCGACGCCGGCCTTGCCGGCGACCTCGCGCAGCGCCGCCTCGCTGTCGGGGCGGCAGACGAAGACGCGCGGCTCGGCGTCGGTCAGGAAGTACTCGATCTCCGCCCTTGTGTAGGCGGTGTTCAGCGGCAGGTACGCGGCCCCGGCGCGCAGGCAGGCGAGGTAGAGGAACACCGCCTCCGGCGACTTCTCCACCTGCACCGCCACGCGGTCGCCCTTCACCACGCCGAGGTCGGTGAGCAGGCGGGCGTAGCGGCCGCTGATCGTCTCCAGGTCGGCGTAGCTGTAGCGGCGGCCGTCCTCGGTCTCGATGAAGGGTGCCGCGCGGTCGGCGGGGAAGCGGCTCTCGGCGAGAGCGTAGAAATTCGCGCTCATGATGTCGTCCTTGGAAAGGGAAGGCCGTCAGCCGGCGAACACCAGGGTCGGCAGGGCGGTGGCGATCTGCGGGAAGAAGCACAGCAGAAGCACGGTGAGGATCATCAGCGCCACGAAGGGCATCACCCCCCAGATGACGTCCTTGAGCGGGATGTCCGGGGCGATGTTCTTGATGACGAAGATGTTCAAGCCGACCGGCGGGTGGATGAGGCCCATCTCCATGACCACCATCATGATGACGCCGAACCAGATGAGGTCGAAGCCGGCGGCGCGCAGCGGCG
>NZ_LGQZ01000149.1 GCF_003116015.1 Azospirillum sp. TSO22-1
GGCGTGCGCGCGGTGCGCGGCGGAGAAGGCGTCGTTGACGTAGAGGTCGCCCAGCTCGGCCATCCGCTTGGCGAAGGCGGGGGCGTTCTTCTCCTCCTCGGCGTGGAAGCGGGTGTTCTCCAGCAGCACCATCCGGCCGGGCTGGATGGCGGCGATGGCGGCCTTGGCCGCGTCGCCGACGCAGTCCTCGGCGAAGGCGACCTCCTGGCCGACCGCCTTGGACAGCGGGCCCAGCACCTGGCGCAGCGAGTTCTTGGCGTCCGGCCCGCCCTTGGGGCGGCCGAAGTGGGAGAGGATCACCACCTTGGCGCCCTTGTCCGCGAGTTCCTTCAGCGTCGGGGCCAAGCGGTCGATGCGCGTGGTGTCGGACACCGTGCCGTCCTGCATCGGCACGTTCAGATCGGCGCGCACCAGCACGGTCTTGCCGCTCACGTTCAGGTCGTCGATGGTGTTGAAGTCGCTCATGGCCACTGACCCCAGAAGGTTCGAATCTGGCGCGCAACGAAGCACAGCGCGCCCTGCTTTGCAACGCCGCACGGCGGGGTAGGGACCGAAGGTCGCGGACCGGACTCGCCTTGGCGGATGGGGGCACCACCTTATCGCCATGACCGATTCCCCGCGACGCGAATTCCCCGGTTCGCCGCTCGTCGGCCCGGCCGGGCGCCTCGCCTACGCCGCCTCCCAGGTGGCGCGGGTGGCGTGGTTCTTCGGCCAGTATGCGCTGGCCGCCCGCATCTCCGGTCCCAACATTCCGCGCGAACGCCGTCCGCCGGGTCTGCGCGTGCCCGACACCCGCGGCATCCTGGCCGAGTTGCGCGCGCTGATGGAGCGCGACCTCGCCAACATCGAGGCGGGCTGCTACCGCCTGCCGCACGATCTGATCCCCAGCCCGGCCAGAGTGGTGGCGGACGCCGCCGCGTTCTTCCGTGACCTGCCGGAGGTGACGCGCCGCCGCCGTGCGCACATCGGCACCGAGGTGCGCGCCAACCCGCCGCCCGGGTCGGAGGCGCTGCCCGCCTACTACCGCCAGAACTTCCACTTCCAGACCGACGGCTACCTGTCGGAGCGCAGCGCCCGCCTGTATGACCACCAAGTCGAGGTGCTGTTCGGCGGCGCCGCCGACGCCATGCGGCGTCAGGCACTGGTACCGATCTACGAACATCTGCGGACGCGGGCGGTGGCGGACTGCCGGCTGCTCGACGTCGCAGCGGGGACGGGACGCTTCCTCACCTTCGTCAAGGACAACTGGCCGCGGCTGGACGCCACCGCGCTCGACCTGTCGCATGCCTACTTGGTCGAGGCGCGGCGCAACCTCGCGCCGTGGGCGCGCACCAGCCGCGCGGTGCAGGCGGCGGCCGAGGCCTTGCCGCTGCCCGACGCCAGCCAGGACATCGTCACCTGCATCTACCTGTTCCACGAGCTGCCGCGGAAGGTCCGCGCCCGGGTGGCGGCGGAGTGGGCACGGGTGCTCAAGCCACAGGGCATCGTCGTCTTCATGGACAGTTTGCAGACCGGCGACAACCCGGTGATGGACGGCCTGCTGGAGCTGTTCCCCATCGCCTTCCACGAGCCGTTCTACGCCGACTACGCGCGGCAGGACCTGCGCGCGCTGTTCGCCGGGGCGGGGCTGGCGGTGGTGTCGGAGATGCCGGCCTTCATGTCGAAGGTGATGGTGCTGGAAAAGGGTAACGCCGATGACGTCACAAAATCGCAATGAAATTGCAATATTTGCGCGCCTAGGCAACGACAATACGTCCGTGTAGAAAAGCCTTACGCGAAACTCCCCTTCGAAGCTCCATGGCCGACGCCGATCCCAACCGCGAGACCGAACTGAAACTGGCCGCGCGGCCCGAAGACCTGCCGGCGCTGCGTTCGGCCCCGGCGCTTGCCGCCGCCGGCCGGGCCACCACCAGCGCGCTGGAGAGCGTCTATTACGACACGCCGGACCAACGCCTCGCGCGCCGTCTGGTCAGCCTGCGGGTGCGCAAGAAGGGCAAGCGCTTCGTCCAGACCCTCAAGGGCCCGCCGTTCGCCCAGGGCGGCCTCGGTCGCGCCGAGTGGGAATGCCCGGTGCCCGGCCCCACCCTGGACCTGTCGCTGTTCACCGATCCCGAGGCGCTGGCGTTGCTCGACTCGGTGGGGGCGGAAGATCTCCTGCCGATGTTCACCACCGCCGTCCAGCGCACCATCCGCGTGTTGGAGGGTGGCGGCTCCGTCATCGAGGTGGCGTTCGACAAGGGCGAGATC
The DNA here is from genome assembly GCF_003116015.1 of Azospirillum sp. TSO22-1. Classification (GTDB taxonomy): domain Bacteria; phylum Pseudomonadota; class Alphaproteobacteria; order Azospirillales; family Azospirillaceae; genus Azospirillum. Next base: position 2,248 of record NZ_LGQZ01000149.1, read on the forward strand.
CGCACCCCCGCCGGCGCCGTCCTGCCGTTGAGCGAGGTGGAACTGGAGCTGAAGCAGGGCGAATCCAAGGCGCTGTTCGATCTGGCGCTCGAACTGGCGAAGACGGCGCCGCTGCGCGTCGAGTCGCGCACCAAGGCGGCGCGCGGTTTCGCGCTGGCGGCCGGTGTGGTGGACGAATCGGTGAAGGCGGAGAAGATCGCGCTGTCGCCCGAGGTGACGGTCGAGGGGGCGCTGTGCCGCATCGTCTCCAACTGCCTCATCCACCTCACGGCGAACGAGGCGTGCTCGCTGAAGGGCGAGGATCCCGAGGGCATCCACCAGATGCGGGTGGCGTTGCGCCGGCTGCGCTCGGCGCTGGCGCTGTTCCGCCCCTACGTGCCGGCGGATCAGTACGACTGGCTGGTCGGCGAGGTGAAGTGGCTGGGCGGCTACCTGGGGCCGGCGCGCGACTGGGACGTCTTCCTGACCGACCTGCTGGCCCCGGTGCGCCAGGGGCTGGAGCGCACCAACGTCCAGGAGGCGCCGCTGTTCAGTGGCATCGACGCCCTGGAAGCTGCCGCCCGTGCAAAGCGCGACGCGGCGTATCAGGGGGCGCGGGAGGCGATCCTGTCGCCGCGCTACACGGAGTTCATGCTGCGCCTCGGCGCGTGGCTGGAGGACCAGGGTTGGCGCGCCCAGCCGGTCAGCGAGGAGTCGGCGCGGCTGCTGCAGCCGGTCATGGCGCTGGCCGACGAGCTTCTGACCAAGCGTCGCAAGCGGGCACGCAAGGCCGGCCAGGGCTTCGCCGACCTGTCGGTGGAGGATCGCCACCAGCTGCGCATCGCGTTGAAGAAGCTGCGCTACGCCGCGGAGTTCTTCCGCTCGCTGTACGAGGACAAGACGGCGCGCCGCTACATCCAGCGGCTCGCGGCGTTCCAGGACGCGCTGGGCCACCTGAACGACGTGGCGACGGCGACGCGCCTGCTGCACGACCTGCACGCTGACGGCAGCCGCGCCGGCACCGGCGAGCGCCGCGCCGCCGGGCTGGTCATCGGCTGGCTGGCGCGCGGCGTCGCCGACCTGGAGGCGCACCTGAACGAGCAGTGGGAAGGCTTCGACGAGGCGAAGCCGTTCTGGTCGCGGGCGCGGGCGGAGTAGGGGTCACTCCACCGGCAGCTCCAGAGCGAACACCGTCCCGCTCCCCGTGCTCTCGACCAGCCGCAGATCGCCGCCGTGCGCCCGGGCGATTTCCCGCGCGATGGCGAGGCCCAGCCCGGTGCCGCCGGCGCGGGCCGAGACGGCGAAGGGCTGGAACAGGTTCTCGCGCGCCCGCGGCGGCAGGCCGGGGCCGTTGTCGGCCACCGTCAGCACCAGCTTTCCGTCCGTCCGAAGCACCTCCACCGTCACCGAATCCGCCCCCGCCTGCACCGCGTTGCGGCCGAGGTTGGCGAGCGCGCGGACCAGCTGGTCGCCGTCCGCCGACAGCGTCAGCCCGGGCGGCACCCGGCTGACCCAGGCGGCCTCGGTGCGCAGCGACGACGCCACGTCCACTCCCGCCTCCTCGGCCAGCGCGGCGAGGTCCACCCGCGCGCGGCGCAGCGGCAGCACGCCGTCCTGGGTGTAGGACAGCGTCTGCCCACACAGGTCGACCGCGCGGTCGATGGCGCCCATCAGGCGCGGCGTCACCCGCTGCACCTCGGGGTCGGTGCTTTCGGCCAGACGCTCGGACAGCAGGGCGGCGGTGGAGAGGATGCCGCGCAGGTCGTGATTGATCTTCGCCACCGCGGTGCCCAGAGCCGCCAGCCGCTCGCGCTGGCGCAGCGCGGTGCCCAGCGCGTCCTGCATGGCGATCAGCTCGCGCTGGGCGACGCCGATCTCGTCCCGGCGCGGGTCGGGGGCGAAGGTGGGCTCGGCGTGCTCGGGATCGCGGCGGAAGGCGACCATGCTCTCGGTCAGCCGGCGCATCGGGCGCACCAGCATCACCACCAGCGCCAGGAACACCAGCCCGGCGGTGATCAGCGAGATGACCACGGAGAGCACCAGGATGCGCTCCGAATAGTCGAGCATCGCCACGACCATCGGGCGCTCGTCCATGACGATCTCGACGCGCTGCGCCATGTCCTTGGGCGAGCGGTCGATGACGCGCAGCACGCGGTTCTGCCTCTGCGTCAGCGCCATGAACGCGTCGGCGATCAGCTCCACCACGCCGGCGCCGCGCAGGTCGACCACTACGTCCACCTGCGGCGGCATGGAGCGCGACAGCATGTAGACCCGGCTGTCCGGCTGCACGAGGTCCACCGCGTGCGCGCCGACGTGGGCGAGCAGCTTGGCCTCCAGTTCCTTGGTCACCATGCGGTCGGGGGCGGCCTCCACGGCCAGAGCGGCGAGGTGGGCGGCCGACAGCCGCTCCTGCAGGTAGGTCAGGCGGAAGCGGGCGATGGAGGGCGTGTAGATCAGCACCTCCGCCAGCATGACGAACAGCACGGTCAGCACCAGGAGCTTGGCGGACAGGCTGCGGGTCGCGGTCGGAAGGGGCATGCCGCCATGGTAGGGCAGCCTCGCCGGCTTGCCTACGGCGGAGTCTCCGGTCGCGGCGAACTTTCGAAAGTGGTGGACTCCGGACCAAGGCGGGGAAGCCACGGACGGGCGGCTTGCGGCCAAGTGCCGGTCTCGCGACCTTGGCAATGCGCACAGGGGAAGGAGCGCCCGGCACAGGGCGAGCGGACATGGCACGAACGGACGCACGGTACAACGTGACGGAGCTGCGCGGGCTTGCCTGCCTGCTGCTGGTCGCCTACCACACGGTGGGCGTGCCGGGGTCGGGCATGCACGTCGCCGACGACTCGCTGTACCGCTACCTGACCGGCAGCTTCGAGCTGATCCGGATGCCGCTGTTCACCTTCATCTCCGGTTACGTCTACGCGGCGCGGCCGGTGCGGGCAGGGGCGCTGCGGGTGTTCTTCGGCAAGAAGGTGCGGCGGCTGCTGCTGCCGTTCGTCATCGTGTCGACGGTGTTCTACCTGCTTCAGACCGCCGCGCCCGGCTCGCACGGGAACGACGCGCCGGAGGAGATGTGGCGGATCTACGTCTTCTCCTACGCGCACCTGTGGTACCTGCAGGCGCTGTTCCTGATCTTCGCCGCGGTCGGCGTGGCCGACGCGTTCGGGCTGCTGGCGACGCCGCGGGCGTTCGCGCCGGGCTTTGCGCTGGCGCTGGGCGCCTTCTTCGCCATCGACACCGAGGCCAACCCCTGGTCGGTGAACGAGGCGGCGACGCTGCTGCCGCACTTCCTGCTGGGCGTGGCGGTGCGGCGCTTCGCGGCCACGTTCCGGCAGCCGCGCGTGTGGGCGCTGGCGCCGCTCGGGCTGGCGTTCGGACTGGCGGTGCATCAGGCGTCGCTGCTGCACCTCGTCCCCATCCAGATCGGCTGGAAGAGCGGGGTGGCGCTGCTGTGCGGCATGGGCGGGGCGCTGACCCTGCTGCGGGTCATGCCGTCCAGCGGGGTGATGCGCACGGTGGGCGAGGCGTCCTACGCCATCTACCTCTACCACACCTTCTTCACCGCGGCGGCGCGCATCGCGCTGGTGCAGCTGGGGTGGCAGGCCGACCTGCTGGTGTTCGCCACGTCGCTGGGCGCCGGCATCGCCGGGCCGATGGTCGTCGAGGCCCTGGCCGTCCAGCGCCCCTGGTCGCGGGTGGCGCTGGTCGGCCGGGCGTGACGGCTCAGCCGGCCGCCACCTGGGTGACGGTCATCGCGAAGTACCCCGCCGACGCTTCCAGCACCCGCTTCGGCGCCAGCATCGCCAGCTCGTCGCGCGGCGAGGGGTACAGTTCGACCTCGGCATCCGCCGCATAGAAGGGGCCGAACTCCTTGGCGTCGGCGACCATGCGCACCAGCTGCGGTTCGGCCGGCTTGGCGCCGCCGACGATGCTGGGCAGGCCGAACAGGCCGTAGGTCGGGCGGGCCAGCAGGCCGAGATGCCTGCCCTCGCCGCCGGTCAGCGTCAGCGCCGCCTGGGCCAGCCGCCGGTCCTTCACCGCCAGCGAGGCGCCGAGCCGCGTGCCGGCGCGCGACGGGGCGCCGGCCACGTGGTCCACCGGGTAGGAGCGGGTCAGCCAGACGCTGCCCAGCTTCTTCGGCAGGCCCTGCAGCCAGCCGCGGATCAGCGACACGTCCTGGTCCACGTAGATGAAGGGGCAGAAGCTGACCGGGGAGCCGGCGCGCTCCGCCTCGACCAGCACGAAGCACTCGCGGTACTGGGCGTAGACCGGGTCGAGCAGCTCGCTGCCGTCGGAGGTCGCCTGCCAGTCGGCGAAATGCACGGTGGCGCGGCCGGTCGCCGTGCCGAAGCCGTCGGGCAGGAAGGCGGCGGCCGTGCCCGCGTCCAGCTCGTAGTCGATGGAGAACAGCCAGCCGGCGTAGTGCCACGGCGGCGCCGGGGCGAGCGAGGAGCGGCCTTCGGGCGTGAGCGGCGACGTGAAACCGGTGAGCATGGCTGTCCCCTCCTTATGCGTTGCGGCCGATCATGACGTGCCGACCGCCGCGCAGGCAAGGTGGTGCAGCACGATGCCGCTGGTGGTCGCGACGTTCAGCGAGTCGAAGCCGCCGGCCATGGGGATGCGCACGGTCTGCGCCCGCGCCAGCAGGGCCGCCGGCAGCCCCGGCCCCTCGGAGCCGAACAGGACGGCCGCGCGGTCGGGGCGGGGCAGGGCGGCCAGCACGGTCCCGCCGGACGGGCTGAGCGCGAGGGTTGTGAAGCCGTGGCGCTCGAACAGGGCGACCGGGTCGCCCTCCAGCCGCGCGGTGGGCACCAGCAGCGTGGCGCCGACCGAGACGCGGATCGCCTTGCGGTACAGCGGGTCGCAGCAGGTCGGGTCGAGCAGCACGGCGTCGGCGCCGAAGGCGGCGGCGTTGCGGAAGATGCCGCCCATGTTGTCGTGGTTGCCGATGCCGAACAGCGCCACCACCAGCGCCCGCGGGCCGAGGGCGGCCAGCAGGTCGTCGGCGGACGGCAGCGGGGCGCGCCGGCCGAGCGCCAGGATGCCCCGGTGCAGCGGAAAGCCGGCGACGGCGTCCAGCACCGGCTGGGCGGCGGTGTAGACCGGCACGTCGTCGGCCAGCTCGGCCAGCAGCGGCGCCAGCTTCGCCACCCGGTTCTCGGCCAGCAGCAGCGACACCGCCGTGTGCCGGGGCGAGCGGATCAGCAGGCGCAGCACCACCTCGCCCTCGGCGATGAAGTGCCCCTCGCGCCCGGTCAGGTCGCGCTCGCGCACGGCGCGGTAGGCGGCGATGCGCGGATCGGCGGGATCGCTGACCGGGACGATCATCGGCCGAGCACCCGCAGGAACAGCGGCCCCATCGCCACCGCGGCGGCCAGCGTCAGGAACCCGGCGCCCCAGCCGGCCACGCTCTCCGGCCCGCCCGCCGCCTCCAGCGCCACGCCGAACACGATCGGGGCGACGAAGGCGCCGGCGAAGCCGAACAGCGAGTGCATGGCCATCGCCGCCCCGCGCCGCCCGGCCCCGGCGGCGCCGACCATGCCGACGGTCAGCGACGCGCTGTCGGCGGTGATGGTGGCGCCATAGGCCAGCGCCAGCCCGGCCAGCAGCCCGTAGGGCAGGGCGGAGGCGAAGCCGATCACCGCGGCGATGGCGGCCGACGCCAGCATGATGACGGTGAGGAAGCGGTCGCGCCCCCAGCGCTGCGCCGCCTCGTTGCCGAGGATGCTGGCGGCGACGCCGATCATCAGGATCAGGGTGGCGAGCGCCGTGACGTGCGCCGGCACCTGTCCCTGCGGCGCCCCGGCGGCGAAGGCGAGGAAGGCGACCAGCCAGCCGCGGCAGCCGAACAGCTCCCAATTGTGGGCGGTGTAACCGAGGATGTAGCCCATGGCCTTGCGGTTGCGCAGCACTGGGCGGAAGTCGAACAGCGCGGCGAGGCTGGGCGGCGCGTTCTCCGGCACGGTGCGCGGGATGAGGACGAGGCCGAGCAGCAGCGCGGCCAGCGTCAGCGCCGTGGCGAGCCAGAAGGCGGCGTGCCAGCCGCCCGCCCCGGCGACGAGGCCGGCGGCCAGCGTCGAGCCGGCGACGCCGATGCCGTAGCTGGCGGTGTAGAAGGACATGCAGCGCCCGGCGCGCGGCCCGGCGATGTGGTCGGACAGCACGCGCAGGCCGGGCATGTAGGTGCCGGCCAGCCCGACGCCGCCCAGCGTGCGGAACAGCATCGCCGACCAGAAGCCGTCCGCCCACAGCGCGAACCCGGCGCAGGACAGGACCGCCACGGCGGTGGAGGCGAGGTAGATCCTGCGGCTGTCGAGCCGGTCGGTGAGCCCGAGCAGCACCGGGACCGCCAGCACGTAGCCCAGGTGCGCGATGCCGCCGAGCCAGCCGGCCTCGGCGGTGGTGAGATCCCAGGCCTCGATGAAGACCGGCAGCAGGGCCGGGACCGTCATGGTGCCGGCCATGGTCAGCACCTCGGAGAGGCACATGACGAGGGTCAGGCGGGCGGGGGTGAGCGTCATGCGCTTGCCCCCTCCCCCTGCCCCTCCCCCGCTTCGCAGGGGAGGGGAGATACGGCGACAGACCCCCTCCCCTGCGAAGCGGGGGAGGGATGGGGTGGGGGCACGTACGTCACCCTCACCCCGTGCCCGATCACATGTGCAGCGGACGGCCGTCGACCGCCAGCGCCGCTTCCTTGGTGACTTCCGACAGGGTCGGGTGCGAGTGGCAGGTGCGGGCGATGTCCTCCGCCGACGCGCCGAACTCCATGGCCAGCGTCACCTCGGCCACCATCTCCGACACGTTCGGGCCGATCATGTGGACGCCCAGCACCTTGTCGGTGCGCGCGTCGGCCAGGATCTTGACGAAGCCCTCGGTCGCGTTGATCGCGCGGGCGCGGCCGTTGGCGGTGAACGGGAACTTGCCGGCCTTGTAGGCGACGCCCGCGGCCTTCAGGTCCTCCTCGCCCTTGCCGACGCTCGCGACCTCCGGCCAGGTGTAGACCACGCCGGGGATCACGTCGTAGTTCACGTGGCCGGCCTGGCCGGCCAGGATCTCGGCCAGCGCCACGCCCTCGTCCTCGGCCTTGTGGGCGAGCATCGGACCCTCGACCACGTCGCCGATGGCGTAGATGCCCGGCACGTTGGTCTGGAAGTGGTGGTCGATCCTGACGCGGCCGCGGTCGTCCATCGCGACGCCGACGTTCTCCAGGCCCAGGCCCTGGGTGTGCGGGCGGCGGCCGATGGCGACGAGCACGGCGTCGGCCTCCAGCGTCTCCGCGTCGCCGCCCTTGGCGGGCTCGACGGTCAGGGCGACGCCGGTGTTGGTGGTCTTCGCCCCCGTGACCTTGGCGCCCAGCTTGAAGGTCATGCCCTGCTTGGCCAGGATGCGCTGCATCTGCTTCGACACCTCGCCGTCCATGCCCGGCAGGATGCGGTCGAGGAACTCGACGACGGTGACCTGGGCGCCCAGGCGGCCCCAGACCGAGCCCAGCTCCAGCCCGATGACGCCGCCGCCGATCACCACGAGGCGCTTCGGCACCTCGGCCAGCGTCAGCGCGCCGGTCGAGGAGACGATCTTCTCCTCGTCGATCTCGATGCCCGGCAGCGGGGTGACCTCGGAGCCGGTGGCGATGATGATGGCCTTGGTCGCCTTCAGCGTGGTGCCGCCGTTGGCGTCCACCGACACGGTGTCCTTGGCGACGATGGTGCCGGCGCCCTTGATCCAGTCGATCTTGTTCTTCTTGAACAGGAACTCGACGCCGCCGGTGTTGGACTTAACGACCTCGTCCTTGTGCTTCATCATGCCGGGCAGGTCGAGTTCCACGCCGCCGACCTTGACGCCGAACTTCGCGAGGCCGTGCTTGGCCTCCTCGAACTTCTCCGACGCGGTCAGCAGCGCCTTGGAGGGGATGCAGCCGACGTTGAGGCAGGTGCCGCCGAGCGCCGGGCGCTTCTCCACGCAGGCGACCTTGAAGCCGAGCTGCGCCGCGCGGATCGCGCAGACGTACCCGCCAGGACCGCCGCCGATGACGACGACATCATACGTGCTCTCAGCCATGCGCTGTTCCTTCCGCCGCGTTCTTTGTTGGGGTGGCCGGGGAGGGCCTTGTCGCCGCGATTTATGCCCCCCCGCGCCCAAGCGTGCAACGGCCGAGTTCGCCCTGCCGGGCAGGGCCGCCATGAGGGGCGGGAGGGCGGCGGATGGAACGGAGTGGAACACCGTGGAACAGTGTGCGGGGCGTGTTCAGTTCGCAGGGTGGGTGCCTCGTTGAGAGGAATTTGAACCTATCACGGGAGGCGCCGGCTTGGCAAGAAGGACCGGCAGGGCGATCGCTTGAACCGGCCCCCCTTTTCCTGCCGGGCGGCGCTTCAACCGCCGGCTGCGATGCGAGAATTACAGGAATCCGAACACCTAACCGTCATCCCCGCGAAGGCGGGGATGACGGTTAGGTGTTGTTCAACAACATTTCAAGCGATTGCCCTGTGGTGACGGTCGCCTCCTCCGGCTGTTGAAGCGGCAACGACCCGCACAGCACAGGGAGGCAGCCATGACCATGGACGTGACCGTGACGGTGACCCTGGACGCCACCGACACCGCGGCGGCGAGCCGGTTCGAGGAGGCGTTCCGCGCCTGGGCGCGCACCCAGCCGACGGTGAAGGAGGTCCGCACCGAACCGCACGCGCGCTGGGACGGCGGTGTCTGGCGCGAGGCCCGCAAGGCCGCCTTCGGCTCGAAGCTCGGCAACCCGTTCGGGCGGACGACGCTCGAAAGATGACGTTCAGGCCGGATCGACCCGCGGCGCCCTCATTACTGCGGGTCGATCCGCGTCATGTGGTTGGCGGCGATGCCGGTGTGGCGCAGCCCGGCCTCGGGGCCGGCGGTCGTCACTTCGCGCGGGCTCGGGTCCACGTAGGGGCCGGCGCACGCGGCCAGCGTCAGGGTCAGCACGGTGAGCAGAAGGGCGTGGCGCAACATGGCTCGGCTCCCGGTCATGGAATGAGCGCGTCATTGGCAAGCTTATCGCGATCCCCGGCGGCGGCCAGAGGCCTCACGCACCTGTGAAACGCGGTGATCCGCCGTGAAGTCTCAGGCGAGGAACCGCAGCAGCGCCTCCGTCACTTCGGCCGGCCGCTCCTCGGCCAGGAAGTGGCCTGCGGGGATGCCGTGGCCCTCGGCCTGCGGGGCGTAGCGGCGCCAGATGCCGAGCTGGTCGTCGTAGAGGCGGCCGACGACGCTGCGCTCGCCCCACAGCACCAGCGTCGGGCACGCCACGCGGTGCCCCTCGGCGCGGTCCTTGCGGTCGTGGTCGAGGTCGATGCCCGCCCCGGCGCGATAATCCTCGCACATGGCGTGCACGGTGGCGGGGTCGCGGAAGGCGTGCAGGTACTCGGCGAAGGCCTCGCCGTCGAACGCCTCGCCGCCGCCGGCGCCGATGGAGCCGAGCAGCCGGCGCAGCCAGTATTCCGGGTCGAGGCCGATGGCGTGTTCCGGCAACCCGTCGGGCTGGATCAGGAAGAACCAGTGGTAGTAGGCGGTGGCCATCGCCTGGTCGGCCGCCTCGAACACGTGCAGCGTCGGCAGGATGTCGAGCAGCGCCAGCCGCTCCACCCGCTCCGGGTGGTCGAGCGCCATGCGGTGCGCCACGCGGGCGCCGCGGTCGTGGCCGGCGACGCGGAAGCGCTCGAAGCCCAGCGCGCGCATCACCTCCACTTGGTCCTGGGCGACGGTGCGCTTGCAATGGCGGACGTGGGCGGGGTCGCCGGGGATCTTCTCCGAGTGGCCGTAGCCGCGCAGGTCGGCGGCCACCACGGTGAAGCGTTCGGCCAGCCTGGGCGCCACGCGGCGCCACATGGCGTGGGTCTGCGGGAAGCCGTGCAGCAGGAGCAGCGGCGGGCCGTCGCCGCCGACGGCGGCGTGGATCTCGGCGCCGCTGGTGGCGACGCGGCGGTGCGCGAACCCTTCGAACATTGTTCTCTCCCTGGCGGTCCCGTCCGGGGTGCCACACCCGAAATCGGGCGACGCATGAAACCCCGAGGCCCCGGCGGCTGTTCCCCTACTACCCGTACCGAACGGATTTGGAGATAGGTACCATGCGTAAGATCAAGGCTCTCGTGCTGCTCGCCCTCTTCGGCTCGCTGTTGACCGCGTGCAACACCTTCGAGGGCATGGGCCAGGACGTCCAGGCCGGCGGCCGCGCCATGGAGCGCGGGGCGGACAACGTCCAGAAGAAGATGTAGAACGACCATGGGCGGAAGATATAAACCGCCTGGTCGATTCCGTATAAGAAACAAGCGGTGACGCTTTGTTTCCGCCATAGCCCCACCCGGTGCGGTTGCTCTCCAGTAACGGACATGCCGAGCATGCCAACTGGCCGGGCAATGCGGGTGGGGCTATGTTTTCCTGCCGGAAAATCCGGTTGTCTTCCGGTGAGCGAATGGTGCTGCTGGCCGTTCAGCGTACCGGTTTGCCCCGCCCAAACGCGACTCGGGACATCGTTCCGCCATCACACAACCAGGCAGCAACCGGTGTTTCACGAGCCCGCGCCGGGCACGATCCTCATCCCGGGGGATCCTGCATTCAGACGGCGTGCAGCAGCGCGTCGGCGAGGGCGGCATCAGCGCCCTCGCCGACGTCCAGCAAGTCCTTGCGGATCCGCTTGGCCAACCAGGCCGGCGATTCGACCTGGCGGTCGCGCGGGGCCCTTTGTGCGGCATCCACCAGATCCGCGACGGTGGAGATTTTGTCTGCCGCCAGACGCACCGTCTGCTGGGCACGCGCCGCCGTCAGCGCACCCACTATGTCGGCGACCGGGCCGCCGCCGCCGCCCTTGACAATGTCCTGCAGCTGCTCGGCCAGCGAAACTTCCGCGGTGTAGCGTTGCAGGTAGGCGGCCATGGCCGCCACCCGGTCGGCGTCGATCAGGGCCGGGGTGCCGCGCACCACGGCCATCAGCTTGCGCATCGGCTCCTTGGGCGCTCCCGGGGTTCCAGTCGCCAGCGCCTCCAACACCTCCGCCCATTCGGCCTGGAACAGGTCGGGGGCGATGTGGGTCTCCTCCTCGAGCACGGTTGCGTACCGCTCGATGGCCACCAGACAGTAGTCGAGGTCGGTGACCATCTTCTTGTCACGGCAGAGCTTTCCGCCGCGCACGACCATCTTTTCCTTCTCCACCACACCGGGCGGCCCGTTGACGACGACGAGGTAGCCGCTGCCCGTTCCGGGCAACGCGCGCCCGTCCTGCGCCTGCACCAGGGCCTGCACCGAGTCGAGTCCCACCAGCGAGCCGAAGCCGGCATAGACCGTCCGCGCGATGTCCAGTGCCGGGTTCATCACCGCCGCCGCCGGCATGACCGCGCCGACGGTCTTCGAGAGATCGCCGACGACGTTGAGCAACTTCCTGACCACGTCGCTGCCGGGCACGCTGTAGAGTCCCACGAACAGCGAGAGGTTGTCGACGCCGACCGGGGTCGGGGGCACGACCGGCACGTTGCGCCGTTCGATCCAGCCGGACGGCGGGTCGCCGTCCTTCGCCGCCACGACGGACCTTAGCGAGTCCATGAACTCGTGCGGGCCGACGGAGAAGGGCACGGAGCGGGTCTGGCCGCGCTGCTTGAACTCGGCAAGGCTTACGAACAGGGGAGACAGCGTGGTGCCGAACCGCCGCGCGTCGAGGACGTGCATGCCGGCGAGGCGGACGCCGAAATAGCACCCGCCGGACTTGAATTTCTGGCCGTCGACCAGGTTGGGGAAGGGGTCCTCCAGGACCCGCTCAGGGGGCAGCATCACCGCCTCCTTGTGCTCGACCGGTGTGTGCTGGACCTTCGTCACGGCGTCCCAGAACCATTCGAACATGGATCGGTCTCCTTCTGGGGAGGGCAGGAATCTGCCCAGGGGTCCTGCTGCACGACCAGCATGGCGGACAGGAAGGCCGGGCTGTCGGGCGTCAGCGCGCGCACCGCCTCCAGATAGGCCCGGCCCAGCGGCTGCCGGTCGGCGAGCTTCTCGTGCAGGCACCTCGTGAATTTCGCCGCCTCCCGCGACAGGACCTCCCAACGGAAGCCGATGGTCGCCGGCACGCCCTCTTGGGCGGCGCGGAAGATGCTGCTCGACGACGTTCCCTCGCACGAGGAAAGAATGAGGAGGGAAACGCGGCCTTTGCGCAGCATCTGGGCAAACCGTTCCATGGACAGCCCCACCAACTCGTGAGACCGGGCGCCCGGCAGGACGAGGAACACCACGTCGTCGTCCGACCGGACGCTGTGCCCGCAGTAGTGCACGATGTCCCACGGCCCCGCACCAATCGCCGACTCCAGCGCCGCCACGCTGTCCTTGCTGGTTCGCAGCGTGCATTCCACCGGCGGTTCCCACCCCTTTTCGGCCCGGATCGCGCGCAGGTCGGCCAGTTCGGTTTCCTGGTCGGGAAGCCGCGAGAAAATCCTTTCCGGCTGGTTGTCGAAGCGGTGCCGGCCGACGCTCAGCGAACCTGTCCCGGTGTCGGACGTGACGACCAGGACGCGGCGGGTGAGCTTCGCCGGTGCCCACAGCGCCGACGCTGCGGCCGATCCGCGCCCGCCGACGATGGATTCGGACGAGTGGAGCAGGATGCGCCGCGCAAGCGGCGACATGTTGCGGATGAACCGGTCCCTCTCGCGATCGTGCATCGCCTCGTACGGCACGTCGAGGAAGCCCACGCGGTCCATGATGAAGCAGAAGTGGATGTCGTCCATGGAGCCGACGTGCTTCAGGCAGGACTCGATGGCTTTCCGCTGCGGATCGCTGATGAGGTAATCGTGAAGCCGGTCGCCGACCGAGCGCAGCCGTGACGGCCAGCCGTCATGCGGGCGCAACGCGCCGTTGGGATCGTATTTGTAGATTTTCCAGGGAGGGCGGAACTCGTCCTGGGCATCCCGCAGGAACCATCGCATGTCGGACGCGACGGGCAGGTCCGCCAGCACCTGCCCGTCGGCCAGACTCACCCGGAACCGGACGGACTCCACGTCGATGAAGATGTCCACCTGGGCCCAGGGCTGCTGGCCCTGCGACAGCAAGTGCATCCGGCTCAGCGCCGCGCGGATGGCGTCGAGCGATTCCACCTCGATCAGCTCCACGCCCTGTGTTCCCGCCGCGTAGCGCTGCAATCGGCCGATCCGCATCGGCGCCGCGAACAGAACGGGCAGGGAGGGACGCTTCGCGCGCAGGTCGATGGCCAGGCCGAGCGCCCCGAACCCTTGCCGCGCCATGCTGCCCGACGCCGCGGCGCTGGCGTGGAAGCCGAATATGACGGCCGCGGAGATCGGGTCGGCGCCGTCCCGGTCCAGCGCCGCGAGGGCCGCCGTGTCGTCGGCGCAAAGCGTCATCCGCGGCGCGTCGCCCTCCGGCAGGGAGGTCTCCAGGAAAATCTGCATTCCCTGGAGCCAAGCCGGATCGGATCCGACGATGAGCAGGTGGCTAAGCATGGGCCGGTTCCCTTCCGGCAGTCCGGGTCCTGCCCCGCGGCGGCGCCGGCAGCGTGAACCGGATTGCCAGACAGCCGGGCCGCCTGGTGATCTTCAGTTTGCCGCCGTTGCTCTCGATGACCCTGCGGACGGCCGACAGGGCGTGGGCCGTTGCTTCCTGCGCGCCGGCCCTGGCACCGGCCACCGGGTCGGCGGCGCCGCTGCGCGGCATGAAGTCGTCGTCGCAATGAACGCTGGTCGTCAATTCCACGGCGACGTGCCGGGGACCGCCGTGCAGGTGCACGGTGATCACCGTCTCGGGCAGGCGCGTCGCCAGGAGATAGCCGATCGTGGAATGCAGGACGAAGCGCAGACGGCTGGGATCCACCCACGCCGCGGGGATCGGCTCTGCGAGCGTGACGGTCACCGCTTTCCGGTCTTCCTCCGGCAGTTCGTTCATAAAGGCGTCGAGTGCGACCTTCACGTCGGCCGCGACCGGGGCGCCCAGGGGCCGGCGCTCGACCTCCAGGCCGTCGACCAGCCGCTCGTAGGTGATGTCCGTCTTGAGGAGGCTCGCCCGCACCTTCGAGAGCAGGCCGCGCAGGTCGGGATTGTCCCCCACCCGCCCGTGCGCTCTCGAAACCAGCGCGTTGGCGAGCAGGAGGGGGCCGCGGGTCTGCTGCGCCACGCCCTGGACGGTGGTGCGCATGTATTCCAGCGCCGTCACCCAGTCCCAGGCCTTTGGGTCGGTCAGCCGCCAGATCCGCCGGTTGAAGGCATCCTCGGCGTCGCGCGAGGAGGCGACGACGTTCCGCTCCAGCCCGTCCGCGCCACGCAGGCGAAGCGGCTTGGCGGCGACATGCCCGGTTGTCAGCACGGCCTTCGCGTCTTCGTCGGCGCCGAAGCGGTCGAGCCGTTCCCCCTGGATGGAGGGGGCCTCTCTCGCGCGGAACTCGTCTCTCGCGCGGGACTCGTCGGGGTCGATCGTCTTGATCGCCCGGTCGTTGGCCGAGGCGCCGAGCAACTGGGCCGCCATGGAGTTCAATCGCATGATGCGGTTGGCCTGGTTGACGACCACCACCCCCTGGTCGATGTTCTCGAGCAGCGCTCTGTTCAGGCGCATCTCGAACCACAGCGCGATGGTCTTCTGCGCCTCGCCGACCAGGATGCCGAGTTCGGCTTCGTCGGGCTGCTGAAAGGCGCCGACCTCGCTGGATTCGCAGTCCAGGATCCACTCGACGCAGCCATCCAGCACGATGGGATAGCATAGGCAGGATCGTGCATCGTCCGCGATCTGGATGTAGCCGTGCCGGGAGCGCTTCGACGTATCCTCGACGCGGATGGGGCTGCCGGTCCTCAAGACCTGGCCGAGAACACCCGCGCCGAACGGCTGCGTGTAGCCCTCGTGCACGAGCAACTTCTTGTCGGACGCGTTGTGCTGCTGCACCAGTTCGAATCGCGCGCGGGCGTGCGCGACGCGGAAGATCGCCACGTAGTCCCACCGGAACTGTTCGCACAGTCGTTCGACCGCAATCCGGGCCACGGGCTCGGGCCGCGCATGCTGTGCGAAAAGGTCGCGGATCTCCATGTGGAAGGCGGCGGATTTCGCGCGATAGGCCGCCAGGACCAATCGCAGGGTGTCCGCGAGTTCCAGGGCGCTCAGCGCCCGCCGGTCCTCTTCGGTGAAGAAAGGTCCGCCCTTGCGCGCGAGGGTCAGGCTGCATGCCGGTCGGCCGTCTTCCCTGTGCACGGCGACGATGAAGCTGCGCACCCCTCGGGCCAGATAGGCCTCCACGACCGGGTTTTTCCGCAACGCGCGGAAGGACGGATCGAACCGGAAGAATCGGTCGATGTCGGAAGCGGCCACATCCTTCCCCTCGGTCCAGTCCATGATGCCGGATGGGGCATGAAGCCAGCGGGCCGGCCAGGGGAAAGGTTTGCCGTCGTCGACGGCGTAGCGGCCGCGGATCAGGAGGGGGGTGGCGGCACTGGGCGTCGGGGACTCCATCGCGTATTCCGCGAAGGTCGCAATGTCGAAGGCGAGGAAGCCCCTCAGTACGGAAAGCATCCGGTCGAGCATCACTTCGCACGATTGTCCCGAATCGCAGGCTCGGCGCAGTTCGAGGGCACCGTTGGCAAGCTCAAGAGGATCGGGCGCGTTGCGGGGCATGGGTGACGCGAGCCTCCATGATATCGTCGTGTCCCTCGTTCCGGTGCAGCGCGGTCGGGCTCCCGCTTCGGTCAAGGCCGCCGCCGTTCCATACCAGGGATCCAGTTGCGTGCAGCCGCAGTCCGACATACGCAGGCCCGTCATGGGCTGCGTCTGCATGGTGGTTTCCTACTGTTTTCCTATCAGATTCAAAGCAGGCGTTGGTTTTGTTGCTTTTGAATATTGTGCATGAGAAACGTGCGAACCATTCGCATTGAAATCGTTGGCAGTTCTTCAAATAGATTGGTTTGCAAAAATCCTGCAATTTTGGCAGATCATACTTGCCGCGCCAAAATTTTTCAATATCTCTGCTGGAGTGTATATAATACTAACGATCATATAGCGAGTGATCCGCCAAGATGGTCATAATCAAAATATGCACACTCTATTTTGTGCTGTGAATACACAGATATGTATTGGAGCCACAAAAGGTCGCAGGTGTCTTCCCGATGGATTCAAGCTGGCCCCGAAAGCTTTGTTGAGCGTTTTCCAAAGGACGGCGTGAAACGGCCGGGGGCTCGCCGAGCAGGTACAAGAAGCGGCACTGATCCACTCTGCCAAACCTTGTAGCGAGAAGGGGCGCGCGATGCCGTTCGCCGCTGTAGCGAAAAGGAGCGTGGCGCCAAACCGGCTGGCCAGCCGCGCGATGGCCGCCGTGAGTGCATCCTTACCGGCCGGAACCACGGGTGCATGTCGCTGGGTCGAGCTTGCAAGGCCGCGCACTCGGCAGGCCCGGTGTTCAGAGGCGCCAAGGGTCTGCTGGACCTGCGCGGCACGGGCGCGGTGCTGCTCGAAGCCCCGAGGTTTCCCCGCGCTGCCTCCTGCGGGATCGGCTTGTCCAGCGCGCGGTCGGCCACCGCTTCTCATGCTCAAGCTCCGTGAGCCGCTTGGCTTGGTCGAGCTTCAGGCCGCGGAGTCGGACCACCAGCGGTCGGAGGTCCGCTCCGAGACGGCGGGCTCGCGGCGGGGCGCATCACCCGGAACAGTTCCCGACATTCCAATAGTTCCTATCACTAATGATTGCGCATTTTGTCGCTGCCATACTGTAAGATTGCAATAACTGAATGTTATTGTATGTTTCAGGCTGTCCGTTCTGATGAAATCCATTCAAAGACGGTACGACTGTTAACAATCGGTGCAAAAGGCGACCGCATGCATAGAAACAGCAATTCAAAGTAGCCCGATTCAAGCTGCGGGCTGGCGCGGCCAAAGCGCCCGGTCCCGCCTGCGGCTGCCTCGGGTGGCATTCCACTTCTCGTAAACACCATTCGCAACGCGTCCGTGTCGGCGCCCCTTCGGCGCCGCGGCAGCCCCCTTTTTGCAATCCCACCCCAACAGGCAGGATTCCCAATGTCATTCCCCGCACGCGCAAACACCGATACCGACACCCCCCACGGCATTGCCGCCGTTCCGGATCGCGAGATCCTGCTCGCCGACGCCGGGCTCCCCGACCTCGACACCCTGCTCCGGACGCGCCGCGCCAGGGTGGAGGTGCGGCTGGTCGCCGGCGAGGAGGATGGGCTCGCAGCACTCGAGTCCGCGTTCGCCGTGCGGCCGGCGGCCGTGCACGTGCTGGCGCACGGCGAGCCGGGGCGGATCGGACTGGGGCGCGGCGGCATCGACCGCGAGCGCGTGGCGGGCGCCGCCCTGACCGGCGGCGGTGCCGGCCTGCTGCTGTACGGCTGCGCCACCGGCGCGGGCGCGGCGGGGCGCGCGTTCGTCGACGCGCTGGCGGCCCGCACCGGCGGCGCCGTGGCGGCGGCCAGCCGGCCGGTCGGCGATGCCGGCCAGGGCGGCGGCTGGGACCTGGACGTCACCGCGGGCGTGCCCGCCGCCCGCTCCGCCTTCGGCGCCGGCCGCGAGGGCTGGCGGCATCTGCTGGCGGTCTACACCGGTACCGGCGGCGACGACACGCTGATCGGCGGCATCGGCGAGAACGACACGCTGATCGGCGGCGACGGGCTGGACATCGCGGTCTACGCCGGCAATCAAGCCGACTACGACCTGACGCAGCCCGGCCTGGTGGTGGCCATCGCCACCGGGGAGACCGACACGCTGTCGGGCATCGACCAGCTGGTCTTCGACGACGGCACGGTGGTGCTGAACACCGCGCCCGGCGCCGTCGGCGACGACGACGCGACCCCGGACACGGTGGCGGAGAACGCCGCCACCGGGACGGCGGTGGGCATCACCGCGCTGGCCGCGGACGCCGAGGGGAACACCGTCACCTACAGCCTTTCCGACGACGCCGGCGGGCGCTTCGCCATCGACGCCACGACCGGCGTCGTCACTGTCGCCGACGGCTCGCTGCTCGACTACGAGAGCGCCACCAGCCACACCATCGTGGTGGCGGCGAGCGACGGTTCGCAGACCACCACGCAGGCGATGACCATCGACCTCACCAACGCCGTTGAGCCGCAGAGCTGGTACGGCACCGGCGGGGACGACGTCTTCGCGGCCCCGTCGGACGACACCTGGATGATCGACGGCGGCGACGGCAACGACACGCTGGCTGGCGCCGCGCTGGCCGACACGCTGATCGGCGGCAACGGCAACGACGTGCTGGCCGGCGGCGACGGCGACGACCTGTTCCTCTACGGCATGGAAAGCGACGGCTACGACGCCGTCGACGGCGGTGCGGGCGCCGACACCATCGCCTCGGCCAGCGACTGGACGGCCATCCGGGTCGGCAGCGTCGATGGCGTCGAGGAGATCACCGCCGACGGGCACACCGGCGTCACCATCGCCGCCGACGCGGCGGACAACACGCTGAACTTCAGCGCGGTGACCCTCACCGGCATCGGGCAGATCGACGGCGGCGACGGCAACGACACGATCACCGGCTCGGCCGCCGCCGACCACATCCTGGGCGGGAGCGGCGCCGACTCGCTGCTCGGCGGCACCGGCGACGACACGCTGGACGGCGGCGCCGGCGTCGACACGCTGGCCGGCGGCACCGGCAACGACACCTATCTGGTGGACGCCGCGGGCGACACGGTGACGGAGGCGCTCGCCGCGGGCACCGACACCGTCCGCACCACGCTGAACAGCTATTCCCTGGGCAGCAACGTCGAGAACCTGGCGTTCGACGGCACCGGCGCCTTCACCGGCACCGGCAACACGCTGAACAACCTGATCACCGGCGGGACGGGCAACGACACGCTGACCGGCGGCCTCGGCAACGACACGCTGGACGGCGGCGACGGCATCGACACGGCGAGCTACGCCACCTCCTCCACCGCCGTCGGCGTCAACCTGGCGACCGGCGTGCACGCGGGCGGCGCGGCGGGCGACACGCTGACCAACATCGAGGTGGTCGCCGGTTCGAACTTCAACGACACGCTGACCGGCGATTCCGGCGGCAACTGGTTCCAGGCCGGCGCCGGCAACGACACGCTGACCGGCGGCGCCGGTGGCGACACGCTGGACGGCGGCAGCGGCACCGACACCGCGTCTTACGCCGGCAGCGCCAGCGGCGTGGTGGTCGACCTCGCCGCCGGCACCGGCGCGCTGGGCGACGCCGCCGGCGACACGCTGACCGGCATCGAGAACGTCACCGGTTCCGCCTACGACGACACGCTGACCGGCGATGCCGGCGCCAACCTGCTGGTCGGCGGCGCCGGCAACGATTCGTTGAACGGCGGCCTGGGCAACGACACGCTGACCGGTGGCCTGGGCAACGACACCTACGTCGTCGATTCGGCCGGCGACGTGATCAACGAGAACACCGGCGAGGGCACCGACACGGTGCGCACCACCCTGGCCTCCTACACGCTGGGCGCGCCGCTGGAGAACCTGACCTACACCGGCACCGGCGCCTTCACCGGCACCGGCAACGCGGCGAACAACGTGATCACCGGCGGCACCGGCGCGGATTCGCTGACCGGCGGCCTCGGCAACGACACGCTGGCCGGCGGTGTCGGGAACGACACGCTGGACGGCGGCAGCGGCAACGATTCGATGACCGGCGGTATCGGCAACGACGTCTTCATCGTCGATTCCGCCTCCGACGCGGTGGTCGAGAACCTCAACGAAGGCACCGACACCGTCCGCACCTCGCTGGCCTCCTACACGCTGGGCAACAACGTCGAGACCCTGGCCTACACCGGCTCCGGCTCGTTCAGCGGCGTCGGCAACACGCTGAACAACCTGATCCAGGGCGGCGCCGGCAACGACACGCTGCGCGGCGGCACCGGTGCCGACACGCTGGACGGCGGCGGCGGGTTCGACACGGCGAGCTACACGACCGCCGTCGGCATCAACCTGGCGACCGGCGTGCACAGCGGCGAGGCGCTCGGCGACCAGTTGCTCAACATCGAGGTGATCGCCACCTCCGCCTTCAACGACACGCTGACCGGCGACGCCGGCGGCAACTGGTTCCAGGCCGGCGCCGGCAACGACTGGCTGGACGGCGGGGCCGGCAGCGACACGCTGGACGGCGGCGACGGCATCGACACGGCGTCCTACGCCGGTGCCGCCGGCCCGGTCTCGGTGGACCTCGCGGCGGGCATGGCGAGCGTCGACGGCGACATCGACACGCTGATCGGCATCGAGAACGTCACCGGCTCGGCCTACGACGACACGCTGGCCGGCGACGCCGGGGTCAACGTGCTGACCGGCAGGGCGGGCAACGACACCTACATCGTCGATTCGAGCGCCGACACCGTCGTCGAGCAGGCGGACGAGGGCTATGACACCGTCCACGTCGCGGCGTCCGCCTACAGCCTGGGCGACCACGTCGAGGCCCTGGTCTACGACGGGAGCGACGGCTTCGCGGGCACCGGCAACGATCTGGCCAACCTGATCCAGGGCGGCGCCGGCAACGACACGCTGACCGGCGGCGGCGGCGCCGACACCCTGGCCGGCGGCGACGGCTTCGATGTCGCCAGCTACGAGACCTCCAGCTCCGGCATCACCGTCAACCTGACGACCGGCGTCAACACCGGCGACGCGGACGGCGACGTGCTCGACGGCATCGAGGCGGTGGCGGGCACCGCCTACGGCGACTCCTTCGTCGGCGACGCGAACGCCAACTGGTTCATCGGCGGCGCCGGCGACGACACGCTGGAGGGCGGCGACGGGGCCGACACCCTGGACGGCGGCGACGGCTTCGACTCCCTCGGCTTCGGCGCCAGCGGGTCGGGCGTCTACATCGACCTCGCCGGCGGCGTCACCGGCGACGGCGACACGCTGATCAGCATCGAGAACGTGGCCGGCTCGTCCTACGCCGACACGCTGGTCGGCGATGCCGGGGCCAACAGCCTCGGCGGCGGCGGCGGCACCGACTGGCTGGAGGGCGGTGACGGCGACGACACATTGAGCGGCGGGTCCGGCGCCGACACGCTGAGCGGCGGGTCCGGCATCGACGTGCTGATCGGCGGCGCCGACAACGACACCTACCTCGTCGATTCGCCCGAGGACCTCATCGTCGAGAACAACGGCGAGGGCGCCGACCTGGTGCGCACCACCTCGCTCACCTACGCCTTGGGCAACCACGTCGAGTACCTCGCCTACGACGGCTCCGGCAACTTCACCGGCGTCGGCAACACGCTGGCCAACCGGCTGGAGGGCGGCAGCGGCGACGACACGCTGATCGGCGGCGTGGGCGCCGACACGCTGATCGGCGGCGCCGGCACCGACGTCGCCAGCTACGAGACGTCCAGCACCGGCATCACCGTCAACCTGGTGAGCGGCGTCCACACCGGCGACGCCATGAACGACGTCTTCAACGGCATCGAGATCATCGCCGGCTCCAACTACGCCGACAACTTCACCGGCGGCATCGGCAACGACTGGTTCCGCGGCGGCGCCGGCAACGACACGCTGATCGGCGGCGCCGGGGCCGACGTGCTGGAGGGCGGCGACGGCATCGACTACACCACCTACATCGACAGCACGGCGGGGGTGACCGTCAACCTCGGCACCGGCTGGGGCAGTGGCGGCCACGCCCAGAACGACAGCATCACCGGCATCGAGAACGTCACCGGCTCCAACTACGCCGACGTGCTGATCGGCGACCTGGAGGCGAACGTCCTGGAGGGCGGGAACGGCAACGACACGCTGACCGGCGGCACCGGCGACGACACGCTGATCGGCGGCGCCGGGGCCGACTCCATGGACGGCGGGGGCGGCTTCGACGTCGTCAGCTACGCGGGGTCCAGCACGGCGCTCACCATCAACATGGCGACCGGCGTGCACAACAACGAGGCGCTGGGGGACACCTTCGCCAACATCGAGAAGATCATCGGCTCCAACTATAACGACAACATCACCGGCGACGGCGGCGACAACTGGCTGGTCGGCGGCGGCGGCGCCGACACGCTGAACGGCGGGGCCGGCAACGACACGCTGGAGGGCAGCGGTGCCGCCACCGGCACGGATTCGCTGATCGGCGGAACCGGCAACGACGTCTACATCCTGGCCAGCGCCGCCGTCGTCACCGAGGCCGCCAGCGGCGGCATCGACGAGGTGCGCACCTCCCTGGCGAGCTACAACCTCGTCAACGATGTGGAGAACCTGACCTACACGGGCACCGGCAGCTTCAGCGGCACCGGCAACTCGCTGGCGAACGTGATCACCGGCGGCGCCGGCAACGACACGCTGACCGGCGGCGGCGGCGTTGACACGCTGATCGGCGGGGACGGCATCGACACGGCGATGTTCCTCGGCCAGGTGACCATCAACCTTGCCACCGGCGTGCACACCGGCGAGGCCGCGAACGAACAGTTCTTCGGAATCGAGATCTACGCGACCGCGGCCACGGCGACCACCAGCTCCACCTTCATCGGCGACGCGCAGGCCAACTGGTTCCGCGGCGGCGGCGGCAACGACACGCTCACCGGTGGCGCCGGGGCGGACACGCTGGACGGCGGCGGCGCGACGAACTGGGCGAACTACTCGACCTCCTCGGCCGGCGTGTCGATCAACCTGGGTGCCGGCACCGCCAGTGGCGGCGACGCCGAAGGCGACGTGCTGCTGAACATCGAATACGTCATGGGCTCGAACTTCGACGACGTGCTGATCGGCTTCAACGGCCAGAACGGCCTGTACGGCGGCGCCGGCAACGACACGCT
>NZ_LGQZ01000126.1 GCF_003116015.1 Azospirillum sp. TSO22-1
GCAGCCCGGCCGGCACCTACACCGATCCGCGCGGGCCGGACGCCACGCGGGAGATGCTGCGCTTCTTCCTCGCGAACCCGCGCCGCGCGCCACACCGGCCGTAACCGCCGGCCGGCGGCCTTATGGGACGGCCGCACGGCCGTCCCGCGGGCCGGCTCCGGCCGGAACCACCGGGAGCATGGCGTCCGCCCTGACCGCCTCGACGGCCGCGGCCAGCGTCGCCACAGTGATGAACGCCCCGCCGTCCGCCGCGTTCGGGGGCATGTCGGCCCGGTCACCCAGGATCGCCACGACAACCCGCGTGCCGACGCCGAAATGCCCGCGAACGCGGCGGACAAGGCGCTGGCTCTGCGCCGGGCTGAGCGTCATTCCGACCAGACAGACGCCGTACACCCCCTCCCTCGACAGACTTTCCATGCGGCGGACCAGGGGGCGCGCCTCGGCCATCAGCCCTTCGAGGCGCAGTAGATGCGCCAGCACGGTGGCCGCGGCGGCGTCGATCTCGCTGAAGGCCGGCAGGCAGAGGACGCCGCCCTTGCGGCGCAGCAGGGACACCACGCCCTCCGGCTGCGGGGTGTCGCCGTTCGGCGGGCCCGGTGCCTCGGGAGGATCAGTGAGCGCCTCGACGATCTCTCCGGTCACCTCGGCGATGGAGACGCGGGTTTCGCGCGGCATGCCGCCGGCCCGCCGGTCCTCTTCGGCGAGGCGTAGCGCCGGAACGACCACCATCTCGTAGACGTGGAACAGGGGCTGCCCTTCCCCTTCCGCCTCGCAGATGGCGATGGCCTCGACCGCGTCGCCGGCCAGCATGCGCTGGTAGAGCCGGGTTTCCGGCGACAGCGCCGGACGGTCGCCCAGGATCACCTCCATGAAGTGGAGCTGCGGCACGTGCCGGCCGAGCACCACCAGACAGACGGTGAGCGGCGTCGCCAGCAGCAGGCCCACCGGCCCCCAGATCATCGTCCAGAAGACCGCGGCGACCAGCACGGACAGCGGCGACAACCCGGTGCTCGATCCGTAG
This sequence comes from Azospirillum sp. TSO22-1, assembly GCF_003116015.1. Classification (GTDB taxonomy): domain Bacteria; phylum Pseudomonadota; class Alphaproteobacteria; order Azospirillales; family Azospirillaceae; genus Azospirillum. The sequence goes on from NZ_LGQZ01000126.1 coordinate 1,022, forward strand.
AGCCAGGGCTCGACCACATTCCCCGCCACCATCTCCAGCACGACGAAGATGGCCAGCGTCAGCAGCGGCACCGTCCAGCCGGGCGACACCGCCAGCGCCACCATGATGGGCAGGCTCGCGGCGATGAACGAGCCGATGAACGGAACGAACCGCATCAACCCGGCGATGATGCCCCACAGCAGGGGATTGGGCAGCCCGACCGTCCACAGGCCGAGTCCGATCACCGTCCCGAACGCCGCGTTGAGGGCGAACTGCGCCAGCAGATAGCGGCTCAGCCGGCTGACGCCATCGTCGATGGCCGTGGTCGTGCGTTGCAGGTCGGCCGACCCGGCCAGCCGGATCAGGCGGTTGCGCAGGTCTTCCCGTTGCAGGAGGATGAAGACCGTGAAGACGATGACGATGCCGGCCGACGCCAGCGGCCCCAGGATCGGACCGGCGTACTCGCCGATAATCGCGAGCGGCGAGGAGGTCTCCTGAACCTCGACGGCGACGGGCTTCGGCTGGGTGGCGGGCGCGCCGGCGGATCCGTCCGACGCCTTGGCAATGGCCTTCCGCAGGTCGTTGCCCAGGTTGGTCATGCGCCGCAGCAGCCCGCCTTCGGGAGCGGCGTCGCGCACGCTGCCGATCTTGTCGAGCAGGTTCTGCTCGTATTCCGGGATCTTGCGGGCAAGGTCGACGACCTGCAGCGAGACGACGGCCGCGACGCCACCGAGGACGAGGAAGACCAGCAGCGTGACGGCGATGACGGCCGGGGTCTTCGGCACGCTCCAGCGCTGAAGCCGCTTGATGATCGGCGCCAGAGCGAAGCTGAAGAGGATGGCGAGCGCCAGCGGCTGGAACACCGCCCGGCCGAAATACAGCGCGACCATCGCCGCGGCCACGGCGACGATCAGCGTGATCACCGAGGTCGGGGGCCCCGCCGGAGCGACGACGCCCCCGCGACGATCGGAGGGATTGGCGACGGTCGATGCCACGGTGTCAGGCCTCTCTCACCATTCCCTGCCGTCGAGCGGGGAGGCGCGTTCCTCGCGGCGTTGATCGACGTGGTTTTGGAGACCACGGACAGCCGACATCAACGTGTCGATCCGGCTGGCAAGGGCCTTGTCGCCGGATGGGCCGCGACGATTGGTATCCAGGCCATACTGCCGAACGAGTTCCGAAAGGCGTCCGACCAACACCTCGATGGCGTCGTGCGCAATCATCCTGCACCTCGTTTTTGCTCAAATGGACAAAAACGGAAAGCCATCAAACGAAAACATCCGCGCACATCGCAGTTTCAAAGTTCGGCCGGGGCGGCAATTCCCATGCGGTGGATGAGATCGTCATGGGTGGCGATTTCGATCCCATCAACCTCCAGCAGCGAAAACTCCGTCGCTCCTGCCGCTGCCAAGGCTGAAACGCGGCGTTCGATCTCGAACATCCGGGCATGCCCTTCGTAGTAGCAGTCCCCATTCAACACGTAACACAAGCTGTAACGGTCCACCGCCCCTGCCGCGTGATCGCCGCTTGGACCGAACGCCTTCAGTTTCAGCGTGGCCATGGCACATTCTCCATGCACAGTCGGACAAACCCGGTCTTAAGACGGGAAGGTCCATAGGAAGGGGACAGACAGCCGTCCTGTCTAATAACCGAACTCGCGAAAAATGGTCCACGCGATCATCGCCACGATGATCCCAACGGGGATCAAGAACATCAGATCAGCGTACCATTTCAGTGACTTCGGGCTGTACGGTTTCACGGCGTTGCTCCACAGCAAGAAGGCGCATGCAAAAAAGCGCTTCCGAACGCGCCATCGGTGCAATGAATATGGAAGTCTGCAGCCCATTGTTTAATGGCAGGCAAGAGATTATTTCGGGTGCATCGGTATATGGACGCCCCAATTCCTGGTGTTCCCGCTTGTTTTTTTCGGACAGACCGGAGTGCGCCGATGCGCGAAGGGAGCCGACCCCGCCGATGAAAGTCTTTCACTGCCAGCACTGCGGCCAGATGGTGTATTTCGCGAACACCCGGTGCGAACGCTGCGGTCATCGTCTCGGTTACCTTCCCGACCGTGTGCTCCTGAGCGCCGTCGTGCCGCTGGAGGGCGATCGCTGGAATCCTCTAGCCGCCCCCGACCAACCGTCGCGGTTCTGCGCCAACGCCCTCCATGACGTCTGCAACTGGCTGGTTCCGGACGGGAGCCCCGACGCGTTCTGCCGGGCCTGCCGCCTCAACCGCACGATTCCCGACCTCGGCCGATGGGAAAACCGGGTGCGCTGGCAACGCCTGGAAACCGCCAAGCACCGTCTCGTCTATGGGCTGTTGAGGCTCGGCCTGCCCCTGGCGAGCCGGTTCGACGATCCGCACGCGGGGCTCGCCTTCGATTTTCTTGCCGCCCCGGAGGAGACGATCCGCGACCACGCGCAGATCGTCACGGGTCACGCGGCCGGCCTGATCACCATCGACATCGTCGAGGCCGACGATGCCGAGCGGGAGCGTCACCGGCAGGACATGGCGGAGTCATACCGTACGCTGCTCGGACACTTCCGCCACGAGGTCGGGCACTATTACTGGGAGCGGCTGGTCCATGCCGGACCGTGGCTTCCGGCGTTCCGCGGCCTGTTCGGCGACGAACGCCAGGACTATCGGGCAAGTCTGGACGCGCATTACGCACAGGGGCCTCCGGCCGACTGGCGGCAGCGCTTCGTCAGCGCCTATGCCAGCACCCACCCCTGGGAGGACTTCGCCGAGACCTGGGCGCATTATCTGCACATCGTGGACACGTTGGAGACGGCATACGAGTTCGGCCTGCGCGTCCGGCCCCGGATGGGAACCGATCCGGCCCTGACCATGGACATCGATTTCGACCCCTGTCGCCAACGCGACTTCGACCTCCTGATCCGAGCTTGGCTGCCATTGACCTACGGGATCAACAGCCTGAACCACAGCATGGGCCTGCCCGACCTCTATCCGTTCGTCCTGGCCCCGACGGTGATGGGAAAGCTGCGCTTCGTCCATGGCCTCGTCTATTCCTGACGGTCCATGGCGTCGCGGTCCCGGTTGGGCGCGGGTACCGAAACACCTCCCTATTTATGGTTAAATATTCTCTAACAAACGTATCGCCGATCCACCTTCTTGAGAGTGGGATTCCGGTTTATGTACGCCCTTGAGCGGCAACATCCGCCGCTGCGGCGCTTATTTCAATGTTGTCGATGCGATCACGGAAGTCGCGCGGAGGGAGGCATGAAGCCCTTTACCTACGAGCGCGCGACCTCCCCCACGGCCGCCGCGGCCGCCGAGCGCAACCGGGGCGCCCGCTTCATCGCGGGCGGCACCAACCTGCTCGACCTGATGAAGCTGGAGATCGAGACGCCGGTGCATCTGATCGACGTCAACGGCCTGACGCTCGACACCATCTAGCCGACGCCGGATAGCGGCCTGCGCATCGGCGCGCTGGTGCGCAACACCGACCTCGCCGCCGACCCGCGCGTGCGGCGCGACTACGGCGTGCTGTCCCACGCGCTGCTCGCCGGGGCGTCCGGCCAGCTGCGCAACAAGGCAACGACGGCGGGCAACCTGCTCCAGCGCACCCGTTGCCCCTATTTCTACGACACCAACCAGCCCTGCAACAAACGCCAGCCTGGCAGCGGCTGCGCCGCCATCGGCGGGTACAGCCGCCAGCTCGCCGTCATCGTCGGCGGCGAGGCCTGCATCGCCACCCATCCCAGCGACATGGCGGTGGCGATGCGCGCCCTGGACGCCACGGTGGAGACGGTGCGGCCGGACGGTGCGACGCGGACCAGCCTCATCTCGCCCTTCATCGGCGGCGGGTTCGGCGGCAAGCTGTTCCTGCGGGCCGACACGCTGCTCGCCGCGCTGGGCGCGCGGCCGGCCGGGCGGCCGGTCAAGGTGGCTCTCCAGCGGCCCCTGATGATGAACAACACCCCCACCGGCCCGCCACGATCCAGCGCATCCGCATCGGCGCCACCCCGGACGGCCAGATCACCGCCATCGCGCACGAGAGCTGGTCCGGCAACCTGTCCGGCGGCAAGCCCGAGACCGCGATGGACCAGACCAAGCTGCCCTACGCCGGCGCCAACCGCCTGACCGCCCCGCGGCTCGCCCACCCTCGACCCGCCGGAAGGCAACGCGATGCGCGCGCCAGGCGAGGCGCCGGGCCTGATGGCGCTGGAGATCGCCATGGACGAGATGACGGAGAAGCTCGGCCTGGATCCGTGCGCGTGCGCGATTACTCGGTCACGCTCGACAAGCTGCTGGACCGGATGCCGGAGGTGTGATGCACAACCGGCGCCGGTAATCGAACAGCCGCTCAGCGAGCCCGGCCAAAGTCGTCGGCCTTCAGACCGCCGCGCAGCAACAGCAGCACGGACTCACCGGCATCCAGGGTGATGACGGGCGCCCGGTCGAGCAGGTCCTTTGCGGCCTTGTCGAGCGGGCGGTCGATGCTGTGCCCGAGGATGCCGCCGATCAGGCTGCCGCCCCCGGTCAGCGCCGCCGCCGCGACGTCCACCGCCGTGCTGGCGGCGATCAGCAGCCCGGTCTGGAGCCACGGCACCTGCACCGACCCGGCCAGCCCCGCCGCGCCGGTGATGTCCGCTCCGATTGCAGCGACACGCACCGTGTCGTTGCGCGGCCAGGGGCGGGTGATCACCGGGTTGGCCACCTCGATGCGCTTCTGCCCCTTGCTGACGCCGCTGCCCACGTCCAGCGTCACCACCGAGCCGGCGGGCACCGCCAGACAGGAGAAGCCGGCGTCCCAGACGTCCTGCGTTACCCGCGCGGTGACGATGCCGCCGCGCTCGGTCACCACCCGGTTCACCGTCAGCAAGGGGATCGGCGTGCCCGGCGGCACGAGGCAGTCGGAGCCGGCCGCGGCGAAATCCGACGTTCCGGCGTGGGCGGAGGCGACGGTCATGCCCTCCTCCTTGCGGCTCCAGCCGCCGACGCCGGCCTCCATCGCCTTCTTGCGCAGCTCGTCCTCCTTCGGGGGCGCCTTGGCCTGCGACCGAGGCGGTGGAGGCGGCGGCTCCTTCTTCTCGATGCGGGGCGCCGGTGCCGGTGCCGGCTTGGGCGCCATATCCTCGTAGCTGGGCAGCCGCGGTTCCAGCTGGGTCGGACCGAGGGCGGCCGACAGCTTCGGCAATCCGCCGGCCCCCTGGCTGCGGCCCAGCATGTAGGCGGCCAGCCCGAGCCCGATCACGACGGCCGCCACCAGCAGGATGCGGACGACGTGCGGACCGGAAGTCACCACCCGATGCCGTGCCAGTGGATCAGGCGGCAGATGTTCGGTGTCGTTGGTCACGGGCGAGTCCTCCGGATGTGCACCTCCTGCGCGCCGGTCGCCAGCAGCAGGTGGTCGTGGATGCCGGCGACGCGGTAGGTGGCGTTCATCCGGCCGTACTGGACGGGGATGCGGGTGCCGTCGGCGCCGATGCGCCAGAGGATCGGCGCGCCGTAGGCGCCGAGGGCGCCGGGAGTGAAGTTGATCACCGTCACCTCGCCGTCGTCGCACACCGCCGGCTGGCTGTCGGGGGTCGGCACCGGCCGCCATTCGGGCGTGTCGCCGTCGAGCGTGTAGGTGCAGCGGCGGTCCCGGTACGCCAGTTCGGTGGTGCGGTCCCGCCAGTCGCCTCCGGCTGCGGCAGGAAGCGCGATCGCCTGACCGTTCAGGGTGGCGAGATAGTCCTCGGGATAGCGCCAGCGCACCTCGACATGGTGGGTGCGCTTGTGAGTCTCGACGTTGAGGTCGTACTTGCGCTCGCTGGTGAAGAGGGAGATCTGCTGGTTGAGGCCGGCGCGGCGGGGCATGAAGGCGATGCACTCGGTGCGCTGCGGCCCTTTGCCGAAGCTGTAGGGCTGGTGCGGGATCCACACCTGGGCGCCGGGGGCGACGATGTCGCGCACCACCTCGCCGGGCTTCAGGCAGACCAGGGTCTGGTTCCCCTCGGCCATGTAGACGAGGTATTGCAGGTCGGGCTGGTACCAGTACTCGCAGCTCTTGCCTTTGAAGCAGGTCAGCGTCGGCAGGTCGAGGGCCGCCTCGTTGGCCTGCCCCACCCAACTGCGGGTCTGCGCCCGCGATGGCCGCGGCCCGGCCTTCTCCTTCGGCTCGCGCTCCATCGCCGTCGGCGGGATGTGCAGGTCGGCCAGGGTGTAGGGGCGCTGCGAGGCGGCGGGGCCGGCGGCCGGCGCCGAGGGCGGCTCAGTGGCGCAGGCGGCGAGCAGTGGCAGCGCCAGCAGGGAAACCGGGAGTCTCATGGCTGGGGCTCCATCGTCTCGGACTGGGGGATGGGGTGGGCTTTGAGCGGCTCCTTGGCCTCGGCCTTCAGCGGGGTGCCGCTGGGCTCGGAGAAGCCGGAGATCGAGACGCCGTCGAGCGCACCGTCGCGCGAGGGGCCGTCCACGGTGACCACGGCAGCGCTCATCAGTGTCTTCGAGCGCGGCTTGAAGTCCCGGTACACCGTCTCGGTCCACACCACGTAGAAGGCGGAGGTGCCGGTCTTCGGATCGGCCTCGCGCTCCTGGACACGGATGTCGGCGACGTCGCGGGTCCAGCCCTCGGCCGGGGCGAGGTCGGCCGCCAGCAGGGCGTCCCACTTGCGCTCGGCGCCGCCGGTCAGCCGGGCGCGGGCGGCGGCGCGGTCCCTGGCCAGCATCACCGGGTCGGTGCCGATCTGGCGCTGCCAGCGGACGAACCACTGGACGGCGTTGATCCGGGCGCCCTTGGTCACGGTGATGGTGTTGTCGAGCAGCACCAGGCACTGGTGGCCATCCATCGCCTGCTCGACGCGGTAGACCGGCTTGTACCGGGCGATCTCCATCAGCTGGCCGGCGATGCGCAGGTTGTCCCAGGTCATCAGCGAGCCCCAGGACAGGCCGAGTGCCGCCAGGGCGAAGGTCCAGCGCTTCAGCCGCAGCGCCTTGGCCTCACGGCTGGCGCGGTAGGTCATGGCGGCGAGGTACTTCGCGCTGTCGGGCACGGCCGCCACCGGCGGGTCGTAGACGTTGACGACGCGCTCCTTCATGACGGGTCAGTCTCCCTTGTCGCCGGCCGGGCGGGCCGGGCCGGACGGCTTGCCCGGCGGGTCCTGCGGCCGCTCGGTCGGATTGGAGGCGGTGCGGCGCAGCCACGACTCTTCGCCGCCCCAGCGTTCGATGAGCCGGCTGGCCTGCCCGCGGGTGAGATTGGGGTCGACGGTGCGGCCGGCGGCGAGGCGGTCGAGTTCGCCGCGCTGGGCGTCGGTCATCGGTTTGTCCCAGCCGCTGCCCCGTGGGGCCGAGGCCCGGGAGCCACCGAAGCGGCCGGCCGGGTAGCGGCGCCCAGCCGCGGCGCCGGCGGAACCACCGCCGGTCCCACCACCAGCGCCGCCACCGGTGCTGCCGACGGACGCGGTCGCGCCGGTGGCGGTGTGGCGCAGGCCGCTCCACACCGCCGAGGCGCCGACAGCGAGGCTGCCGGGCGCCCCGGTGGTGGCCGCCGCCGCTCCGGCCATGCTGCGCATGCCGAGCCAGCCGGCGGTCCACAGCGCGGCCAGCGCCGTCATGCCGTCCATCACCGGGCCACCGTTGACCAGGCCGGCGGCGGCGCGCGGCGCCTTGATCGCCAGCACGAAGATCGCCGCCGCCAGCACCGCCACCCCGAACGCCTGGGCCAGCGTCGGCGTGCCGGCGAAGGTCAGCGCCAGCAGGGTAGCGCTGCACATGGCGATGACGCAGCCGAGCACCAGCAGCTTGAGCGCGGTGGCGGCGATGTAGCCGATGGCGCGCTCGGCGACGAAGCTGGTGGGACCGAGCACGGCGAAGGGAATGGCAAGGTAGGCGGCCAGCGACAGCAGGCGGTATTCCAGGAAAGCGAGGAACACCTGGATGGCCAGGATGCAGAAGCTGACGATCACCACCAGGGCGGCCAGCAGGAAGATGACGATCTCGACGAAGTTCAGGAAGAAATCGACCGGCCCCAGCATCTCCTTGACGCGCTGCATCAGCGGGATCACCGCCTGGATGCCGAGGTGGGCGATGTAGCCGGGGTCGTCGAGGGAGAAGCCGCCGCCCGGCACGAGGTTCAATCCCTGCTGGGCGGCGGCCTGCATCAGCGCCGCCGAGCCAGCCGGGAACCACTCGACCAGGGCGCCGATGGCGGCGAACTTCAGCAGCATGCGCAGGAAGGGGCCGTGCACCGCCGCCTTGCCCTCAAACAGCCAGAGCAGCAGCGCCAACGTGTAGGAGAGCATCATCAGCAGGCGCAGGGCGGTCTGCACGTCCGGCCCGAGCAGGCCGAGGCCGGTGACCACGGCGGCGGTAAGCTGGTGCAGGACGACGGAGAGGGCGCTGACGTCCATGGCGGTCACCTTCCCGGCGTGATGTACGTGCCGATGCCTTTCCAAGCCGGGTTGCTGCGCTCCAGCCGTTCCAGGGCGGACGCCCCGTCGTCGGAGCGGACGTACAGCACCAGGGCCACGGCGCCGATGATGCTGACGAGGAGTATCGCGCCAAGGGCGAGAAGAATGTGCCGGAGTCCCATGGCTCAGCTCCCCGGTGCGCCGTAGGTGTCGAGGCCCTGCCAGTTGATGCGGGTGTGCTGGCGGGCGCGCTCGACGGCGGCCTGCTCGTAGTCGAGCTGGGCTTCCGCCGCCCGGTGGTGGGCCGCCTGCATCATCAGGAGCTGGCCGGCGACCTCGGCGTTGAGCAGCGTCGCCTGGGTGCCGGCGTCGATGGCGCAGGTCTGGCCGTCGCACGCCTTCAGCGCCGTCATCAGCGCCCGGGCGCGGGCCGGGTAGTCCTCGATGCCGGTCATGACGTCGGCCGAGACCAGCTTGCTGGCCCGGCTGGCGTCGCGCGCAAGCCGCGCCTGCTCGGCTTGGTGTTCCGCCAGAGCCGTGGCGCTCATTCCCTCGGGCAGCATGTCGGGGTAGAGGTCGGCGAACTGCTGCCCGACGCCGTCCAGGCTCCACAGCACCCGGTCCACCAAGCCGGCGGCACGGCGGGCGTCGCCGAGCCGGACGGCGACCTCCACACGGGTGTCGAGGTCGGACAGAGCGCGCATGCGGATCATGTTGTCGATCTGGGTGAGCATGTGCGCGGTCTGGGCGATGATCTCGACTTCCTGGCGCTGCACCATCTCTTCGACGATGCGCGGCCTGCTCTCCACGATGGGGCAGCCGGGCGCCTGGGAGCCGCCGTTCCCCATCAGGCTGGAGCCAGCCCCCACGGCGGCGCCGACCGGACCGCCGGTGACGTAGCCGGCGACGGCGGACAGCGCGGTGCCGAACAGCCCGTCGCCCTCCTCGGAGAAGCAGCCGCCTCCGCCACCACCGCCGAAGAAGCTGTTGAGCAGTCCGCCCAGGAAGGCGTGGGCCGGAGGCGGGCTGGCGGTCAGGCCGACCGTGAGGGCGAGCGCCGCCGTGGCGGCGCGCAGGGTGCTGGTCTTCATGGGGAGTCTCCTTCATGGGGTGTCTCCAGGGTGTCGGCGGCCTCCTTCAGGCCGTTGCGGCGCAGCCATTCCGCGGCGAAGCGCTGTGATCCCACCTCGGTCCTCAGCTCGAAGGCCCGGCGCTTGTGGGCGGCCCCGCCGCAGCCGCAGACGGCAAGCGCCGCCGGATCGAGGGTCAGCTGCCCCAGCCGGCTGCCCTCGGGCGTCTTGAAGAAGAGGTCGCGGCGCGGCATGGCGCGGGCGACCTGGCCGGCCTGGGTGGCGTTCAGCCCCCAGTCGCGCAGGATGCTCCGCTTGGCGGCGTTGGGGTCGGCGAGCAGCACCAGGACCTGGATGGTCTTCAGCATCGCCGCGATGGCCGAGCCCTCGATGTCGTCGAGCTGGTGGGTGGCGAGCACCAGGGCGACGTTCTTCTTCGGCCCGCGCCGGCGCAGCTCGTCCAGTTCGGCCGGCTGGTGCTTCAGCGCCTTGAACGCCTCGTCCACCAGGAACAGGGTCGGCCGGCCGTCCTCGAACAGCCGGTAGAAGCGGCGGAACAGCGCCTTGATCACCGGGGCGGCGCCGGGGCCGCGGTCGATCAGCGCGCCGATGTCCACCGTGGTCCAGGCGGAGCCGAGGAAACGGTCCTCCGCCGCATCGACGAGGTCGCCGTAGGGGCCGCCGCGGCAATAGGGCTCCAGCGCGATGCGGACGATGTTGTCCTGCACCAGATGGGCGAGGTGCGACAGCGTGCGTTCGAACAGCGGCGAGACGGCCAGCAAGTGCAGCGCCGCATCCACCGCGTCGCCGGCTTCGGCCGCCGAGAGGTTGCCCGGCGCCAGCACGCCCTGGAGGCGCAGCAGGTCCATGACGAAGCTGTGGCCCCAGGCGAAGCCGTTGGGGGTGCCGACGTCGACCAGCGGCTGTAAGGCAAGGTCGCCCAGCGCGCCGTCGCCGGAACCCATGGACAGGAACTCCCCGCCGGCCGTCCAGGTCGCCACCAGCGACGTGCTCTCGGTGGCATCGACGTCGATCCACACCACGCGCCCATTCGGCACCCGAGCGAGGAACTGGTGGCCCATGAAGGCCAAGACGGTGGACTTGCCGGTGCGCGGCGGGCCGATCACCAGCGCCGCCCCGTCCTGCCCCTGGTGGATGTCGACCATCAACGGGGTTCCGCCCTCGGCCTCGACCTGCATCAGCGGATCGCATTTGAGGTGCGGGTTGCGCTCCGGCCCGCCCCAGGCCGACGACAGGATCAGGAAGTCGGCGAGCTGGACCTGGGTCAGCGGCACCTTGCGCGGGTTCGGCCGCACATGGCCGGGCAGCGTGCCGTACCACGCCCGCTCCGCCCCCCAGGTCTCCTCGATGACGGTGAAGCCCAGCGTGCGCAGCGCCTTGACCAACTCGTCCCGGCGCTCCTCGACCTCCTCGATCGAACGGCCCCACAGCACGGCGGTTGGGGTCATCCAGCCCGAGCTGGTGCCGGCCTGTTCGGCCTCCAACCGGGCGGCCTCGGCCTCCAGCGCCTCCATGACGCCGACCGGGTCGTGGCGCAGCGCGGCGTAGCCGCCGACGGCGCGCAGCAGCACCGAACGCCAGTCGTAGGAGGTGTCGTCGTGCTTGCGCCACAGGGCGGCGAAGACGCCGCGCGCCTGGACGTGGTCCATCGCCTCGAAGCGCACCGACCAGCGGAACTCGAACGGCAGCGTGTCCAGCGCGTTGAGCAGGCCGGGGTGGCTGACCTTGGGGTAGCCACCGATGCCGATTATCCGGACCGGCCATTCCGTCCCGCCGTTGCTCCAGGCCGGGAACGAGCCGGGCTTGAAGCCGACGTCCACCAGATTGGCCTTGATTGGGAAACCGGGAAGGTCGGGGGCGGTGACGTGACGCTGGTACAGGGGCGAGACGCAGTTGTGCAGCAGGGTCTGCACGCCGTCGTCGTCCAGCATCCTGGCCCACCCGACGGCGCGGCCGAGCAGGGAGGCGAACTGGAGCATCAATTGCCGGAAGGGCTCGACGTGATCGCGCATGACATCCGGCCGGGCGCGTTCCGGCGGGTTGCGGGTGAACCAGGAGGCCACCGTGCGGGTGGCCGGCCGGGACGGCGTGTACGTGATCGCCACGAAGGTGCGGGTGCGAAGCTGCCGGCCGGCGTCGTCGAGGCGGTCACGCCGCTCCCGATCGATCAACTCGGACACCGGGTGTGCCCCGGTGGAACGCGGGTAGCCGCCGGCCTCGCGCCGCTGCATCTCGAAATGGAAGGTCCAGCCGCCGGTGAAGGGGAACAGGACGTTGCCGGCGGCGAGCGCCGTCTGCATCCGCTCGGCCGGGTCCTGGCCGTCCTGGTCGCGACCGCCGTATTCGACCACGGCCATCAGCGCGCCGTCCTCCTCCAGCAGCACCACGCCGGGCCAGACGAAGCAGTCCCACGGCAGGTGCCGGGACAGGGAATCGAAGCCGTCGTCGAAGGCGGTCAGGTCGAGCATACCTCACCTCGGGGCGCGGTAGGAGGACAGGGACAGCGACCGGCCGCCGGTGCGCAACGCCCGCAGCAGCCAGGCCGAGGCGTTCTGGCGGACGATCTCCAGCCACCAGGGATCGCGGCGCGTCAGGTAGCGCGCCGTCAGGAAGACCAGCAGGAATCCCGCCACCGCCTGGGGGATGGCGCCCAGCGCCAGCCACAGCTCCGCGGCCAGCCAGACGGCGATAGCCAGCAGCTCCATCGGCACGCCAAGCGGCATCTTGGTCGGCCGCACCGAGGTGCGGCGCACCGGCTTCTCCCAGCCCTCGGGGAGCGACGGCAGCGGCAGCGGGGTGTCCATGCCTCAGCCCCCCGCCAGCGCGATGATGGCGTCGCGCGCCCCGTAGGCGGCGGCGCCGGCCACGGTGAAGACGAACACCACCACGCCGGCGATGCGGGAGAACATCGCCGCGACCAGCGCCAGCAGCAGGCCGGCGGTCACCGCGATCGGCACGAAGTTGGCGTCGAACACCGCCTGCCAGGACAGCAGTTCGGCGCCGAGATTGGCGATCACCTGGGCGTGCGCCGGCATCGCCGTCCACGCCAGCACCAGCGCCAGGGCCACTCCCCGGCGCGCGTCACGCAAGCTCCGCATGCTCACCTCCACCGTCAAGCTCCCCCGCCCCCAGCGGGCGGAGGACGAACCCGTGCTCCGGGTCGAAGCGCTCGACCCGGACGATCTCGTTGACGAAGCGCCGGCCGCTGCCGTCCCGGGCGAGGTGCACCACCGCGTGCACCGCCTTGGCGATCCAGCGTATCTGCAGGGCGTCCATGGCGACGCCGCCGAGGCCGACCATCTGGGCAATGCGGTCGAGCGCGTCCCAGGCCGAGCCGGCGTGCACGGTGCACAGCCCCGGATGCCCGGTGGTCCAGCCGACCACCATCTGCCGCGCCTCGGCCCGGCGCACCTCGCCGAGCACCAGGTGCGTCATCGGCACGCGCAGGGCGTTGGCGACCAGCGTCTCCAGGGTGACCGGCGGATCGGCCCACGGGTCGGCGACCATGGCGTAGGCAAAGGGGCACGGCGGTTCGAACTCGTAGGGGTCCTGAAGCACCGCCGGCAGCCCAGTGCGGAAGGCCGGTTCCTCCAGGCAGGCGCGCAGCAGCGTCGTCTTGCCGGTGTCCACGTCGCCGGCGATCACCACCGTGCGGCGCCCGTCGATCAGCCGGCGGAGGAGCCGCGCCTGGAGTGTTGTCGCGGCGCCGGACCGCACCCAGTCGTCGAGGGTGATGCGGCCGCGGTAGGGCTTGCGGATCGAGCAGGCCGGGCCGGTGGTGACCGGTTCGATGTCGGCGTGGATGCGCTCGCCGGTCTCCGGCAGGGTGACGTCGAGGGTCGGGCGGTCGCGGCGCAGCTCCTTGCGCTGGAAGCCGGCGACGTAGGCGAGGAAGCGGCGCACCTGATCGGGCTCGGCCTCGCGCACGAACTCCGGCGACGGGCCGTTCTTGACCAGCACCCGGCAGGTCCCCTGCCCGCGCAACGGCGGCAGCACCAGGACGTTGGCGACGTCCTCGCGGGACAGCAGGTCGCCGAACAGCCCGTCCATCAGCCGGCGCAGGGCGAGCAGCAGCATCTCGCGGCGCGCCGGCTCGTCGATCACCACCAGTTCGGTCATGCCCCGGCCTCCTTCGGGTGGAAGCCGTCGCGCACGCTGGGCACCGTGCGGCGGGGGTGGCCGAGCTGTTCCAGGATCGCCGCCTTGGTCGCGGCCACGTCCGCCGGGTCGAGGTCGTGCACGAGGTTGAGGACCGCGACCACGGTGATCAGCAGGTCGTCGATGCGGGCGACGGTGGCCTCCAGCCGCTCGGTCTTCGCCCGCTCGTGGGCGATGGCGTCGAGCCCCTTGTCGAGCACGTGGATCACCGCGTCGCTCAGCGTGCGCAGCCCCTGGCGGGTCTGGACCAGGGCGATCTGGTCGGCCAGCAGCGCCGGCACGCGGGCGGAGACCGGGCGGGTGGCGGTGGTGTCGGGGGTATCCGTCATGTCCAGAGCCTCGGGGGTTTGCCGGGACGCCGGGGCACCGCGGGCGCATCGCCCTCGGGGGCCGGGTCGGCGGTGCCGAACCAGCGGTTGGCGTCTGGCTTGGGAGTCCAGGCCGCCGCGGCGCGGCCGTAGAGCGGGCGCCAGTGCGGATCGGCGTAGGGGTGCAGGCGGGTGGCGCGGATCGGCTTGCCGTAGCCGAAGACGATCAGGTCGTCCCCGCCCATCTCCAGCGCCTCGTGCATCGGCAGCACCGGCCGGCGGTCCACCCGCACGCCGCGGCTGACGGTGGGGAAGAGGTCGAGCAGCCCCTTGGAGGTCGAGCGGGTCGGCACCTCCTCGATGGCCTCGCCGACCATGCGGCTGATGCGCTCGGCCTCGTCCGACGAGTTGGGGCGGAAGACCACCAGCCGGCAGTTGGCGGTGAGGCCGCGGCCGTACTCCTCCTCCACCTCCCACAGGCTCTGGGCCAGCAGCAGCAGGCGGATACCGTACTCGCGGACGTACTTGATCCACTCCGCCGCCTCGCGGAGATGGAATTGCAGGAACTCGTCGAGCACCACCAGCAGCCGCCAGCGCCGCGCCCGGCCGTCGTCGGCGAGATCCCGGTCGATGGTGAGGAAGTCCACCATCTGCGTCAGGATCAGCTTGAACACCCGGCGCAGGCGGCGGGCGTCGAGCGGGCGGGCGACGATGTAGAGAGTGACCGGCCGCTCGCCGGCCACGAGGTCGGCAATCGAGAAGTCGCTGGCGGCGGTCTGCTCCTCCAGGACGGAATCCTCGAACTCGGCGAGCAGCACCGAGGCGGTGACATAGACCGACTTGCGGTAGTGCAGGCTCTTGTCGGGCGGAGTGGACCCGCCGCCCGGCCGTCCCTTCCCCTCGCCCTCGCCGGTGCCGCGCTCCTCGGCCAACGCCAGGCTCTTGTCCCACAGCTCCTGGGCGGCGCGCTGGGCGGTCGGGTGGATGCCCTCGGCCAGCATCAGCTTGAGCCCGTCGTCGCCGAGCAGGATGTGCCGGCGGGCACCGGCCAGCGACTTCTTGGAATCGGCTGCGGCGGTCAACAGGAAGACGAAGACGCCGGTGAGGTAGGAGAAGGCGGCGTTGCGCCAGTGCCCCTCCTGCTCGCCCTCGGTGAGGACGCGGGCGGCGTGCTGGCAGTCGGGGACGAGGTACGGTTCCGGCCGCACCGCCATCAGTGGGTTGTAGCGGGGACCGCCCGACCGGGCGAGGTCGAGGACGATGACGTCGCCGAAGCGGGTGCGGGCGCGGCTGGTGTCCTCGGTGACCGAGCCCTTGAAGTCCCAGACCACCGCGCTTTCGTCCCAGGATGCCAGCAGGGTCGGGTGCACGGTGGTGGTGGTCTTGCCCGAACCGGTCGGGCCGATCACCAGCACCGGCTGCATGGTGCGCTCGTGCAGCAGGTCGCGGCCGTAGGCGCCGAGAATGACGGAGGAGCGATCGGTCATCGCCGCCCCCCTCCCAGCAGGCCACTGCGGCGCACGGTGGCGCGGTCGGCCCAGCGGCCGGTGCCGAAGCCCGGCCGGCGGGTCCCACGCAGGTCGAGGGCGACGCGGGCGGCCAGCGCCAGCGCGCAGAGGCCCGACACTACGGTGGCACCATCGACGATCCAGCGATGGCCGGGGGCCAGCAGCCCGCGCCAGCCGAGGAACTGGCCGGGTCCGTACAGGGCGATCGGGCCGACGCGCCACCCGCCGAAGACGGCCGGCCAGCCGAACAGCCAGCCGGTCAGCTCGGTGATGGCGAAGACGGCGGTAAGCCAGACCAGCAGCAGGGTTGCGCCGCGGCGGATGGAAGCGGTCACAGCTCGCGCCCTCCGAGATCGTGGAGGTCGTCGCGCCCGGCCTCGCGGCCGCGCTGCTGCTCGCGCAGGCGCTGCATCTCGACGAGCTGGCGGTCGAAATCGCGGCGCTCACGCTCGGTCATGTAGCCGAGGCGGTCGGTGGTCACCTCGACGGCGTCGTGGCGCAGCCAGCGCGAGACGACGTCCGGGTCGAGGTGGAGGTCGCGGTCGTGCTGGACGCCGCGCACCATGATGTGCAGGTGCTGGTTACCGTCGGGGTGGGCCATGTCGGGCTTGCGCTCGACCGAGGCCACCCACTCCAGGGGACCGACCCGGCGCTCCCAGGCGGCGACGACGTCGCGGCCGTAGGACACCATGTCGTCGATACGGTGGCCGTCGTTGGGGCTGACGATGAGGTGGAACACCCGGCGGTCGGCCGACCAGGCGTCCACGATCTCGGCGGTGTCGATGCCCAGTCGGTCGCGGTCGAACAGCGGCCCCTCCTTGGCGAGGTAGTTGGCCAACGCCGAGACGGTGTTCGGGTAAGCCCCGCGGGCACGATCGTGGTAGAGCACCTTGACCATCACCGGACGGGCGTAGGGGCCGGCCTGCGGCGGCGCGCCCTTGACGCGGACCTTCTGCATCGGCCGGCGGGTGTAGGCGCGGGCGAGGCGGCCGCCGCGGTCGGCCAGCGCCTTCATGCGCGCCTTGAAGCCGTCGTCGTCGAGGATGCCGCCGAACAGGCCGAACCGCTTTCCCATGCTCCACCCCACAGATCACCGGACGCAAATCCGGCATGATCATCGTTGAGCCGCGCGCCGCTCTTTCTCAACGTCTCGGATGAGTTAAGAGGATCGGCGCGTTGAATGCGCCTGCATTCCCAAGCATTTCTGGAATACAGATAAGCTGTTGATCTGTAACGGGACGAAACGACGCTGTAGACGCTCTTTTATCTTGCTGAATGGCCCTTCTTACTTCCCAAACAGCCGCTGTCTATTCTTTCCGGTGGCTGCCGGGCGCCTGTCTTTGCCGCCGTTCCTACGCCACGCCACGCCACGCCACGCCCGGTCCCGGAACCGCCTCGCTCAGTCCGGTTTCCCCGCCCGGCCGCGGCCGAACACCTCATCGACCAGCCGCCGGACATCGACCTCGGCCGGCCCGACAAAGTCGATCTCCTGCACCAGCAGCCCGGTGCCCCGGCTCAAGGCGAAGCTCATCCGTTCGCCCACCACCGCGGCGGCCACGGGCAGACGCAGGCCACAGACGGTCATTTCGGTGCCCGGCTCGATCTCCAGGCCCGCGGGGGCATGCGTCAGGACCACCGACGCCGTCAGGACCGGCTCGACCGCCAGCGCCTCGACCACCAACTGCATGGTGGCGGCGCAGCGCCCCACAGCGTCCCGTTCGGGATGCGTCGGCACCAGCACGGTGTCCGCCGCCAGCAGCGCCGCACGCAGGGCCGGAGTGGACGCCGCCGGGGTGTCGATGATCACGTGGTCGAAGCGGGCGTGCAGGCCCCAGACGCCGCAACGCAGGTGCGGGCTGGCGATGCCGATGGTCTCGAACAGCGCCGGCAGGTCGTTGCGCCGCCGGCATTCGGCCCATTCCAGGGCACCGGAGCGCTGGTCGGTGTCGAGCAGCGCCACCCGCTTGCCTTGCAGCGCCAGCTCGCCGGCGAGATGCACGGCCAGCGTCGTCCGCCCGGCGCCGTGGGCCTGGTTCACAAGTGCCACGATCATGAGGAACTGCCCTCCTCGGGAAAGGCGCCGTCCAGCAGCTCGCGCAGCAGCACCGCCATGGTCACGCCGCGGCGGAAGGCGGCGATCCTGATCCGCCCGCGCAACTCCGGCGTGATGTCCACCGTGAGCCGCGCGGTGTAGAGGTCCGCCTTGGGGGTGGCCGGCTCATCGCCGTGGCGCACCCAGGTGTCGGGGGTGCCGGGACGCGTCCCGAAGCCGATCCGCCCACCGTTCATCGCGCCGTCCCCCGCACTTCGGCGGCGAGCGCCGCCATCTCGCGGGCGGCCTGTGATCCGGGCGCCTCCTCGGCCGCCAGCCGGCCGGTGCGGGCGCAGCGGGCGAAGACGACGCGCTGCCCCACCGTCATGGCCAGGGCCGGCGGCACCGTGCCGGCGAGTTCCCGGCGGGCGTCGCGCAGCAGCAGCGTGCGGGCGATGCAGCGGTTGAGGACGAAGCGCGCCTCCAGGCCGGGCTTCCAGCCGCGGGCGTCGTCGAGCAGGCGCAGCAGCTCGGCCGACGCCCAGGCGTCGTAGGGGCTCGGCTGCACCGGGATCAGCACGAGGTCGGCGGCCAGCAGCGCCGAGCGAACGAGGCCGGTGACGCGCGGCGGCCCGTCGATGACGACGTGCTCATAGCCGCGGGCCAGCTCCGGCACCTCGCGGTGCAGCGTCTCGCGGGCCAGCCCGGTCATAGCGAACAGCCGGGGGAGTCCCTCGCGGTCGCGCTGCACGGACCAGTCGAGGGCGGAGCCCTGGGGATCGGCGTCGATGAGCAGGACCCGGTGGCCCGGACGTGCCAGCTCGGCGGCGAGGTGCGTGGCGAGCGTCGTCTTGCCGACGCCGCCCTTCTGGTTGAGCAGCGCCACGATCATGACGCCGCCCTCCGGAATCGGACGGCGTACCGCCCGTCCCCATGATTCCGCTGCCCCATCAACAAAGACTCTTTAGAGTCTCCGTTAGATACGTTAAGGGCGCGAATCGGCCATGTATACCAAGGGCTTGGATGGTGTCCGTGCACCCGATAGCACGAGTGCCGTGCACCCGATGGCACGAGCGTTTGCACACCCGATAGCACGAGCGGTGTCACCGGTTTATCCCCCGTGTCTGTGGATAAGTCTGCGGCGCGAAGCGCAACCGTTCGCTGCCGTCCGGCCGGCGCTCGACGGCCAGCCGGTAGCCCGGCAGCCGCTGGCGCCGGGCGATCGCGCGCAGGTCGATGGCGAAGTTGGCGAAGCGGGCGAGGCTGCCCGACTTGGCGTGCAGGTGGCGGAAGTCGAAGGCCCAGCCCTCGGCCTGGCGGCCGGCGTGCTTGCGGGCCAAGCGGTACAGCCAGCGCTCGATGCCGCCGGTGAGGCCGAAGTACTCCCGCCCGATGGTCAGCACGAAGGCGTCGGCAAGGACGCCCTGGTAGAACCAGTCCGGCAGGATCAGCTCCAGCCCCAGCGGCCGGCCAGCGGCGTCGGTCCGCTCCTTCCACTCGTTGATCCAGGAGAAGCGGTGCCGGCGCCGCAGGTCGGGCTGGCGCAGGTTGGTGACCACCGTGGTCGCCTGCAGCCGGTCGAGAGCGGCGCGCAGGCGCTGGTAGTCGCGCAGCGAGGTGCCGCGCCCGGTGAAGGTGAGGATCTGGTGCGGCGTCGCGCTGAGCAGGCGCGCGGTGCGCAGGCCGGCGTCGCGGGCCTCGACGAGCTGGCTGGCCGCCCAGATCAGCACGTCGGCGTCCCAGATGGTGGCGAGGCCGTGCTCGGCCGTGCCCTCGACGCGGATGCGGGTGTCGCCCGCGGCGTAGTCGATGGGGGCGGTGCGCTTCGACTTGGCGAGCGAGAAGAACGGGTGCGCCATCAGGTCCTGCTGGTCGCGCACCGCCATGTCGCCGGGCAGCGCCACGAACAGGTCGAGCTGCATCTGCCGGTCGCCGGCGCGGAAACCCCCGTCCATGGGACAGCTTCAGCGGCGCGCCGGGCGGGCGGGCCGCACGGTGCCAGCGCCGGGATCGGAGGTGGAGGTGCGCAGACCCTGGTCAGCCCAGCTCTTCAGGTCCTCGACGGCGTAGACCACCCGGCCGCCGATCTTGCGGTAGCGCGGGCCGGTGCCGTAGACGCGATGCTTCTCCAGCGTCCGGCCGGACAGGCTGAGGAAGCGCGCCGCCTCAGGCGTGCGCAGAAAGCGCGGCGGAAGGCCGCCGGTCTTATCGTCCATTCGTCCGTCTCCGTGTGCTGCGGGCGCCCCGGGGACAGAGGGGCGCGTCATAGAGCACGGTGGCGGAGGCGAACGATGATCAGGGAGGGGAAAGACTTTGTGGGGGCGAGTCCCCCGGCGGGGCACGCTTAACACCTTGAAAGTGCTTGACGTCGGCGCCTTTCAAGGGCTGGTACAAGGCGTATTGGACAATAATCTTGCCTGGAGAACAGCGTCATGCTGCCGGATCAGCGGCAATCCGGATTTCCGGATCGACCTCTTTCCGGACGGAGTGACCGTCAGCTTTGCGCCGATAGTGTTGAAAAACTCCCCGGTCCGGCGGAACGAGAAATTTTCCGTCTTGCCCTGATCATATCGGACAGTGATATCGCTTCGGGCTCTGGCAGAGCGACGCATTGTTGCGTGAAATCGGCTACGAAGCACTCGCCAGGGAGTTTTTCAACACTATCCGCCAATGACAGACATTCGGTGGCGTATTTGAAGCGGACAATCTGGCTGTCGGTCGGGGCGTCGAAGCACTGAATGAGCCTGCGAAGCCATTCTTCGAACGACGCCAGCGTGGACGTCATGAGCGACGGACCGTCCCCGTCGGCCGTCCCTGATCGCGCATTTGGTGAGGGCGGGCGATGGCGTCCAAAGAGACCAAGCACCGTGCACGCTCTATGCAGAGTAAAAACACAGATTGCTTGTTGAATACGCCAGTATGCATGCTCCTACTTTAATCATGATTTCAATGGTGATTGCCGCATACTTATGAGAAAAATATATCTATGTTGTTGTCGGCTTCTGCCCCAGGAGCGGTTGTGGACCTCATAGAGAAGCTCGTTACCACACCACAGCGCGAAAAGGCAGGAAGTCTCGCGCAAGACCGATTCGATTTTCAAGCGCACTGGAGCATTACCCATTTGCTCGACCTCCATGAGCAGGGGATCGATTACAATATCGCATTTGAATTCCATGATGATGTCTTCGTCATTGTCTACGCCGCTGGCGCACCGAAGGTTTGTTTCTTTCAGGTGAAGACAAAAAAAGCTGGATTCTGGACCATCGATGAACTCACGCGTCGAGAAAAAGGTAAAAATGGAACTAAACCCTCGGTTATTGGCAAAATGCTTGCAAACAAGGTTAAGTTTCCCGACGAGACAGACCATCTCGGATTTGTGAGTAACGCGCCCGCCATATTTATATCGAAGCCATATCCCTGCAAGTTTTGCGAAACGCAGGCGTCAGACTATGTGATGTTTATCACCGCTTTGAAAAACGAGTTTCCGAGGGTCGCCTGTGATGCGGATGGTGAGCTTTTCCATTTCCATAAGACGGATTTTTCCCTTGAGAAATATGAAACCTTTCTGAAGGGCCGCGTATTGGAATTTGTCCAAAACACATGCGGGATGCTTGCCTCAGGTCATGACGGGTTCCGGCTCGCACTTCTCGATCACTGTTGTGATCGCTCAAAAAACATGGACGACATCACATCGTTTGAGCAGCTTCTCACGGCGAAATTCATCCGCCGTTCCGATATGGATGGATGGATAGAAGGTCTCAAGCTTGCCAATCAAAGGAAACCGCCCTGGTCCGATGTGCAGCCACTGATTGCGCCATTCCTCTCTCCGGCAAGATTGCGGATCATCCGGCAACAATGGGAGAAGTACGAGACGGATCGCTTCAAGGTCACCGATGTGGGCCTTCACGAATTGCGATCGACGATCCGAAGCGTTCTCGACTCGTATTTGGAGACGAATCAGGAGGCATCCATGGAGGAGATCATGACAGACGTGTCAAATATCGTCCATGAGTCTGTTCGCCGCGCCGTGCCGCACCTGTCAGATAGCTATATCTATGCCGGCGTCCTCTATGAATTCCAGGCATACCATGAGAAGTGAAGAGCAATACAAGATGCTGGTTAGGCATCTCAGGAAGAAGCAACATGAAAAAATTGCGCTTAAAGGCATTGTATCTCCTGTCAATGACCGAAAAGGCCGCGAAGAAGGCGCCATTTCACCCCAACGTGACGGTGATCAAGTGAGCAAATGACGTTGGCAAGTCATCTCTGATCAAATCAATCTACTGGTGCCTGGGGGCAGAGCCAGCCATCGTTAATCCGGGCTGGAAGAAGGCAAACGTCTTTGGCCTTCTCGAATTTACCATTGATGAGAAGCCATACAGTATTTTGCGAACGGGTACGCTATTTCTAATTTTCGATGCAAATCGCAATATCCTCTTGAAGACGACGGATGTCTCGAAGGAATTGGCACCCTTCATGGCGGATATCCTTGATTTCAGTCTCGTCCTCACCAATCGCGCCGGAGCACCCGATGTCCCGCCGCCCGCTTATTGTTTCCTGCCTTTCTACATTGACCAAGATTACGGGTGGCGCAGCCAATGGTCCTCATTTGACAATCTCGGCCAATATGAAGACTGGAAGCCTGCTGTCATTATGTTTCATTCCGGCATCCGTCCCAATGCATATTTCGAGATCAACGCCGCGCTGAATGTCGAAAAGCAGGCCAAGTCAGCTCTTGAGAACGAGCGGAATATCGTGCAAGGGGCGCTCTCTCGCATTCAGGAACGCCGCAAACATGCGGCAATCGACATTGACCATCACGCCTACCAGAAGGCCATCAAGGAACTGCTTCAGGAGCTTTCCGGCCTTCAGGAACGGCGCACAACAATTACCGAGAAGCTCTCGAATCTCTCCAATCAGAGAACATTGCTGGATGACCAACTCAACATCACCAGAACCGCTCTCGGGGAATTTGATAGGGATTATCGCTTCATTCTCGATCAGCGCAGCTCTACAATTCGCTGCCCGACCTGCGGTACCGATCATGATAATTCTTTCTTTCACAGGTTTTCACTCCTTGAAGACCGCGAAGCCTGCCGCAAATTCATCGCAGATGCGGTTACGCAACTGGATAGACTGTCGCGCGATATTTCTCGCCAGCAAGAGGCCCTCAAAAAAGCAGACTTCCGGCTTTCCAAGATAAACCTATTAATGGCGCAAAAGCGTGGAAAGCTAAAGCTTAAGGATGTTATCGACGCCGAAGGGGAAAAGAAAGCCTACATCCTCATGCGGGGTGAGATCGACAGCCTTACGAGCAAGATCGATAAGATTAGGCGTCGTATAGAAGATTTGGAGGCGCGCCTGAAACCCTTCCTTGACAAGGAACGTCAGGAATTTATAGAAAAATTTTATTTTATGAAGATAGCCAAATTTCTTCAAGATCTGAATGTGACAACGGTCAGCGTCAAGAGCGTTGAGCGGATTGATTGCAAAATTAAGGCAACTGGCAGCAATCGCCCTCGCGCACTACTGGCTTATATCTATGCATTTCTCCATACTCTGTTCGAATTCTCTTCATCCTGTGCCTGCCCCATCATTATCGATTCCCCGAAGCAGGAAGATCTCGACGATAAGAATGCCGAGGCGGCTTTCCGGCTTATTTTTGGAGAACAGCCAAAAGACTCGCAACTTATCCTTGGGACAGTCTCGCTCCATGATGTTCCCCATGCGGGAGATACAATTACCCTGTCCCACAAGGACCGACTTCTTCAGGCGGATGAATACGAGTCCGTATTCACTTATATGCGTCCTCTGATTGATTTAATCTGACGGGAGCGCAATGACGGTATGGTTGCGGCGCTCCCCGGCTCCTGCCGGGGGCAGGCTCTATGCGCGAGGCGCACCGGGCCGCGGGGTGCGTCCCGGCCCATGCGAGTGATCGCGTCAGAACCTTGGACCGCCTTCAAATCGGAAACCCCGGCCGGCTTCATCGGAATCCGCACTGGAGGACCATCGCAAAGGTCAGCTCCTGGCGGATAGTGTTGAAAAACTCCCAAGTGAGTGCTTCGCAGCGGTTTTTCCGCAGCAATAAGTCTTTCCATCAGGGATTTAGAGCACATCATTGCGCAATACCGCCTCACTGAGATGGAAAATTTCTCGCCCCGCGAGGTCCGGGAGTTTTTCAACACTATCGGCGCAAAGCTGACATGCCAACAGACCGGGACTGGCTTCCCGTTCCCGCAAGCTTACATCAAATCTACAGCGGGATCCGTCGCCGCAACAGGTCGCGG
>NZ_LGQZ01000113.1 GCF_003116015.1 Azospirillum sp. TSO22-1
CGCAGCTGAACGCGCTGTCCACGGCGGACATCAACGAGCTGTCGCGCACCCAGGTCGGCCAGCTGACCACGGACCAGGTCAGTGCCCTGAGCACCACCAACCTGACGGCTCTGACCAGCAGCCAGATCGGTGGCCTGACCGCGACGCAGGTGGGTAGCCTGACCACGGCGCAACTGAACGCGCTGAGCACGGCCGACATCAACGAGTTCTCGGCCACGCAGATCGGTCAGCTGACGACCAGTCAGGTCAGCGCGCTGAGCACCACCAACCTGACGGCTCTGACCAGCAGCCAGGTGGGCGGCCTGACCGGCACCCAGGTGGCCAGCCTGACGACGGCGCAGTTGAACGCGCTGTCCACGGCGGACATCAACGAGCTGTCGCGCACCCAGGTCGGCCAGCTGACCACCGACCAGCTCAGCAGCCTGAGCACGACGAACCTGACGGCTCTGACCAGCACTCAGGTCGGCGGGCTGACGGCGACGCAGGTCGGTGGGCTGACCACGAGCCAGCTGAACGCGCTGTCCACGGCGGACATCAACGAGTTCTCGCGGACCCAGATCGGCGGCCTGACGACCGCCCAGCTGAGCACGCTGAACACGACCAACCTGTCGGCTCTGACAAGCAGCCAATGGGTTGGGCTGTCCACCTCGCAGATCACGGCGTTGACCACCTCGCAGTTGAACGCGCTGACCACCTCGGACGTCAACGAGTTCACGGCGACGCAGATCTCGGCGCTGACGACGGACCAGATCTCGGGTCTGAGCACGACGCAGCTGTCGTCCCTGGGCACGGTGCAGGCCTACGCCTTCACCTCGGCTCAGGTCCAGGCAATGACCACCACGCAGGTCAACGCTTGGGTCACCCAGGTCTAGGCGCGTAGACTGTCCGAACGGGAAGAACCCGGTGCCATCTCCGGCACCGGGTTCTCTCGTGTGATCCCACTATCCCAGTGAGGCGCCGTTGCCGATTGACCTTTTCCTGCAAGCTGTGGGGAGGCTCGCTGAAAAGCAATTGGACGCCATGGCGGTGATCGGGGTGGCCGACGGCCTCACGCAGGGCGGGCGCTCCGATCTGGCCGTGCAGATCTATCGGCTCTGGACGCAGACCAACGCGTCCGATCCCCTGGGATGCGCCATCCACTACAACCTGGGTGTCCTGCTGCTGCAGTCCGGCGACCCGGCCGGGGCGTCGGAGGCTCTGGAGCGGTCGCTCCAGGTCAATCCTGATTTTCACCCGGCCCGCCTCAGCCTCGGGGTGGCGACCGTGGGGGCAGGGGACGTCGAACGGGCGTGCCAGCACTGGATGGACGTGGCGAGCCGTCTGGACGCGGTCAACCCAACCAACCTGCGCTACAAGAAGATGGCGTGGCGCTACCTGGCGTCATACCTTGAGGGGCTGCACCGCTATTCCGAAGCCGAAGCCATCCTGCGGCAGAGCATCGACCTGGACCCTACGCAGACGGAGATCGTGCAGCATTGGCTCTCCATGCGCCAGGAACAGTGTATCTGGCCGGTGGCAGTGCCGCTGGAGGGCGTGAGCCGGGAGGCGCTGCTGCGCACCATGCTACCGCTCTCGCTGGCGGCCTTCACCGACGATCCGCTCCTGCATCTGGCGTCGGCCTGGAGCCACACCCAGACGGTGGCGCCGCCGACGGCGCGGCTGGCGGGCGGGCGGGGCAGGGCTGCCGCGGCGCCGGCGCGCCTGAAGATCGGCTATCTCTCGTCCGACCTGCGCGACCATGCGGTGGGGTCGCTGTTGCCGGAAGTCTTCGAACTGCACGACCGCACCCGCGTCGAGGTGTTCGCCTACTACACCGGCCAACCGAGCGGATCGTTGTTTTCCCTGCGGCTGAAGGGGGCGATCGAACATTGGGTCGATCTCGCCGGGATGAGCGACGAGGCGGCCGCGCGGCGCATCGCGGCGGACGACATCGACATCCTGGTCGATCTGAACGGGCACACCCGCGATGCCCGCACGCCCGTGGTCGCCATGCGACCGGCGCCGGTCATCGTCAACTGGCTGGGCTATCCCGGCACCATGGGCAGCCCGTACCACCATTACATCATCGCGGACGATTGGATCGTGCCGGCAGGCTCGGAGATCTATTATTCCGAGGCCGTGCTTCGTCTGCCGTGCTACCAGCCGAACGACCGGAAACGGGCCATCGCGCCGCCCAACAGGACGCGGGGCGACTTCGGTCTGCCCGACGACGCCATGGTGTACTGCTGCTTCAACGCGGTGCACAAGATCACGCGCTTCACCTTCGAGCGCTGGATGGAGATCCTGCGCCGGGTGCCGGACAGCGTGCTCTGGCTGTTCGAGGAGTCGGCGGCGTCGAGCCAGCGGCTGCGCGCGCTGGCCGAGCAGGCGGGCGTGGCGGGCGAGCGCCTGGTCTTTGCGGGCAAGCTGCCGCACGACCAGCATCTCGCGCGCTACGCTCTGGCCGACCTGTTCCTGGACACCACACCCTATGGCGCCCACACCACGGGGTCCGACGCGCTGTGGTCGGGCCTGCCGGTCCTCACCCTGTCCGGCCGTTCCTTCGCGTCCCGCGTCTGCGGCAGCCTCGTGCGCGCGGCCGGCCTGCCGGAACTGGTCTGCACCGCACCGCAGGAGTATGTGGAGCGGGCCGTGGTGCTCGGGCACGACCGGGACGAAATCCGCCGGCTGAAGGCGTCCCTTGCGGAGCAACGCTCGGCGTGCACGTTGTTCGACATGGAGCGGCTGGTGGCGTCGCTCGAGGCGCTGTACCAGCGGATGTGGGACGATTTCGAGCAGGGGCGGTTGCCGGTTCCCGACCTCGGCAACCTCGACCTCTACCTCGGCGCCGGCCTGGAAGAGGATCCGGATCAGATCGAGCTTCTCGCCGTCGACGGATACCACGAGCGGTACCGCGAGCGGTTGGAGCGCCGCCACTGTCTGCAGCCGGTCGCCCCCGACAGCCGGCTGCGGCGGCCCTGAGGACCGCCAACCGGACCGGTCAGCGCACGCGTTTCAGCCAGGCGCCCGGCCAGTGCGTCACGTTCTGCCCCAGGCCGCTTTCGTTGAACGGCCACACCGGCTGCTCGATCACGAAGTCGGAGCGGCGCGCGGCGAAATCGCGGGCGGCGAAGGTGGGGTTGTCGGTGGCCCATTCCGGCTTGCCGCGCGGGGTGTCGGCCACCTCCAGCATGACGCCGTCGGTCGCCACGATGTAGGAGCCGACCGACACCAGGTCGCAGTAGGCCTCCAACTCGGCGGCGACGTGGGCGTAGCTGTGGTTGGAGTCGAGGATCACCAGCACCGTCTCGCCGGGCGCGACCAGCGACTTGACCTGTGCCACGATCTCCGGCGCGGTGGAGCTGCCTTCCACCAGGGTGATGCGGTCGACCAGCGGGTGCGCCTCGATGGCCTTGCGGTTGTGCGGGCGGATCTCGATGTCGATGCCGATGATGCGGCCGTGCTCCATCGCCTTGCACAGGCTGGAATAGAAGATCAGCGAGCCGCCGTGCGCCACGCCGGTCTCGATGATGACGTCCGGCCTGACCTGGAAGATCACTTCCTGCATGCGGATCATGTCTTCCGGCAGCTGGATCACCGGGCGCCCCATCCAGCTGAAGGTGTACGGGTACTTCTGGTCCCAGCCGACGTTCACCCACTGCTGCGACAGGATCTCGAACGCCTCGCGGCTGTAGAGGTCCAGCGTGCGGTCCCCGGCGTCGGATTGCACGGCCAGCGTGCGGGAGTCGGTATCGATGGTCAGTTTCATGGCCTGCTCCAATGCGGGCGTGTCGCCCCGTTTATGCCGTGTCCGCGTGTCGGGCCGCGCGCGCCAGACCCTCGGCCAGAGTGGTCTTCATCGTCCAGCCGAGCGCGCGGAGCTTGTGGTTGTCGCCGGCCAGCAGCATCGGCTCGCCGGGGCGCGGCGCGGCCAGCGCCAGGATCGGTTCCGGGTCGGCGCCCAGGATGCGGGCCAACTCCCGCACGACGTCGCCGATGGCCACCGGCTGGCCGCTGCTGATGTTGAAGGCGCCGCCGGCGGCGCACCGCGATAACTGCAGCAGCGCGCTGGCGGCGTCGTCCACGTACAGGAAGTCGCGCTGCGCCTGGGCGTTGACCGGGAACGGCGGCTGCCGGCAGGACAGCGCCGCCACCAGCGACGGCACCAGACGCCGCGCGTCCTCGCCCGGCCCGTAGGGCAGGAAGATCCGCGCCCACGCCAGGGGTACACCGTGTTGCGCGCACGCCTGCTGCGCCATCCGCCGGCAGGCATCCTTGGCCTGTCCGTAGACGGTCGCCGGCTCGATCGGGGTCTCGTCCTCCCGGCAGAGGGTGCCGTCCCAGCGGTACTCCGCGCAGGTGCCGGCCATGGTGACGTGCTGGCCGCCGGCGCGGCAGAAAGCCTCGGCCAGCCGCGCGCCGGCGTTCGCCCAGTCGGCGTTGACCGGTGCCGTCCAGAACGCGCCGTGCTCCACGTACCACGCGAGGTGGACGAGGTGCGTGGCGCCGGCCGCCGTCACCAGCTCGTCCAGGCGGCCGGTGTCCAGCAGGTCGGCCGGCAGGAAGTCGCCCACCGGCGGCCGGGTGCGCCCGGCGGCGACGAAGGGCACGCCGGCCTCGTGCAGTTGGCGGGCGACGTACCGGCCCAGGTAGCCGCGGGCTCCGGTCAGCAGCACCTTCATGGGGCGCCGGCCGCCGTGACGGTCAGGCGCGGCACCGCGGTCACGAAGCGGCCGCCCCAGCCGCCGACATAGGCCAGCTGCTCGGCGATCTCGGCGCGCAGGTTCCACGGCAGGATCACCACTAGGTCCGGGCGGTCGGCCTGCAAATGCGCCTCCTCGACGATCGGGATGCGGCTGCCGGGCATGAACTTGCCCTGCTTGCCGGGGCTCTTGTCGACCACATAGGGCAGCAGGTCGGGGCGCACGCCGGCGAAGTTCAGCAGCGTGTTGCCCTTGGCCGCGGCGCCGTAGGCGCCGACCTTCAGACCCTGCCGGCGCGCGTCGATCAGGAAGCTCACCAGATCGTTCTTCACGCGCTCGGCCTCGGCCTGGAACGCCGCGTAGCGCACGGGATTGCGCAAGCCCCCGGCGACCTCGGCCTCCAGCGTCGTCGCCATCGCCGCGGTGCGGGGGTGCGGGCCCGTGTCGGCGCGCTGCGCGAACACCCGCAGGCTGCCGCCGTGGGTGGGCAACTCCTGCACGTCGAAGACGGCGAGCCCGTTGCGGGCGAAGATCCGCTCGACCGCGGTCAGCGACAGGTACGAGTAGTGCTCGTGGTAGACGGTGTCGAACTGCGCCTCGCGCATCTGCGTCAGCAGCCACGGGAACTCGAACGTTGCCACCCCGTGCGGCGCCAGCAGGCGCGCGAAGCCGGCGACGAAGTCGTTGATGTCCGGCACGTGGGCCAGCACGTTGTTGGCGGCCATCAGGTCGGCGGTCCAGCCCCGGGCGGCGAGCGCGCCGGCCAGCTCGACCCCGAAGAATTCCTCGACGATCTCGATTCCCTTGTCGCGCGCGGCGCGGGCGGTGCTGGCCGTGGGCTCGACGCCCAGGCAGGGGATGCCGGCCTGCCGCACGAACTGCAGCAGGTAGCCGTCGTTAGCCGCCACCTCCACCACGCGGCTGCCGGCGCCCAGCCCGAAGCGCGCCACCATCTGGTCGACGTAGCCGCGCGCGTGCGCCAGCCAGGACGACGACATCGACGAGAAGTACGCGTAGTCCTTGGAGAACAGCTCCTCCCGCCCGGCGTGGTCCTCGGTCTGCACCAGCCAGCATTCGGTGCAGACCAGCACGCGCAGCGGATACCACGTCTCCGGTGCCTGCAACGCCGCCGCGTCCAGGTAGGCGTTCGACGGCGGAGCGCTGCCCAGGTCGAGGAAGGGGAGGCGGCATTCCGCGCCGCAGTGCCGGCACTTCACAGCGGAACTCCTTGGAAATCGGGCGTGAGCAGGGGATGGGCGCGGTCCCGCTCGGACATCTCGCCCGGCGGCAGCGGCCAGGGCAGCGCCAGCCGCGGATCGAGCGGGTTGAGCCCGCCCTCCGCCTCGCGGGCGTAGGCAGCGGAGTGCAGGTACAGCATCTCCACGTCGTCGGTCAGCGCCTGGAAACCGTGGGCGAAGCCCTCCGGGATCAGGAACGCCTGGTCGTTGTCGCCCGACAGCTCCACCGCGTGCCAGTGCAGGAAGGTCGGCGAGCCCGCCCGCACGTCGACCGCCACGTCCCACACCGTGCCGCGCAGGCACATCACCAGCTTCTTCTCGGCGTGCGGCGGCCGCTGGAAATGCATGCCGCGCACGGTACCGCGCGCGGCGGTGTGGGTCTGGTTGATCTGGACGACGGGCTTGTCCCAGCCGGCGGTTTCCAGCTCCTCGGCGCAGAACAGCCGGCAGAGATGGCCGCGCGTGTCGCCCAGGCGGGTGCGCCGGACGGTCCTGAGGCCGGCCAGCGGCGTGTCGAGCGTCACGAAGCGCTGCATGCGGCCTCCCGTCCGGCGGTGAAGTGCGCGACGTCCTCGTCGCACAGGCTCCGCGCGTCCTGGCCGCGCGTCAGGCCGCGGTACCAGCGCACGGTGCGCGACACCGCCTCCTCCATGCGCCACAGCGGCGCCGTGCCCAGCACCGCGCGCGTGCGGCTGTTGTCGAGGGTGAGGAGTTGCGCCTCGTGCGGCCCGCCCGGCTCGACATGATACGCGGTCTCGTGTTCGGCGATGCCGTAGGCGCGCTTGGCGATATCGAGCACCTGCGCGACGGTGGCCATGTCGCCGGCGTCCGGGCCGAAGTTGTAGGCGCCCGCCCGCTCCGGCGCGTGCCACAGCGCCTCCGCCAGTGCCAGGTACCCGGCGAGCGGTTCCAGCACGTGCTGCCACGGGCGCACCGCCTGCGGGTTGCGGATGACGACGGCCTTGCCGGCGCCCCAGGCGCGCATCGCGTCGGGGATCAGCCGGTCGGCCGCCCAGTCGCCGCCGCCGATCACGTTGCCGGCGCGCGCCGTGGCCACCGCCGCCCCGTGGGCGCGCAGGAACGCGTCGCGGTAGCTGGCGACGGCGATCTCGCAGGCTGCCTTGCTGGCGCTGTACGGATCGTGCCCGCCGAGCGGATCGTCCTCGGCGAAGGGCCGGCCGGTCTCCGGGTTGCGGTAGACCTTGTCGGTGGTGACCACGACGACGGAGCGCACGCCCGGCACGCCGCGCAGCGCCTCCAGCAGGTGCACCGTGCCCATGACGTTGGTCTCGTAGGTGGCCACCGGGTCGGCGTAGCTGGCCCGCACCAGCGGCTGCGCCGCAAGGTGCAGGACGATTTCCGGCCGCGCCCTGCGCACGACCCGTGCCACCTCGTCCGGGCGGCGGATGTCGGCGAAAGCGCTGTCCACCAGGGCCGGCAGGGTCAGCAGCTCGAACAGGCTGGGGTCGGTCTCCGGCGGCAGCGCCAGACCGGTCACCTCTGCGCCCAGGCGCTTCAGCCACAGCGCCAGCCATGCCCCTTTGAAGCCGGTGTGGCCGGTCAGCAGGACCCGTTTGCCGCGCCAGAACCGCGGGTCCGGCCCCATCACCAGATCCTCCAGGGCGCCTGGCCCGACTGCCACAGCTCCTCCAGCTGGTTCTTCTCGCGCAGGGTGTCCATAGGCTGCCAGAAGCCGGTGTGGTGCCACGCCTCCAACTGGCCGTCGCGGGCGAGTTCGGTCAGCGGCTCGGCCTCCCACAGGGTCGCATCGCCGGTGATGTAGTCGATGCAGCGCGGCGACAGCACGAAGAAGCCGCCGTTGATCCAGCCGCCGTCGCCCTTCGGCTTCTCGGCGAAGCCGTTCACCTGCGTGCCGTCCAGCTCCAGCGCGCCGTAGCGGCCCGGCGGCTGCACCGCGGTGATGGTGGCCAGCCTGCCGTGGCCCCGGTGGAAGGCGAGCTGCCGGGTGATGTCGACGTCGG
Source organism: Azospirillum sp. TSO22-1 (assembly GCF_003116015.1). Classification (GTDB taxonomy): domain Bacteria; phylum Pseudomonadota; class Alphaproteobacteria; order Azospirillales; family Azospirillaceae; genus Azospirillum. The sequence continues at coordinate 7,903 of NZ_LGQZ01000113.1, forward strand.
CCACGCCGTCGCCGTAGGTGAAGCAGAACGCCTCCTCGTCGCGCAGGTGCTCGGCCACGCGCTTCAGGCGACCGCCGGTCATGGTGGTCTCGCCGGTGTTGATGAGCGTCACCTTCCACGGCTCGGCGTGCCGCTCGTGCACCTGCATCTCGTTCTTCGTCATGTCGAAGGTCACGTCCGACATGTGCAGGAAGTAGTTCGCGAAATACTCCTTGATCAGGTAGCCCTTGTACCCGCAGCAGATGATGAAGTCGTTGATGCCGTGCGCCGAGTAGATCTTCATGATGTGCCAGAGGATCGGCTTGCCGCCGATGTCGATCATCGGCTTTGGCTTGAGGACCGATTCCTCGGAAATGCGGGTGCCCAGGCCGCCGGCGAGAATGACTGCTTTCATGTTGCGTCCCGCTGTCAAAAATTCCCGCGCGCTCACGCCGCTTCCGTGTAGGGCGCGCACAGCATGGCGAGCGCCTGCGACGGCTGCGCCGCCACCTGCTCCACCGCGGCGTCCGCATACCGCACGGCGAGGCGTCCGCCGTCCGCCGCCAGGGCGGCGGCAAGGCCGGTCAGGCGAAGCTGGCCGAACAGGTCGTCGAGCGCCAGCACCCGCGGGCCCGCGCCCAGGGCCGCGGCGTCCTCGCGGCCTCCGCACAGCACGAACGACGACGACGGTCCGGCCGCCGGAGCGAACCGCACCTGCGGCAGCGCGTCCCGCAGCGCCGCCACCAAGGCATCGACGGCCGGGGAGGCGATCACGTCGACCGCGCTCTCCTCGCCGTCGCGCAGGATGCGGGCGATACGGTCGAGGACGAAGTCGTGGGTGAAGCGCGCCTCGCACTGCACCAGCAACTCCGGGGAGACGTTGCCGACGGCCGTCAGCCGGCGCAGGAACAGCCACACCACGTACGGCTGGCCCTGGTTGATCGCCATGCGCGTCGCCTGGAAGTACATCAACTGCAGCAGCTTCTCGCGCGTGCTGGCCATGGTGCCGGGCGGCAGCAGCGCGGCGCAGCTGGAGATGGCCAGCTCGATGTCGGCGTTGGCCATGTCGATGAACCACGCCTCGGCCATGCGCGAGGTCAGGCTGTCGCTGTTGGTCAGGTGCTGGAAGAACGGCTTGTCCACCGCCACGACGTCGCCGTGGGCGAGCAGAGTGAAGTACAGCGGGATCAGCGTGCCGGTGCGGTCCAGGTAGGCGCCATGCCGCTCGAACGTCTCGCGGCGCAGGATGGGGTGGCCGTCGCACAGGCTCAGGCGATCGATCAGCGCCGCCTGGGCGCCGCGCGGCACCACGGTGGCGACGGCGTCATCGTAGCGCATGGCCAGGTCCGGCTGCACCGTCTGCAGGCTGAGGTACTGGCCGACCACCGCGACCACGCCCGGGCTGCCGTCCATGACGCTGGCCGCCAGCTTCAGCGCCGCCTCGAAGACGATGTCGTCGTCGTTGAGGATGTAGACGTACTTGCGGGTGGCGCGGCGCAGCAACGCGTCCATGTTGCGCGCGAAGCCGACGTTCTGCGCGCGGCGCACGTAGACGCAGTGCGGGAACGCGCCGGCCATCTCCGCCATCACCGCCGGCGTCTCGTCCTGCGAGGCGTTGTCGCCGACGATCAGCTCGAAGCTGGTGTCGGCGTAGCGCGCCAGATGCTGCAGGCACAGCTTCAGCCGGGAGGCGCGGTTGTAGGTGGGGATGCAGATGCTGATATCGAACATGGGGCCGTCCGTGATGTCACGCGGTGCCGGCCGGCGCTTCTTTACGCGCGACGAGCGTGATGTGGTATTCTGCGATGACGTTGTTCAGTTCGCGCGCGCGCCGGTTCAACTCGTCGATGTCGAGCTTTCCCTGGCTGTACAGCTCGTAATACACGGGATCCAGGATCGTGTTCAGGTCGGCGATGGCGAAATCCACGCCGATGTAGTGCGCCAGCGGCGTGGCCGCGGAGATGCCGCCGGCCACCCATGCGTCGTTCTTCTGCCGGTCGAACAGCGTCAGCATCTGCGGCGTGATCGGCCGCACGTGGGTCGGGTCGCCCAGGAAGTTGTCGTGCCGCGGGTGCGGCACGTGCACCGCGATCTGCGCGCCGTGCGCACACACGCGGTACAGCTCGCGCATGATCGCCAGGAAGGTGTCGGTGTCGCGTCCCATGTGCTCCAGCGAGTGGATGAACGCCACGTGCGTGACCGATCCGGTTTCCCACGGCCACGGGGTCTTCTCCAGGTCGATCACCAGATCGGTGGTGGCGGTCGGGTACTTGTCGACGTTGAGGTAGCCGTCGATCACCTTGTTGCCGGCGCCGAGGTTCAGCTTCATTGGGGCCACCTGAACTTCCAGTTGTTCTTGAAGACTGGCGTGCCCACTATCGTAGACCGCAAATACAGGAATTTTTGCGGGCAGAGGTCCAGTTGCTCGATCAAATTGGCGAAGCAGCTGTCGATGCCGACAAACACGGATGCACCCTCCAGGACGCCAAGCCAATCGAACGGGTTGGGCGTCAGGTTGGTGATGCGCACCACCGCGTACTGCTCCATCATGTCCGGGGGCAGGGTGATGTTGAGTTGGAAATTCGACCCCTCCTCGTGCACCACCACGTACGGGCGATCAAGGCCCAGCCGGTCGATCAGGGCGGCCTCGCGCGCGCGGTCGCGCGTGATTCGCAACTGCCACTTCTTCGAGAACGGCACGTTGGAGATGGCGTACTTGTATTCGTCGAACTTGAGGGCCTCGGCCAGGTTCGGCTGCGCGACGGGCAGCGATTTCATATAAGAATACAGGCAGTAGATCGGGTCGCAGCCGGCATGGGTCAGCAACTCGACGGGATGGCCGACGAAATAACGGAACAAGGCGGGGTCGCTCTCTTCGATGTCCACCGAAAGGAACGAGATCTCCGGGAACGCGCTTTGAACGAATGGATGGAACCGGCTGTCCACCGGCCAGAACACCTCGGCGCCGGCATCCACGTAATGCTGGGCGATCGGCGCGGCGATGACGATGTCGCCGATGCCGCGCGTCTGGATCAGCCCGACCTTCGATCCGGTGGCGCGGCGCAGCGGTGCGGGCGCGGCGGGGGCGTCCGGCATCACATGGCTGCCGCTGCCGTCGATGGTGATGTGCTCCGGCGGCAGGCCGGACTGCCAGCGCTCCCACATCGCGCCGTACGCGGCGTCCATCGTGCGGGTGTAGAGGGCGATGTCGAACAGCGGGCTGGTGCGGACGCGGTCCCGGATCTTTTCCCGCACGGCCGCAAGCGCCACCGGGTCGGTGGCGAGCTTCAGCGCCAGCGCCTCGTAGTCCGCCAGCGAGTGGGTGATCAGCTCCGGCACGCCGAGCGCGGTCAGCGCGCTGCCGGCGACGCGGCTGGCGAAGCTGTCGCCGGCGCAGGTCACCACCGGCAGCCCGGCCCACAGCGCGTCGCTGGCGGTGGTGTGCGCGTTGTAGGGCAGGCAGTCGAGGAACAGGTCCGCGCAGGCGTGCCGCGCCAGATGGTCCTCGTGCCGCGCCAGCCCGCCGGCGAACACCAGCCGGTCGGGATCGACGCCGCGCGCCTCCGCCTCCCGGCGCAGGTTGTGGACGACCTCGTCGTTGGCCTGCTTCAGCCACAGCGCGCTGCCCGGCACCGCGCGCAGCAGGCGCATCCAGATCTCGAAGACCGGGGCGTTGATCTTGTACGTGTTGTTGAACGACGCGAAGACGAAGCCGTTCTCCGGCAGGCCGAAGGCCGAGCGCGCGAACTGGCTCGGCGTAATGGCGCGGGTCGAGTTCGGCTGGTAGCTGGGCAGGAAGGCGAGCTTTTCGGCGTAACTGGCTTCGGCGCCCGGCGGGGTCAGGAACCGGTCGGTGAGCATGTAGTCGATGTACGGCACCCCCATGGTGCCGGCGAAGCCCAGGTAGTTCACCTGGATCGGCGCCGGCCGCATCGCCAGGATCCGCGTCCGCGCCCCCTGGGTGTAGCCGTTCAGGTCGACCAGGATGTCCACCTCGTCCTGCCGGATCCGCTCGGCGATCTGCAGGTCGGTGAGGGCGGACGCCTCGACGAAGCGGTCGAACAGGCCGGCCAGCCGCGTGCGGAAGGCGCTGCCGTCGTCGGGCGAGAGCGAATAGCCGAAGACCTCGAAGCGCGACCGGTCATGCCGTTCGATGATGTCCTGCAGCAGGAACGACACCGCGTGCGGCCGGAAGTCCGACGACAGGTAGCCGATGCGGATCCGCTCGCCGCGGCGCGGCGCGCGGGGCGGAAAGGGCGCGATGCCGCCCCGCTGCCCTTCGCCCCACAGGCGCGCGCACAACAGCTGGTCGGCCGGGGTGGACGGCTGCATGAACATCGACCAGGGTGACACGCCCGGCTGGTTCCGCCGGACGATGTCGAGCATGCGCTGCTCCCGCTCCGCGAGGCCGGTCCACATGCACACCTTCTTGGCGTGCGTGACGAACTGGTAGAGCGCCTGCGGCATCTCGGGATTGAGGTCGAGCGCCCGGCGCCACAGCGTGATCGGCGTGCCGCCCACGCCCAGCTCGTCGAGGATGGTCGCCAGGTTGCCGAGCGCGACGGAGGAGGCGGGGTTGACCACCGCCGCGTGCTTGCAGGCCTCCGCCGCCAAGTCGAAGCGCTTCTGCGTGTAGAAGGCATGCGCCAGCGTCAGGTGCGCCTCGGTGAGCATCGGGTTCGCGCGGGCGGCGTGGCGGCAGGCGGCCACCGCCGCGTCCAGTTCGCACCGCTCGATGAAGCCGACGCCGACGGCGGTCAACGCCTCCGCGTAGGCCGGGTCCAGGCACGCGGCGATCCGGAAGGCCTCGATCGCCCGCGCGCCGGCCCCGGTCACCTGCAGGTTGCTGGCGAGCATGAAGACGGCGACGGGCGACTCCTCGCCGAGTCGGATCGCGCGGCGCAGCGCCTTGACCGCTGCGGCCGGCTCCTGCGCCGCGGTCAGCGTCATGCCCATGTGCGTGCTGATCGGCGCCGCGGTGGGGTTGATGGCCAGGGAGCGGCGGGCGGCGGCGACGCCCTCCGCCAAGCGGCCGGTCCCCGTGAAGATCCGGGCCAGCGTGGAGAAGTACTCGTCCGTGCGGTTGATCGACAGCGCCTCGCGGACGGCGGCGATTCCCTCGTCCGCGCGGCCGGTCTGGAAGCAGGCGACGCCGAGGAGGTGCAGGATGTCGGCGTCGCCGGGGCGGATCTGCAGGGCGTTGCGGTATTCCGCGGCGGCCTCGTGCAACAGCCCCAAGCGATGGTGCGCCTTTCCCTTCTCGGCGTGCTCGGCAAAGCTGTAGAGCCCTCGGCTATCCATACGAACGATCTTCCTTTTGGAGTCGCCGCCAGCATGGCATGGCGATGGTAAACGGATGTTTATTATGTCGCGGCGTGGCGACGTCGTCGCCGTCGCGGTGCTCCGCAATATTCCGATGCGCCGGGGCCTGAACTATTTGCCGTATGCCGCAGGATAGCCCAGACGCCCACGCCCCGGAAGGGGCCTTCGCCGCGGCTGCGGGCACCGCTCCGGCCTGCGGCCGAAACGCCCAGCGGGAAATCCGCGGCAGTTCGCGATTGGCCGGCCCCACGCAGAAATGGTACTGTTCCCAAGGCTTTCGAATGAGGGTGGGTGTGACGAACCGGTGTGCGCGGCCGACCCCGGGCGGGGCGGGAAACGGCTTCCTCGAAGCGGGAGCGCCGGCGTGAGCGAGCGGCAACACGACGGGGGACCGCGTCGGGGCGTGTCCGGCCGCGCCGACGGCGACGCGGTGGACCTGAGGGACTTTGAGGCTACGATGGATCCATTCCGCATCGCCGTCGCCGGATGGGGTCTGTTCATCCAGATTCGGACGCCGCTGACGAACAACGACCGCCACGCCTTCATCGAACTGCTCAAGTCGTCGCTGGCGCGGGTGCAGACGATGGAGCATCGTGCACTTCTCCTCGACTTGCGGGAGATCGACGTCGCCAACGATCCGGAAGAGCGGATCAACGCCTACACCGGCATGGCTCGCCTGCTGGGTGCCCAGCGGTTCGCCGTGGTCGTGTCGTCGCAGGCCTGCGCGGCGCGCATCGATGCGGTGCTGGACAGCACGGGGATGCGGGACAGCGACCGAGTCCTGATCGCCGGCGTCGGCGACCGGCACGCCCTTCTTCCCGCGCTGGAATGGGTGGATCCGCCCGCCGACCCCGGTTGAGGCGGCGTCACTCCTCGTGGCAGAGGCCTTTGAACATGGCGACGGCGCGCGTCGGCGGCTTGCCGGCGGTCGGCGCCGAGGCCTTGGGGTAGGCGTACAGCACGGCGCGGCCCGGGCCGGGCTCGTACTTCACCCAGGCCAGCATCACCGTGCCGTCGAGCTTGTATTCCGCGAAGCAGGCCAGCGCCGGCAGCGCCGCCGTCTGGTCACAGGGGCGGCCGTCCAGTTCCTGCACGCGCCGCTTGTCGTCCGTGCGCAGCGTCAGCGTGCGCGACACCACGTTGCGCCCGAAGATGTAGTCGTTGCCGAGGCACTCCAGTGACGCCGCGCCCGCCGGCTGCGCGACCAGCAGGGCGCCGGCGGCGGCCAGCCACCGCATCAGGCCGACGCACTCTCCGACGGGTCGCCTGACGGTCATGGGGTCCTCGGGGCAAAGGCCCGGATCGCACGCGCGGGATCCGGAAGCCGGCCATGATTGTCGCCCGGGCCGGTGCGGGCAAGCGGTTTCCGGGCCGCCACGGCGCCCGGCCGGTGACAACCGTGCGCCTATTCCGCCGCGCAGGCCAGCGGATTCGGGCAGTCGTCGCGGCTCCAATCGAACAGCGCGCGGTCCTCGCCGCGGATGTGGTCGAGGATCCAGGCGCGCAGGAAGCCGGCCAGCGTGGCTATGCGGGCGTGTCCGGCGTCGTCCGGCGCGTCCGCACGCAGGGCCGCGACCACGGCCTTGAATTCGGCATGCCGCGCGCGGTGGTGGGCGGCGTCGGGGTAGGCGTGGCGGATCATCCACGCCTCCTCGCGATCCATGTGGAAGACGGCGTAGGCCTGCAACGTGCGCACGATGCCGTCGCGGGTCGGGCACGACACCCCCTGCCGGGCGGCGCGGACCACGTCGTTGTACAGCGTCACGAGCAGGGTGTGCTCATCGTCGATCTCGGGCACGCCGACCTCGAGGTCGCGGGTCCAGGCGATGGGATGAAAGGTGGGCATGGCCTGCGCCTCCGCGGCACCGCGCGGTCAGGGCGCGGCGCGGGCCGCGTCGAGTTGGCGGCGCACTGCGTTCAGCGTGTCGCGGTGGCAGGCGATGTCCTCGCGCACGGCGCCGTGGTGGCGGAAGATGCGGATCTCGCCCAGCGTCCGCGCCGCGTCGTCCAGCGCAGCGATGATGTCCATTGCCCGATCCGCGTCCATGGCCTTGGTCCCCGATGGCTATTCCCTCGTCGTGCCGCGGTATGAGCAACAAGCGTGCCGCGCCCGCGGAAGGGCGGAATCCAGGGGCTTCCTGCGCATTGGTAGGACCAGTCTGCTTTCATACTCCCGCATTCAGGAGTGGTTGTTTCAAATGTGGGACAAAGCCCGGATGCGTCAGCGCGCCACGCGGTAGGCCAGGAAACGCTGCGCCTCGGCGGCGGGCAGGGCGATGGGTTCGATCCCCGGCGGCGGCGACAGCCGGTGCAGAAGCGCCAGCAGGCTGCGCGGCCGATCGCGCAACTCGCGCTCGACGTCGGGAGAGCGGCCGCGGCACAGCACGATGACGGCGACGCGCCGCTCCTCCAGCAACCGCCGCACCGTTCCGGAGCGCGGGTCGCCGAGCAGCAACGCCTGCGTGTCGCGGATGCCCGCGGCGTTCAGGTCGTACGGAGCGCCGATGGCGCCGTAGCCGGAGCGGTAGGCCAACTCCGGCCCGTCGAACAGGTCGCTCAGCACCGTTTCGCCCGGCCGCGGCGGCGGCAGGTGGGGCGTTACCGGACCGTAACGGCACTCCGCCGCCGGTGGAGGCGGCGGGGCGGTGGAGGCGAGGGCGGCGCCCGCGATCCAACTGCCGCCCCCGACCAGCGCCGCCGCCGCCACGGCCGCGCCGCCGTGCCGCCACAGCCGAACGGTCGCGGCGCTCCACGGGATCGCCTGGTACAGCGCCAGGAAGTGCAGGCCGCGGGCCTTGCCGAACAGCACGTAGGCCAGCATCAGCAGCAGGGCCAGCAGGAGGAACAGCCAGCCGCGCCGCTGCGCCGCCGGCCCGCGCGCCGCGGCCACTCCCGCACAGAGAAGCGCCGGCAGCACCGGACCGGCGTCGAGCAGGAGATCGCCCCAGTTCACCTCGGCCAGCCGCAACGGGTCCTCGATGCCGACGGGATCGAGCAGGTAGGCGCGCACCACCGGGTCGAGCCCGTCCTGCGGGTTGGCGAACAGCCCGGGCAGCAGCAGCCACGCCGCCCCGGCCGCGCCCATGGCCGCGGCCAGCGCGGTGAACGCGCGCCCGGCCGGCCCATGCGTCCGCCGCGCGGCCAGGGAGACGGCGCCGACCGCGGCCAGCAGCAGCGCCCCCAATCCGGCGTGCAGCGCCGACAGCCGGAAGGCATCCGGCATCAGCCACTGCGCCGGCGGCCTCTCAAGCGCCAATCCCACCGCCAGCGCACCGAGCAGCCCGGCGCAGAAGCGCACGCCGTCGCGCGTCGCGTCGCCATCGTCCCGCACCCAGCCGAGCGCCAGGGCCGCCAGCGGTGCCGGCAGCAGCAGCAGGCATTCCGGGCTCACCCAGATTCCCAGCCCGGCGGCGGCACCCGCCACCGCCATGCGTCCGTTCAGGAACGCCGCGAGTTGCCCGAGCGCCAGCACCATGACCAGCGCGTGGTGGTCGGAGAAGCCGGCGACGAAGTCGCCCAGGGGGGCCCGCAACGCCACGAACAGCAGCACCGCCAGCGCGCGCTCGGCCCGGTTCAGCAGTGGCCGGGAGCCAAACCACAACAGCAGCGCGGCGACCCCGTGCAGCGCCGGCGCCATGACCAACCCGGCCCATTCCAGTGCGGCGGGGAAGGGCAGAGCGAGCGACAGCGGCGCCGCAAGGACCAGCATCAGCGCGTCCAGCGGCCGGGTCCAGTGCAGTTCCAGCCCGGCCGGGGCGTTCAGCGCCGTCAGCACCGGGTCGTACCAGCGTCCGGTCGCGTGCAACTGCGCGACGCGCAGCAGGCGGGTGTAGGAATCAGGGTCGAAGAGGTTGACCTGCCCGCCCTCCAGCGCCGGCACCACGCCGGTCAGCACCAGCGCCGCATGCAGCGCGGCGATGCCGGCGAGGATCAGGAGGGTTTCGGCGAACCGCATGACAGGCCCCGGAGTGACGCGCTCACCGCTGCAAGCCCGATGCCACCACTGTGCCGTCGCGTGGCGGCCAAGCAAAGCGCGGCCGGTTGTGGCCCGGCTCACATCGGCGCCGGGCGTGGATCGGTAGGGTTCCGTCATCGACAACGCGCCGGACGCGACAGAGCGCCGGCCCCCTTACAGGAGACCGACACCATGATCCGCACCTCCCTGCTCGCCGGCTTTGCCTCGCTCGCGCTGATGTCCGCTCCCGCCATGGCGCAGAACGTCGCCAACGTCTCGAACACCGCCGCCGGCATCGGCAACGTCGCCGAGCAGAGCGCGACGGTGATGCAAAAGGGCAAGGGCCTGTTCGCCGGTCCGAACACGGCGAACGTCTCGAACACCGCGGCGGGCATCGGCAACTTCGCCGGCCAGAGCGCGCTGGTGATGCAGCGCTCCAAGGGCCCGTTCTCCGGCGGCTCGACGGCGACGGTCGGCAACACCGCGGCCGGCATCGGCAACACCGCGCTCCAGAGCGCCACGGTGATGCAGCGGAGCAAGGGCCTGTTCGGTCCGTCGAACGCCGCCAACGTCCAGAACCTTTCCGCCGGCATCGGCAACTTCGCCGGCCAGGGCGCCCTCGTCCGCCAGCGCTGACGCCTTCTCGCGTTCCGACCCGCTTCCTCCCTGAAACTCACGCTCCGGCCGGGTCCCCCGGCCGGAGTTCTTCTTTTCGGTCCCCGGGCGGCAATGTCGCTGCCGGTGTGGCCCGGCCCACAGCGACGTCCCGCGGGCGGCGGTAAGGTGGCGGCATGACGCGCACCCCCGAAGGAGACGAGACCATGCGCCGCATCGCCCTGGTGACCGCTTTCGCCGCTTCCCTCTTCGCCGCCGCCCCTGGCTTCGCCTTCGAGGTGCAGTCGGGCGGCGTGCCGCTCTCCGCCGAACACGTGGCCCTGCTGGCCAACCGCATGGCCGGTCTGGGCGGCCCGGCGCAGAAGCAGGGCGCGCCGGCCGCCGGCCGGCCGATGCCGCCCTGGATGGCTGGCCGCGAGGCCGCGGCGGCCGAACCGGCCGGCGGCAAGCAGGCCATGATGGGCTTCATGCTCGGCGACCGCCGGGCTGAGGCCAAGCCGGCCGCCGGCAAGGACCTGTTCGGCTCCAAGGGCTTCGCCGCGCGCCGCTGAGATTCGCCCTCGTCTCCCGAAAACTCGGGCCGCCGTTCGGCGGCCTTTTTTTTGTCAGCGGGAAGGACGCAACGAAAAAGGGCTCCCGAGCGTGCGGGAGCCCCGGCTTGGCCGTTCTAGAAAATGAGAACCATTCTCATGCCGCGCACAGGCGAGGGGAAACCCAGGCGAAGCGGGTGCCGCTGTTGGTGATGTCGGCGTTGAACCCCTCGGCCACCCGGTCGTTGCCGCCCGAGGCCAGGCAGAGCGTCACGTTGATGGCGGCGAGGATGGCGCGGTCGATGTGCTCGGGGCCGGCGTCGTAGCGCTTGATGGCCTTCAGGGCACGGGTGACGGAGGCTGCCATGACATCGCTCCAGGGGTTCGTGGAGTGGATGCCCCCATCATGTGCAAGGCGCGGGCCGGCGACTGTCGCCGGCTTCACACTCCCAGGCGATTTCCGTGGCCGTGCGGGTTGGGGTAAGCTGCGGCACGTCCCCTGCCCACGGATCCTGCCATGACGGTCCTGCCCCCGTTCACCGCCCTCGTCGAGCTGGCGCCGCGCCTGCGCGTCGTGGACATCGGGGCCAACCCGATCAACGAGGTGCCGCCCTACATGCCGCTGCTGCGGGCCGGGCTGGCGGAGGTCGTCGGCTTCGAGCCCAACCCCGAGGCGCTGGCCGAGCTGAACGCCAAAAAGGGTCCGAACGAGCGCTACCTGCCCTTCGCGGTCGGCGACGGCGGGCGGCATGTGCTGCGCGTCTGCGCCGCCTCGGGCATGACCTCGCTGCTGCCGCCCGACGCGGAGCTGCTGGGCTATTTCCACGGCTTCCCGCACTGGGGCCGGGTGCTGAGCGAGGTCGAGGTGGAAACGGTCCGCCTGGACGACCTGGAGGAGGTCGGCGCCATCGACTACCTGAAGATCGATATCCAGGGCGGCGAGCTGATGGTGTTCGAGAACGCCACCGAGCGGCTGCGCGGCTGCCTCGCCATCCACACCGAGGTGGAATTCCTGCCGCTCTACGCCGGCCAGCCGCTGTTCGCCGAGGTCGACCAGTTCATGCGCCGCCACGGCTTCGTGCTGCACACCCTGCAGCCGCTGGAGAAGCGCACCGTCGCCCCGCTGTCGGGCGGCGAGGGGCCCGACCTCGGCCCGGCGTTCAAGACCACCCACGCCGAGGCGGTGCGGCTGCTGGAGAACGCCTTCGGCGGCAACCCGCACGCCGGCATGAATCAGGTGCTGTGGACCGACGCCGTGTTCGTGCGCGACTTCACCCGGCTGGCGCTGCTGGACACCGGACAGCTGGCGAAATACGCCCTGCTGCTGCACGACGTCTACCGGTCCTACGACCTGGCGTTGCGCGCCCTCATGGAGCTCGACGCGCGCACCGGAACCCTGTACGCCACCGCCTACGCCGCCAACATCGCGATGTTCTCCGGCGGGGCCTACCGCGTCCCCGGCCTGATCACAGCTTGAAGAAGCCGCGCAGCCGCGCCAGCAGGTCGTGCGGCGCCGCCACCGCCGGGGCCAGCCCGGCCGCGCCTTCAGCCTGCCGTTGCAGGCTGTTGCGCGACTGGCGCTGGGCCATCAGCTCGGCCAGCTGGGTGGCCAGTTCCGGCCGGCGGCGCAGCACCGGGTCGAGGTGGTCCTTGTCCAGCTCGTAGACCACCGCGTCGGTGTTGGCGACCACCGAGGCGCTGCGCGGCTGTCCGGTCAGCAGCGACATCTCGCCGAACACGTCGCCGGGGCGCATGCGGTCGAGCAGGCTGGCGCGCCCCTCCTGCTGGCCGTCGCTCTGCATGCGCACGTCCAGCACTCCCTCCGCCACGATGAACAGCGAGCTTCCGGCCTCGCCCTGGCGCACCGCCACGGTGCCGGCCGGCAGCTCCAGCCGATTCAGGGCCTGGGCCAGTTCCTCGATCTCCTCGTCGCGGAAGGCGGAGAACAGCTCCAACTGCCGCATCAGGCTGCGGCGCAGCGTGCCGGGCACCCGTGTGCGCGGCTGCGGCCGGTGGGCGCGGACGTCCTGCTTGGGATGCGCCAGCTCGATCCCGGCGCGGCCGAGGTGCTGGAGGATGGTGCTCGCCACCGCGTCGCGGCACGCGCTCAGCCGGCCATAGTCGGCCACCCAGAAGCGTGCCTGGTAGACGATGCCGTTGGCGCCGATGGACTCCACCAGCACGTCGGGCCGCGGCTCGGCCAGCACGCCGTCGGCGCACACCAGGGCGGAGAGCAGGACCCGCTTGGCCCGCGCCACCGGCACCTCCTCGTCCAGCGTGATCGGCACCGCGGCGCGGAAGCCGGTTCCCGGCCGGCTGAAGTTGACGAAGCGGCTGCCGGCGGCGACGCCGTTGGGGACGATGACCGCGGTGCCCTCGGTGGTGATCAGCCGGGTGGCGCGCCAGTTGATCTCGTCCACCTGGCCCGCCACGCCGGGCGCCAGCTCGATCCAGTCGCCGATGCGGTAGGGCCGCTCGATGTTCAGCGCGATGCCGGAGAAGATGTCGGCGATCATGTTGCGCAGCGCGAAGCCCAGCACCGCGATCAGCACGCCGGAGGTCGCCAGCAGCCCGGTCACCGGCTGGTCCAGCACCGAACCGAGAATGGCGAACAGCGCCGCGCCGTAGATCAGGGCGCGCAGCAGGTCGGCCAGCAGGCGCGGGATCGCCCGCGGGCGCCCGGCGCGCGTCGGCCGGTCCACCACCACGTCGAGGACGCGCGACCCGAGCCACGCCGCGGCCAGCCACGCCGCGATGCCGATCGCCAGCCCGGCGCTGTCCGCCGCGCCGTCGCCCAGCAGCGCCGCGACCCGCTCGTGCAGCCATGCCCGGTGCATGGCCGCGGCCGTCAGCGCCACGACGACGACGGCCGGCGGCAGCAGGTGGCGCGACGGTGACAGCGGTGGGGGCACGGCGGTCCTGCTCCGGTGCGTCCTCCGACGATGGCATGCGCGCCGGCACGGTCAACGCCGCAGACGGAAGGCGCGCTGCCGCCGAATCGGAGGGCGGTTCCAGCCATATGGGACCAGATCACGCCACTGAAAAGGTATCCGAGCAGCCTTGTCGGGTTACCCACGAATACTATGGAGCGTGTACGCCCAGCTGAAGACTAGGATGGACGTCATCGGTCCCATCATCGGCCATTATTGGGGGTGAGTCATGACCCGGATCGCCGTTTTCCTGCTCGGAACCGTCCTGCTGATGCCCGCCGCGGCGCTCGCCGACCGCGAGAAGGCGCCTGATGGAGCTCGTGCCTACATCATCTGGCCGCACGACGGTGCGGTGATTCCGGGCGGCAAGTTCTGGGTCCGCATGGGCCTGCAGAACATGGGCCTGACCCCCGCCGGCATCCGCAAGCCCGACGCCGGCCACCACCACCTGCTGATCGACACCGAGGTGAAGGACCTCAACGAGCCGATCCCCAACAACAAGCAGAACCTGCACTTCGGCGCCGGCCAGACCGAAGCGCGGCTCGAGCTGCCGCCGGGCCGGCACACCATCCAGATGGTTCTGGGCGACACCGACCACGTGCCGCACGACCCGCCGGTGGTGTCGCAGAAGATCACCGTCATCGTTCCCTAAGGGAGGGAGGTCGCCATGACCCCGTGGAAGACCGCGTTGCTCGGCGCCGGGATGGCGCTGGCCTGCGTGACCGCACCGTTCGCCGACGCGTCGGCACAGATCGACGTGCCGCTCAACCCCACCATGGGCGCCGACCCGCAGAACGTCACGCCCGAGAAGCCGCCGGCTCCGGAAAAGGCGAAGCGCACGCCGGGGCGCAAGGAGGCCTACCTCTACATCGGCTGGCCGAACAACGGCGAGACGGTGAAGTCGCCCTTCAAGGTGTGGTTCGGCATGCGCAACTTCGGCGTGGCGCCGGCCGGCGTCACCAAGGAGGGGACCGGCCACCACCACCTGCTGATCGACAGCGAACTGACGAATTTCGACGAGCCGATCCCCAACGACAAGAAGCACATGCACTTCGGCAAGGGTCAGACCGAGACGGTGCTGGAACTGCCGCCGGGCAAGCACACGCTGCAGCTGGTGCTGGGCGACACCGACCACGTGCCGCACAACCCGCCGATCATGTCCAAGAAGATCACCATCACCGTCCGCGGCGGCGAGGCGCCGCCGCAGGTATCGCAACGCTGAGCCAGGGGTAGGGAGGGGTGATGGTCTTGCGCAGACGGGGTCCGGTCCTGGGTCTGGTTCTTCTTCTCGCCGGCTGCTTCACGTCGGGCGAGAAGGCGTCGGTGGTGCAGCAGCCGAAGACGCCCGCCGTGCGTACCATCAGCAGCTTCAGCGAGGCGCTGCGCTGCATGGACCAGCTGATGTGGAGCCACGGCAAGCGCGACATCTACATCACCTCCAACGGCCTGCCGGACGCCACCGGGCGGGTCGCCGGCGGCACCAAGGAGATGCTGATCACCGCGGTCTCGCGCATGTCCGAAGCCTCGGGCGCCTTCCGCTTCGTGGATTTCGAGCCGGCGCTGGACGACGTGAACGCGCTGTACTGGATGATCGGCGTGCAGCCGAACTTCCGGGCGCCGTCCTACTACATCCGCGGAGCGATCACCCAGCTCGACGACAACGTGGTCAGCGAGGCGGCGGGGGCGGGGATCTCGGTGCCCAACCTCGACCTTGGCTTCTCCGCCGATCAGGTGATCTCCCTGGTGACGGTCGACCTCAACATCGGCGAGTTGGTGACCCGCCAGATCATCCCGGGCATGTCGGCCAGCAACACGCTGGCCGTCGTCTCTTCCGGCAAGGGCGCCGATGCCGGCGCGGTGATCGGCAAGGCCGGGCTGTCCTTCAACGTGTCGCTCAACAAGTCGGAAGGGCTGCATCAGGCGGTGCGTACTCTTGTGGAACTCAGCACCATCGAGGTGCTGGGCAAGCTGACCCGCACCCCCTACTGGCAGTGCCTGGGCATCGACCAGACCAACCCCGCCTACCTCGCCGAGGCGCGCAGCTGGTTCGACACCATGGAGCCGACGCAGCGCGTCAGCTTCGTGCAGCGCGTGCTGTCGTCGGAGGGGTATTTCGACGGGACCGTCAACGGCCAGCTCGACGAGCGCACCCGCAACGCGGTGTCGCGCTGGCAGGCGGACCACGACCTGATCGCCACCGGGCGCATCGACTTCGACACCTACCAGCGCATGATGGCGAAGGATTCCGGGCAGAAGGCGTCGCCCGGCCGCGTCCAGTCCGTCAGCAACGCCGGCGGCGAGGGCCTGCCGCGCCCGGCGCCGACGCCGGCCGGGGCGGGGCCGGATCTCGTGCTCAGCTCCGACCGCGGACCGACGCCGCGCTACCGGGCGGGCGAGGCGCTGGTGGTGCGGGTGCAGCCGACCTCGGACGGGTTCGTCTACTGCTACTACAAGGACGCCAACGGCACGGTGGCGCGCATCTACCCCAATCGCTTCCAGCCCGACGCCTTCGTCGAGGCCAACCGGCAGGTGGAGATCCCGCCGGGCGTGCAGAAGCCCTTCAACCTGCGCATGGACCGGCCGGGCGCGGACGAGGCGGTCGCCTGCGTGGTGTCGCGCGATGAGATCGGCGTGCGCATCCCCGACCAGTACAAGCGCGAGGACCTGCAGCCGATTCCGGGTGCCGCGCTGTCCGACGTGGTCAACGCCTTCGGCTCCGCCAAGGGCGGCGAGGGCACGCGCACCCGGCAGCTGAACGTCAAGGTGCTGCCCGGCACCGTGGCGGGGGGGGGATAGGCGTTCAAGCCCCTTTCCCGTCAAGGGAGAGGGGCTTCGAAAGGAATGCCGGCCGTTGTGGCTCGGCTCACAGAACGGCGGGGGCGGCGGTGCCAGGATCGCGGGCAACCGACGCTCCCGTCCAGTCCATGGAGGCTTCCATGCCGAAGCATGTTTTGTCCCTCGCCCTTCCGCTCGCGGCCGTGCTGCTCGCCGGCCCGGCGCTCGCCCAGACCGTGGAGGGGGCCGGCTCCTCCAAGGTGATGATGTTCGACCGGCCGCCGAGCGTCGATGAGCTGCGCCAGGTGGTGAACCCCGATCCCAAGGTCCGCACCCGCAGCATCGAGATCATCGGCGGGGCCGCCAACAGCGCCGCGCAGCGCCCGCGCCCGACCGATTCCGTGAACTACGCCCCGCCGGCGGCCCAGGCGCCCGAGGCGAGCCGCCCGACGCCGGCCGCCGCGCCCAAGGCCCCCCGCCCGGCGCCGCAGCCCGCCCCGCAGGTCGCC
>NZ_LGQZ01000081.1 GCF_003116015.1 Azospirillum sp. TSO22-1
GGCGGGGGCGACGGTGTCGCCCCCGCCGCGTCTTTCCCCAACCGTCCAAACGGAAATCCCGAGGAGGGATCATGAGCAACGACGTCGTCATCGCCGGCGCAGGCCGCACGCCCATCGGCGCGTTCAACGGCGGCCTGTCCGCGGTTCCGGCACACGAACTCGGCGCCGCGGTCATCCGCTCCGCCCTGGAGCGCGCCTGCACCGACGCCGCGGAGGTGAGCGAGGTGATCCTCGGCCAGGTCCTGACGGCCGGCCAGGGGCAGAACCCGGCGCGGCAGGCCGCCATGGCCGCCGGCATCCCGATCGACAAGACCGCCTTCGGCATCAACCAGGTCTGCGGCTCGGGCCTGCGCGCGGTGGCGCTCGGCCATCAGGCGATCCTCACCGGCGACGCCGAGGTGATGGTGGTCGGCGGCCAGGAGAGCATGAGCCTGTCGCCGCACGTCATGCATCTGCGCAACGGCGTCAAGATGGGCTCGGCCGAACTGCTGGACACCATGATCAGGGACGGCCTGTGGGAAGCCTTCCACGGCTACCACATGGGCGTCACGGCGGAGAACGTCGCCCGCGCCTGGGCCCTGACCCGCGAGGAGCAGGACGCCTTCGCGGCATCCTCGCAGCAGAAGGCCGAGGCCGCCGTCAAGGCCGGCCGGTTCAAGGACGAGATCGTCCCGGTCACCGTCAAGACCCGCAAGGGCGATGTGGTGGTCGACACCGACGAGTATCCGAAGTTCGGCACCACGGTTGAGTCGCTGGCCAAGCTGCGCCCGGCCTTCGCCAAGGACGGCACGGTGACCGCCGGCAACGCGTCGGGCATCAACGACGGTGCCGCCGCGCTGGTGCTGATGAGCGCCGACAACGCCGCCAAGCGCGGCATCGCGCCGCTCGCCCGCATCGTCTCCTGGGCGACCGCCGGCGTCGATCCGGCGATCATGGGCACGGGTCCGATTCCGGCCTCCCGCCTCGCGCTCAAGAAGGCCGGTTGGACGGTCGGCGACCTCGACCTGATCGAGGCGAACGAGGCGTTCGCCGCCCAGGCCCTGGCCGTCAACAAGGACCTCGGCTGGGATCCGGCGAAGGTGAACGTCAACGGCGGCGCCATCGCGCTGGGGCATCCGATCGGCGCCTCGGGCGCCCGGGTCCTCGTCACGCTGCTGCACGAGATGCAGAAGCGCGACGCCAGGAAAGGCCTCGCCACTCTGTGCATCGGCGGCGGCATGGGCGTCGCCTTGTGCGTGGAACGCGCCTGATATCAAAGACGCGGCGGCAGCCGATCTTGGCCGTCGGCTGCCGCCGCCACGGGATGAAGGCGCCGTCTAGCGCTCGATCTCCTTGTTCCAGCGCTGGTTCCACTCCGGCCGCTTCTCGTTGATGGCGTCCCAATCGACCATCACGGCGGTCTTCATGTAGCCCTGGAACTTCTCCATCACCTCGGCGCTCTCGGCCGGCGCCTTGGCCTTGGTGTTGGAGGGGATCTGCGCGCCGTACTTCAGCGCCGCCTCCTGCGCCTCGGTGGACAGCAGGAAGGCAGCCAGCTTCTGCGCCGGCTCCGCGTCGGGGGTGTTGGCGACGACGCACTGCGCCACCATCAGGATCACCGAACCCTCCTTGGGCTGCGCGTACTCGACCGGCACGCCCTTCTCCTTCTGCGCACCGACGGCGGTCGGGGTGAGCGGGAACACCGCCGCCTCGCCGGTCTGCACCATCTCCGAGATCTTGGCGGAGCTCGGGATGTACTCCAGTACGTTGGGGCCGATGCTGGCCCTCCAGTTCTTGAAGCCGGGCTCGACGTTGGTCTCGCTGCCGCCCTGGATCCGGTTGTACATCAGGAAGGCGTGCAGGCCGAAGGTGCTGCTGGCGGCGGACTGCACCACCACCTTGCCCTTGTACTTGGGATCGGCGAGATCCATCCACGAGGACGGCGGCGCCCAGCCCTTCTCGTCGAACATCTTCTTGTTGTAGGCCAGACCCGTCATGCCCATGTTGACGCCGACCGCCATGTCGCCCTTCAGGCGCGAGGACGGGTAGACCTCCTCCAGCACCGGCGACGGCGCCGTCTTCTGGCACAGCCCCATGCCGATGGCGCGGTACATCAGGCCGTCGTCGAGGAAGACGACGTGCATCTGCGGCTTGTCCTTCTGCGCCTGCAGCTTGGCCAGGATATCCGACGAGGTGCCGGGCACCACCACCACCTTGTGGCCGGTCGCCTTCTCGAAGGCGGGGAAGACGTGCTCGGTGTAGGTCTTCTCCATGGTGCCGCCGTTCATGCCGATGTACAGCGTCTTGCCCTGGGCGAAGGCCGGGCCGGCGATGCCGACGGCAAGGGCGGCCAAAGCGCAGGCGGTGAGGGTGGGACGGGTCATGCTGCTGCTCCTCCTCTGTCCTTTTGTTTCAGGAAACGGTCGATGCGGAAAGCGTCCAGGGGGGCCGACGAGCGGCCGTCGCGCACCAGCTCGGCCAGGGCCTCGCCGACCGCCGGGCCGATCTGGAAGCCGGCGCCCGAGAAGCCGAAGGCGTGGAACAGGCCGGTCGTGGTGGCGCTGGGGCCGATGACGGGATTGCGGTCGGGGGTGTAGCCCTCGACGCCGCTCCAGCAGCGGATGACGTGCGCGCCGCGCAGCTGCGGAAACAGCTCGGCCGCGTCGGCCATCAGCGTCACCACGGCGTCGCGCTGCGGGCGGGCGCGGTCGGCGTCGAGCGCGAAACCCCGGCCGCCGCCGACCACCACGTTGCCGCGCGCCACCTGCCGGCCGTAGACGCCGCCGCCCTCCACCCCGATGTTGACGTCCAGGAAGCCCGGAAGCGGCTCGGTCACCGCCATGCAGGGGTGCCCGGACTCCAGCGGCACCGGCTCACCGAACGCCGCGGCGAGGCGGCCGGACCACGCGCCGGAGACGTTCAGGACATAGCGCGCCCGCACCTCCAGCCGGTCGCCACTGCGCAGGACGAAGCGGGCGCCGTCACGGTCCACGGCATCCACCGGCGTCTGCTCGCGCACCACGGCGCCGAGCGCCGCGGCGGCGCGGGCGAAGGCCGGGGAGACGAGGCGGGGGTTGGCATGCCCGTCCTCCGGGCACAACGAGCCGCCGAGCGCCCGCTCGCCCAGGGCCGGCCAGCGCTCGCGGAACGCCACCCCGGCGATGATCTCCAGGCCCAGCCCGAAGCCCTCGGCGCGGTCGCGGTAGGCGATCAGCGAGTCCAGGTCGGCCTCGCTGCGCGCCAGCTTGAGGTGGCCGGAGCGCAGGTATTCGCAATCGCTACCGACCAGCTCGGGCAGGCGGCCCCACAGGGTGTGGGCTCGCTGCGCCAGCGGCAGCTGTTCCAGCGGCCGGCCCTGGCGGCGCACGCCGCCGAAGTTGACGCCGCTCGCCTTGGCGCCGCACCAGTCGCGCTCCAGCAGCACGACGCCGAAGCGCATGCGGCGCAGGAACAGCGCGGCGGAACCGCCGACGATGCCGCCGCCGACCACGGCGACGTCGGTGTCGAGATGCTCGATCATTCCGCGGCCTCGTCGTGGCTGACACCGGCCGCCACCGGCAGCGGCTTCACCGGCGGCTGGCTGCGCAGGCGCCCCACCGCCTCCGGCCCGGTGCCGAGTGCTTGGGCCAGCAGCTCGGCCGCTGCGGCGGCGCACATGCGGCCCTGGCAACGGCCCATGCCGACGCGGGTCAGCGCCTTCAGGCGGTTCATCTCCCGGGCGCTGCCGTCGGCCACGGCGGCGCGCAGTGTGCCGGCAGTGACCTCCTCGCAGCGGCAGACCGGCGTGTCGTCAGCGATGCCCTCCGCCCAATCCACGGGGAACGGGAAGGCGCGCGCCAGGGCTTGCCGGAAGCGGGCGACGGCGGCCAGCCGCGCCTCGATCGCGGCGGCGCGGGCCGGGTCGGCGGGCAGCCCGGCGTCCTCCAGCAGGGCCAGCGCGGCGCGTTCACCGGCCAGCTCCGCCGCGTCCGCGCCGGAGATGCCGGCGCCGTCGCCGGCGACGTAGACACCCGGCACCGAGGTGCGGCCGGCGGCGTCGCGTTCCGGCAGCCACGCGCGGTCCATCGCCTCGAAACGGAAGCGGCAGCCGGCGAGATCGGCCAGTTGCGTCTCGGAGCGCAGGCCGAGCCCGAAGGCGACGGCATCGCAGCCCGTGCGCTCCTCCCGCGCCCCGCGCCGCCAGACCAGCGCGGCGACACGCTCGCCGCCCTCGACGCGGACCGGGCGCACCCCGGTGCGCAGCGGCACGCCATGAGCGCGCAGCCAACCGACGTACCACAGCCCTTTGGCGAAAGTCGTCGGGTCGCGCAACAGTCCCGGCGCGGCGCGCGCCTGATCCAGGGTAGTCGCGGTGTCGAGCACCGCCGCCACCTCGGCGCCCGCCTTGGCGTACTGGTAGGCGACGAGGTAGAGCAGCGGCCCGGTACCGAGGAAAGCGACGCGGCGCCCCACCGTGCAGCCCTGGAACTTCAGCGCCACCTGGGCGCCGCCCAGCGTGAAGACGCCGGGCGTGGTCCAGCCGGGGAAGGGCAGCACGCGGTCGGTGGCGCCGGTGGCGAGGATCAGGTGGCTGTACGATACTACGCCCGTCCGCCCGTCGCGCAGCACGTCGAGCGCGCCGGCCTCGACGTTCCACACCAGCGCGCGTGGGCGGTAGTCGACGTCAGGCAGGATCGCCGCCATGGCGGCGTGCAGCGCGCCGGCCTTGCCGGCCTCGAAGCCGTACAGCGCAGACTTCGGTCGGCGGAAGCCCTCGGGCGGCTGGCGGTAGATCTGCCCGCCCCAGCGGGCGGCCTCGTCGATCACCACCGGACGCAGGCCGGCGGCGACCAGCCGCTCGGCGGCGCGCACGCCGGCCGGGCCGGCGCCGACGATGACGGGGCGCAACGGCTCGGTCACGGCGCGCCCTCCCCGCTCAGCAGGCGCATGCCCTCCGTCAGGAAGGTCGAGCAGCCGCGCAGGCGCGTGCCGTCCTCGGTGCGCACCCAGCAGTCCTGGCAGGCGCCCATCACGCAGAAGCCGGCGCGCGGGCCGTGGCCGAACTCGGCGGTGCGCAGGCGCGCACCGTTGGTCAGCATGGCGGTCATCACGGTGTCGCCCTCCAGCCCCTCGGCCGGTTGGCCGTCGAGGGTGAAGCGGACGGGGCGCCGGTCCGTCTCGGCGACGCGGTGGAGGAGAGGCGTGGTCACGGGCATCCTCAGTGCTGGCCGACCAGGACGCGGTCGAGGCCGTAGACGCGGTCGAGCAGCAGGACCGCCACCGCGGTCAGCGCCACGACCAGCGCCGACACCGCCGCCATCATCGGGTCGATGGATTCGGTCGCGTACATGTACATCCGCACCGGCAGCGTCACCGTGGACGGCGAGGTGATGAAGATGGACATGGTCAGCTCGTCGAAGCTGTTGATGAAGGCGATCAGCCATCCCCCGGTGACGCCCGGCAGTATCATCGGCAGGGTGACGCGGCGGAACACGGTGGCGTCGCTGGCGCCCAGGGAATAGGCGGCCTGCTCGACGCTGCGGTCGAAACCGGAGATGGCGGCGATGAGCAGCCGCATGACGTAGGGGGTGACGATCACCACGTGCGACGCCACCAGCCAGCCGAAGCTGCCCGTCGCCCCAACCAGCGCGAACAGCCGCAGCATCGCGACGCCCAGCACCAGATGCGGGATGATCAGCGGCGACAGGAACAGCGCGTTGAGGAATTCCCGCCCGCGGAACTCGTAGCGGGTGATGGCGATCGCCGCGGGCACAGCCGCCACGACGGACAGCGTCGCCGCCAGGAGCGCCAGCCACAGGCTGTTCCAGAACGATTGCACGAAGTCGGGGTGCGCGAACACCGCCTGGAACCAGCGCAGCGACACCCCGCGCGTCGGCAGCGACAGCGTGTTCTCCGGCGTGAAGGCGACGAGGCAGACGATGGCCAGCGGCGCCAGCATGAACAGCACGACCAGCGTGTGGAAGATCAGCGCGACGGGTCCGTTCCTGGCCATGGCCTCACCCCATCCGCTTGCGGTAGTGGCCTTCCACGACGCGGTGGTAGGTCAGCATGACGATCAGGTTCGCCGCCAGCAGGATGACCGCCACCGCGGCGCCCAGCGGCCAGTTGAGGTCGCTGAGGTACTGGTCGTAGACGATGGTGGCGACCATCTTCAGCCGCCGCCCGCCGAGCAAGCCGGGAATGGCGAAGGCGCTGGCGCTGAGGCCGAAGACGATCAGGCTGCCCGACAGGATGCCCGGCAGGATCTGCGGCGCCACCACGCGCAGCACCGCCGTCGCCCGCGAGGCGCCGAAGGACAGCGCCGCCTGCTCCACCGCCGGGTCGAGCTTCTGCAAGGAGGTCCACACCGGGATGATCATGAAGGGCAGCATGACGTGGACCAGCGCCACCACCACCGTGCCCTCGGAATACAGCATGCGCTTCTTGCCGAAGCCGAGCACCGCCAGCACGTCGTTGACCGGCCCCTCGGGGCCCAGCAGCATGCTCCAGCCGAAGGCGCGCACCACCACCGAGACCAGCAGCGGCGCCAGCACCACCAGCAGGAACACCGACCGCCACGGCCGCCGCATGCGGCTCAGCACGTAGGCCTCCGGCACGCCGATCACCACGCAGATGCCGGTGGCCAGCGCCGCCACGCGGAAGGTGCGCAGGAAGATCTCCAGATAGTACGGGTCGCCCAGCACGGCGGCGTAGTGCGCCAGCGTGAAGCCGTGCGCGCGGCCCGTCGCGTACTCGAACTCGTTGAGCGACAGCAGCGCGGTGAGGATCAGCGGCGTCAGCACCAGCGCGGCGAACAGCAGCGTCGCCGGCCCGGCCAACAGGTGCGGCACGGCGCGCGGACGCGGCGCCGCCGGGGGGTCGGGAGCGGGGGAAGCGGCGACCGCGCTCATTCCAGCTCCTCCAGCGTCGGGGCGGAGGCCGGCAGGCCGCCGCGCAGCAGGCGGACCACCCGCGGCGACCAGTCGACGCCGACCGGCGCGCCCGGCTCCAGCGGCGGCTCGCCGTCGTTGGGGCTGACCGCCATCAGCGTGCCGAGTGGCCCGTCCACGTGGTACAGCCACTGGCTGCCGAGGAAGAAGCGGTCGCTGACCTGCCCCGGCACCCTGCCCTGCCCCGGCGCGGTCAGGCGCAGCTTCTCCGGGCGGATGCACAGCACCACCGCCTCGCCGCCGCCCAGGCCGTCGCCGTGCACCGGCACCGGGATGCCGGCCAGCGACACCGTGGCGCCGCCGTCGGCGGAGGCCGTCACGGTGCCCGGCAGCAGGTTGGTCTTGCCGACGAAGCGCGAGATGAACTCGGTCTCGGGGTGCTCGTAGATACGGTAGGGCTGGTCGATCTGGGTGATGCGCCCGGCTTCCATCACCACCACGCGGTCGCTGATCGAGAAGGCCTCGGCCTGGTCGTGGGTGACCATGACGGTGGTGGTGCCGACCTTGCGCTGGATGTCGCGCAGCTCGAACTGCATGGCCTCGCGCAGCTTGGCGTCGAGGTTCGACAGCGGCTCGTCGAGCAGCAGCACCGGCGGCCGGATGACGATGGCGCGGGCCAGCGCCACGCGCTGCCGCTGCCCGCCCGACAGCTCGCGCGGGTAGCGCCCGGCGTACTTGTCGAGGTGGACCAGCGCCAGCGCCTCCTCGACGCGGGCGGCGCGCTCGGCCTTCGGCACGCGGCGCATCTCCAGCCCGAAGCTGACGTTGTCGGCCACCGTCATGTGCGGGAACAGCGCGTAGCTCTGGAAGACGATGCCGAGGCCGCGGCTGTTCGGCTTGGCGCGGGTGATGTCGCGCCCGTCGAGCTGGATGGTGCCGGCGGTCACCTCGACGAAGCCGGCGATCATCTGCAGCGTCGTCGTCTTGCCGCAGCCCGAGGGGCCGAGCAGCGAGACGAACTCGCCCCGCTTCACCGACAGTGTGAAGTCCCGGACCGCGTCGAGGGACCCGTAGCGCTTCATGACGTTGCGCAGTTCGAGGAAGGACACGTCGACCGCTCCTCACGCAAGTTCCAACTCACCCGTTTCGAAGGGTCCGCCCGAGCGTCGCGCCGGTCAACGAGCTTTTCCACTATGAGAAAGGAATTTGTAAAAACTTCCAATATACGGAACACCGTGACATCCTCACGGCAAGCGGCTTCGAAAGGGAACAATCATGGGGACGGACGATGCGGGTGCGAAATCGAGCCTGCAGCGCGGGCTGGCGATCCTGCGGCTGCTGGCCGGGTGCAACGAGGCCGGCGCCCGGCTGACCGACATCGCCCGCCGGCTCGGCCTGACGCCACCCACGGTGCACCGCATCCTCAAGACGCTGGCCGACGAGGGGATGGTCGAGACGGACAAGGCGTCCAAGCGCTACCGCTTGGGGCTGGACCTGTTCGCGCTGGCGGCGCGGGCCGGCAACGCCGGCAACCTGCGCGACGTCTGCCGGCCGATCCTGCTGCGCCTCTCGGCCACGCTGCGCGACACCATCTTCCTGCTGGTGCGCAGCGGCTTCGACGCGGTGTGCCTGGACCGCAGCGAGGGGCCGTTCCCGATCCGCTCCTTCACCGGCGACATCGGCGGGCGGGTGACGCTGGGGGTGGGCCAGGGCAGCCTCGCCATCCTCGCCTACCTGCCGGCCGAGGAGCAGGAGGAGGTGATCCGCTTCAACCTGCCGCGCATGCAGGGCCTGGGCTTCCTCGACGAGGTGTACCTGCGCACCGAGATCGCCCGGGTGCGCGAGGTCGGCTACGCCAGCCGCTCGACCGGCCTGCTGCCGGGCATGTCGGGCGTCGCCGTGCCGATCCTCGACCGCGACGGGCACGCGGTGGCGGCGCTCAGCGTCGGCACCATCAGCGAGCGGCTGAACGACGACCGCCTGCCCGTCGTGGTCGACATCCTGAAGCGCGAGGCGGCGACCGTCGGGCGCCAGATCAACCCGTTCGACCCCGTCCTGCGCCGCCCCGCGTCCGTCCTCGGCGGGGCGTCGAGCTGACGCTCCGTCCGTCCGGGCGCCCGCGGAACAATCCCCGGGCAAATGCTTCGATGCGCGGCAGCCGGCTGCCGGCTTTCTCGGCAGCGCCGCCGTACGCGGCAACCCGCAGCGAGGAATGACGCGGGCTCCATAGCTGGCACGGCGCTTGCTCATCACCCTTGTATACAAGGGAGAGGGAGCCGGCATGACGCTGGCGTCGGACAGCATCGACGGGGCGGTGATCGCCGCCATTCTGGCCGGCCGGCTGCGGCCGGGGACGCGGCTCGGGGAGGCGGCGCTCGCCGACCTCTACGGCGTGTCGCGCACCCGCGTGCGCGAGGCGATGATGCGCTTGGAGACGCGCGGCATCGTCCAGGTCAGCCCGCGGCGCGGCTGGTTCGTGGTCGAGCCGTCGGCCGAGGACGCGCGCGTCGCCTTCGAGGCGCGCCGGGTGATCGAGGCCGGCCTGCTGGCGTCGGCCCGCACGCTGCCGCCCGACGCCGTCGCCCGCCTGCGCCACCACGTCGAGGAGGAGCGGCGCGCCGTGCTGGACGGCGGCGTCGGCCCGCGCACCTGCCTGCTCGGCGACTTCCACATCCACCTCGCCGCGGCGTTCGGCAACCCGCTGCTGACCGAGATCCTGCGCGACCTGACCGCGCGCACCACGCTGGTGTCGATGCTCTACCAGTCGGACCTGCACGCGGCGGAATCCAACGCGGACCACGCACGCATCCTGGACCTGATCGAGGCCGGCGACCTCGCCGCCGCCGCGTCCGAGATGACCGGACACATCCACCGGGTCGAGCAGGGCCTCGACCTCGGCACCGCGCCGGACCCGCACGCCGGGTTGCGCGGCATCCT
This sequence comes from Azospirillum sp. TSO22-1, assembly GCF_003116015.1. GTDB lineage: Bacteria > Pseudomonadota > Alphaproteobacteria > Azospirillales > Azospirillaceae > Azospirillum. Next base: position 9,786 of record NZ_LGQZ01000081.1, read on the forward strand.
GGCGCCTTTCACTCCCCTCACCAACGCCCCCCTTACCGATGGAGGACCCGACGCATGAACCGCAGGACGCTCTTGACCCTGGCCGCCGCGGCCGCACTCGGCGGCGCACTGACGCTGTCCGCCCCGGCGCGCGCCGACGCGCTCCAGGACATCACGGCGCGGGGAGCCATCCGCGTCGCGGTCCCGCAGGACTTCCCGCCGTTCGGCTCGGTCGGTCCCGACATGACGCCGCTGGGCTACGACATCGACGTGGCGAAGCTGATCGCCGGCAAGATGGGCGTGAAGGTGGAACTGGTGCCGGTCACCAGCGCCAACCGCATCCCCTACCTGCAGACCAACAAGGTGGACCTGGTCGTCTCCAGCCTCGGCAAGAACGCCGAGCGCGAGAAGGTCATCGACTTCTCGGCCGCCTACGCGCCCTTCTTCAACGGCGTGTTCGCCCCGGCCGGCGCCAAGGTGGCGAAGCCGGAGGACCTCGCCGGCAAAACCATCGGCGTCACCCGTGGCGCCATCGAGGACCTGGAGCTGAGCAAGATCGCCCCCGAGGCGGCGGTCATCAAGCGCTACGAGGACAACAACGGCACCATCTCCGCCTTCCTGTCCGGGCAGGTGGAGGTGGTCGCCACCGGCAACGTGGTGGCGGCGGCGATCCTCGCCCGCAACCCGCCGAAGCGGCCGGAGCTGAAGTTCCTCATCAAGGACTCGCCCTGCTACATCGGCCTGAACAAGGAGCAGCCGGCCCTGCTGGAGAAGGTCAACGCGATCATCGCCGGCGCCAAGGCCGACGGCTCGCTGAACGCCATCGCCAGAAAGTGGCTGGCGGCCGACCTGCCGGCGAGCTTGTAAGAGCCAGCCCCCCTCTCCCCAACCATCGGCGCTTGCACGCGCCGATCCCGCAAGGGGAGAGGGGCTTGCTGAAGCACCCCCAGTGCGGAGGGACGCATGACCTACCGCTTCGACTTCTCGTGGCTCCTCACCTACTGGCCGGTGCTGGTCAAGGGGGCGGCGATCACGGTGCAGCTGATCCTCGTCGGCGCGCTGCTCGGCGTGGCGCTCGGTATCGCCTGCGCCTGGGTGCGCTCCCTCGGCCCGCGCTGGCTGCGCCCGGTGGCCGGCGCCTACGTCGAGCTGATCCGCAACACGCCGTTCCTGATCCAGCTGTTCTTCATCTTCTTCGGCCTGCCCTCGCTGGGCGTGCAGATGAGCGAGCTGCAGGCGGCCAACCTGGCGATGATCGTCAACCTCGGCGCCTACAGCGGCGAGATCATCCGCGCCGGCATCGAGGCGACGCCGCGCGGCCAGTTCGAGGCCGGCGCCAGTCTCGCCATGACCCGCTTCGAGACGTTCCGCCATGTGGTGCTGCTGCCGGCCCTGCAGCGGATCTGGCCGGCGCTGTCGTCGCAGGTCGTCATCGTCATGCTGGGCTCCGCCGTCGTCTCGCAGATCGCCGCGGAGGACCTGACCTTCAGCGCCAACTTCATCCAGTCGCGCACCTTCCGCGCCTTCGAGACCTATTTCGTGTCGACCGCCTTCTACCTCGCCCTGGCGCTGGCGTTGCGACAGGCGCTGCGCGGCGTCGGCAACGCCCTGTTCGCGCGGAGGGCGGCGCCATGATGGAGTTCTCCACCTGGGACATCCTGCGCAACCTGCTGCTGGCGGCGCGCTGGACGGTGCTGCTGTCGCTGGTCTCCTTCGTCGGCGGCGGCCTGCTGGGCGTGGCGCTGCTGTTCCTGCGCATCGGCCGAGGCGCTCTTGGGCGGCGCTTCGCCAAGGGCTACATCGAGCTGCTGCAGAGCACGCCGCTGCTCATGCAGCTGTTCCTCGCCTTCTTCGGGCTGGGGCTGTTCGGCATCGACGTGCCAGCGTGGCTGGCGGCGGGCGCCGCGCTGATCCTGTGGACCGCCGCCTTCCTGGCGGAGATCTGGCGCGGCTGCGTGGACGCGGTCGCCAAGGGGCAGTGGGAGGCGTCATCCAGTCTCGGCATGGGCTACGTGCAGCAGATGCGCCACGTGATCCTGCCGCAGGCGCTGCGCGTCGCGGTGCCGCCGACCGTCGGCTTCTCGGTGCAGGTGGTGAAGGGCACGGCGCTGACCTCGATCATCGGCTTCGTCGAGCTGTCGAAGGCCGGCACCGTCGTCACCAACGCCACCTTCCAGCCCTTCACCGTCTACGGCCTCGTCGCCCTCATCTACTTCGCGCTGTGCTGGCCGCTGTCGAAGAGCAGCCAGATCCTGGAAAGGAAGCTCCATGTCGCTCATCGCCATCACTGAGGTGCGCAAGCGCTTCGGCAGCGTCGAGGTGCTGAAGGGAATCAACCTGGACGTCGCCCGCGGCGAGGTCGTCGCCATCATCGGCCGCAGCGGCTCGGGCAAGAGCACGTTGCTGCGCTGCGTCAACGGGCTGGAGAGCATCGACGACGGCTCGATCATGGTCGCCGGTGCGCAGCTGCTGCCGGACGACCTGCACCTGAAGGCGCTGCGCCTCAAGGTCGGCATGATCTTCCAGCAGTTCAACCTGTTCCCGCACCTCAGCGCCGGCCGCAACGTCATGCTCTCGCAGATGGTCGTCAAGAAGACGCCGAAGGACGAGGCGGAGGCGATGGCGCGCCGGATGCTGGACCGCGTCGGCCTGGGCCACAAGTTCGACGCCTACCCCGACCAGCTCTCCGGCGGGCAGCAGCAGCGCGTCGCCATCGCGCGGGCGCTGGCCATGCAGCCGATGGCGCTGCTGTGCGACGAGATCACCTCGGCCCTCGACCCGGAGCTGGTGAACGAGGTGCTGGCGGTGGTCAAGGAGCTGGCGGCGGAGGGCATGACCCTGCTGATGGTGACGCACGAGATGCGCTTCGCCCGCGACGTCTGCGACCGGGTGGTCTTCATGCACCAGGGCCGGGTGCACGAGACCGGCCCGCCGGACGAGGTGTTCGGCCGCCCGCGCACGCCGGAGCTGCAGCAGTTCCTGGGCGCCCAGCTGTAGCGGGACCGGCGCGGCGCGGACAGGACACGCAAGCCGCCAGCATACGTCGCAGGGGCTCCCGGGCGCGGGCCCGGACGGACTCGGGGCGCTCGCGGCGACGGTGGGAGAAGAAGAAGGCGCGGGCGCACGTCGCCCGCCGCCGCCGATCCTGCCAGACTATAGGAATATTATCAATGGCGGGGGCGCCCTACCCCCTGCCCCGCAACGGCCTATTCGGTGTCCGAGCACAGCTTGCCGCCGCTCGCCCAGTCGCTCTTCTTCACGTCGCTGAAGATCACGTCGACGGCGGAGGCGCTGCAGCCGAGGACCTGCACGGACGCTTCCGTCAGCGCCTTCGCGTAGGCCCGCTTCTGCTCGACGGTACGGCCTTCGAAAAGCTGCACGTTGATGATCGGCATCGATGTCTCCATCCCTTGTGTTGGTGGTCTCGGCGAATACTCGGGGTCAGCGCCTGTAGTCGGGGCAGACCCGATCCAGGCGCCGCAGCAGCGCCGGCCACTCCAGCTCCCCCTCGGGCTCCAGGTCGGCGGTCAGCTGCCGGAACGTCTTCTCGCACACATCGGGCGGCGGAAGCACCAGTTCCGCGCCGGTCGCCTGCGCCGCCAGCTGCATGCGGCACGCCTTGTCGAGCATGTCCATCAGGCAGAACGCCTCGGCGACCGTGCGGCCGGCGACGAGGCTGCCGTGGTTGTGCAGCAGCATCGCCCGGCGCTGGCCCAGGTCTTCCACGAGGCGCGCCTTCTCGCCGTCCGTCAGGGCGAGGCCGTCATAACGGTGATACGCGAGGTCGCGGTAGAACCGCAGGGCGTGCTGCGACAGCGGCAGCAGCCCGTCCTTCAGCATCGAGACCGCGACCGCCGCCTCGTTGTGCAGGTGCATGACGCACCGCGCGTCGGCCCGCGCCGCGTGGACGGCGCCGTGGATCGCGAACCCGGTGGCGTTCACCTCGTACGGCGTATCGCCGACGATGTCGCCGTCGATGGTGATCTTCACGAGGGTGGAGGCGGTCACCTCGTCGAACGTCAGACCGAACGGGTTGATGAGGAAGCGGCCCGGCTCGTCCGGCACGGCGAGCGACACGTGCGTGTAGATGAGGTCGCCCCAGCCGCGCTCGGCGACCAGCCGGTAGCACGCCGCCAGATCGACGCGCGCCTGCCGCTCGGCGTCGCTCATGCCCCCGCCCGCGATGCGCCCCGCGGCGTGCACGAAACCCTGAGATTCGCTCGTCACTGTCTGCTCGCGCCGTTTCTGGACCCGCGCCACTCCCGCACGCCTGCGATTTGCTCCGGAATCGCACTTGTTGCACAAGAAAAAGGCCGCTAGGCTTTCACCCGCGGCCCTGAGTCTAGGGAGGAAACGCCCAAGAAGGGCGATGTCGCCGAAGCGACAATCACGATAGTAATGCTGCGCCGCAAAAAGCCAACCCCCCGTCGGGTTGGCTTTTGCATTCTGTGGCGCTGGCGCAACAGATGCCCCGGTCGGCCGCCCGCGCGACGAGACGGCGCAGGAAGGGGCACGCGAACTGCGGTAGGAATTGGGGAACGGGGCCCGAAGGCTCCCGCGGTCAGGGGAGGGCCGGACGGAATGATGGATTGGGACAAGCTGCGGGTGTTCCACGCGGTTGCCGATGCGGGCAGCTTCACCCACGCCGGGGACGCGCTCAACCTGAGCCAGTCGGCGGTCAGCCGGCAGATCAGCGCCCTCGAGGAGAGCCTGGGCGTGTCGTTGTTCCACCGCCACGCCCGCGGCCTGGTGCTGACGGAACAGGGCGAGCACCTGCACCAAGCCGTCCGCCACGTCGTCACCAGGCTGGCGGCCACGGAGGCCCTGCTGGCCGAAAGCAAGGACGTGCCGAAGGGGCCCTTGAAGGTGACGGCGACGACGGCGTTCGGCTCGACGTGGCTGACGCCCCGCATCCCGGAGTTCCTGGAGCTGTACCCGGACGTGGAACTCACCCTGCTGCTCGACGACAGCGAGCTGGATCTGAGCATGCGCGAGGCCGACGTGGCCATCCGGGTGAACACGCCGCGCCAGCCGGACCTGATCCAGCGCCACCTGATGACCATCCACTCGCACCTGTACGCGCACCAGAGCTACGTGAGCCGGCGCGGCGTCCCGCGGACGCGCGCCGAACTGGGCGGGCACGAGCTCATCTCGTTCCCGCTCGGCATGCGCGCGCCCTTCGCCAACGTCCAGTGGATCCTCGACGCGGTCGAGGGACCGCCCCGTCCCGGCCAGCCGGCGCTCCAGGTCAACAGCGTGTACGCCATCTACCGCGCCGTCGAATGCGGCATGGGGATCGCCGCCCTGCCGGACTTCCTGATGCACGACGCCCGCGATTTCGTGCGGGTCCTGCCGGAGATCGGCGGGCCGAAGATCGAGGCCTATTTCGTCTACGCCGAGGAGTTGCGCCATTCCAAGCGCATCGCGGTGTTCCGGGAATTCCTGCTGCGCAAGGTGGCGGAGAGCCGGTTCTGAGTGCGGATGCCGGCTCTCCGGGACTCCCTCACCGCTGCCGGGCGCGGATCGCCTCCAGGCGGCTGGACAGGTTGGTGGGCGCCGGCAGCGCCCCGGTGGCCGCCTGCAACGCCGCCTTGATGTTCTGGTCGTCCTCCTCCGGCCGCGTCGGCTTCAGCAGGCGGGCCTTGGCGTTGGCCACCTCGGCGTCGGCAAGCTCGCGCTCGGCGCTGTCCCGCATGGCCTTCAGCGCCATGCCCAGGCCGCTCGTCGCACCGCTCAGCCCCGCCGCCTGGCGCGCCGCCTCGGCGCGCTGTTCGGCGACGCTGCGCTGCTGGGCGGCACGCGCCATGTCGCGCTCGGCGCGCGTCAGTTCGCTGCGCGCCGTTTTCAGCTTCTCGCCGGCCGCCTGGTAGGTCTGCTCCAGCATCCGCAGGAACTCCTCGGCGTCGGCGGCGTCCTGCGCCTCACGGTCCACCTCCGGCGCCATCTGCTCCAGCAGGCCCAGCAGCGTCTCCAGACTCTTCTCCAGCCCGGCCTTGCGCGCGGGATCGGCCTCCCCGTCGATCTGGCGCTGGAGGTGCTCGGCCGCGGTGAGGCGCTGGCGCGAGAGCTGCGCCACGGCGTCCGCCTCCTTCTTCTCGCGGTCGTAGGCCAAGCGCGCCTGGGCGACCTGATGACCGAGCCGGTCCAGGTGCTCCTCCATGGTCCGCAGCTCGGCCTCGGTGGCCGATTTCGGGTCCCATTCCACCAGCGCCTCCACGGCGCCGCGAACCGCCTGGTCGGTCTTCACGCCGACGAGGTTGCGTATGAAGCTGATCATGGGTGCCTCCCTCCGATGTCCTGTATCAGCCGGCCATGGCGCCGGCGTTGAGCAGCGCGATGGCGAGCTGCAAGGCAGCCAGGGTGGTGGCCGCGGCGACGTTGCCGTTCTCGATCATCGTCCGCAGGTCGCGGAACAGCAGCACGGCGACGCCGAACGTCGCGATCTGCAGGACGAGCGCGACCACCCCCCAGATCACGATGTCGATCAGCGCCAGGCTGGTGACCAGCGTCGCCGCCAGCGGGGTCGCCAGCGCCACCACGGTGCCGCCCAGCACGATGCCGGCGGCCTGGTTGCCGCTCGCCAGCAGCTCGCGTTCGCGCAGCGGCGTGACCACCACGTAGGCGGCGACGCCGCCGAGAAACAGCAGGACCGTCGCAGCGAAATGCAGCAGGAGCACCGGCAGGCCGCTGCCCAGTCCGGCGAGGATCAGCGAGGTGTTGCTTTCCAAGGCGAGGCCTCCTCTGCGGCGATTCACGCGAGCGACAGCGTGGCGGGGTTGACGTCGATGCCGGCGAAGACCTCGACCCAGGCCTGGCCGGCGTCCTCGACGGCGGACACCAGGATGTATTCGGTCTCGGGCGCGGGCGCCGCAGCACCGGTCGGGGCGGCGTAGAGCATGGCGTGCAGGCGGCGGGTCCGGCTGCCGGCGGTGTCGGTGACAGTCTCCTCCAGGTCGCGCGGGGCGACCCGGGCCGGGCCGGGCGCCCATTGCCGGGCGTAGAGCTTGCCGTCCTTGGTCTGGAACTCGGGCCAGCCGATCATGCCCTCGGCCGAGTCGAGCCAGAACGCCCACTCCCCGCTGTCCGCCGGCGTCACCTCGTCGATCCGGCTGAACCAGCGGCACTCGTCCGGGCGGCCGTCGGCGCCGAGGTGCAGCTGGAAGAATCCGGCGCCGCCGGGCAGGTACAGCCGGTGCAGCGTGGCGCCCCCGGCCTGGAGCCGCCCGACCGCCTCCACGCTGGTGGTCCCGCCGTCCCCCGGCGGCGTCGCCTTGATGGCGCCGCCCGCCAGGATGAAGGGGGTGGGGTCGATGGTCAGCGTCATCCCGACGCGGAACAGCGACGGCGTGTAGCGCTCGCCGGAAACGCTGTTGCGCAGGATCCGGCCGGCCATCCCGGCAGGCCCCGGCGTCGGCGCGGCGCCCGCCGGAAGCGGCGCGCGGCGGCGGCGCGCCAGCCAGAACAGAACGACGGCCCCGCCGCCGACCAGCAGGACGACGAGGACAAGGCCGGTTCCCATGCCTCCCGTGCTGCCCGGCGTCGGCGGGTTGTCGCCGGTGGCAACCTCGCGCGGGGTGTCGGGGGGCAGGTAGGACGGATCGCGCGGCTGGTCCCGCTTCTCGGCGAGCTTGGTGTCGAGTTCGTTCAGCTTGGTGCGCAGTTCGGCGTCGCCCTGGGCCCGGCGCTCCGCCTCGGCCCGCCATTCCGAAGTGCCGGGGTCGTCGCGGTGGTTGTGGAAGAAATCGACCGAGCCGGCGCGCGTCAGGTTGTCGAGCAGGAACCATAGGAACAGCCCGTCCCAAAGGCCGAAGCGCGGCGGCGTGTTGTAGGCGTAGCCCGGCGGCGTCCAACCGCGTCCCGGAGCCCAGCCGCCACCCCAGTTGCCGCCCCACCCACCACCCCACCCTCCGCCGTTCCGGTAACCTGCCCACTGGTCGGCCTGCCCGTGCCGCCTCGCCCCGGACGGGGGCACGCTGGACGGGGGAGCGGGGCGCGTGGTCGCCACGGGCGGTTGCCGGTCGAGCCGGTAGCGCTCCAGCGCCTCGCCGCTCTGTCGACGCGACAGCTCGCGGTCGGCCGGGCTGGACGGGCTCGGCGACGGGCTCATGCTCGGCGACGGGGACAGCGACGGCCGGCGGTAGCCGCCGCTGCCCGCCGCGGGCGCCCGCGGCGCCGACGGCACGCTGAAGGACGGGGTGCGCGAGGGCGCGCTGGGACGGCTGTAGCCGCCACTCGACCGGCTCGACGGCGCCCGCGCCTCGGCCGGCGTGGGGCCGGTGAGGAGCGCCACGCCGGCCCCGAGCAGGGCAGGAGCCAGCGCGCCGGGCTGAACGGCGAGCGACAGGCCCAGCAGGGCCGAAGTCAGCCAGAGGCGCATGGCGATCCCGGTTCACTGTTCCGCCCGGCGCAACGCCACCGGCGGTCCGGCGCGTCGCACTGCTTGAACAGAGCCGTTGGAGCGGTGTTCCGGGATCACCGTCCGATTCCCGCCGGCACATCTTGCGTTCGAGAGGTCGGCGCCGTCGCTGGGGCTGGTAGACCTGTTCTGTTAAGGTCCGACACGACGACGGCGGAGGACGCGCGATGGAGCAGACGCAGGGCAGGCCGACGGGCGGACCGCTCGCCGGGATCAGGGTGGTCGAACTGGCGCACATCATGGCCGGGCCGGTCTGCGGGCTGATGCTGGCGGACATGGGCGCCGACGTGATCAAGGTCGAGAAGATCCCCGGCGGCGACGACAGCCGCCGCATGGTGCCGCCGAGCATCAAGGGCGAATCCGCCGCCTATATGATGATGAACCGCAACAAGCGCGGCCTCGCCCTGAACCTGAAGACCGACGAGGGCAAGGAGGTGCTGCGCCGGCTCATCCTCGGCGCCGACGTGGTGGTCGAGAACTACCGGCGCGGCACCCTGGAGAAACTGGGATTCGGCTACGAGGCCATGCGCGCGCTCAACCCGGGCATCGTCTACTGCGAGATTTCCGGCTTCGGGCGCAGCGGGCCGCTGGCCGACCGCGGCGGCTTCGACCTGATCGCGCAGGGGATGAGCGGCCTGATGAGCATCACCGGCGAGGGGCCGGGCCGGCCGCCGGTCAAGGTGGGCGCGCCGGTCACCGACATCACCGCCGGCCTGCTGGGCGCCATGGGCGTCATGGCCGCGCTGGTCGAACGGGCGCGGACCGGACAGGGGCAGCGGGTCGACACCTCGCTGTTCGAGGCCGGGATCATCCACACCTACTGGCAGTCGGCCATCCGCCTCGCCACCGGCGTCAGCCCGGGGCCGATGGGCTCCGCCCACCCGCTGAATGGCCCCTATCAAGCCTTCCCGACGGCGGACGGCTGGATCAACGTCGGCGCGGCCAACCAGACCAACTGGCTGCGCCTGACCGAGGCGCTGGAGGCCCGCCACCTCCAGGACGACCCGCGCTTCGCCGACAACCCCGGGCGCATGCGGCATCTGACGGAGCTGGAGGCGATCCTGTCGGAGATCCTGCGACAGCGCCCCACCGCCGACTGGCTGGCGCGGCTGGAGGCGGCGGGAATTCCCGCCGGGCCGGTGCTCAGCATCGCCGAGATGCACGAGCATCCCCAGACCAAGGCCCGCGACATGGTGGTGGAGGTCGCGCACGGCCGCGCCGGCCCGGTGAAGACGCTGGGTCTGCCGGTCAAGTTCTCCCGCACCCCCGGCGGCGTGCGCGGCGGCGCCCCGGCCTTCGGCGAGCACAGCCGCGCGCTGCTCGCCGAACTGGGCTACGATGACGCCGCCATCGACCGCCTGACCGCTGCCGGCGCGGTGGCCTAAGGGAGACCGGACACCATGACGGACGACCTGCTCTACGAGGTGCGCGACGGCATCGCCTTCGTCACTTTCAACCGGCCGCAGGCGCGCAACGCGCTGACCTTCGCCATGTACGAGCGGCTGGCCGCGATCTGCGCCGAGGTGGACGCGGCGCCCGACATCCGGGCGATGCTGCTGACCGGGGCAGGCGACAAGGCCTTCGCCGCCGGCACCGACATCGCGCAGTTCCGCGCTTTCCAGACGCCGGAGGACGCGCTCGCCTACGAGGCGCGCATCGACCGCGTGCTGGGAGCGCTGGAGCGCTGCCGGGTCCCGACCATCGCCGCCATCGCCGGCGCCTGCACCGGCGGCGGGGCGGGCATCGCCGCGGTCTGCGACCTGCGGATCGGTGCTGCGAACGCCAGGTTCGGCTTTCCCATCGCACGCACGCTGGGCAATTGCCTGTCCATGGCGAACGTCGCGCGCCTTTCGGCCCTGATCGGCCCGGCGCGGGTCAAGGACCTGATCTTCACCGCGCGCCTGGTCGAGGCGGAGGAGGCGAAGGCCATCGGCCTGCTCGGCGAGGTGGTCGCCGACCCGGCCGACCTGATGCCGCGCGCCAAGGAGCTGGCGCGCACCGTGGCCGGCCACGCGCCGCTGACGCTGCGCGCCACCAAGGAGGCGCTGCGCCGCCTGCAGGCGGGCGGCGGGGCCGGCGACGGCGAGGACCTGATCGTCATGTGCTACACCAGCCGGGACTTCCGCGAGGGCATGGAGGCCTTCCTGGCCAAGCGCCCGCCCCAGTGGCGCGGGGAGTAGGACGCCTACAGCGGGTCGAGCAGCCGCGGGCCGGGGCCGGCCTCGGAGAGTTCGTCCCAGGGGTTGCGCAGCGGGCACTCGCGGATCGACAGGCAGCCGCAGCCGATGCAGCGGTCGAGTTCGTCGCGCAGCCGCGTCAGCTTGTTGATCCGGTCGTCGAGCTCCTCGCGCCAGACCTCGGACATGCGCTTCCAGTCCTTGTCCGTGGGAGAACGGTCCTTGGGCAGGGCTTCGAAGGCGGCGGCGATCGACGCCAGCGAGATGCCGAGCCGCTGCGCCACCTTGATGACGGCGACGCGGCGCAGGACGTCGCGGGAAAAGCGGCGCTGGTTGCCCTCGCTGCGCCAGCCCTTGATCAGGCCCTTGGATTCGTAGAAGTGGATGGTCGACACGGCGACGCCGGACCGTTTCGCGACCTCGCCGACGGTCAGATCGCGGTCGTAGTTGCTCGGGTCGAGCATAGGCATGCGTCGTCTCTCCTGTGCGCTTGGCCGGCCCATCCTAGAACGGACGCGGCCACGCCGCCGCAGGAACCGTGCGGCGGCGTGGCCCGTTCAGGCGCTCTTGGCCCGGGAGTATAGGCTCAGAGCAGCCCGGCGGCGCGGGCCCATTTGTACTTAGCGCCCAGCACCGCCACCGGGGTCTCGGTGGAGTAGGGATAGGCGACGACGCCGTGGTCGTAGAGGTAATCGGCCGCCTCCTCGACCTGGACGTCGCCGGCAAGCGAGGCGACGATCGGTTTCTCGATGCCCTTGGCCTTCATTTCCTCCTTCACCTCGACCACCAGTTTCGCGAAGACCATGGGCGGCGTGATGATGGTGTGCCAGTAGCCCAGGATCAGGGCGTGGATGCGGTCGTCCTCCAGGCCCAGACGGATGGTGTTCTTGTAGGTCGTCGGCGGCTCGCCGCCGGTGATGTCCACCGGGTTGCCGGCGGCGCCGAAAGGCGGGATGAACGTGCGGAACGCCGCGTCGAGGTCATCGGGCATGGCCATCAGCGACAGCCCGTTGTCCACGCAGGCGTCCGACAGCAGCACGCCCGACCCGCCGGCCCCCGTGATGATCACCACGTTCTCGCCCCCAGGCGTCGGCAGCACCGGAATGCCGCGGGCAAACTGCAGCAGATCCTGCAGGCTGCGGGCGCGGACAACACCGCTCTGCTTCAGCACATCCTCGTAGATCCTGTCGTTGCCGGCCAGCGCGCCGGTGTGCGAGCTGGCGGCGCGGGCGCCGAGCGACGTGCGTCCGGCCTTGAGCACGATGACCGGCTTCTTCTGCGAGACGCGCTTGGCGGCCTCCGCGAAGGCGCGGCCGTCCTTAAGGTCCTCGCAATGCATGGCGACGACCTGGGTGTTGTCGTCCTGCTCGAAGAAGTAGAGCAGGTCGTCCTCGTCGATGTCCGACTTGTTGCCGAGGCCGACGATGGCCGACACGCCCATCCGGGCGGAGCGGCTGAAGCCGATGATCGCCATGCCGATGCCGCCGGACTGCGACGACAGCGCCGCCTTGCCCTTGACGTCGTACGGCGTGCAGAAGGTCGCGCAGAGGTTCTTCGGCGTGTAGTAGAAGCCGTAGATGTTCGGCCCCATCAAGCGCACGTCGTACCTGCGGGCGATCTCGACAATCTCCTGCTGGCCCTCGACGTTGCCGGTCTCGGCGAAGCCCGAGGGGATCAGCACGGCGCCGGCGATCCTCTTCTCGCCGACCTCGGTCAGCGCCTGCGCGACGAACTTGGCGGGCACGGCGAAGACGGCGACGTCGATGGTGCCGGGAACGTCCTTGACGCTCTTGTAAGCCATGTAGCCCAGGATGCTCTCGGCCTTCGGGTGGATCGGGTAGATCTTCCCCTGATAGCCGCCGTTGATGAGGTTCTTCATCACGGAGTTGCCGATCTTGCCGTCCTCGGCCGAGGCGCCGATGACCGCCACCGCATCCGGCTTCATGATGCGGTTCATCTTCGCGACGATCTGCTCCGGCGTCGGGCGGTAGCGTGCCGGTTTCAGTTCGAAGTCGAGCACGATGCGCACGTCGGCGGCGGTGGCGCCGTCCTCGCGGGCGAAGACCGGGTTCAGGTCCAGCTCGACGATCTCCGGCACGTCGGCGACGAGGCGGGAGACGTTGACGATCACCGCCGCCAGCGCCTCGCGGTCCACCGGCTTGCCGCCGCGGACACCCTTCAGCAGCTCCGCCGCCTGGATGCCGTCGAGCATCGACAGCGCGTCCTCGCGGCTGACCGGCGCCAGGCGGAAGGTGATGTCCTTCAGCACCTCGACCAGCACGCCGCCGAGGCCGAAGGCCACCAGCTTGCCGAAGCTCTGGTCGGTGATGGAGCCGATGATGACCTCTGTGCCGCCCTTCACCATCTGCTGCACCTGCACGCCCCGCAGCTCGGCCTGGCTGTCGTAGGCGCGGGCGCGGTCCATGATGGTCTGGAAGCCGGCGCGCACCTCCTCGGCCGTCTGCACGCCGACCAGCACGCCGCCGGCCTCCGTCTTGTGCAGGATCTGCGGCGAGACGATCTTCAGCACGACCGGGAAGCCCATCGCCTCGGCGAGCGCGGCCGCCTCCCCGGCGCTGCGGGCGAGGCCTTCCCGCGGCACGGGGATGTCGTAGAGGTCGCAGAGTTCCTTGGCTTCCGGCGCGGTCAGCGCGGTACGGCCCTCGGCCCTGGCGGTGTCGAGCAGGCGGCGGACGATGTCGGCCGGCCGCCCGGCGCGGATCGGGTCGATGAGAGCGGTCATGGCGTTCCTCCTTGGATTTTCCGGTGTGTTTGCAGGCGTGGGGCCTACTCGGCGGCCGTCGCGCGCGTTCTGGGGCCGAGCGCCCCGGCATCACGGACCATGGCGATGCGCCGCTCGTCGAAGCCGAGCACGTCGCGCAGGATCTCGTCGGTGTGCTCGCCCAGGAGCGGCGAGCGCGTCAC
>NZ_LGQZ01000070.1 GCF_003116015.1 Azospirillum sp. TSO22-1
GCTCGACCTTGATGACGTCGGCGCCGAACCACGCCAGCAGCTGCGTGCAGGTCGGGCCGGACTGGACGTGGGTGAAGTCCAGGATCCGCACTCCGTCGAGAGCCTTGCTCATGCCGTTCGTCCCCCCTCATGGCCCGCTGGGCCTGCTTGCGGTGTCACGGTTCAGGCGTCCGGCTAGCGGAGCCAGGTCTTCACTTCGAGGATCCGCGCGTCGCCCTTCGCCGTCCGCGCGTAGGACCGTCCGTATTGCGTGACGTATTCCCGGACGAACCCGCACTTGATCAGTTCGTCGAGCGCCGGCCGGAGGACGGCGGGCTTCAGGTTCGCCGCGCTGGTGATCGACAGCAGCGAGGCCGGCGGCATCATCGCCGACGGGCCCGGCATGGCGCGCAACGTGTTGAGCATCGTCCAATTCACGGATGTCGGAGAGATCACAGGCACCTCCCTTCAAGCGCCCGGACCCGCTGTACGAGCGTGTTCCGCCCTGCGCGATCCGCAGGCGATCCGAGCCGTTGGACTCGACCCTAGAACCTTAAGTTAACTTGAGGTCAAGAGGAAATTTCGGGGTGGGAATCGCCGGTCGCCGCCGTGGTCCAGCGCTGCATCTTTTCGCTTGACCTCAACTTAACCTGAGGTCCTAGGGTCGGTACCGCACAGGTCCACCGCCCGGGAAGGAAGAGGGAATGAAGGCCGAGATGCGGCTCCTGCCGCGCCGTTTGAGGATCATGTTTCTGGCGAAGAGCCGGAACCGCCGCCGCATCGCGCTGTTCAGGCCCATTCTTCCCGGCGCCAATCTCCGCGACCGCCTCATCGCCTGCTGCGGCGCCCTGCTCGGCCTCGCCGTGGTGGGGGTGCTGTGCAGCCTGACCCTGGGCTTCGTCACCAGCGCGCCGGTCCTCGTCGCGCCGATGGGGGCGTCGGCGGTGCTGCTGTTCGCGGTGCCGGCCAGCCCTCTCGCCCAGCCCTGGCCCATCATCGGCGGCAACACCCTGTCCGCGCTGATCGGTGCCCTCGTCGCCGGTTCGATTCACGACCCCATGCTGGCCGGCGCGACCGCGGTCGCGCTGGCGATCGCCGCGATGTCCCTCACGCGCTGCCTGCACCCGCCCGGCGGGGCCGCTGCGCTGACCGCGGTGCTCGGCGGGCCGGCGGTGGCGGCCTCGGGGCTCGGCTTCGCCTTCCTGCCGGTCGCAGTCAACTCCGTCCTGCTGGTCGCGGCCGGATGGCTGTTCCACCGGTACTCCGGCCATTCCTATCCGCACGTCCCGAAGGTGAAGCCGGAACCGGCGCACCAGACCGTTCATCCGCCGACCCCACCGCGCGGCGGCGTGACGCCGGACGACGTGGACGAAGCGATCCAGGAACTCGGCGAGGCGCTCGACATCAGCCGCGAGGACCTCGGCGCGCTCCTGGCACGGGCCGAACTCCACGCGATGAAACGGCTGCACGGCGAGGTCACGTGCGCCGACGTCATGTCCCGCGACGTGCCTGCGGTCTCCGCCGACGCCCCGGCGGGCGTCGCCCGCCGACTGCTGGACGAGCATGGGCGCCACGCGCTGCCCGTGGTCGATGCGCGCAACGTGGTGATCGGGGCGATCGGTCACGCGCAACTCGTCCAGGACGCCGCGCGCGTCGTCGACCTCATGGCGCCGGCGCATATCGAGCGGCCGCAGACGCCCGCGTTCCGGCTCCTCGGCCCGCTGGTCGGCAGCCGGACGCCCGAGGCGATGATCGTGGATGACGGCGGCAGGCTGTTGGGCACGGTGGCGCAATCGGATCTGCTCATGGTGCTGGCCCGCAACGCTCTCCCGGCGCGAAGGGACGGTGATGGACCGTGATCGACCACACCGTCGGCGCCTCATCCCCCAGATAGGCCTTCTGAATGTGCGGATTCTCCAGCATGGCGCTGCCGGTGCCGTGCTCGACCATCAGGACGGTCGTGCCCTCCCGGTGGATCTCCAACACGATCCGGCCGCCGCAGCGGAGTGGCCGGGCTAGCGACGGGGCGGCCCGCCTTGACGCTGCGGCGCCGGCAATGTCATATAACATTGGTCGGAAAAGACGCCGCCCCGGGGCGCGGACGGCCGCTAGGACACCGTGCCGCATTGTTGGCCCCGCCAACACAGGTACCTTCCTGTAGCCGCCGTACCGGTCAATAACAAATGTCAGCCCTACAACCCTGAGAACTCCCGGACGAGGAAACCCATGGCTTCTGGTGCACCGAAGATCATCTATACGCTGACGGACGAGGCGCCGCGGCTGGCGACGGCGTCGTTCCTGCCGATCGTCCGCACCTTTGCCGCGCCGGCCGGCATCGACGTGGCGGAAGCCGACATTTCGGTGGCCAACCGCATCCTGGGTGAATTCCCGGAGTACCTCAGCGACGCGCAGACGGTGCCCAACGTGCTGGCCGAGCTGGGCAGCAAGACGCTGGAACCGGACGCCAACATCATCAAGCTGCCCAACGTCTCCGCCTCGGTGGCCCAGCTGATCGCCGCGATCAAGGAGCTGCAGTCCAAGGGCTTCAGCGTCCCGGACTTCCCGGAGGACCCGAAGACCGACGCCGACAAGGCCATCCGCGCCCGCTACAACAAGTGCCTGGGCTCGGCCGTGAACCCGGTGCTGCGCGAGGGCAACTCCGACCGCCGCGCGCCGAAGGCCGTCAAGGAATACGCCCGCAAGAACCCGCACAGCATGGCCGAGTGGAGCCAGGCGTCGCGCACCCACGTCTCGCACATGCACCACGGCGACTTCTACCATGGTGAGAAGTCGATGACGCTGGACCGCGCCCGCGACGTCCGGATGGAGCTGGCCACCAAGGGCGGCAAGACCATCGCGCTGAAGGATAGGGTTTCCTTGCAGGACAAGGAAATCATCGACAGCATGTTCATGAGCAAGAAGGCCCTGCTCGACTTCTACGAGACGCAGATCGAGGACGCGCACAAGACCGGCGTGATGTTCTCGCTGCACGTCAAGGCGACGATGATGAAGGTGTCGCACCCCATCGTGTTCGGCCACTGCGTGCGCATCTTCTACAAGGACGCGTTCGCCAAGCACGGCGCGCTGTTCGAGGAGCTGGGCGTCAACGTCAACAACGGCATGGTCGATCTCTACAACAAGATCGCCACGCTGCCGCAGTCCAAGCAGGACGAGATCAAGCGCGACCTGCACGCCTGCCACGAGCACCGGCCCGAGCTGGCGATGGTGGACTCGGCCAAGGGCATCACCAACTTCCACTCGCCCAACGACGTGATCGTCGACGCCTCGATGCCGGCGATGATCCGCAACGGCGGCAAGATGTGGGGGGCCGACGGCCGGCTGAAGGACGTCAAGGCGGTCATGCCGGAATCGACCTTCGCCCGCATCTACCAGGAGATGATCAACTTCTGCAAATGGCACGGCGCCTTCGATCCGAAGACCATGGGCACCGTGCCCAACGTCGGCCTGATGGCGCAGCAGGCCGAGGAGTACGGCTCGCACGACAAGACGTACGAGATCCCCGAGGACGGCGTCGCCAACATCACCGACATCGCCACCGGCGAGGTGCTGCTGAGCCAGACCGTCGAGCAGGGCGACATCTGGCGCATGTGCCAGGTGAAGGACGCGCCGATCCGCGACTGGATCAAGCTGGCGGTGACGCGCGCCCGCAACTCCGGCATGCCGGCGGTGTTCTGGCTGGACCCGTACCGCCCGCACGAGAACGAGCTGATCAAGAAGGTCAAGGCGTACCTGAAGGACCACGACACCGCCGGCCTCGACATCCAGATCATGAGCCAGGTGCGCGCCATGCGGTACACGCTGGAGCGCGTGATCCGCGGCCTGGACACCATCTCGGTCACCGGCAACATCCTGCGCGACTACCTGACCGACCTGTTCCCGATCATGGAGCTGGGCACCTCGGCCAAGATGCTGTCGATCGTGCCGCTGATGAACGGCGGCGGCATGTACGAGACGGGCGCCGGCGGCTCGGCGCCGAAGCACGTGCAGCAGCTCGTCGAGGAGAACCACCTGCGCTGGGATTCGCTGGGCGAGTTCCTGGCGCTGGCGGTGTCGCTGGAAGACCTGGGCCTCAAGGAGAACAACGCCCGCGCCAAGCTGCTGGCCCGGACGCTGGACGCCGCCACCGGCACGCTGCTCGACAACAACAAGTCACCGCGCGCCAAGACCGGCGAGCTCGACAACCGCGGCAGCCAGTTCTACCTGGCGATGTACTGGGCCCGGGAGCTGGCCGCGCAGACCGAGGACGCCGAACTGGCGGCCACGTTCGCGCCGCTGGCGAAGACCCTGGCCGAGAACGAGACCAGGATCCTGGAGGAGCTCAACGCGGTGCAGGGCAAGCCGGTCGACATCGGCGGCTACTACCTGCCCGACGCCGGGAAGCTCGACGCGGTGATGCGCCCGAGCGCCACCTTGAACGCCGCCCTGGCGGGCGTGCGGGCGTAGGCCGGGCCACGGCCCGCCCGCGGCGCCCCGCTAAGGGGCGCCGCGGGCGCTCCCCTGATCGATCGCGGCGACGCGGACGTGCCGGTTGCCGGTGTAGGGCCGCGCGGCGTCGTAGCGGTACAGCCCGTCCTCGCCGCGCTCGAACCCAAGCTCCGGCAGCAGCCCCGCGACCGGCTGGTTGCGGTCGGACGGCACGTGCTCGCCGATGATCCGGCGTATGCCGCGCGCCGCCGCCCACTCCACCAGCGCGGCGAACATCGCCCGCTCCACCGTCCGCCCCATGACGCGGCAGGACAGCACCCAGGTGTCGATCCGGCAGCCGTCGTCCCCGTCCGGCGTGGCGATCAGCACGCCGGTGATGCCGTTGTCGCCGAAGCGGTCGGTCACGCGGAAGCAGCGGGCGAAGCCGGCGGGGTCGTCGGCCATCGCCCGCACCGCCGCCGCGCCGTGGCGCCGGCCGGTCAGGTTGAACTGGTTGGTCTTGCCGATCAGCTGCACCGCGCGCTCGATGCTGGCGGCGTCGATGGGCAGTTCCGCGACCGCCAGCTCCAGCGAGTCGAGGAAGCCGGCGAGGTCCGGCGCCGCCTGCGCCGCGTCCCGGCGGGCTTGGTTCTCGCGGTAGTGCCGCTGCCGCTCGCGGTCCTCTCCGGTGACGAAGGGGGTCCCGAACAGGCCGGAGCGGACCAGGAAGGGGACGTAGTCCTCCGGCGTCGCCGGCAGTTCGGGAACCGTCACCTCCGGCAGCGCGGCGCGGACCTCGGCCCGCTCGAAGGGCGAATCGTCGAGGAAGGCGAAGCTCTGGAGCCCCAGGTTCAGCTCCCCGGCGATGGAGCGCAGGTTGGCCGACTTCGGCTCCCAGTTGGCGCGCACGCAGGCGAAGTCGTCCCAGCCCAGCAGCATCTCCCGCCGCTCGCGGAACACCGTGCGGACGTCGTCCGGGTTGTTCTTCGACACGGCGACGAGCAGCAGGCCGCGCCCGGCGAGGTGCTTCAGGTAGGCCTGCAGGCGGATGAAGGGGCCGCCGCCGCCGTGCACGTCGAGCGCGATCCCGTGGCAGCCATCCTCGCCGACGATGCCGCCCCACAGCACGTTGTCGAGGTCGCAGGCCACCACCTTGACCGGCCGGACCGCCGCCGCGGCGATGCCGCGCCCCACCCGACGGCCCAGCGCCGCCAGCGCCGTGGGGTGGCACGGCAGCTTGGCGTGGTACCAGAAGCGGGCCGCGTACCAGCTGGCCGCCCCGACCTCCAGCAGGGTCGGCGTCGGGTCGATGACCAGCACCCGGTCGTCCAGCGCGGCACGGATGGCGGCGACCACGCCGGCCCGCCACGCGGCCAGCGGGGAGGACGGATCCCACTCCTCCTCCAGCGGCTCGGGGAGCACGACGGCGATGCGCGCGTCGCTGCGGCTGCGGATGGCGGCGACCACCGCGGCCAGATCCCCGGCGACGCCGTCGCGCGGCGCGGTGCCGGCGGCCGTGAGCCCGAGGCTGGACAGGTGAAGGACGGCGACGTCCCAGCGCTCGGCGTGGAACGCGGATGCCGGGTCGAAGACCATGGGCCCCAGCTGGTCGGCGGGCGCGTCCGTCACCAGGGCATCGACGCCCGCGGCCAGGGCGCCCTCGCGGATGCCGGCCGCCATCGGGCGTAGCGTCGCGTTGCCGGCCAGGAACACCTTGAGCCGCGGGAGCGATGCTTCCATGCCGCCCACGTCAGGCCGCCCGCGGGCTGGGGGTGACGGACAGGATCTTCATGGGCGATCATTCCTCGCAAGGACGCGCGTGGAGCGCGCGTCTACAGGTAATAGCCCAGCCAGTTCATGGAGGACAGGCGGTCGGCGTCGCCCGGCCCGGCGACGCGGTCGTGGGCGGCGGTCGGGCCGTCGAACGGCACCGTGCCGTAGACGAACGGCGGCGGCTCGCGCAGCAGCAGGTAGGGATCGTCGCGCAGCAACCGCATGCCGGTCTCGAAGGCGTGGCGGTAGTCGGCCGCGAACACCTCGGACCGCCCGAGCGGCGCCCGGCGGATGCCGCCGGCAGCGTCCAGGGCGTCGGCGAAACGGGTGAAATCGTAGGGAATCCCCATGAACTCGGGGTAACGGACGGTGGCGAAGTACTGGCGGGACAGCCGCTGCCCACCGACCACCGGCTGCCACTTCAGCAGCTTGTTGTAGCAGTAGGGCAACTGGCAGGCGGCCTCCAGGTGGTGGACGCCGCCGATCGCGTAGTAGCGGTCGAGCCCGATGACCAGCGTCCGCGCGTCGGCCTCCAGCAGGCGCGCGAAGGGCGAGTCCGGACCGTAGGCGCTGGTCCCGTTGTCGGAGCAGATGCGCGCCGCGTCCGCGCCGTAGGCCGTGAGCGAGAGCAGCGGGTGCACCGAGCGGACGGCGCCGGGGCGGGTGCGCACGTACTCGGGGAACAGCCCCATCGGCGTCGGCGTCTCCTCCAGCACGAAGTCGATGTCGAAGCGGGCGACCTGGGTCGTGTAGGTGGGCACGACCAGCGTTCCCTCCGGGCCGAGCACGTCCATGATCGCGCCGAGGTAGGCCGCGCAGAACGCGTCGCGGTCGCCGGCCCCCTCCACCATGCCCACCGTCCGCAGGTCGGTGTAGGCAAAGACGATCTGCCCCCGCCCGAGGCCGGCGGTGGCGAGCGCGTCGCGGATGCCCGCGGTGGTCACGAAGCGCATGCCACCCCCGCCGCCCTAACGGCCAGCAAGCAGCGGCGCGACCTGATCGGACCCGAGGTCCGCGGCCGTCGGCGGGCGCTCGCGCCGCGCGGCCAGCCCGAGCCCGACGAGTTCGTCGAAGAACGTCCGCACCTGGAAGTAGTCCAGCCCAAGGGTCTGGGCGAGGTCCTGGCAGGAGGCCTGCCCGTCCGCCAGCATCAGCAGGCGATGGCTGGCCGCCGAGGTGGACAGCGCCGGCACCTTCGCCTGCAGTTGGGGGTAGCGCGACAGGTAGAGCGGGCCGTCGAACCCGCGCACCGGCACGTAGTCGGTCTCGAATACTTCGACGACCCGGCTCAGGATCCACAGGCTTTCCCGCACGTGGTAGTGATTGACGTGCGCGAGGTCGTCCGTGTTGTAGTGGTACTCGCGGTGCATCAGCCGGCCGAGCCCGACGGTCGGAATGTTGAAGCCGGGACCGTCGTAGAACATCTCGTCGTTGCCCCACAGCGCGCGGCTCGGCCGCTCGATCAGCAGCGGCCGGTGCGACGACAGCACGTTGCGCACGATGTGGTCGACGCGGGAATTGCCGCGCACCGAGGTCTGGAAACCGATCGGCTCGTTGGTGGTGAGCATGTCCAGGTAGATGCCGAACTTGAGGGTCGCGATGGTCTCGGGGTCGGCCTTGGCGAGGTAGGCGGCGGCGGCGAAATACTCCGGGCCGTAGAGGAAGCGGTAGGAATAGCGGCGGCGCGGACGGGCGTTGAGGAGGTGGAACAGCTCGTTGGCGACCGCGATGCAGCCGATCCCGTCGCTGACCAGCGCCGGGTGGCAGGTGTGCGCCATGATGAAGACGGTGTCCGGCAGCTCGCCGGGCAGGAAGGCGTCCACCACCTTCAGCGACCCCTCGCGGTCGAGATCGGCGTCGATCTCCACCTCGTACTGCGGGTCCGTCAGGCTCTCGACGAGCCGGTGGGGCAGGCTGAAGCCCCACTGCCGCTCCGCCGGCTTGTAGCCGTTGCGGTAGTAGTAGAGAAACTCCTCGGGGCGCGAGGGGTCGGTCTGTATGTGGTTGGCGAGCAGGTCGTCCCGGCTGACGATGCCGCGGAAGCCGATGGAATGGGTCCACAGGTGCAGCGGATTGTCGGCGAAGTCGCAGACGACCTCGCCGGACAGCCGGCGCAGCTGGCCCTTGCGGACGCGCCAGTGGTTGGGCATCGTCCAGGTCAGGCACTCCTCGCCGCTCTTCGCCTCGATGATGCGGGCGCCGAGCCGGTCGGCGAGGTAGCGCGCCAGGACGTCGGTGTCGGCGTTGACCGCCGACCGGTTCAGCTTCCAGTGCCGTTCCAGGAGGTCGTTCACCCGTCCCATGTCGAGATCGCTGTGGACCGGCATCGGGTACAGGAAGCTGGAGCGAGAACCGGGCTGCGGCGCCACCACCATCGAACGCACTTTCCTCATGCTGTCATCGGCCCAGCGGACGCCGGCCGCGTTCCTCGAAGCCGCCGTCGATCCCGGCTCCACCTGCCGGGCAGGACACCCGGTGCCCCAGCCGGTGCTGCCGTGCGACGGTAGCAGCGTTTCACCGGCCTGTGAAGCCGGGGGGCTTGCCGTTCCCCGGCGAGCGGCCGGAGATATACCCCCGGCTGCCGCACCCGCCCGGGTATTCGCTGTGACATCACCCCTCAGGCGCGGGCGCCGTCCCCCAATTCGGCGGCGATGGGACGGACGTCGGGGCGCTCCAGCCGGGCACCACCTCGGTCGGAAGCCACCCTAAAGATCCGGGGCGATCCGCTCCGGCACCGACCAGCGCAGCGGCACGGCGTCCTCCACGAAGACGCCGCCGGTAACGCGCACGCGCAGCAGCCGCTCGGCCCCGGCGAGGGTCTCCAGCTCGGGGCCGGACCAGACGACTTCCGCCTCGCCGGCCAGCGACAGCAGGCCGCCGGTGGCGAAATCGACGAACAGCAGCCCGGCCCGCGGGTTCAGCACCAGATTGCCGAAGCTGTTGAAGAAGAAGTTGCCGCGGAAGTCCGGCGCGGTGAGCACGGTGCGCCCATCCCCCTCATCCACCCGTACGAAGCCGGGCGCGCCGCCGCGGTGCGATACGTCGACGCCGGCCGGCGCCGCCGTGGCAAGGAAGAAGGTGTCGGCCTGCGCCACCAGCGCCCGCGCCGCAGCGGATAACAGCGCTCCTTCCACCCGGGCGACCGGACGGGGCGGCCGGCCGGTGGGCACCGGGGCGCGCGCCTGGATGTACTGCGGGCAGTTGCCGAAGCTCTGCCCGACACGGACCGCGAAGCCGGCCGCGTCCGCACGCTCGATGCGGCCGTTCATGCGGTTGCGCCGCCGCGTCTCCAGCTGGATGCCGAGCAGCCCGACCTCCGCCCCGGTGACCAGCCGGCCGTGCAGCGGGTCGCCCGTCGCCGGCTGCGCGCCGAGCACCAGGGTGCGGGCGTCCGGCGTCTCCACGAACCCCGGCGCCCCGGCGAGCAGGGTCGCGCGCGGCCAGCCCTGGCCATCGAGCGCACCGACGATGATGAAGGGCAGCTTGCCGAACAGCTCGCGGTGCTGGTCGGGCATGTGGTCGCGGATGCCGCGGCGGCCAGCCTGCTCGACCCGGTCGCGCACGCCGGCGCGCTCCTGGAGCATCCGCTCGCCGGGGTGGAAGGGGGAGTCCATGGCCACTTCCCCTGCTCAGGCCGCCGGGACGGCGGACCGCCGCATCGGCACGAAGCCCGGCAGCGCCTCGATGCGCGCCAGCCACGCGCGGATGTTCGGATAGGCATCGAGCGCCACCCCGCCCTCCGGCGCGTGCGCCGTGTAGCTGTAGAGCGCCACGTCGGCGATGGTCGGTGCGTCGCCGGCTACAAAGGCGTTGCCGACCAGATGCTGGTCGAGCACGGCGAACAGATCGGCGGCAACGCTCTTGCAGTGCGCGTGGTCCAGCGGGGCGCCGAACACCGTCACCCGTCGGGCCGCGGCCGGGCCCGCCGCGAGCGGGCCGGCGGCCACCGACAGCCAGCGCTGCACCCTTGCGGCGGCGACCGGCTCGCGCGGCAGCCAGCGCCCGGCCCCGTCGTAGCGGCCTGCCAGATAGACCAGGATGGCGTTGCTGTCGGCCAGCGTCACGTCGCCATCCTCGATCACCGGAATCTGGCCGAAGGGGTTCCTGGCAAGGAATTCCGGCCGTTTGTGCGCCCCGCCCCGGAGGTCGACGTCGATCGGCTCGACCGGCAGGCCGAGCAGCGACAGCATCAGCTCGACCCGGTGCGCGTGGCCGGACAGCGGGTGGCGGTAGAGGCGGATGGGGGTGCTCGGCGCGGCCATGAACGGGGCTCCCGATGCGGAGGGTTTGCGGTGAAGGAAACCCTATTCCTTTCTGTTAGCACCGATAATCGGTGATGTTGACAATGCATCGTTTCAGATCTTGAAATAACGCCATGGACCATCTGACCGCGATGCGGGTGTTCGTCGCCGTGGCCGAGGAGAGCGGGTTCGCGCCCGCGGCCCGGCGGCTGGCGCTGTCGACGCCCAGCGTGACGCGCGCCGTGGCGGCGCTGGAGGAACGCATCGGCGCCCGGCTGCTGCACCGCACCACGCGCATTGTGCGGTTGACCGAGGCCGGCGCGCGCTACCTGGGCGACTGCAAGCGCATCCTCCACGAGATCGCGGAAGCCGAGGCCTCGGCCGCCGGCACCCATGCCGAGCCGCGCGGCGAGCTGACGGTGACGGCGCCGGTGATGTTCGGCCGCCTGCACGTGGCGCCGGTGCTGTTCGATTTCCTGGAAGAACATCCCCACGTCACTGCGCGCCTGCTGTTGCTGGACCGCGTCGTCGATCTGCTCGAGGAGGGGATGGACGTGGCGCTGCGCATCGGGCAGCTGCCGGACTCCACGCTGCGGACGGTGCGCGTCGGCACGATGCGGCGGGTGGTCTGCGCCGCGCCGGAGTATCTGGCGCGCCGCGGCGTGCCGCAACGGCCGTCGGACCTGGAGCGCATGGACGTGGTGGAGTTCTCGCCGGCCGGGACGTGGCGGGAGTGGGGCTTTCCCGCGGGGTCCGCGGCGGAGACGGTGACGCCGCCGGCCCGGCTGGTGGTCAACACGGCCGACGCCGCGGTGGCCGCGGCGGTCGCCGGGCGCGGGCTGACGCGGGTGCTGGCCTACCAGATCGCCGACGAACTGCGGGCGGGTCGCCTCGCCATCGTGCTGGCCGGTTTCGAGCCGCCGCCGGTCCCCGTGCAGCTCGTGCACGCCGGGGGGCGGCGCGCCTCGGCCAAGGTCCGGGCCTTCGTCGATTACGCCGCCGTACGGCTGCGGGCGGCGCTCGCCGACGCCGGCACCCTGGCGTCGCCGCCGATCACCGGGCCTTGGCCGGATCGCCGTATTGGATCGCCTGCCCCGCGGCCGGCGCCTTGATCCCGAACCGGCCGGCCATCTGCCGCAGGGCGTCCCGATCCTTCTGGACCGCGACCAGGCTGGTGATCGCGAAGGTCGCGAGGTCGCGGGCGGGGGTGTTGGACGCCTCCGTCTGGTAGAGATCCACGATGCGGTCATGGATGCGGAGCTGCGCCTCGATGTACCCCTTGGCGAACGCCTCGCCGCTCGCTCCCTTCAGGGCGTTGACCGCATCCCCCGCCATGGCCTCGTGGGCGTTCGCCGGGTTGGTCACGGCCCCGGCGGCGCCCTGGGCGTCGGCGGGCGGCAGGGGCCGGCCCTGGGCGAGGCCCTTCAACTGCTCGGCGAGCTTGCGGTGGGTCCCGGCGATCCCCTGCGCCATCGCCTTGAACGCGTCGTCGGGGGCCTTCTCGGCGGCGAGCCGCCCCAGGTCCTGCTGCCCCTGGCTGGCGGCGGTGGCTTGCCGGAGGAACAGCGCGTCCTCCACCGGCAGGGACTGGCCCGGCTGCGGGGGCACGCGCGGGTTCGGGTCCGGCCTCAGGTTGGCCTGCGCCCAGGCCGGGCCGGACAGCGCGGCGAGGACGACGAGGACGGTGGCGGAGAGCTTGCTCATGACGGCTCCTTCACCCGGTCAAATAACGGTTGGGCAAGTCATTCCGCCGGCGCCACCGAGGGCTGGGTGCGTGCGGGCACCTGCTCCCGGACCGGGCCGAAGACCGAGTAGATGAACAGCAGCGCCGAGAGCGCGACGAACACGCCCGATCCCAGCCGCATCCAGTAGAACAGGGTCAGCTGCTCCTGGACCTCCATGTAGGTGAGCCCCATGACGCGCTGCAGGTGGATCTGCACGACGCCGGCGAAGGTCAGGGTGAACGTCATGAAGGCCATGGCCGACGTCATGATCCAGAAGCTCCACATGTTGAGCACCTGGTTGTACGGGAACTGCCCGCGCAGCAGCGGCAGGGCGTAGGTGATCATGCTCAGGTTCAGCATGACGTAGGCGCCGAAGAAGGCGAGGTGGCCGTGCGCCGCCGTGACCTGCGTGCCGTGGCTGTAGTAGTTGACGAAGGACAGCGTGTGCATGAAGCCCCACACGCCGGCGCCGAAGAACGCCATGACCGGCGTGCCCAGCGACCACAGCATGGCGGCCGTGTTGGGGTGGTCGCGCCGGCCCCGCCACGCCATGCTGAAGGCGAACAGCACCATGGCGAAGAAAGGCGCCACTTCCAGCGTCGAGAACAGCGAGCCGATCCACTGCCAATAGCCCGGGGCGCCGATCCAGTAATAGTGGTGGCCGGTGCCGAGCAGGCCGGAGAACAGCGCCAGCCCGACGATGGAGTACAGCCACTTCTCGACGACCTCGCGATCGACGCCGGTCATCTTGATGATCAGGAAGGCCAGGATGGCCGCCATCACCAGTTCCCAGACTCCCTCGACCCACAGGTGGACGACGTACCACCAGTACAGCTTGTCCAGGGCGAGGTTGGACGGGTTGTAGAAGGCGAACAGGAAGAAGATGGCGATGCCCCACAGGCCGAGCAGCAGCACGTTGGTGACCGCCGTCCTGCGGCCGCGCAGCACGGTCAGCGACACGTTGTAGAGGAAGATCAGCGCGGCGACGACGATGCCGGCCTTGACCCAGAGCGGCTGCTCCAGGAACTCGCGCCCCTCGTGGATGCCCAGGGTGTAGCCGACGACCGCCGACAGCGCCCCGACCATGAGGATCGCCAGCTGGACGTAGGCGAGCGCCGGGCTCAGGATGTCGCGCTCGGCCTCCTCCGGGATCAGGTAGTAGGCCGAGCCGAAGAAGCCGAGCAGGAGCCACACGATCAGCGCGTTGGTGTGGATCATCCGCAGGATGTTGAAGGGCAGGATCCCGGACAGGAAGTTCGGCAGGACGTAGACCGTCCCGGCCAGCGTCCCCACCAGCACCTGCACGACGAACAGCGCCATCGCGCTGGCGAAGTACCAGTAGGCGATGCGTTGGGTGGCGTATTTCATCGGATGCCTCGTTCCCTTCAGCCCGCGGTGTTCGGCGGCCAGCCCTGCGTCTTGATGCGGCTGGTCCATTCGAGGAAATCCACGAGATCGTTGAGTTCCTGCTCGGTCAGGTTGAACTGCGGCATCTGGCGGCGGCCTTCGACCCCGCTCGGCTGCGCCTGCATCCACGCCTTCAGGGCCGCCCGCGCGCTCTCGGCGTCGTCCCGCCCGCCGTAGCGGACCCAGACGTTGCCGAGTTCCGGGGCGAAGTAGGCGCCCTCGCCGAGCAGCGTGTGGCAGTTGATGCAGGAGTTCCGCTCCCAGACATGCTTGCCGCGGGCGACGCCGTCGGACAGCGTGGCCTCGTCGGTGCTGGCGGTCCGCATGTAGTAGTGGCTGTGCACCGTCAGCGCGACGAAGGTGACGAAGAAGAACAGCGACCCGCCGTAGAAAATGTTGCGCGCGGCCGATTTCGTGAAGCGCTCTGCCATCGCTGCACCTCGAGGTTGGACGCGTTCGGACTTTATTCCATTGAAGCGTCAAACAGCCGAGTTCGCGATTCGGGCACGGTCAATAAAGGATGAGGCGTCCTTTACGGATGAAGTTGTCCGAAGGGTGCAGCGGGTTCTACCGGCCGAACACCCGCTCCGGCATCGCCTCGGCGATGCCGACGGCGCGCCGCAGGTGGGCGGTCACGCAGCGCTCGGCCGCCGCGCCGTCGCCGGCGAGGATGGCCCTGGCGATGGCGCGGTGCTCGGCCAGGGAGGCGGCGATGTTCTCGGCCTTCAGGGAGCCGATCAGTTGGTACATCAGCACCGGCAGGCGCAGCTGCCGCGTCAGCCGCAGGAGTTGCGCGTTGCCGCTGGCGGCGACGATGGCGTCGTGGAAGCGGTGGTTCTCGTCGATGTAGTCGAGGCTGGCCATCCGCGGGCCATCGTTCCAGATCGGCGCGATGTCCGCCTCGAAGCGGGCGCGCACCTCCGGGTCGGCCACCCCGGCGGCGGCGAGGCGGGCGGCCAGCGCCTCCAGGCTGCTGCGGATCTGGAACAGCTCGGTCATCTCGCGCTGGGTCAGGCGGCGAACCAGCGCGCCACGGTGCGGCACGATCTCGATCAGCCCTTCCGCCGACAGCCGCCGAAACGCCTCCCGCAGCGGACCCCGGCTGACCCGCAGCTCGCGGGTCAGGTCGGCCTCGACCAGCCGCTGGCCGGGCGCGAAGCGGCCCTGGAGCATGCCGTCGCGCAGCTGCTCGACCACGTAGTCCACGGTGCCGCCATGCGCCGGGGCGTCGGGGCGGTCGTTGGCCGGTAACGGAGGGGTGCTGTCGGCGGTCAGGGTCATGCCCTCTTTTCTTACCAGTCCGAAGCCCGGTTGACAATCGGTTCGTCCAACATTATTGTCCTACAATCGAACGATAAGAGCGCCGCCGGGCGCTTGCCGAGGAAACGCCCCGATCCACCCGCGCCAGCGGTGTCGCCGCACGCCCCATGCATGGGCTGCGCACGGGCCTCCTCGTCCCCGCGACCGGCGAAGGGAGGAGCGCGATGATGATCGGCAAGGCGGGTCCCGCGGTCAGCGGGATCTGCACCTCGGACGCCAGCAGCATCGAGGTCCGCGGGCAGGACCTCGTGAACGGGCTGATGGGCGACTTCAGCTTCACCGAATACTTCTTTTTCCTGGTGACCGGCGCGCGGCCGAGCGCCGAGCAGCGCTATTTCCTCGACCTGCTGCTGGTCGCCATCGCCGAGCATGGGCTGACGCCGACCGCGCAGGCGGCGCGGATGACGCTGGCGGCGGCGCCGGACAGCCTGCAGGGCGCGGTGGCCGCGGGCATCCTCGGCTGCGGCACCGTGGTGCTCGGCACCTCGGAGCTGTGCGCCCAGGTGCTGGCCGAGGCGGCGGCCCGCGTCGATGCCGGCGAGGCGCCGGACGCTGCGGCGCACGCCATAGCATCGGGAATCCGCGCCCGCGGCGGCAAGATGCCGGGCTTCGGCCACCCCATCCACCACCCGCTCGACCCGCGGGCCGAGCGCATCCTGGCCCTGGCGCGCGAGCGCGGCGTCGCCGGACGCCACGCCGACATGCTGGAGCGGCTGCGCGGCGCCGTCGCGGCGGCATGGGGCAAGCCGATGCCGCTGAACGTCTCCGGCCCCATCGCCGCGGTGCTGATGGACCTCGACTTCCCGCCGGCGATGACCAAGGCGATCCCGATCCTGGCGCGCACCGCCGGCATCCTCGGCCACCTCGCCGAGGAGCAACGGCGGCCCATCGGCTTCCTGCTCGCCCACCACGCCGAGAGCGCCATCGCCTACGACCCCGCCGGCTGAGGAAAAGCATCCGTCATGATCTTCGAGCCCGAGATCGAGACCCGCCCCTGGGCGGAGCAGCGCGCGCACGACGACCCGCTGTACCGGGACCAGGTGCGCCACCTCTTCGCCCACTCCCGCTTCTTCCGCGACAAGCTGAACGCCGCCGGCTTCGCCACGCCCGAGGTGGTCGGCGGGCTGGGCGAGATCGCCGCGCTGCCGCTGACCGAGAAGGACGAACTGCGCCAGAGCCGCAGCGAGGCCCACCCCATCGGCACCCACCTCGCCGCGCCCATGGAATCGGTGGTGCGCATCTTCTCGACCAGCGGCACCACCGGCATCCCCAGCTACATCCCGCTGACGGCCGGCGACCTGGAGAACTGGGTGCGCACATCCTGCCGCAGTTACGCGGCGTCGGGCGTGGAGGCGGGACAGCGCATCGTCACCACCTACAACGCCGGCCCCTTCGTCGCTGGTGCGGCGCTGGAGGCGTTCCCGCGCCTCGGCCTCTGCCACATCCCGGTGGGCACCGGCAACACCGAGCGGCTGCTCGCCGCCATCCAGCTGCTCAAGCCGCAGGCGCTGGCCTGCACGCCGTCCTACGCGCTGCATCTGGCCGAGGTGGCGCAGGCCCGCGGGCTCGACCTGCGGGCCAGCAGCGTCGAACGCATCCTGGTCGCCGGCGAGCCCGGCGGCGGCGAGCCGGCCATGCGCGCCAAATTGCAGGAGGCGTGGAACGCCCGCGTCACCGAGGCGATGGGCATCGGCGACATCTCGGTCTCGCTGTGGGGCGAGTGCGAGCACCAGCAGGGCATGCACTTCTCCGGCCGCGGCTTCGTGCATTTCGAGCTGATCGACCCGGACACCGGCGCCGCCGTGCCGGTCACCGACGGCGCCCGGGGGGAGCTGGTGCTGACCCACCTGCAGCACCGCGGCGCGCCGCTGCTGCGCTTCCGCACCCGCGACCACGTGGTGATCCACACCGAGCCCTGCGCCTGCGGCCGCACGTCGCCGCGGGTGCGCTGCATCGGGCGGACCGACGACATGCTGATCGTGCGCGGCGTCAACGTCTTCCCCTCGGCGGTGCGCGAGGTGGTCAACCGCTTCCAGCCGACCGTCACCGGCGTCATCTCCATCCGCCCCAAGGCGAAGGGGGTGAAGCAGGCGCCGCCGCTGAAGGTGGTGGTCGAGCTGGCGGAGGGTACGGCAGCCGACGATTCCCTGCGCGAGCGCATCGAGCACGACGTCCGTGCCACGCTGGTGGTCAGCACCGCCGTGCAGCTGGTGCCGGCCGGCACGCTGCCGCGCAGCGAGTACAAGTCGAAGCTGCTCGACTTCTCCGAGGCCACCGACGCACCGGAGGCGTAGGGGCGATGACCACCGCAGCCGTTCTCCAGGCCGTCATCCTGTCGCTCACCGTCGCCGCGCTGTACGCGGCGGTGGCGGCGGGGCTGACGCTGACCGTGGGGGTGACGCGCATCATCAACTTCGCGCACGGCGAGTTCGTCATGCTCGGCGCCTTCCTGACCTACGGCCTGCACACCCGCTGGGGGGTGTCGCCGTGGCTGGGCATGGCGGCGTCGGGGGTGGCGCTCGGGCTGCTGTCGGCGCTGGTCTACCGGCTGTTCCTCGCCCGCGTGCTGAAGCAGGACGAGCACAACCAGCTGCTCGCCACGCTGGGCCTGTCGATCCTGCTGCTCAACATCGCGGTCATCCTGTGGTCGCCGGATCCGCGCGTCATGCAGGCGCCGGCGCTGCTGCCGCCGCTGCGCCTGGGGCCGGTGACGGTGCCCGGCAACAACGTGGCGGTGGCGCTGGTCGGGCTGCTGCTGTTCCTCGCCATGCTGTGGATCAAGAACCACACCCGCTACGGCACGCAGATGCGCTTCGCCAGCGACGATCCGGAGCTGGCGCTGCACGCCGGCATCAACGTGGACCGCGTGTTCGAGCTGTCCTTCGTCATCGGCGGCGCCGCGGCGGGCGTGTCGGGTGGGCTGGTGGCGCTGGTGCTGTACGTGCAGCCGAGCGTCGGCGTCGATCTGGTGATCCGCGCCTTCGCCATCATTGCCTTGGGCGGCCTCGGCAACATTCCCGGCGCCTTGATGGGCGCCGCCATCCTGGCGCTGGTCGAAGGGCTGGTCAGCACCTTCGTGCCGCAGGGCGGCAGCTGGGGCTTCGGCGTCGCCTTCCTGCTGCTGCTGCTCGTCCTCATCGTCCGGCCCAGCGGGCTGTTCGGCAAGCAGGTGCAGGCATGAACGCGGCAGGGATGAACATATTGGTCCTCCGTCTGGGATTCTACGTGGCCGTCGCCGCGCCGTTCGTCGCGGTCGCACTGGCCGAGCACGCCTTCCTGGTGCAGGTGGCGATCGGCATCGCGGTGTCGGCCATCCTGGCGCTCGCCTGGGACATCCTGTCCCGCACCGGGCAGGTGTCGCTGGGGCACGCGGCGTTCTTCGGCATGGGCGGCTACGGCTCGGCGCTGCTGACGCCGGTGCTCGGGCCGGTGCTGGGGTGGATCGCGGGCCTGCTGCTGTGCGGGGCGGTGGCGGTGCTGCTGGGGGCGGTGACGCTGCGCCTCAGGCGGCTGTACTTCACCATCGCCACGCTGTCCTTCAGCCTGTCGATCCAGGTGTTCATCCTGGTGACGCCGGACCTCACCGGCGGCTCCACCGGCATCATGCCGCCGGTGCTCGCCGGCGGCTCGCCGCCGCACCAGCTGCTGTTCATCACCGGTTGCCTCGTCGCGGCGGCGGCGGTGAGTGACGTGTTCCTGGGATCGCGCTTCCGCCCGGCCTTCTTCATGATCCGCAACAACCCGCACCTCGCCGCCGCCTCGGGCGTGCCGGTGACGCGGCTGAAGATCCTCGCCTTCGCGGTGTCGGGCATGGTCGCCGGGCTGGCCGGGGCGTGCTACGCGGGCCTGTACGGCTACGTCATCCCGGACGACGTGTTCACCACCAACTGGAACGTGCTGCCGCTGGCGGTGACCATCCTCGGCGGCATGGACACCACGCTGGGCCCGGTGGTCGGCGCGGTGGCGCTGCGCCTGCTGGAGGAGGTGGCGCGGCACTTCGTCGGCGGCGTCGGCTATCAGGTGGTGTACGGCGCGGTGATCATCCTGTTCATCGTCGGCATGCCGGCCGGGCTGGTCGGCTTCGCCCGCGGGTTGCTGCGCCGGCGCAAGGCCACGGAGCGCCCCGACGGCGCCAAGGCGAGGCTGGCGTCATGAGCGGGCTGCGCATCGAGGGCTGCACGGTGGCGTTCGGCGGCCTGCGCGCCATCGACAACGTGACGCTCGCCATCCCCGAGGGCACGATCACCGCGCTGATCGGCCCGAACGGCTCGGGCAAGAGCACCTTCGTCAACATGGTGTCCGGCCAGATCCCACCGGCCGCCGGGCGGATCCTGCTGGGCGGCGGCGCCATCACCGGGCTGCGCCCCGACCGCATCGTGCACCGCGGCCTCGCCCGCACCTACCAGGTGCCGAAGGTGCCGAAGGAGCTGACCATCGAGGAGGTCATCTCCGTCCCGCTGCGCTACGCCCGCTCGGACCGTCCGCTGCCGCCGGGGGTGCGGAGCGCTGCCGACCTCGCGCGCTACTGCGGGCTGCGCCCGGCGGGGGGCACGCGTTGCGGCCAGCTCTCCGTCTCCGACCTGCGGCGGCTGGAGATCGCGCGGGCGCTGGCCTGCCGGCCGGACGTGCTGCTGCTCGACGAGTCCATGGCGGGCTTGAGCCTGGAGGACACCGAGCAGGTGATCGCCCTGGTGCGCGAGATCCACGCCGCCGGCGTCACCGTGCTGGTGATCGAGCACGTCATGCGGATCATCGCCACGCTGTGCCGGCACGCCATCGTCCTCAACCAGGGCCGCCTGCTGGCCGAGGGCGAGCCGCAGCGGGTGCTGACCGACCCGGACGTGCGCGAGGCCTATCTGGGAAAGGGGTTCACGCTGTGAACAGGTTCCAGGCCACCGTCGAGCGGGCCGGCTACGGCGCCCTCACCGTCATCCCCCACCTCGCCTTCGAGGTGTCGGGCGGCGAGCTGCTGGTGCTGCTGGGGCCGAACGGCGCCGGCAAGACGACGGCGCTGCGCGCGCTGGCCGGCACCGCCGATACCGGCCGCCGGGCGCTGCGCCTGGACGGGCAGGACCTGTCGGCGCTGTCCACGTGGCAGCTGGCGCACGCCGGCCTCGCCTATGTGCCGGACGGCGCCCGCTGCTTCGCCACCGTCACGGTGGAGGAGAATTTGCGCGGCGCCTTCGAGGCGCTGCGGCCGCGCGCGGCGCGGGCCGAGCGGCAGCGGCTGCTCGACGGCGTGTACGAGCTGTTCCCGGTGTTGAAGCAGCGCGGCAGCCAGCTCGCCGGCTCGATGAGCGGCGGGCAGCGGCAGATGCTCGCCATCGCCCGCGCGCTGATGATCGAGCCCAAGGTGCTGATGCTCGACGAGCCCTCGGCCGGACTGGCGCCGAAGCTGGTCGAGGAGCTGTTCGAGGCGCTCGGCCGCATCAAGGCGTCGGCCGGCTGCGCCATCGTGATGGCGGAGCAGAACTTCGCCGCCGCCATGGGCATCGCCGACACCTGCCTGGTGCTCGACGAGGGACACGTGGCGCTGTCCGGGCCGGTCGCCGCGGTGCGCCACGACGAGCGGCTGAGGGTCGCATACCTGGGACTATAGCCAACGAAAACAGGGGGAGGACGGACCATGGGACGGATACTCGCAAGCCTGCTGGCGGCCGCGGCGATGGCCGCCGTTCCCGCCATGGCGCAGCAGCCGCCGCTCAGGATCGGCGTGCCGCTGCCGCTGACCGGTGCCTTGGCCGGCGGCGGCAACCAGATCCTCTGGGGCATCCAGTACGCCGCCGGCGAGGCCAACGACGCCGGCGGCCTGCTCGGGCGGAAGATCGAGCTGGTCGTCGAGGACACCAAGGGCGAGCCCAACACCTCGGCCACCGTCGCCGCCAAGCTCGCCACGCAGGACAAGGTGGATGCCTTCGTCGGCGGCTTCGGCAGCACGTCGGACTACGCGCTGCTGAACGCCTTGCAGCGCTTCGAGCCGATCTTCATGCACGCCGGCTCCTCCTCGGTCCGGCTGGAGGAGGGGTTCGGCAAGCACGACTGGTACTATCACATCTACATCTGGGACTATCACCGCCAGAAGGCGGCGGTGACCTTCTTCAAGAGCATCCCCGGCGCCAAGACGCTGGCCATCGCCTATGAAGACAAGCTGTACGGCACCGACGGCTCGAAGTTCACCCAGCAGTACGCCAAGGAGGCCGGCCTGGAAGTGGTGATGAACGAGCCGTACCGGGCCGGCACCCCCGACTTCGCGCCGATCCTCAACAGGGTGAAGGGGCTGGATCCGGACATCCTGTTCATCATCGGCTATTCCGGCGACAACATCCAGATCGCCCGGCAGGCCGACCAGCTGGGCATCAAGCCGAAGCTGCTGGTCACCCAGGGGGCGGGCGAGAAGCGCTCCGACTTCGGGCCGGCCGGCGACAACGTGGTGGTCATCGACCTGTGGTCGGCCAAGCAGACCACCCCCGGCCTCGCCGACTGGGTAAAGAAGGCCGAGGCCAAGCGCGGCGGCGAGGTGGTCTCCAGCGCCGTGCAGGGCTACGTGGCGATGCGGACGCTGATCGACGCGGCGAAGGCCGCCGGGACGTGGGACCGCGGCAAGATCCTCGCCGGACTGGCGTCGATGACCTTCGACACGCCCTACGGCAAGGTCGCCTACACGGCGTCGGAGATGGGCGGCAAGCACCAGCTGATCACCGACAAGAGCATGATCGCCGTGCAGTACAAGCCGGACGGCGGCCAGGAGGTGGTGTGGCCGGCCGACAAGGCGGCGGGCAAGATCACCTACCCGGCGCGGTGAAAAGGCTTGGGATCCTTTGAAAAGCCCCTCCCCCGCGCGGGGGGAG
The DNA here is from genome assembly GCF_003116015.1 of Azospirillum sp. TSO22-1. Classification (GTDB taxonomy): domain Bacteria; phylum Pseudomonadota; class Alphaproteobacteria; order Azospirillales; family Azospirillaceae; genus Azospirillum. The sequence continues at coordinate 21,718 of NZ_LGQZ01000070.1, forward strand.
GGGCTTCTTACGAATTGGGGAAGACAATGACCACCCTTGCCGAACGGCTGCACCAGCCGGGTCTGATCGTGGCGCCGGGCGTCTACGACATGGTCTCCGCCAGGCTCGCCGACGCGGCCGGCTTCGACGCGCTGTACATGACCGGGTTCGGGGTCGTCGCCTCGCACCTCGGGCTTCCCGACGCCGGGCTGGCGACCTACACCGACATGGTCGGCCGGGTGCGCCAGATCGCCGAGGGCACCGCCACCCCGCTGATCGCCGACGGCGATACCGGCTACGGCGGCCTGCTCAACGTCGACCACACCGTGCGCGGCTACGAGGCGGCCGGCGCGCAGGCCATCCAGATCGAGGACCAGGAGTTCCCCAAGCGCTGCGGCCACACGCCCGGCCGCCGCGTCGTCCCGCTGGCCGACGCCGCCCGCAAGGTCAAGGTGGCGGCCGAGGCGCGCTCGTCGAAGGACTTCCTGATCGTCGCCCGCACCGACGCCCGCACCGCGCACGGGCTGGACGAGGCGCTGCGGCGCGGCGAGGCGTTCCTGGAGGCCGGCGCCGACATCCTGTTCATCGAATCCCCCGAGAGCGTCGAGGAGATGGAGCGGATCGGCCGCACCTTCGGCGTGCCCCTGCTCGCCAATATGGTCGAGGGCGGGCGCACCCCGCTGCTCGGCCGCGCCGAGCTGGAGGCGTTGGGCTACAAGCTGGCAATCTTCCCGGTCGCCGGGTTGCTGGCGGCGGCGGGGACGCTGCGGGCGCTCTACGCGCACCTTAAGGCCACCGGGTCGAGCCGGGACTGGGACGGGGCGCTGTACCCCTTCACCGACTTCGTCCGCATGATCGGCTTCGAGCGCGTGTGGGCGTTCGAACGGTCGCACCCGGAGGAGCCCTCGTGAGGGCGGCCGCCCCGTCCCGGCCGGGGCGGGGCGGGGCGGGGCGGCCGCCGCGCCG
>NZ_LGQZ01000127.1 GCF_003116015.1 Azospirillum sp. TSO22-1
GGCGGGCGGAACTCCGGAGCGCGGAAGGCGCCGGCCAGCCGTTCCGACAGGGTGGAGTGGTCCTCATCGACGATGGCGATGGAGGCGTTGCGCAGGTCGTGGCTGACGCCGGTGGCGTGGCTGTAGATCGCCAGCGTGAAGGAGTAGACGACGAACCCCAGCATGAAGCCGTCGCGCCACAGGCTCAGCCACTCCTTGCCGGCCAGGGTGAACAGGGTGCGCAGGAAGCGAAGCATGGCTCAGCGCTCCTGTTTGCGCAGGAAGAAGACGCCCAGCGCCACCAGCACCGGCACGAACGCCGCCGTCGTCAGGATGAACGGCACGAGGTCGGCGAAGGCGAGGCCCTTGGTGAAGGCGCCCAGGCACAGCTTGAGGAAGTGCGTGGTCGGGAACAGCTGGCCGAACAGGTAGGCCGGCCCCTCCAGCGTCGAGGTGGGCTGCAGCATGCCGGAGAACTGCGTGGCCGGCGTGGTGGTGGCGATGGCGGTGCCGAAGACCGCCGCCGTCTGCGTGCGGGTGAAGGCGGAGATGAACAGCCCCAGCGCCGTCGTCGCGCACACGTACACCAGCCCGCCGACCAGCAGCCCGCCCGCACTGCCCTTCAGCGGCACGCCGAACAGCCAGACCGCCATGGCGATCAGCAGCAGGAAGTTGCCGGCAGCGATCAGCACGTAGGGGATCTGCTTGCCCAGCAGGAACTCCAGCCGCGTCACCGGGGTGACGTACAGGTTGGTGATCGAGCCCAGCTCCTTCTCCCGCACCACGCCGAGCGCCGCGAGGATCGCCGGGATGAAGACCAGCAGCAGCGCCATGGTGCCCGGCACCATGGCATCGACGCTGCGGAACGCCTGGTTGTAGCGGTAGCGGGTCTCGACGCTGGCCGGCGGTGCCGGCAGCGTGGCGCCGGCCTCGGTCGCCGTGTCCTGGATGAAGCGCTGGTGCAGGCCGGCGACGTAGCCGGCGATGGTCTCGGAGCGGAAGGGCATGGCGCCGTCGATGCGCACCGCCACCTCCGGCGCCCGGCCGCGGCGCAGGTCCTTGCCGAAGTCGGGCGGGATCTCGATGGCCAGCGCTATGTCGTTCTGCTGCAGGCGCCGCTCCAGCTCGGCGGCCGAGAGCAGCGGCGGGCGCTGCTGGAAGGTGGGCGAGGAGTCGAAGCGCTCGACGTAGGAGCGGCTCTCCGGCGACTGGTCGCGGTCGAGGACGGCGAAGGTCAGGTCCTCGACGTCCATGGTGATGCCGTAGCCGAACACCAGCATCAGCAGCACCGTGCCGAGCAGTGCCACCGTCAGCCGCACCGCATCGCGCCGCAGCTCCAGCGCCTCGCGCCACGCGTAGGCGAGCAGGCGGCGCGGCGAGAAGACGCGGCGCCTTTCCGGTTTGTGCGGCGCGGCGGCGGGCGGGGCTTCGGCGGGGATCGCCTCGTCGCCGGCGGCCTGCCGCATGAAGCCGACGAAGGCGTCGTCGAGGCTGTCGGCGTTCTGGCTACGGCGCAGCTCGTCCGGCGCGCCGACGGCGATGACGCGGCCGGCGTGCATGAAGGCGACGCGGTCGCAGCGCGCCGCCTCGTTCATGAAGTGGGTGGAGACGAAGATCGTCACCCCCTGCCGGCGCGACAGCGTGACGAGGTCCGCCCAGAACAGGTCGCGCGCCACCGGATCGACGCCGGAGGTCGGCTCGTCGAGGATCAGCAGCTCCGGCTCGTGCAGCACCGCCACCGCCAGCGACAGCCGCTGTCGCACGCCGAGCGGCAACCCGTCGGCCACCGCGTCCAGGTACGGGGCGAGGCCGAAGCGTTCGGTCAGCGCGGCGAGGCGACGTTCAAGCTCCGCCGGAGGCGTTTCTTCACCACGAAGACGCGAAGACACGAAGGTGACAGGCGCGCGCTCGCCACCTTCGTGTCTTCGTGTCTTCGTGGTGACCCGGCTTCCCCCGAGTCCGAACAGCTTCGCGTGCAGCACGAGGTTCTGCCGCACCGTCAGCTCGCCGTAGAGCGAGAACGCCTGCGCCATGTAGCCGACGCGGCGCCGGGTCTCCAGGTCGTCGGGGGCCACCGGGGCGCCGAACAGCCGGGCGTCGCCCGCGCTGGCCGGTAGCAGGCCGGTCAGCATCTTCATGGTCGTCGTCTTGCCGCAGCCGTTGGAGCCGAGGAAGCCGAAGATCTCGCCGCGCGGGATGCGGAAGCTGACGTGGTCCACCGCGGTGAAGTCGCCGAAGCGCCGGGTCAGGTCGCGCGCCTCGATCGCCGCCTCGCCGTCCGTGTCGACGCGCGGCGGCACCACCAGCGTGGCGTGGCCGTGCCGGGCCTCCTCCGGCAGCAGCGCGACGAACGCCGCCTCCAGGTCCGCGGCACCGGTGCGCGCCTTCAGCGCGGCCGGGGAACCGTCGGCGAGCAGGCGGCCGGCGTGCATCATCAGCACGCGCTCGAACCGCTCCGCCTCGTCCATGTAGGAGGTGGCGACCAGCACCGTCATGGCCGGACGGCCGGCGCGGATGCTCTCGATCAGGTCCCAGAACTGGCGGCGCGACAGGGGATCGACGCCGGTGGTCGGCTCGTCGAGGATCAGCAGGTCGGGGTCGTGCAGCAGCGCGCAGCACAGGCTGAGCTTCTGCTTCATGCCGCCCGACAGCTTGCCGGCCGGGCGGTCGGGGAAGGGGGCGAGGCCGGTGGCGGCCAGCAGCTCGGCGATCCGCGCCTTGCGGCGTGCGGCGTCGAGGCCGAACAGGCGGCCGAAGAACTCCAGGTTCTCGCGCACGCTGAGGTCGGCGTAGAGGTTGCGGCCCAGCCCCTGCGGCATGTAGGCGACGCGGGTCTGCAGCACCGCCCGCCCGCGGCGCGAACGCACGTCGGTGCCGAGTACGGTGACGGCGCCGTCCTGCAGTTTCTTGGCGGTGGCGATCAGGCCGAGCAGCGTCGACTTGCCCACCCCGTCCGGGCCGATGACGGCGACGCTGCACGCGGGCGGAACGTCCACGCTCACCGCGTCCAGGGCGACCGTCCGGCCGTAGCGGTGGCTGACGCCGGCCACCTGGACGGCCGCAGGGGCCGCGGGGGTCATGGCTTGCCCGCCGCCTCGCGGGTCAGGCGCGATTCCAGCCACTCCGGCCACGCCGCCGCCGGGTCGAGCTTCACGTAGGCCATGCCGGTCAGGCCGGTCTTCACCTTCTCGATGTGCTGGGCGACCAGCGTCTCGGGGATCCTCGCCTTGACGCGGAACACCATGCGGTCGCGCTCGGTGCGGGTCTCCACCTGCTTGGGCGTGAACTGCGCGCGCGGCGCCACGAAGGACACCGACGCCGGGATCGCCAGATCGGGCACCGCGTCCAGCAGCACCCGCGCCGGAGCACCCAGCGCCAGCGTGCCCACCGTCTCGGTCGGCAGGAAGAAGGTCATGGTGACCGAGGACAGGTCGAGCAGCGTCACCACCTTGCCGCCCGCCCCCAGCACCTCGCCCGGCTCGGCGAGGCGGTAGAGCACCCGGCCCTTGCGCGGCGCCTTCAGCACGCCGTCGGCGACGAGCTGCTGCAGCCGCTCCGCCTCGGCGGCGGCGGCGGCGATCGCCTCCTCCGCGCTGGCGAGGTGGCTGCGCGCCGCCTGGAGGGCGGCGTCGGCGCTGCGCTGCTGGTTGCGCGCCTGATCGACGCGCTGCTGCGACACGTGCCCCTTGCCGAGCAGGACCAGCGCCCGCTCCAGCTCCTTGGTCATGAAGGCGGCGTCGCTCTCGCGCTGGGCGATCAGGGCGGCGGCCTCCTCGCGCGCCTGGCGGGCCTGGCGCAACTGCGCCTGCGCGGCGCGCAGCGAGGCCTCCAGGTCGCGGATGTCGAGCCGCGCCAGCTCGGCCCCGGCCTCGACCATCTGGCCTTCGTCGACCAGCACCTCGGCGACGCGGGCGGCGTACTTGGTGGCGACGTCGATCTCGTTGGCTTCGATGCGGCCGTTGCCCGCGGCGAAGCCGGCGGGAAGCCGGCGGCCGGACAGCAGACCCGGCGCGTAGACCGCGCCGACGGCCATGGCGATCAGCAGCAGGGCTGCCGCGAAGAGGGTTTTCTTGGTCACGGCCGTTCTCCCGCGCTGTGCGGATGGTACACGGCCGGACAGGGCGGAATGCCGGCTGACCGGTCAGTGCGATTGGAGCACCGACCGGCCCGCCGCGCAATCGGACCGAATGACGCTGCGTGTCACGCAGGCCTGGAATGCCTTACTGGCCGGTGCCGCCCGTGGAGCGGCCCTTGCCCATCTGGCCGCCCATGGTGCCGCCCATGGTGCCCATGCCGCCCTGGTTCTGGTAGTCGGGCAGCTCGGCGACCTGCTCGGGGTCGATCATCAGCTGGACGCCGTTGCCCTGGCGGCGCACCTCGGACGTGTCGAGCACCACGTGCCGGCCGCTGCCCTTGACGTCCATGACGATCTTCTGCCGGCCGTCGTCGCCGGTGACGAAGTCGCGGATCGTGCCGGCGGTGCCGCCCTTGTAGCGGTAGGTGACCGGCTTGCCGATCAGGGCGCGCGACGGCACGACGTCCGACGCATCGACCTCGCGGCGCGGGTCGACGCGGCCGCTGCCGGTGCTCATCTGGTCGGAGCGCGACGCGGTCTGCGCCCCGGCGGGTGCTGCCAGCAGCAGCAGCGCCGGCAGGGTAAGGGTGAGAATCGTACGCATGGGTATGCTCCTCTGTGGTGGGGGTCCTGCATAGGACGCGCGGGAAGCCGGTTTGTTTCCGATGCGACGGGTCAGCCGATCAGCAGCGACTGCCCGCGGCGCCGGTGACCAGCGCGACCTTGCCCTTCGGTTCCATGCATGAGATCCGTTGTGGGATGACCCGTTCTTCCGCAACCACACCGGCGCCCGCCGGTTCCGCCGAGGCCCGCCCATGACCCGCATGCGAGAGGAAGCGCTGGAAGCCCCCGACGTCGTCGCCGCGCAGCTGGCCGCCAACGCCGCGCGCGTCGAAGCCCTGGCGGCGCTGCTGCACGCCCGCCCGCCGGCCTTCGCGATGACGGTGGCGCGCGGCAGCTCCGACCACGCGGCGGGGTTCGCCCGCTATCTGTTCGAGACGGCGCTGGGGCTGGTCACCGCCTCGGCGGCGCCGTCGGTGGTGACGTGCTACGGCGCGGAGCTGCGGGTGAAGGACGCCCTGGTGCTCGCCGTCTCGCAGTCGGGGGAGAGCCCGGACCTGCTGGCGACGCTGGAAGCCGCCCGGCGCGGCGGCGCACACACGCTGGCGCTGGTCAACGCGGAAAGCTCGCCGCTCGCCCGCGCGGCGGAGCACGTGCTGCCGCTGACGGCGTGGCCGGAGCGCGGCATCGCCGCCACCAAGAGCTTCATCGCCAGCCTGTCGGCCATGGCCGCGCTGACCGCGGCGTGGACAGGGGACCCGGCGCTCGGCGCGGCGTTGCGGGAGCTGCCCGGCCGGCTGCGCGCGGCGTGCGCGGCGGACTGGTCGGCGGCATGGCCGGTGCTGGCGGCGGCGGAGTCGCTGCTGGTGGTCGGGCGCGGCTACGCGCTGCCGGTGGCGCAGGAGATGGCGCTGAAGGGCAAGGAGACCTGCACCCTGCACGCCGAGCCGTTCAGCGCCGCCGAGCTGCTGCACGGCCCGGTGGCGCTGGTGGACGAGGGCTTCCCGGTGCTGCTGCTGGCGCTGCCGGACGCGACGCTGCCCGGCGTGCTGGACGTGGCGCGGACGCTGCGGGCACAGGGGGCGCACCTGCTGGTGGCGTCCGCCGTGCCGGAGGCGCTGGCGCTGGCGGACACGCCGTTGCCGCTGCCCCCGCCGCTGCACCCGATGCTGGACCCCATCGTGGCGGTGCAGGCGTTCTACCTGATGATCGACGCGGTGGCGGCCGAGCGGGGCCTGGATCCGGACCGGCCGCGGGCGCTGGCGGGCAAGGTGGTGCGGACGGTGTGATGCTTGTCCCTCCCCCGCCTCCGGCGGGGGAGGTTAGGTGGGGGCCAGTTGTTCCCGCGAAGCCGTAGCCCCCACCCTTCCCATGCTCCGCATGGGCCCCTTCCCTCCCCCTGCGGAGCAGGGGGAGGGGCAAGTGTCGGCGTTACTTCGGCACCCCCGTGTGCCCCTGCACGAAGCTCAGGTCGAGGATGCCCGCCGGGTCGAGCGCCTTGTCCACCTGCCCTTCCGACTGCCAGAACTTCACCTGGTTGTGGATGTCGTTCACCATCAGCCGGCCCTGCGGATCGACGTAGGGCAGGCCCTCGGCGACGATCTCCGGCTTCTGCTTGGTGGCCTCGGCGATGATGCCCAGCAACTCGTCGTGGTTCGGGCCCTTCACCGGCTTGCCCTGGGCGTCGCGGGCGTTGAAGGCGGCGTGGTACTCGGCGGTGGCGGTCTGGTAGGCGCGGATGAACCGCACCACCACGTCGCGGCGGCCGGCGATCATCTTCGGCGCGGTGAACAGGGCGCCGAGCTGCCACGGCGTCTCGTCGCCGGCCCAGCCGACGATGGTGCCGGCGCCGTCGGCGACCACCTGCCGGGCCACCGTCACCGGCGCCACCATGGCGTCGACCTGCCCGCCCTTGAAGGCGGCGACCATCTTCGGCACGTCCTGCAGCGGCACCATGGTCAGGTCCTTGACCGTGAAGCCGTATTTCTGCCCGAGGATCCCCAGCATGTAGTGGAAGGTCGAGCCCACCGTGGTGATGGCGATGCGCCTGCCCTTCAGGTCGGCCGGCTTGCTCAGGCCCGCGTCGTGCGCCGCCTTGGTGGCGACGTAGGCGCTGAGCGGATAGCCCGGCTCGTCGCGGCTCTGCGCCGCGATCATGGTGACCGCGCCCTTGGCCGCAAGGTTGTAGTAGCCGGCGGTCAACCCGGTGACGCCGAAGTCCACGTCGCCCGAGGCCACCGCCACCGGCACCTGCTGCGCCGAGGTGAAGATCTTCAGGTCGACGTCCAGGCCCTCCCTGGCGAAATAGCCCTTGGCCTTGGCGATGTAGACCGGCCCCGACGACGACAGCGCCAGCACGCCGATGGAGGTCTTCTCCTGCGCCGCCGCGGGCAGCGCCCAGGCCAGCACGGCGCCGACGACGGCCGTCCAGACGAACTTCATCCCCTTCCCTCCCGGTTCTTGATTGATAAGGCTCACCGCCAGCGCAGCAGCCGGCGTTCCACATACGACAGCAGCGTGCCGATGCCCAGCCCGAGCAGCGACAGCACCAGCACGCCGGCCAGCAGCTGGTCGGTCTGCATCAGGTTGCCGGCGGTCAGCACGAAGGCGCCGATGCCGTACTCGGCGCCGATCATCTCGGCCGCCACCACCAGGATCAGCGCGATGGAGGCCGTGATGCGGAATCCCGCCAGGATGCCGGGCATGGCGCCGGGCAGCACGATCTTGCGCAGGATGTCGCGCCACGGCAGGTCGAAGCTCTGCGCCATGCGGATCAGGTTGCGCGGCACCGCGTCGATGGCGCTGTAGGTGGCGATCACCGTCGGGAAGAAGACGCCGAAGCCGATGGTGGCGAACTTCGACGGCTCGCCGATGCCGAACCACAAGATGAACAGCGGCAGGAGCGCGATCTTCGGGATCGGGAACAGCGCCGAGACCAGCGGCACCCCCACCGCCCGCGCCACCGGCGCGATGCCCATGGCGAAGCCCACCGCGATTCCCGCCAGCGTGCCCATCAGCCAGCCGACGCCGATGCGCAGCAGCGACGCCTTGAGGTGCAGCGCCAGCGAGCCGTCCGCCGCGATGGCGCCCAGCGCCCGGCCGACCGCGCTGGGCGGCGGCAGGAACAGCGTGCTGACGAGGCCCAGGCGGCTCACCCCCTCCCACACCGCCAGCAGGAGCGCGAAGGCCGCCAGCGCCGCCCAGCGGTGGCGCGTGGCCAGGAAGCCGCCGCCGCGGAAGCGCACCGGCTGCGTGACCGCGGCTCTGGTGTCAGGCATGCACGATCTCCCGATCGGCGAGCTGCGCCTCGGCGCGGATGTGGCTCCACAGGCGTTCGCGGATCTCGGCGAGGTGCGCCTGGGCGGCGGGCGTGTGCCGGGCGGCCCGCGGTTCCTCGATGGTGACCAGCTCGCGCAGCCGGCCGGGGCGGCGGCTCAGCACCGCCACGCGGTCGGCGAGGCGCAGCGCCTCGTCCAGGTTGTGGGTGACGTACAGCGCGGTGGTGCGCTCGCGCGCCCAGAGGTCGAGGAAATCCTCCATCAGCAACTCGCGCGTCTGGGCGTCGAGCGCCGACAGCGGCTCGTCCAGCAGCAGCACCGCCGGCCGCACGGCGAGCGCCCGGGCGATGCCGACGCGCTGGCGCATGCCGCCGGACAGCTGCTTGGGCAGCGCCGCGCGGAACTCCCACAGGCCCATGCGGCGCAGCCCGGCTTGCGCGCGCTCGCGCCGCTCGGCGGCGGAGAGCGGATGGTGTTCGAGGACGAGGGAGACGTTGTCCTCCACCGTGCGCCAGGGCAGCAGGGCGAAGTCCTGGAAGATGAAGGTGATCGGGTTCAGGCAGCCGGCCGGCGGCTCCCCCGCCACCTCGACCCGGCCGGAGGTCGGCTGGACGATGCCGCCGGCGATGCCGAGCAGCGTCGACTTGCCGCAGCCCGACGGGCCGATGACCGCCAGCACCTCGCCCTCCCCGGCGGCGAGATCGATGCCGTCGAGAACGACCAGGTCGTCGTAGCGGTGGACGAGATCGGACACGATCAGCCGCATGGCCGCGGTCCGGCGGTGCGGGCAAGGCCCGTCATGGCGTCTCCAAACCCTTTGGTCCAAACCCTTTGGTCTTGAAGCGCATGATAGCCCAGGCTAGTGCCGGGTGCACAAGTCCCGCGCGCGGGCATAGTCGGCGCCGCTGCGGAACGGCAGCGTGAACGCCACCGGGTTGACGAAGCCCTGGCACGGCACCGGCGAATGGACGCGCGACGGCTCCATCAGCAGCCCGCGCTCAGCGGCGGCGTTGGCGAAGCGGTACAGGCGGTCATGGAAGGCCGTCTGGTCGGACAGCGCGGTGCAGGCCGTGAGGGCCAGGGCGCCCGCCATCTCGAGTTCGGCGAGGAGACGCATGCCACCCTCCCGATCCGGGGCGTGAGACGCGACGCAACAAAACCATAGCAAATTTTGCGGGTTCCGGGGATGCGGCATAGGGGGTGTTCGGCGCCGGTCCACCTGTTCTAGAAAGGGCACGAGGCAAGAGAGGGGGGCTGGCATGACCGCGCCGTTGCAGGACCTGTGGGACGCGATCCTGTTCGACTTCGACGGGGTGCTGTGCGATTCCAACGGGCTGAAGGGCGACACCTTCGAAACGCTCTACGCCGACGAGACACCGGAGGTGCGCGCCGCCATCCGCGCCTTCCACCACGCCAACGGCGGCATGCCGCGGCGGGACAAGCTGCGCCGCTTCGAGGGCGACATCCTCGGCCGCCCGGTGGACGAGGCGCGCATCGCCGCCCTGGCCGACCGCTTCGCCGCGACGGTGGAGCAAGGGGTGGTGCGCTGCGCGCCGATCCCCGGTGCGGCGGAGTTCGTCGCGGCGCACGCCGGCCGGCTGCCGCTGTTCGTCATCTCGGCCACCCCGCACGAGGAGATGAACCGCATCGTCGACGCGCGCGGCATGCGCCCCCAGTTCGTCGAGGTCTACGGCAGCCCGCCGGCCAAGGCGGAGACCGCCGCCTCGATCATCGCCCGGCACGGCTTCCGGACGGAACGCGTGGCCTTCGTCGGCGACGCCGTACAGGACATCGCCGCGGCGACGGCGCTCGGCCTGCCCTTCGTGGGCGTGCGCGACCGCGACGGCAGCCACCCGTTCCCGGAGGGAACCCTGGTGATCGAGGATCTGCGGGATCTGGAGGGGGTGCTGCGGGGGTTGGCGGAAGGCCATCAATAGTCCGCCCACAGGTGAATGAGAGGTTGGGGAGAGGGGGGACACACGCCCGTCGCACCGGAACCGGGTCACCACGAAGGCACGAAGGCACGAAGATGGGGAGCGCGTGCCCGCCACCTTCGTGCCTTCGTGCCTTCGTGGTGAAAAACGCGGTCGGCGCTCCGCGCGGCCCCCGCTACTCCTCCTCGCCCAGCGACACCAGTGACGCATTCCCGCCGGCCGCGGTGGTGTTCACCGTCAGCGTGCGCTCCGCCGCGAAGCGATAGAGGTAGTGCGGGCCGCCGGCCTTCGGGCCGGTGCCGGACAGGCCTTCGCCGCCGAAGGGCTGCACGCCGACCACCGCGCCGATCATGTTGCGGTTGACGTAGGTGTTGCCCACCGCCATGCGCTCGGTGATGCGCCGCGCGGTGCGGTCGATGCGCGTGTGGATGCCCAGCGTCAGGCCGTAGCCGGTCGCCTCGATGGCGTCCAGCACCGCGTCCAGCCGGTCGCCCTGCCAGCGGATGACGTGCAGGATGGGGCCGAACACCTCGCGCTCCAGCCGGTCGAGGCGGTCGATCTCGAAGGCGTGCGGGGCGACGAAGCTGCCGTGCGCGCACTCCGGCGGCAGGGTGCCGGCGAACAGCGGCGTGCCCTCGCGGGTCATGCGCTCGACGTGGCGCATCAGCATGGCCTGGGCGTCCGCGTCGATCACCGGGCCCACGTCGGTGGCGAGCCGCCCGGGATCGCCAAGGCGCAGTTCCGCCGCGGCACCCCGGAGCATGCGGATCACCTTGGGCGCGATGCCGTCCTGCACGAACAGCACGCGCAGGGCCGAGCAGCGCTGCCCGGCCGAGCGGAAGGCGCTGGTCACCACGTCGTCCACCACCTGCTCGGGCAGCGCCGAGTTGTCGACGATCATGGCGTTCTGGCCGCCGGTCTCGGCGATGAAGGGCACCATCGGGCCGCCGCGCTGCATCAGCGTCAGGCCGATGCGCTGCGCCGTCTCGGTCGAGCCGGTGAAGGCGACGCCGGCCACCCGGCGGTCGGCGACGAGGCGCCCGCCCACCGCCGCGCCGTCGCCCGGCAGCAGGTGCAGCGCCTCCGCCGGCACCCCGGCGCGGTGCGCCAGCGCGGTGGCGTGCGCGGCGATCAGCGGCGTCTGCTCGGCCGGCTTGGCGATGACCGCGTTGCCGGCGACCAGCGCCGCCGCGACCTGCCCCAGGAAGATCGCCAGCGGGAAGTTCCACGGGCTGATGCAGACGAAGACGCCCCGCCCCGTGAGGCGCAGCTCGTTGCGCTCGCCGGTCGGGCCGGGCATCAGCCTGGGCTCGAAGTCGGCGCGGGCGCGGGCGGCGTAGTAGCGGCAGAAGTCCACCGCCTCGCGCACCTCGGCCAGCGCGTCGGGGATGGTCTTGCCGGCCTCGCGGACCAGCAGGGCGACCAGCTCGTTGCGCTCGCCCTCCAGCAGGTCGCCGAGGCGGTCCAGGCACGCCGCGCGCTCGGCCACCGGGCGGGCCCCCCAGGCGCGCTGCGCGGATACCGCGACCGACAGCGCGCGGTCGGCGTCGTCGGGGGTCGCCTCGACCACGTGACCGACGATGCGGCGGCGGTCGGCGGGATCGTGCAGCGCGGTCGGCAGGCGGTCGACCGCGTGACCGGCGACCAGAGGTGCCGCCGACCAGCGGCGCTCCGCCGCCACGTGGTCGAGCAGCGGCGTGGTCTGCGCGGCGTCGCTGAGGTCGAGGCCGTCGCTGTTGCGGCGCTCCGCGCCGAACAGGGCCGCGGGCAGCGGGATGCCGGGGTGCGGCTTGGCCGCCAGCGAGGCGACGCGCGCCACCGGGTCGGCGACGATGGCGGCGACCGGGACCTGCTCGTCCTGGATGCGGTTGACGAAGGAACTGTTGGCGCCGTTCTCCAGCAGGCGGCGGACCAGATAGGCCAGCAGGTCCTCGTGGCTGCCGACGGGAGCGTAGATGCGCACCGGCGTGTCGGGACCCACCACTTGGTGGTACAGCGGCTCACCCATGCCGTGCAGGCGCTGGAACTCGTAGCCCTCGTTGTTGCCGGCCATCTCGCGCACCGAGGCGACGGTGTGCGCGTTGTGCGTGGCGAAGGCCGGGTAGAAGGCGTCCCGCGCCGCCAGCAGCCGGCGGGCGCAGGCGAGGTACGACACGTCCGTGGATGCCTTGCGGGTGAACACCGGGTAGCCGTCCAGCCCGCGTTCCTGCCCGCGCTTGATCTCGCTGTCCCAGTAGGCGCCCTTGACGAGGCGCACCATCAGCCGTCGCCCGACTGAGCGCGCCAGATCCTCCAGCCAGCCGACCAGCGGCAGCGCGCGCTTCTGGTACGCCTGCACGGCGAGGCCGAAGCCCTCCCAGCCCTGGAGGGCCGGATCGCGGAACACCGCCTCGATGAGATCCAGCGACAGGTCGAGGCGGTCGGCCTCCTCGGCGTCCACGGTCAGGTGGATGCCCTGCGCCTTCGCCATCAGCGCCAGGTCCTTCACCCGCGGCAGCAGCTCCGCCATGACGCGGTCGCGCTGGGCGAGTTCGTAGCGCGGGTGCAGGGCCGACAGCTTCACCGAGATGCCCGGGGACCGGAACACGTCCCGCCCCTGGCGGGCGCCGCCGATGGCGCCGATGGCCATGGCGTAGAGGTCGAAGTAGCGCTGCGCGTCGTCGGCGGTGCGCGCCGCCTCGCCCAGCATGTCGAAGGAGTGGTTGTAGCCCAGCGTCTCGTCGTCGCGGGCGCGGCCCAGCGCCTCGGCGATGGTGCGGCCGAGCACGAACTGGCGGCCGAGGATGCGCATCGCCTGCATCATCGCCTGCCGGATGATCGGCTCGCCGACGCGGCCGACGAGGCGGTCGAGCACGCGGGTCGGCTCGTCGCCGCCGTCCAGGTTCACCACCCGGCCGGTCAGCATCAGCGCCCAGGTCGAGGCGTTGACGAACAGGCTGTCCGCCTTGCCGAGGTGGCGGCGCCAGTCGGCGGTACCGATCTTGTCGCGGATCAGGGCGTCGGCGGTCTCGGCGTCGGGGATGCGCAGCAGCGCCTCGGCCAGGCACATCAGCGCCACGCCCTCCTGCGAGGACAGGCCGAACTCCTGCAGGAAGGCGTCCAGCACGCCGAAGCGGGTGCGCGAGGCGCGCACGCCCTCGACCAGCCGGGCGGCCTCTGCCTGCACACGGCGGCGCGCCTCCTCCGGCAGCGCCGCGGCGCGCGCCAGCGCGGTCACGACGGCGGTCTCGTCGGCGCGGTAGAGCCGGTCGATGGCGGAGCGGTCGTGGAAGGCGGACGGCTGCGGCAGAGCGGACATGCGGCGGAATCCCCAAGGGCGGACGATATGTTCACCGTAGCGGGAGAAGCGCCGGATTTGTGATGGATATAAAGCGGTGTTATCGAATTATCTGCGGCGCGAATGCGGTTGCGGAAAATTCCCTCTCCCGCCCTGGGAGAGGGAGGGGCCCGCGCGGAGCGTGGGAGGGTGAGGGTAAATCCAAGGATCCTTGCCGACACCCTCACCCGGCCGCTGCGCGGCCACCCTCTCCCGGGACGGGAGAGGGTTTAGGGGTCAGGGCAACGGGATCGCCGTGACGTTCTTCACCTCCTCCATCACCGGGTAGGTGTGCGTCTCGCGCACGCCGCGGGTGATGGAGAGGAAGCGGCCGAGGAAGGCGCGGTACTCGCCCATGTCCTTCAGCCGCGCCTTGACCAGGTAGTCGAAGCCGCCGGCCACCATGTGGCACTCCATGATCTCCGGCATGCCGGCGATGGCGCGGCGGAAATCGTCGAAGGCGTCGGGCGTGGTGCGGTCCAGCACCACCTCGACGAACACCAGCAGGCCGGCGTCCAGCTTCACCGGGTCGAGCAGCGCGGTGAACTGCTGGATGTAGCCCTCGACGTGCAGGCGCTTGGTGCGTTCCAGGCAGGCGGCGGGGCTGAGGTGGACGCGCTTGGCGAGGTCCACGTTGGTGATGCGGCCGTCCTCCTGCAGCGCGCGCAGGATGTTGAGGTCGATGCTGTCCAGCGGGCGCGTCATGGATCCTGGGAGGGGCGGAGGGGAACGGCGGCGCCATTATCCCCTCCGCCCGCCCGCGCGGCAACGCCTAGCCGAACGCGTAGTCGCGGCCGGCGGCCAAGCCGGTGCTGTCCACCGTCAGCGCGGAGCCGTCGGTGAACGAGAAGGTCGTCGCCGAGCCCGCCACCGAGACGCTGAGGTCGGCCGCGGCGTAGCCGATGAAGGTGATGCGGTCGATGCCGGCCTCAAAGTACATGATGTCATCGTGCCCGAAGCCGCCCGCGGCGTGCCGCATCAGGAAGGCGTCGGCGTTGCCGTCGCGGTAGCTGACCATGTGGTCGTCGCCCGCCCCCGGGTCGAAGCGGTCGATGCCGCCGTCGCGCAGCGTGTCGACCAGCGTGTCGCTGCCGTCGGCGCCGATCAGCGTGTCGTTGCCGGTGCCGCCGTTGATCGTGTCCTGCCCCGCCCCGCCGTCGAGCGAATCGTTGCCCGCCCCGCCGTACAGGTGGTCGTTGCCCCAGCCGCCGTACATGCGGTCGTCGCCGGCGTCGCCGGCGTAGGGATCGCCCAGCCAGTCGTCGCCGTTCCCGCCGTACAGCGTGTCGTTGCCGGCCCCGCCGATCAGGGAGTCGCTCCCGTCCTCGCCGTACAGGACGTCGGCGCCGCCCAGGCCCTGGATCCAGTCGTCGCCGGCGCGGCCGTAGATGGTGTCGGCCACCTCCGTCCCGGTCAGCCGGTTGTTGCTGCTGTTCCCCCAGAAATTCGCCATGCAACCCTCCAATGAGACGCTGACGGGATGCTGCACGCGAACAAATCCCAAAATCGAATCGGCATTCGGGTTAAATCCTAGGGAGTCGATGGAGTCGGTAGCCTACGCATCGACACAATTTCTTCGGACAACACCAGAGATCCATCGCCATGGAGACTCACCAATTACTTTCAAGAATCAAACCCGTGATAAATTTGTGGCGACAGCCGGAGACCGCGGCGGGGTGACGCGGCGGAGTACCGGGGGCCGGCAGCGCTGGTCTATACTCGGGCCGGACCAGGGCGGCGGGGCGACGTGTTCGAGGACGGCTTCATCGGCAAGATCGAGATGCTGCGGCAGCGGGCCATGCCCTCGCTGTTCGAGGCCATGGAACGGCAGTCCCAGGGGGGAGTGGCGGTCGATCGCGACGCCCGCATCGTCTGGATGAACGAGAAGTACGCGCGCATGCTGGGCGTCCCCGACGCCATGGCGGCGCTCGGCCACGACGTCGAGGAGATCATCCCCAACAGCCTGCTGCGCCAGGTGGTCACCACCGGGCAGCCGATCCTGCTCGACGTCATGTACTTCGGCGCGCAGCGGCTGGTGGTGTCGCGTTTTCCCCTGACCGACGAGCAAGGCGGCATCATCGGCGCGGTGGGGTTCGTGTTCTACGACAACCTGCAACGCCTGAAGCCGCTGCTCAGCGAGCTCTCCCGCCTGGAGGCGGAGCTGGAGACGGCCCGGCGGCGGCTCAACGAGAACCGGCAGCCGCGCCACACGCTGCAGAGCTACGTCGGCGAGAGCCCCGCCTGCCTGGAGGTGAAGCGGCGCGCCCGGCTGGCGGCGCACCACGACGCGCCGATCCTGCTGCTGGGCGAGACCGGCACCGGCAAGGAGCTGATCGCCCAGGGCATCCACGGCCTGTCGGCGCGCGCCGGCAAGCCCTTCGTCGGCGTCAACGTCGCCGCCATCCCCGACACGCTGCTGGAGGCGGAGTTCTTCGGCGCGGTGCCCGGCGCCTACACCGGCGTCGACCGCCGCGGCCGCGAAGGCCGCTTCAAGAGCGCCGACGGCGGCACCCTGTTCCTCGACGAGATCGGCGACATGCCGCTGGCGTTGCAGGCCAAGCTGCTGCGCGCGCTGCAGGAGCAGGAGATCGAGCCGCTCGGCTCCGACCGGCCGGTCAAAGTGGACGTGCGGGTGATCGCCGCCACCCATGTGGAGCTGGAACAGCGCATCCGCGAGGGCCGCTTCCGCTCCGACCTGTATTACCGGCTGAACGTGCTGACCATCCGCCTGCCCTCGCTGCGCGAGATGGGCCGCGGGCTGGAGGCCATCGCCGAATCCATCCTGCAGGAGATCGCCCTGCGCACCGGCATGCCGGGCCGGGCGCTGACCCCCGACGCGGTGGAGGTGCTGGCCCGCCACCCCTGGCCCGGCAACGTGCGCGAGCTGCGCAACGTGCTGGAGCGGGTGTGCATGCTGACCGACAACCTGCGGCTGACCGTGGACGATCTGGCCGAGGCGCTGCCGGCCATGCGGCTGGTGGAGGCGGGG
Organism: Azospirillum sp. TSO22-1; assembly: GCF_003116015.1. GTDB lineage: Bacteria > Pseudomonadota > Alphaproteobacteria > Azospirillales > Azospirillaceae > Azospirillum. The sequence goes on from NZ_LGQZ01000127.1 coordinate 16,133, forward strand.
GAGACCCCCGCGCCGGTCCCGGCGGTTCCCGCCGCGGCACCGGCGGTGCGGCCCTATGAGGAGGCGTTCGCGGCGTTCGAGCGTGAGTTGCTGCAACAGGCGCTGGAGGCGTCCGGGCAGCGCGCCAGCGAGGCGGCCAAGCGGCTGGGGATCTCGCGGGCGGCGTTCTACAAGAAGCTGGCGAAGACGGGGTTGCGGGCGAGATAAAACCCCTCTCCCTTGACGGGAGAGGGGTTGGGGAGAGGGTGGCAAGCGTTACTTTTTGCGCGCTGCCGCGCGCAATCCCCCTCTCCCCAAACCCCTCCCCCGCAAGGGGGGAGGAGCTCATGGGAAGCGCGGAGACTTATCGCGCCAGCCAGCCGCCATCCATGTTGATCGCCGCGCCGCGCATGTTCGAGCCGGCGTCGGAGCACAGGAAGACCGCCAGCTCGCCGAGCTGCGCCGGGGTGACGAAGGTCTGCGAGGGCTGCTTCTCGCTCAGCAGCTCGCGGCCGGCCTGCTCGTTGCTCCAGCCGTTCTTCTCGGCGAGGGCGTCGATCTGCTTCTGCACCAGCGGGGTCAGCACCCAGCCGGGGCAAATGGCGTTGCAGGTGACGTTGGTCTGCGCCGTCTCCAGCGCCACAGTCTTGGTCAGGCCGACGACGCCGTGCTTGGCCGCCACGTAGGCCGACTTGTTGACCGAGGCCACCAGCCCGTGCACCGAGGCGATGTTGACGATGCGACCCCAGTTGCGCGCCTTCATGCCCGGCAGCGCGTAGCGCGTGCCGTAGAAGACCGCCGACAGGTTGATGGAGATCACCCGCTCCCAGGCCTCCTCGGGGAAGTCCTCCACCGGGGCGACGTGCTGGATGCCGGCGTTGTTGACCAGGATGTCGACCTTGCCGAACGCGGCTTCCGCGGCGGCGACCATGGCCTTGATCTCGGCCGGCTTCGACATGTCCGCGGCGTCGTAGCCGATGCGCACGCCGAACTCGCGGCCGAGGTCCTCGCACAGTTTGGCGATCTCGCCCTTGTCGCCGAAGCCGTTGAGCATCACGTCGGCGCCCTGCGCCGCCAGGGAGCGCGCGATGCCCAGACCGATGCCGCTGGTCGAGCCGGTGACGATCGCCGATTTGTTCTTGAGCATGTCCGTTCCCCCCTTACAGCGGCATGACCGGCACGTCGGCCGGGACGATCAGTTCGGCGGCGGTGTTGGCCAGCACCTGCTCGACGGTGACACCCGGCGCGGTCTCCCTGAGCAGGAGGCCCTTGTCGGTCGGCTCGATGACCGCGAGGTCGGTGACGATCAGGCTGACGCGGCGCACCGAGGTCAGCGGCAGCGTGCAGCGCTTGACGATCTTCGACTCGCCCTTGGCGGCGTGCTGCATGGCGACGATCACGCGCTTGGCGCCGGTGACGAGGTCCATGGCGCCGCCCATGCCCGGCACCATCTTGCCCGGCACCATCCAGTTGGCGAGCTTGCCCTCCTCATCGACCTGCAGGCCGCCCAGCACGGTCACCGCGAGGTGGCCGCCGCGGATCAGGCCGAAGGACATGGCGCTGTCGAAGGACGCGGCACCGGGCAGCGCGCTGATCGGGTTGCCGCCGGCGTCCGACAGGTCCGGGTTCTCCGCCCCGGCGATCGGGCCGGACATGCCGAGGATGCCGTTCTCCGACTGGAAGAACACGTGGCGGTCGGACGGAACGTAGCGGGCCACCAGCGTCGGCAGGCCGATGCCGAGGTTGACGAGGTCGCCGTCGTTCAGCTCCAGCGCGACGCGCTTGGCGATCAGGGTCTTCTCATCCATTGCGCTTCTCCTGCGCGACGACGTAGTCCACGAGGACCGAGGGGGTGACAACGGCGTCCGGCGGGATGACGCCCAGCGGCACGATGTCGTCGGCCTCGACGATGACGGTTTCGGCCGCCATCGCCATTACGGGATTGAAGTTCCGCGCGGTCAGCGCGTAGGCGAGGTTGCCGTAGTAGTCGGCCTGCTTCGCCTTGATCAGCGCGAAGTCGGCCTTGACCGGCGTCTCCAGCAGGAAGGTGCGGCCGTCCACCTCGACGGTCCGCTTGCCCTCCTCGACCACGGTGCCGACGCCGGTCGGCGTCAGCACGCCGCCCAGGCCGAAGCCGGCGGCGCGGATGCGCTCGGCCAGCGAGCCCTGCGGGCACAGCTCGACCTGGATGTCGCCCTCGATCATCTGCTTCTGCGTCTCGGGGTTCAGGCCGATGTGGGTGGAGATCACCCGGGCGACCCGCTTCGCGACGATCAGCTTGCCGATGCCCTGGTTGGGGCGGGCGGTGTCGTTGGCGATGACCGTCAGGTCCTTCTTGCCCTGGCGGATCAGCTCGTCGATGACGCGGTCGGGGGTGCCGACGGCCATGAAGCCGCCGATCAGGAGCGAGGCACCGTCGGGGATCTTCTCGACGGCCTCGGCCAACGGGATGATTTTCTTCATGTCAGACAATCCCGGTCAGGTAGTACAGGGCAATGACGACGAACACCGCCAGCGTCTTGATGCAGGTGATGGCGAAGATGTCGCCGTAGGACTGGCGATGGGTCAGGCCGGTGACCGCCAGCAGGGTGATGACCGCGCCGTTGTGCGGCAGCGTGTCCATGCCGCCCGACGCCATGGAGGCGACGCGGTGCAGCACTTCCATCGGGATGCCGGTGGCGTTGGCGGCGGCGACGAACTGGTCGGCCATGGCGGCCAGCGCGATCGACATGCCGCCCGAGGCGGAGCCGGTGATGCCGGCCAGCGCGGTGACGGAGACCGCCTCGTTGACCAGCGGGTTCGGAATGGCCTTCAGGCCGTCGGCGATGACCAGGAAGCCCGGCAGCGCCGCGATGACCGCGCCGAAGCCGTACTCCGAGGCCGTGTTCATGGAGGCGAGCAGCGAACCGCCGATGGCCGCCTTGGTGCCCTCGGCGAACTTCTCGGTGACCGGCTTCCAGGCGAAGGCCAGCACGGTGAGGATGCCGGCGAGCAGCGCGCCCTCAACCGCCCAGATGGCGGCGATGGACGAGACCTGCGTGGTCAGCGGCTTCGCCCCGGCGGTCAGCGCGACGTTGGAGGTGGCGCCGTAGAAGGCCGGGATCAGCAGCGTGAACACCTTGTTCAGCACGCCGACCATGACCAGCGGCAGGATGGCGATGGCGGCGTTCGGCAGGTTGGCGTCGGAGATCGGCTCCGGCTCGTTGGTGTGGCCCTCGCCGTAGCCCTCGTCACCGGCCGAGCGGCGGCGCCACTCGAGGTACAGCAGGCCCATGGCGATGATGAACAGGCCGCCCAGCGTGCCCAGCACCGGGGCCGCCCAAGTGTCGGTCTTGAAGAAGGTGGTCGGGATGATGTTCTGGATCTGCGGCGTGCCGGGCAGCGAGTCCATGGTGGCGGTGAAGGCGCCCAGCGCGATGGTGCCGGGGATCAGCCGCTTGGGGATGCCGCCCTGGCGGAACATCTCGGCGGCGAACGGGTAGACGGCGAACACCACCACGAACAGCGACACGCCGCCGTAGGTCAAGAGCGCGCAGACCAGGACGATGGACATCATCGCCCGCTCGCGCCCGACCAGCTTGATGACCGCCGAGACGATCGCCTTGGAGAAGCCCGACAGCTCGATCACCTTGCCGAACACGGCGCCCAGCAGGAAGACCGGGAAGTACAGCTTCACGAAGCCGACCATCTTGTCCATGAACAGGCCGGTGAAGATCGGCGGCACGGCGGACGGGTCGGTCAGCAGAACGGCGCCGAGCGCCGCGACCGGCGCGAAGAGGATGACGCTGTAGCCCCGGTAGGCCACGAACATCAGGAACGCAAGCGCGCCCAGACAGATGAGGAAGCTCATTGGACGATCAACTCCCGGTGTGTTGTGCATTGGGGCCGCGGGGAAGCCCGGCCCTGGCTGTCGTGTCATCCGCGCCGACACCGTCGGCGAGGAGGGTGAAAAGGGTGTCGAAACCGGCCTGGTAGAGGCGGCGGATGAAGGCTTCCGCCTCCTCCTCGCCGACGCCGGCCGGCTGGAAATTCGCGGTCCAGACCAGGGTGGCGCGGCCGTCCGCGTCGTGCGGCAGCACGCGGACCTGCGCCAGGCAGCCGGCGACGGGATAAGGGCCGGCGACGATCGAGTAGGTGTAGGCGTCCTCGATCCGGCTGAGGTGGTCGAGGCGCTGGACGAGCTCCGTCCCGTCGCGCAGCCGCAGCCGGCGCAGGTCGCCCTTGGCCGTGCCGGCGACCTCGCACGCCACCGCGCCGGGGTACCAGTCCAGCCAGCACCCGTCCCAGCGCACCAGCGGCCACAGCCGCTGTGCGGTGACGGGAAGCAACGCCTTCATGGTGACCCGCGCCATGACCCCTGGCCTTATGCCGTTCGTTTGAACGCCATCTGTTCAGCAAGGGCCGTGCCACGCCGCGGCGGCGAGACGATATGCGGGTTTGGCTGATTGTGCAGGTGCGAAGATGTCTCTATATAGAGACGCGGTACGTGACAAACCGTCTTGTTTTGGAGACAAAGTCTCGAAATGGAGATACCAGGGGCTTTTTCTTCGTCATCCCCGCGAAGGCGGGGATCCAGTGCTCGCGTCCGCGAGCCACATGACTCATATCGCCCCTATCGGGGCTCATGCTGGATCCCCGCCTTCGCGGGGATGACGGGAAAGGGGGGTCGGCGATTCCCGAAGTCCCTCCTACATCGCGGTGAGGAAGATGCGGACATTCTCCAGCAGGACGAACACGCCGACCACGCCGCAGCCGGCGACGGCGAGGTTGGTGGCCAGCACCCGGCGGAAATCCGGGGCGTGCCGTTCGCGGGCGACCTGGATGCGGGTCAGCGGCAGCGCGATGGCGAACACCACCCAGGCGGCGCAGGCCACCACCTTGCCGGCCGCAGTCAGCAGCAGGAAAAGCCAATAGGCCGCCGTGACCATTGCATAGTTCTCCGCCGGGGAGGGCTCTCCCAAAGACGTGGTCTTTCCACAGCCCCCCGGCAACCGGCATAGGGACCGGTATAATCCGAAGCGGCAACTGGACTGTTTCGGTCGCGAATGCGATGTTTTCATCCAAGGACACACGCAACGGTGGAGGGAACGCATGGGCGTGCCCGGGGTGTCGGATGTTCACGTCCTCGTGGTGGACGACGAGCCGCTGGCGGTCGCCGCGCTGCGTGACGTGCTGGAGTGGTGCGGCCTGCGCGTCACCACCGCGGAGAACGGCGAGGCGGCATTGCGCGCCTTCGCGGAAGCGCCGGCCGACCTGCTGGTCACCGACCTGAAGATGCCGCGCATGGACGGCGTGGCGCTGATCCGCCGTCTGCGCGAGACGCACCCCGGCCTGCCGGTGATCGTCATGACCGGCCATGCGCCGACCGGCGGCGCGGCCGTGCTCCAGGGCCCGGCGCACGGCGCCACCCGGCTGCTGCTGAAGCCGATCAGCCCGTCGGCGCTGCTGAAGGACATCGAGGCGATGGCGGCCGAGGCCCGCCGCCTTCCCTGCGCGCCGGACCGCCCCGCGCTCGCGCCCTGCCAGCAGGGGCGGTTCTAGGCGGTCACGCGCCGCTGCACCGGGCCTGCCGTCACCCGCTGTTGCGCAGGCCCGCGGCCACGCCGTTGATGGACATCAGCACGCCGCGCTTCACGCGGTCGTCGGTGCTGCCG
>NZ_LGQZ01000171.1 GCF_003116015.1 Azospirillum sp. TSO22-1
ATCGACGACATAGACGTCGTTGCCGGCCCCGCCGATCAGGGTGTCGCTGCCGGTGCTGCCGTCCAGCGTGTCGGCGCCGGCGCCGCCGGTGATGGAGTTGGCCAGCGTGTTGCCGGTGCCGGCGAAGGTGCCGGTGCCGGTGTACACCAGGTTCTCGACGTTGGCGTCGAGGGTGTAGGCGGCAAGGCTGGTGCGCACCGTGTCGTTGCCCTCGCCGGCCAATTCGACGATGGTGAGGCCGGTGTCGTTCACCACATAGGTGTCGTTGCCGACACCGCCCCTCAGCGTGTCGTTGCCGGCGCTGCCGACCAGCGTGTCGTTGCCGTTGCCACCCTCCAGGCTGTCGGTGCCGAGGCCGCCGTTGAGGCTGTCGTCGCCGTCCAGGCCGTAGAGGATGTCGCGCCCGGCGGTGCCCGTGAGCACGTCGTTGCCGGCGGTGCCGAACTTCTCGGTGAAACCGTTGGGGAGCGCGGCCTCGGTGCCGTACGCGCGGCTGTAGATCTCGGTGCCGGTGCCCGTGGTGCTGTCACTGGCCCACACCGCCACCCAGCCACCGTCCGCGCGGCCCGAGAGCGCCACCTGCGACTGGTTGCCAGCGGTTGTCTGGGCCACGCGCGCCTCGCTGCCGACCTTGTTGCCGGCGGCGTCGTAACGTTGCGCGTAAACGCCAAGCCCGGCGCCATCCTGTCCGCCGGACGAGGTCCAGGCGAAGGCGAAGCCGCCGTCGGCCAGCGCGGTCACCGTCGAGGCGGTCTGGTCGTAGCCGGCCGTCGTGTTGACCTGGAAATAGTTCCCCATTGCCGCCCCGGCGGCGTCGTAGCGCCGGGCGAAGATGCCCCAGCCGGATCCGTCCAGCCCCTGCACCGGCCAAGTCACCACGAAGCCGCCGTCGGCGAGCACCGCCACCTGCGGCATCACCTGCTCGGTGCTTCCCACCGGGCCGATGGCGAACTCGGCGCTCATGGCCGTGCCGTTCGGCGCGATGATCCGGCCCATGATTTCCGAGGTGGCGCCGTTCTTCAGCCACACGGCGACCTGGCCGCCGTCGTGCAGCGCGGCGATCCGCGGCCCGATGGCGTAATAGCCGCTGTACTGGCCGATCGTGAAGGGCTGGGTGGTCCCGGTGCCGTCGGCGGCGAAGCGTTGCTCCTTGCAGACACCGGAGGTCTCGAAGGCCATGGCGAAGCCGTTGTCCGGCAACCCCGTCACCGACCACCGTCCCGGCTTCGTGCTGGCCCAGGCCGTGTCCGGAATGGAGGCGGTCGTGGTCTGCTGTCCGGTGCTCGAATAGACCCGGGCGCCATAGACGTTCGTGCCCAGGACGCACCCGCCGATCACGAAGCCGCCGCCGGACAGCGCGGCCACCGGCAGCGGGTGCTGGGGCGTGGGGTTGACCGTCCCGATGGCCACCTCGCCGCCGACCTTGTTGCCGGTGTCGTCGTAGAGCTGGAAATAGCCCTGGCTGGTGGTGGTGGTCCAGACCACCACGGAGCCGCCGCCGGCCAGCGTCGCCACGTTGGGAATCGACTGGTTGCCGGTGACCGTCGTGTTGACCTGGGTCTCGGACGTCACCAGGAACGCGGAGGGCGAGGGGATCGGCATGGTATCTCCTTTTTGCGCCTTTGCGGCAGCCAAATCGGGCGTGTGGTTGCGCAATTATTCGAATAACTATCTTTACAATTGTTACCGATGCCATGTTGCAATTTGACGCGGATGGTCATCGGCCAACCTGCGGCCATATCCGTGCGCGGTAGCCCCGTGACCGATTAAATCGGTTACGAATCCAAGGCGAAACGATGATGCCGAGAGTCGGCATGGCACTCGTTTGATCTTGGCGCGTGCTCGGACACGCCTCCATGCCGACCAGACAGGGCGGCGGCTGGGCGAAGAACCCGGCCAACTGGCGGGTACCAGACTGATGCCTTCGATGTGGTTGCGTGCCGAGGTGCGACGGGCTTCGTCCGTCGGGGCGAGGATGACGAACGACGACTTGATCAGCGTCGTCGCGGGGGCAGCCCCGGTTCGCGTGCGCTGTCGCGGGTGATCTGGATGCGCTTTTGCCGCCATATATCGTGTGACACACCGCACAAGCAGCGTCTCCGCCTGCAGCGGACAATGAGCGCTATGCACGGATGAATATAACGATTATTCTCGACGATAAAGCCCGTGGATAACGGTGCGGGAAGGGTGAGACGGGGGTGGGTGATGACGGCCCGCCCCCACCGCCCTGGATGAGGGACACGATGAAGGCACTCCCGCAATCCGATCAGCTCTCTTCGACGCCCGGCTCGGCGAACCGGTCCGGGGATCTCATCCCTGCTGCCGTCCTGGATGGCGAGGCGCTGTTGCCCGGGCCGCGCGGGCCGGTCGGCGTGACGGTCAGCGTCCGCCTGTTCGACAGCGTCGAGATCTGGCTCTACGCCGCCGAAAGCGTGCTGGAGCACCCGATGCGCGGGCTCTGGCGCTGGCATCAGGGGCGCTGGGACGTGTTGTGCGGCGGCCAGGGACTCGACCCGGCCTCTCTTGCTGCCGCCCTGGCCGCCGGCGGACGGTGGGCGCCGTCGCTGCTCGAACCGCACGACGAGCAGATACGGGGGGTGCTGCGCCTTGCCGGCCGGATGACCGAGTCGGTGCACGGAACAGCAGCCGGGAGCGACGGGCGATGCTAGGATGCCTGGAGACCCGATCCAGGAACCACGTGCCATCACGCCATGAACAGACTTCGGCTGCGAATCGACTTCATCCCCAACGGCTCGCTTGGTCCGGGCAAGATCCAGCTGCTGGAGGCGATCCGGACGACCGGCTCGATCTCCGCCGCCGCGCGGACGCTGGGGATGTCCTACCGGCGCGCGTGGCTGCTGATCGACGATCTGAACCGCATCTTCCGCGAGCCGGTGGTGAGCGCGGCCGTCGGCGGCAAGCACGGCGGCGGCTCCGAACTCACGGAGTCCGGCAACACGCTGATCGACCAGTACCGCGCCATCGAGCGGGAAGCGTACGCCGCGGTGGCGCCCCGCATCGACGCCCTCCGGGATGCCCTGAAGCCCACGCCGGACAGTGCCGACACGGACGCGGAGGCGCTCGCCGACGACGCGGCGCCGGCGCCGGGCTGCGCCGGTCGGACGAGTCTGGCCCGTCCCTGCCAGCGCTGAGCGCACGGGGTAGCGGCCCCGCCAAAGGTCATTGACAGCTTCAGCTAGTGGTTATATCCGTCCGGATATTACGTGCCGGTACGGAGGATCACATGGTGATGGGCAGGCTTCTGGCGTGGACCGTTGCGGCGGTTCTCCTCACCACCCCGGCGCTGGCGCTGGAGGACCGGGTGATGGTCCTGACCAGCTATCCGGACGAGATGGCGGCGCTGTTCGAGACGGCGTTCGAGAAGGCCCACCCGGGCACCGACGTCCAGGTGGTCTGGAAGCAGTCGCGCGAGGCTGCTGCCCTGCTGCGCCAGCCGGACCAGGGCGGGATCGACGTCTATTGGACGCCGTCGCTCGCCACCTTCCCGGCGATGCGCGACGCCGGCGCCTTCCGGCCGCTGCACGTGGACCGCGGTGCGCTGCCCGGCCGCATCGGCGCGCAGCCGATCTCCGACCCGAAGGGCTTCTTCGAGGCGTTCGAGGTGGCGGGCTACGGCATCGTCGTCAATCCGGCGACCCTGGCCAAGCTGGGTCTGGAGGAGCCGCGGGCGTGGCGTGACCTTACGGATTCCCGCTATGCGGGGCAGGTGGCGCTGCCCATCGCCGGGCAGGTCGGCTTCTCGCCGGCGCTCTACGACATCATCCTGCAAGGCGAGGGCTGGGAGCGCGGTTGGGCGCTGTTGTCGGAGCTGGCCGGCAACGCCCAGTTGATCGGCAGCGGCGGCCACATCACGGACGCGGTGGAGGTCGGCACCGCCGCCGGCCTGACGGTGGACTTCTTCGCCCGTTCGGCCATCGCCAACGGCCATGCCGTCGCCCTGGCGTACCCGGCCCGCACCGCTTTCCTGCCGGCCCAGGTTGCCGTCACCGCGACGGCGCCGCATCCGGACGCGGCGCGGGCGTTCGTCGATTTCGTGCTGGGCCGCGACGGGCAGGCGATCCTGTTCCATCCCGACGTGCGGCGCTACCCGGTCCGCCCGGAGGTCTACGCCGCGGCGCCGGTCGGCACCGTCAACCCCTTCGCGCGGCCGGAGGCGGGCACCTTCGCCTACGACCCGGAGCTGGGCATTGCCCGCGCCGGCCTGATCGCCGCGGTGTTCGAGCGCATGATCGTCGAGCGGCACGACCGCCTGACGGCGCTGTGGGCCGGCATCCACCGCGCCGAGGCGGCGCTGGCCAAGGCGCCGGACCCGGCCGCGGCTGCGCTGGTGGCGCAGGCGCGGACCTTGGCGTCGGCGGTGCCGGTGAGCCAAGTCCAGGCGACCGCGCCGGAACTCCTCGCGCCGTTCCGCACCCGGCGCACCGCGCACGACGGCGATGGGGATCCGGCTGCCGTGGAACGGGCGTGGTCGCAGCAGCTCGACCACGCCCACGGCGAAGCTTTGTCGCTGCTCGAACGGGCGCTCAGCGTGCTGCCGGCGGGACGCTGACGTGCGCCGCCGCCTGCTGATCGCCGCCTGCGCCGCCGCGCTGTTTGGCGTGACGCCCGCGGCGCTGGCCCCCACGGCGCTGGCCGATGACGGTATTCTGGTCTCCGCCCAGGGGCGCGACGCCTATTCCCGGCCGCTGCCGTCGCTGGAGACCGGCCGCGGCGAGGCGTTCCGGCACGGCCGTTCATTGTTCCGGCAGGCGTGGCTGCTGGCGCCGTCCGCCGAATCGGCCGGGCTGGACGGCCTCGGACCGCTGTTCAACCGGCTCTCCTGCATCGCCTGCCACGTCAAGAACGGTCGTGGCGAACCTCCGGACGGTGCCGGGGACGTCATGCGCTCGACGCTGCTGCGTCTCGGCCTTCCCGGTGCCGGTCCGCATGGAGAGCCGGCGCCGCACCCGGTCTACGGCGACCAGCTCAACCCCGACGGCATCCCCGGCGTGCCGGGCGAGGGCAAGGCAACACTCGTTTGGCACGAGCGTGAGGAAACTCTGGCTGGTGGCGAGACCGTCCGCTTGCGCCGGCCGGAGGTGCTGCTGCGCGACCTCGCCTATGGACCGCTGGGGGCGGATGTCCTGACCTCGGTGCGCCTGGCGCCGCCGGTGTTCGGCCTCGGCCTGCTGGAGGCGGTGCCGGAGTCGGCGATCCTGGCGCTGGCCGCGGGCAACGGCGGCCGGCCGAACATGGTCTGGGATGTGACCAAGGGCGCGTCGGCGCTCGGGCGCTTCGGCCTGAAGGCGAACCAGCCGAGCCTGCGCCAGCAGAACGCCGGCGCCCTGGCCGGTGATATCGGCATCACCAGCACCCTCTTCCCGGACGAGGCCTGCACGGCCGCGCAGACGGCCTGTCGCGCCGCCGCCAACCCGCGCCGGCCGGAACTGACGGACGCGCAGCTCGACGCGCTCACCCTGTACGTCCAGGCCCTGGCCGTGCCGGAACGGCGGAACGCCGACGATCCGGTGGTGCGGGCGGGCGGGCGGCTGTTCGCCGATCTGGGCTGCGCGTCCTGCCATGCGCCGACGCTGACCACCGGGCCGCACGCCCTGCCGGAACTGGCCGGGCGCACCATCCACCCCTACACCGACCTGCTGCTGCACGATCTGGGCGACGGGCTGGCCGATGGCCGGCCCGACTTCCTCGCCACCGGGCGGGAGTGGCGCACGCCGCCGCTGTGGGGCATTGGCCTCGCCGAGCCGATCGCCGGGCGGGCCTTCTACCTGCACGACGGCCGCGCCCGGACGCTGGGCGAGGCCATCCTCTGGCACGGCGGGCAGGCTCAGCCGGCGCGCGATGCCTTCCGCGACCTGCCGCCCGAGCGAAGGGCGGAACTGCTCGCCTTCATCCGGTCGCTCTGACGCGACGACAAAACGCCTGTGGGGGCTCTGAACGTTTTTTACGGGGGATACACATGCAGTCTGCACACCGTTATATTTTCCCATATACGGCCGCCTCGATCCTTGCGCTGACGGTGGGGGCCGGCGCGGCCGCGGGGGACGAGGCGTCCAACGTCTTCCACCTTGGCCAGATCAACGTCTCCGCCCAGGGGAGCGACAGCAGCACGGTGGGCGGCAGCGTGCTGCCGCAGGAGGAGATGTGGCGGTTCAACCGCAACAGCCTCGACGACGCGCTCAACCTGGTGCCGGGCGTGGTGTCGTCGAACACCGGCGGCTCGCGCAACGAGCGGACCATCAACGTGCGCGGCTTCGACCGCTTCCAGGTGCCGCTGTCCATCGACGGCATCCGTGTCTACCTGCCGGCCGACAACCGCCTCGACTTCAACCGCTTCCTGACGCCGGACGTGTCGGAGGTCCAGGTCGCCAAGGGCTACGTTTCGGTGCTCGACGGGCCGGGCGGCCTGGGCGGCGCCATCAACCTCGTCACCCGCAAGCCGGGCAAGGCGTTCGAGGCTGAAGGGCGCGGCGGCCTGAGCTTCGACAGCAATGGTGCCCTCAACGGCTACACGACCTTCGGCGCCGTCGGGACGCGGCAGGAGAAGTTCTACCTCCAGGCCACCGGCGCCAAGACGGAGCAGACGCATTTCCGCCTGTCCAACGACTTCACGCCGACGGTGATCGAGAACGGCGGCAATCGTGACCACTCGCGGCACGAGGACTGGCGCGTCAACGTCAAGGCCGGCTTCACGCCGAACGACACCGACGAGTACTCGATCAATTTCACCAAGCAGTCGGGCAGCAAGGAAGCCCCCTTCCACGTCACCGACCCGCTGTCGGCGCAGCGCTACTGGCAGTGGCCGTACTGGGACATCCAGAGCGTCTACTGGCTGTCGAACACCAAGCTGGGCGAGGCCTCCTACGCCAAGGTCAAGGTGTACTACAACACCTTCGAGAACGGCCTGTACTCGTACGACGACCCCAACTTCCAGCGGCAGACGCTGGCCAAGGCGTTCCGCAGCTATTACGACGACAAGGCGTACGGCGGCGCGCTGGAGCTGGGCACCGACCTCATCCCGATGAACACGCTGAAGACGGCGTTCCACTACCGGCGCGACGACCACGCCGAGTGGCAGGACACCTACGCGCCGCGCCGCTTCACCGAACCGAAGCAGTCCACCGTCGAGGACACCTACTCGCTGGCCGTCGAGAACACTTTCCACGCCACCTCGGTGGTCGATCTGGTGGTCGGCGCCAGCTACGACTGGCGCGTGCTGCACAAGGCGCAGGACTGGGACAGCACCGGCACCGGCCGGCTGATCGGCTATCCGCTGGAGGACAACCAGGCCTTCAACTGGCAGGCGGCGGCCAACTACCGCTTCTCCGACACCGGCAAGGTCTACGCCAGCCTGTCCTCGCGCACCCGCTTCCCGACGATCTTCGACCGCTTCAGCTCGCGCTTCGGCGGCGCCACCTCCAACCCCGGCCTGCGCCCCGAGCACGCCATCAACGCCGAGATCGGCGTGTCGGAGCAGGTGTTCGGCAACACCCGCCTCGATGCCGCGCTGTTCCACAGCCGCGTCACCGACTTCATCGAATCGGTGCCGATCGTCTTCGCCGGGCAGCGCCTGACCCAGAGCCAGAACGTCGGCTCCGGCGAATTCCACGGCGTCGAGGTCGGCGCGGTCAGCCGGCTGACGGGCGCGCTGGAGGTGGGCGGCAACTACACGCTGATCCAGCGCAACATCAACAATCCGGGCAACCCCGCCTTCCAGGCGACCGACGTGCCGATCCACAAGCTGTTCGCCTACGCCAGCTGGGAGGCGCTGGAGGGGCTGACCATCACGCCGAACGTCGAGACGGCGTCGAACCGCTGGACCGTCACCACCAACGGCGCGACCTATTACAAGACCGGGGCGTACGTTCAGGGCAACCTGACAGTCAACTACAAGGTGACGAAGAACGCCGAACTGGCCGCCGGGGTGCGCAACCTGTTCGACCAGAACTACGCGCTTGTGGACGGCTTCCCGGAGCCAGGCCGGACGTTCTTCCTGAACGCGCGCGTCACCTTCTGATCCGGCCGGCGGCATGGAGGACCGCGGAGAGCCGCTGTCCGCCGCGCCCCGGTCGGGAGAGTGCGGGGGTGCGCCGGGGCGGGGGCTGCAAGCCCTCGCCCTGTCCGCTCTGGCACATGCGTTCGGCGTGGGGGTGATCCTGCTCCTCGCACGCGGCGTGCCCAAACCGTTGCCGGACCTGCCAACGATCGCCGTCGAGCTGGTGGCCGAGGCGCCGTCCGACGACGGTCCATCACCCCCGCCGGGACGGGAAGCATCCCCGGCCCCCGCCGAGGCGCTGGCGGAGTCCGCGCCCGAACCTGTGCCGGAACTCGCACTGCCCCCGGCAGCGCCTGCGCCAGAGCTGGCGGTTGCGCCGGATGCGGTGAGCCCGATCCCAGCACCTCCCCGGCGAAAGCCGGTACCGCCCGTGGTCCGGCCTGACCGGCACGCGGCGGCACCGGCGGAGGATGCAACACAGGGACCCCATCGTCCGGCCGGTACGCCCGGCAGCGGAAACGGGGAAACGGGGACGGCTGCGGTCGAAGCATCTGCGCCGGATATGACCTCCTATCTGGCCGAGATCCGCCGGCGTCTTCAGGCCAACCTGCAGGTCCCCGACGACGCGCGCCGGATGCGGCTGGGCGGCACGGTGGTCGTGCGCTTCCGCGTGCGCATCGACGGCCGGCTGGATGACGGCACGCTGACCGTTCTCCAGCCGGCCGCGATGACGTCGCTCGACCGCAGCGCCGTCGAGGCGGTTCAGCGCTCGCTCCCCCTGCCGCCTCCGCCGGCGGGCGCCGCGGTGATCGAGGTGCCCGTGGTCTTCACCATCCGGTGAGGGGCGTCGCCCCACGTGATGATGGACGCCGCCCGCCGGAGGACGCGGGTGACGGGCCTCCACCCGGAGCCGGACGCGGTCGACATCGAAGTCCACCGCAGGAACGACCGCTTTGCAGTGTTTGACGGGGCCCTGCGCAACGCCCTTGCCTTGCTGTGAGCATGCGGCGCAATGTCCACATTTTATGAATGGTTTTAAGGGGACGGGTCATGGACGCAGACACCGACAGGAACGAATTGATCGCGGCGCTGGTGGCCACCTTCTATGAGCGTGCCCGGTGCGATCCGATGCTGGGGCCGGTTTTCGACACGGCCATCCATGACTGGGAGGAGCATCTCAGCCGCATCCGTGATTTCTGGGCGCACCACCTGCTCGGCAGCGGCCACTACAGCGGCCCGGTCTTCATGCCGCACGCCGTGCTGCCGCTTGAGCCCGCGCATTTCGACCGCTGGCTGGAACTGTTCGGCGAGACGGCGACGGAGATCCTGCCGGATGACCTGTGCCAGCGTGCCATGGCGCGCGCCACCCACATGTCGGCGAGCATCAAGGCGGGCATGTTCACGGTTCCAGGCCATCGGTTCGGCCGCCCGCCGGGCTGATCGGCCACCTGTGAAGCGGGGCAGGGGTGGCAAGCGTTCCACACGAACGAAGCCGGCCGGCACCGTCCCCGCGATGCCGGCCGTGACTGGTTGTTGCCGATCAGCGCTGCTTCGCCAGGATCCCTTGCCCGGCGCTGTTGCCGATGCCGGCGGCGACGTTGGTGCCGACCAGCACGTCGGTGCTGACCAGCGGGCCGCGGCCGGTGAAGTTCAGGCCGACGCGCACGCCGTTGCCCTGGGTGCCGGCGACGCGTTGCCCGGCGCTGTTGCCCACGCCCGCCGCAACGTTGGTGGCGGTCCCCACGTTGGTGCTGACCAGCGAGCCCGGCCCGCCCTGCACGCCGGTCATCCGCTGCTGCGCCGAGTTGCCGATGCCGGCGGCGAGGTTGGTGGCGTTGCTGACGTTGGTGCTAGCCAAACCGGCGACGCCCGGCGCCATCGGCATCGCTCGCGGCGTCAGGGCGGGGGCCTTGCCCTGGTTGATGTTCTGCGCCATGGCCGGAGCCGACAGCAGGGCGAGGGTCGCGAAGCCGGCGAGCAGCGGGGTGCGGATCATGAGGTGTCTCCTTGGCTCGGGTCCGAGGCGCACGGCCCCGGTGCATTGCGGATGGGCCGGACCCTAAGCCCCCGACGGTCCACCCGATGTGAGCCACCCCACAGCTGTCCTCACTTTCCCATCCCTACTTCGGCCGCTTGGCGTTCAGCGAGGTCGTGGCGGCGTCGCCTTCGAAGGCGGGCAGCGCCTGCACCTCCTCGCGCGTCAGCCCGGAGACGAACAGCGCGTCGCTGTCCGAGCGCACCTCGACCAGCGACAGCTCGATGGACACGTCCTTGCCGCCGGAGCCGGTGGAGACGATCAGCCGCAGCGGCTGCCCGTCCGGGCCGAGCAGCACGTCCTCCACCCTGCCGGCCGTCTGGCCGTCGGCGGTGGTGACGACGCTCCTTTCCAGGAAGTTTTCGGGATGCAGGACGCCGAAGCTCTGGCTGGTCTCGCCCACGGCCGGGCTGGCCGGCGCGGCGGTGGCTGTGTCGGTGCCCGTTTGGGCCGACGCGGTGCCGGCGATCAGGACGAACGCCGCGGCGGCGATGAGGTCGGTTCGCATGGCAAGTCCTCCCCGGGGCAGAATGCCCCATCACCGTCAACAGCCCGGCAGCGGCAAAGTGGCGGGAACCCGGCGCCCCTCCCGGGGTTCTTCAGGACGTACGGGGATCGGAGGGAGTATGGGCAAGGCATTGGCGGCGGGCGCGGCGGCGGTGTGGGTGGTGATGCTGGCCGGTTGCGCCGACGGGACGCGGACGCAGATGGCGCAGCAGGCGCAGACCGGGCTGGTCGGCATGCCGAAGAGCCGGCTGTTGTCCTGCGCCGGCGTCCCGGCGCGGCAGGCGGCGGCGGAAGGGCGCGAGTACTACACCTACGTCCATGGTTCGGGGTACGGCGGCGGGCCGTGGTCCAGCCTCGGCGTTGCCGGCGGCAGCGGCGGCGGCGGTGTCGGTCTGGGCATCGGCTTCCCGCTCGGCGGGTCTGCGGGCTATTGCGAGGCGACCTTCGTCCTGCAGAACGACGTGGTGCGGCAGGTCAACTACCCGGCCGGCGCCAACCTGCCGGACTGCGGCAGCATCGTGCAGAACTGCATGGGCGCGTCCTGACGCGTCAGGCGGACACGCCTTCCAGCGCGGTGCGGGCCTCGGCCAGGGCGTCGTACACGGCACGCAGCGGCGGGGCGAGGTCGTCGTCGGGGCTCTGCGCCGCCCGCTGCAGCAGGCGGCAGCGCTCCGACAGCGCGGCCAAGCCGATGTTGCCGGCGAGCGAGACCAGCGTGTGCGCCTCGAAGGCGACCCGCGCGCGGTTCCCGGGGTCGGCGAGCCCGGCGACGCGCCGGTCGACTTCGGCCAGGGTGTCGCGGACGAAGCCGGGCACCGCAGCTTCGCCCATGCCCTCGGCCAGCGCGCGGAGGGCGGCACGCTTCAGCACCGGCGCCTCGTCGGCCGCCGGCGCGGCCTTGGCGGGCTGGTGGCCGCCGGTCCAGCGGTGGACGGCGGCGAGCAGTGCCGCCGGGTCGACCGGCTTGGTGACGTGGTCGTTCATGCCGGCGTCGAGGCAGGCGCGCAACTGCTCCGACAGGGCGTTGGCGGTCAGCGCGATGATCGGCACGCCGGCCTTGCCGTCCGGCAACCGGCGGATGGCCGCCGCCGCCTCCAGCCCGTCCATCACCGGCATCTGCAGGTCCATCAGCACGAGGTCGTAGTCGCCGTCGCGCACCGCGGCCACCGCCGCAGCACCGTCCTCGACGATCTCCACCGTGTGCCCGGCCTTCTTCAGCAGGGAGGAGGTGACGATCTGGTTCATCGGCACGTCCTCGGCCAGCAGGATGCGTGCCGGCCGCCCGGCCGGCACGATGCCGGAGAGGCCGACGGACTTGCGGTCCTCGACCATGGCGGTCTCGCGGGCGAGCGGCAGCTCGAACCAGAAGGTGCTGCCCCGGCCCGGCTCGCTCTCGAAGCCGATGCGGCCGCCCATCATCTCGGTGAGCTGCTTGCTGATCACCAGCCCGAGGCCGGTGCCGCCGTAGCGCCGCATGGTGACCCGGCCGCCCTGGCTGAAGCGCTGGAACAGCCGCGGCTGGTCCTCCTCGGTGATCCCCGGTCCGGTGTCGACGATCGCGAAGCGCAGGGTGGGGCGCTCGGCGTCCGGCGCGGCGACGGCGGCGGAGAGCCGCACGCTGCCCTCCGCGGTGAACTTGATGGCGTTGCCCAGCAGGTTCAGCAGCACCTGCCGGATGCGTGCCTCGTCGCCGCGCACGAAGCGTGGCAGATCCTCGGCCAACGCCATGTGCAGCAGCAGGCCCTTGCCCGAGGCCGCGTTCGACATCAGGTCGCGGCAGTCGCTGAGCATGCGGCCGAGATCGAAGCCGCGCTCCTCCAGCTTGACCTGTCCGGCCTCCATCTTCGACTGGTCGAGGATGTCGTTGATGATCGCCAGCAGGCCGCGCCCGGCCTCGCGCTGCAGGGTGACATAGCGGCGCTGCTCCTCGTTCAGCGGGCCGTCGAGCAGCAGGTCGGCGAAGCCGATGACGCCGTTGAGCGGCGTGCGGATCTCGTGGCTCATCGCCGCGAGGAAGTCGGACTTGGCGCGGGTCGCCGCCTCCGCCTGCTCCTTGGACAGGCGCAGGTCGCGCTCGCGCTCGGCCAACTGCTCCGACATCCGCCGCATCGAGCGGGCGAGCGAGCCGATCTCGTCCGGGGCCGGCCCGACGTCGAGCGCTACATTGGCGTCGCCGGCGCCGATCCGCTCGGCGGCGCGGCCCAACCGGCTCATCCAGCGCAGCACGGAGAAGTGCGCCACCGCCCACGCCATGCCGAAGGCGGCCAGCGCCGCAACGCCGAGCAGGGTCAGGCTGCGCATCAGGTCCTGCCGCCCTTCGGCGAGGATCGGATCCAATGGCAGGCCGACCATCAGGCGTGCGTCGGTGCCGGCGATCCTCTGGGCGCTCCAGATGCGGCTTACGCCGTCGGCGCTGTTCCCTTCGATCAGGCTATCCTCCCCCTTGAGGAGGGCCTGAACCGTCGGCCAGATGCCGATGTTCCGCCCCGCCCATCCCTCCGGATCCGGATGGCGGGCCAGGATGGTTCCGGTGCTGTCCAGCAGCGCGACGCGCGCCTCGGGATGCTTGACGCGTCGCAGCACATCGCTCAACCAGGCAAGGTCGATGGACACGCCGAGCACCCGCCGCACGCCGTTCGGCGCGGTGAAGAGCTGCGCGGCGATGATGACCGCCTTGCCCGAGCGCTTGCCGACGATGTAGTCGCTGACCACGAAGTCGCCGGTCTCGACGGCGCGGCGGAAGTAGGGGCGGTCGCCGAGGCTGATGCCGTTGCCGGGACCGCTGGTATCGCAGATGATCCGGCCGTCCATATCGGTCGCCCAAACGCCCGTCGACCAGGGGTGCAGCTTCGGCATCGTCTTCGAAATGCTGACGCATTCGTCCACGTCGTCCTCGGCGCCGTTGATCGCCGGGACCATGGCGAGCACGGCGAGCAGGCTGCGGGCATCCCGGATGACCTCCTCCTGCTTCTGGACACCGGCGTGCGTCAGTTCGCGCGCCAAGTCCTTGGCCTCGCGGACCCTGGCGTCGATGCTCTGCTCCACGTACCAGACCGCCGCCGCGAACGGCAGCGCGAGCGCCGCCAACACCAGGGCCGCGAGGTGCGTGCGCAGGCTGTTCAACCGCAGGCGCCGGGCAAGGAAGGAGGGCATGGGCTGGAGCTATTCCGAAAGTATCAAATCAAGTCATATCACGCAGCCACCGGAAACTCGACAGCCACCCTCTATGCGGGCACTTTGTCTCAGCGCCGGGTCTCAGCGCCGGTCTTCCAGCACCGTCGGCAGGCCCTTGGCGGCGAGGCGGACATGGTCGTGGACCTCGACGATCACCGCGTCACGCACGCCGACCAGCCGCCACTCGCAGCCGACCTGGTTGCCGGCCGCGAGGTCGGCGGTGAGGCGCGCGGCGAAGCAGGCGCGCGCCTCGGCAAGGCTGTCGAAGGCCCCGCACAGGTACCAGACGTCGTTCAGGTAAGTCGGGCCGCGGTAGTTGACGTGGTATTCGGTCCCGCCGGCTTCGCCCGGGGCCTCGCCCCCGGCGAGCGGTTGCGTGTCCGGCGTCATGCCGCCTCCAGCATTCCTTGCATGGCCTCGTAGGGCGGCAGCCGGTCGAGCACGCCGACCGCCGACACCGCCATCGGCCCGGAGAAGACGCGGTTGGCCATGGCCGCCACGTCGTCGGAGGTCACCGCGTCGATGCGTGTGAAGATCTGCTCGATGCTGCGGACTTCGCCGGTGCGCAGCAGGGTGCGGGCGAACCGGTCGGCGCGCCGCATGGTCGACTCCAGCGACTTGCCGACCGAGAAGCGCAGCTGCTCCTTCGAGCGTTCCAGCTCCGCCGCAGTGACGCCGTCGCGGGCCTTGCGCAGCTCGTCGAAGAAGACGGGGACCAGTTCTTCCGCCTCCTCCGGGCCGGTGCCGGCGTAGAAGCTGAGGGCACCGCCATCGATGTACTGCAGGGGCGAGGCGTAGACCGAGTAGACCAGCCCGCGCTTCTCGCGGATCTCCTGGAACAGGCGCGAGGTCATGCCGCCGCCCAGGATGTTGGCGAGGTGGCGCAGCGCGTAGCTGCCCGGATCCTCGGTGCCGACACCGGGGAAGGCGGCCATGAAGTGCACCTGCTCGGCGTCGCGCTTCAGCAGCGCGGCGCCGCCGCGGCTGGCGACCGGCTCGTGGAACGGCTCGTCCTTGGCCTGGAGGTGGCCGAACATGCCCTCGATCCGCCGCACCACCGTGTCGTGGTCGACGTTGCCGGACACCACGTAGACCATGCGCCGCGGGTCGTAGCGGGCGACGTAGTCGAACAGGTGCTCGCGCCCGAAGCCGGCGACGTTCTCGCGGGGCCCCAGGATCGGCCGGCCGAGCGCCTGCCCCTCGAACGCGGTGCGGCGCAGCGCCTCGTAGGCGACGTCCTCCGGCTCGTCGGCGTAGCGGCCGATCTCCTGGATCACCACGCCGCGCTCCTTCTCCACCTCGTCCTGCGGGAAGGTGGAGTTCAACACGATGTCGCCGATGATCTCGCACGAGACCTCGACGTGCTTGGCCGCCATCTGGGTGTAGTAGGCGGTCACGTCGTAGTCGGTGTAGGCGTTGAACTCGCCGCCGCGGTTCTCGATCTCCAGCGCGATGGCCAGCGCGTCGCGGCTCTTGGTGCCCTTGAAGATCATGTGCTCGAGGAAGTGGGAGATGCCGTTGATCTCCGGCCGCTCGTTTCGGGCGCCGACGCCGACCCACAGGCCGCTGGTGATGGTGCCCAGGTGGGGCAGGTGGTCGGTCAGGATGCGGAAGCCGTTGCTCAGCGTCGTCAGTTGGATGGTCACGCGGTACTCTCCTTGTCGCACGTCCACAAAATCGGGTTGCGACGCGCCGGGGTCAACCGTCGCGGCCCCTCGACCGGAGATGCGGCGCGCTTAGATCACTGCCGGCGGTTGTCCGAACTGCGGAGATACCCTTCATGGCCAAGGTGCTGTCGGTTCTGCTGCTCCTGCTGTTCGGCGTCCCCTTGTTTGCGTATGGGGCTTTTGCCGATTGCCTGCCGGTCGCGGATCTGCCGCGCCCCGGCGTGATGCTGGCGAACCTGCGCGTGGCGCAGGCGCCATCGGCCGGAACGGTGCGGGTCAGCTTCCTCGGCCACGCCAGCTTCCTGATCGAGACGCCAGGGGGCGTCAGCGCGGTGACCGACTACAACGACCTGTTCCGCCCCGCGGCGACGCCGGACGTGGTCACCATGAACAACGCGCACGTCACCCACTACACCGACTTCCCCGACTCCGACGTGCGCCACGTGCTGCGCGGCTGGGACCCCGGGGGCCGCATGGCGCAGCACGACATCGAGGTGAAGGACCTGCGCGTGCGCAACGTGCCCACCAACGTGCGCGACTTTGCCGGCACGCGGGTGGCCGGCAACTCGATCTTCGTGTTCGAGGTGGCGGGGCTGTGCATCGCCCATCTCGGCCACCTGCACCACGACCTGACCGACCTGCACCTGAAGGAGCTGGGGATGATCGACGTGCTGATGGTGCCGGTCGACGGCTCCTTCACCATCGCGCAGGAGGTCATGCAGCGGGTCATCGGCCAGATCGGCCCGGCGGTGGTCATCCCCATGCACTGGTTCAGCGAGCAGCGCCTCGCCCGCTTCCTCGACATGATGCGGCCGACCTACACGGTGGAGGTGCGCGCGTCCCCGAGCGCGCTGTTCTCGCGCGCCACGCTGCCGCGGCGGACGGTGATCGTGCTGCCTGGAGGGCACTAACTCCGCAGCTTCGCCAGCACCGGCTGGGCGACGCCGTGCACCAACGGGATAAGCAGCGCGCCCAGCACCAGCCCGAACACGCCCGAGGCGGCGGCCGACACCGACCACTCCACCACGCCGCCGAGTGCCGGCACGGCGTGGCCGGCGGCGGCGGCGGCCTCGTGGATGGCGTGGCCGATGACCGGCAGGCCGAACGTCTCCAGCCCGTGGATGATGATGCCGCCGCCGACCCACAGCATCGCCGCGGTCCCGATGACGCTCAGCGCCTTGAGGAACCAGGGCATGCCGATGACCAGGGCGCGGCCGACGGTCCTGGTCATCGGGTAGCGCGCCAGCGCCACGCCGGCGTCGTCCGCCTTCACGATCAGCGCCACCGTGCCGTAGACCACCAGCGTGATGCCAATGCCGACGATGGCGAGGATGATCGCCTGTTCCCAGAACGAGGTGGTCTCGGCCGCCACCGTCGACAGGGTGATCGCCATGATCTCGGCGGACAGGATCAGGTCGGTCTGGATGGCGCCGCTGACCTTCTCGTCCTCCAGCCGCCTGGCGTCGACGCCCGGCTCGGGCAGGACGCCGCCGGGGCCGTGCGGCTCGGCGTGCGGCCACAGCGCCTCGTAGACCTTCTCGGCGCCCTCGTAGCAGAGGAAGGCGCCCCCGGCCATCAGCAGCGGCGTGATCGCCCAGGGTGCGAACAGGCTGAGCAGCAGCGCCGCCGGCAGCAGGTAGAGCAGCTTGTTCTTCAGCGAGCCGACGGTGATCTTGGCGACGATCGGCAGTTCGCGGTCGGCGGTGAAGCCCACCACGTAGCGCGGGGTCACCGCGGCGTCGTCCACCACGATTCCCGCCGCCTTGGCCCCGGCCTTGGCGACGTGTACGGCGGTGTCATCCAGCGAGGCGGCGGCGATCTTCGCCAGTCCGGCCACGTCGTCGAGCAGTGCGATCAACCCGGTGCTCACGCGATACGCTCCCTCAAGCGGCGGATGCAGCGTTGAACACCGGACACCGGGGATCGGCTCCCGTCAACAGGAAAGGCCCGGCCGAGGGGCCGGGCCTTTCCGTTGCGTTCCTACCACTGGCCGGGGCCGCCGCCCCAGCCGCCGCCGGGGCACGGACCGGTACCGGGGCCGCTGCCCATCATCCGGCCGCCCGTCTGGTGGTACAGCGTGACGCCCTTTTCGGTGGCCCGCTGCTGGATCAGCTGCTGCATCTTCTGGTGCAGTTCCTGCCGCTCGGCCGGGGTGGTGGCCTTCAGCATCTCGGTGCGGTGGGTCTGCCACTCCTCGGGGGTGAGCAGGTCACGGCCGCGCACCACGTCGCCGCCGAACACCGGAAGCGCAAGTCCGCCGATCACGAGCGCGGCGGCAAGCGCGGTGGTGATGGTGTGGATGGTCCTCATGACGACCTCCCGGACCCCTCGGGTCCTCTCTCTTTCCTCCACGCCATCATTAGAGCATGGGAGCGTTGCCGGATGATGTCCGGCAACGCCCCTTATGTAACGGATGGTAACAGCCTCAGGCGGTCGCCTGGATGGCGTCGGCGACGGCGTTCATCAGCGCGTCCAGCTCCGCCTGCTCGGTGATGAAGTGCGGGCCGAACTGCAGGGTGTCGCCGCCGTGGCGGACGTAGAACCCGGCCTTCCAGCATTTCATGGCGATCTCGTACGGCCGGCGCGCCGGTTCGCCGGGCAGCGCGGCGATGGTCACCGCGCCGGCGAGGCCGTAGTTGCGGATGTCGGCGACGTGCTTCAGCCCCTTCAGGCCGTGCAGGGCGTTCTCGAAGTGCGGCGCCAGGGCGGCGGCCTTCTCCCACAGCCGCTCGCGCTCGAACAGCTCCAGCGCGGCGAGACCGGCGGCGCAGGCAACGGGGTGGGCGGAGTAGGTGTAGCCGTGCGGGAACTCCACCATGTACTCCGGCCCGCCGTTGTCCATGAAGGTCTTATAGATCTCGCGGCTGGCGACCACCGCGCCCATCGGCACGGCGCCGTTGGTCAGGCCCTTGGCGACGTTCATGATATCCGGCACCACGCCGAAGGCGTCGGCGCCGAAGCGGGCGCCCATGCGGCCGAAGCCGGTGATCACCTCGTCGAAGATCAGCAGGATGTTGTGCTTGTCGCACAGCGCGCGCAGGCGCTGCAGGTAGCCCTTGGGCGGCGGCAGCACGCCGGCCGAGCCGGCCAGCGGCTCGACGATCACCGCGGCGATGTTGGAGGCGTCGTGCAGCGCCACCAGCTCCTCCAGCGCGTCGGCCAGCTCGGCGCCCTCGTCGGGCATTCCCTTGGTGAAGGCGTTCTGCGGCAGCAGAGTGTGCGGCAGGTGGTCGGCGTCGACGCCCTGGCCGAACAGCTTGCGGTTGGCGCCGATGCCGCCCAGGCTGATGCCGCCGAAATTGACGCCGTGGTAGCCCTTGGAGCGGCCGATCAGCTTGGTCTTGGTCGGCTGGCCCTTCAGGCGCCAGTAGGCGCGCGCCATCTTCAGCGACGTGTCCGTCGCCTCCGAGCCGGAGTTGACGAAGAACACGTGGTCGAGCCCGGCCGGCGTCATCGAGGCGAGCTTGTGCGCCAGCTTGAAGGCCAGCGGATGGCCGAACTGGAAGGCGGGGCTGTAGTCCAGCTCGGCGATCTGGAGGGCGACCGCCTCGGAGATCTCGCGCCGTGAATGGCCGGCGCCGCAGCACCACAGGCCGGACAGGCTGTCGTAGATCTTGCGGCCCTCGGCGTCCCAGTACCATGCGCCCTCGCCGCGTACGATCATGCGCGGGTTGCCCTTGAACTCGCGGTTGGCGGTGAAGGGCATCCAGTGGGACTCCAGCTCCTCCGCCGTCAGTCCCGCCGTCCGGTCCGTCGCCGTCTTGCTGTCCCAGGGTGCCATTCGTCCGCCCTCCCGATCATCGAAGAAAGGGAGTTTGCACCCGTGCTTGGATGCGGTTAAATCCAGACTGTTCAAACTTCACGTAAGCAGGTGCTTACCTGTCATGGGCAAGAAGGCCCGCGCGTTGGCGGCGGTCAATGACACCGACATCAGGCTGCTGCGCGTCTTCCGCACGGTGGTGGAGTGCGGCGGCTTCTCCGCCGCCGAGGTCGAGCTGAACATCAGCCGCGCCGCCATCAGCCTGCACATGGCCGACCTGGAAAAGCGATTGGGTTTGCGGCTGTGTCGGCGCGGCCGGGCCGGCTTCCTGCTGACCGACGACGGCAAGCTGGCCTACGAGGCGGCGCTGCGCCTGCTCGCCGGGCTGGAGAGCTTCCGCAGCGAGATCAACGCGGCGCACGGGCGGCTGCGCGGCGAACTCAACATCGGCATCACCGACAACCTCGTGACGCTGCCGCAGATGCGCGTCACCAATGCGCTGCGCGCGCTGAAGCGGGCCGGGCCGGAGGTGCGGGTGAACATCCGCATGATTCCGCCCAACGAGGTGGAGCGCGGCGTTCTGGACGGCCGGCTGCACGTCGGCGTGGTGCCGGCGCGGAGCGCCCTGCCGGGGCTGGCGGGATTCCCGCTGTACCGCGAGGAATCGCGGCTGTACTGCGGCCGGGGGCATCCTCTGTTCGACGCGTCGGTGGGGGAGATGACCCGCGCCGCGGTCGAGGCGGCCGACGCCATCGCGCCGACGCGGGCGCAGCCGCCGCCGGAGGCGGCGGACCTGCAACAGGCGCTGAACACCACCGCCACGGCGACCGACCGCGAGGGCGTGGCGTTCCTGATCCTCACCGGCTGCTACGTCGGCTTCCTGCCCACCCACTACGCCCGGCAATGGGTCGAGCGTGGGGCGATGCGCGAGCTGCTGCCGGACACGCACCGCTACAGCCTGGAGTTCCACGCCGTCACCAAGAAGGGCACACAGCCCAATCTGGTGCTGGAACGCTTCCTCGATCTGCTGAAGGCTGGCGAAGCCGACGCTGTGCCCTAGATCCAGGGCGTGGCAGCAAGGAATCCTCGCGCATGACGACCTCTCCCTCGGGCTTCGACCTCACCCCGCCGTCGCCGGATCTGCGCCGGCGCCTGGAATCCCGCCTGACCGACGAGGAGCGCGAGGTGCTGCTCCGCCACGGCACGGAGGCGCCGTTCTGCGGCGGCCTGCTCGGCAACAAGGAGCCGGGGACCTACTGCTGCAAGCTGTGCGGCCTGCCGCTGTTCCGCGCCGGCACCAAGTTCGAGTCCGGCACCGGCTGGCCGAGCTTCACCGCGCCCTACGACGAGGGGCACGTGGTGCAACGGCGCGACACCAGTCACGGCATGGTGCGGGTGGAGACGCTGTGCGGCCGCTGCGGCAGCCACCAGGGGCACGTCTTCCCCGACGGGCCGCCGCCGACCGGCATGCGCTACTGCATCAACTCGATCTCGCTGCGCTTCGTGCCGGACGGCGAGCCGCTGGCGAAGATGGCGGAGGAGTATGAAAGCCTTTAGCCCGCCGCCAGCGCCGCCGCTTCCCGCGCCAGTCGTTCGATCTCGGCCCAGCGGCGCTCCTTGACCGCGTCGGCCGGGGTGAGCCAGGTGCCGCCCAGGGCGAAGACGTTGGGCAGGCCGAGGATCTCGCGGATGTTCTCGGCCTTCAGGCCGCCGGTCGGGCAGAAGCGCACCTCGGGCAGCAGCGGCACCATGCCGCGCAGCGCCGGGGCGCCGCCGTTCAGCATGGCGGGGAAGAACTTCAGCTCGCGGAAGCCGTGCTCCAGCGCGATCAGCGCCTCGGAG
>NZ_LGQZ01000021.1 GCF_003116015.1 Azospirillum sp. TSO22-1
GCCAGGGTGAGGCGGAGCGGCGTGTCGTCGCACGGCGTGCCCAGGCAGCGGCGCAGCGCCTCGGCCGCTTCCGCCGGGCGGCCGGCGCCGAGCAGGCCGTAGCCAAGGTTGAGGTGCAGTTCGGCCACGTGTGGGGCGCTGACCGCGGCGCGGCGCAGCCACCCCAGCGCGGCGTCTCCCCGCCCCAGCCGGCGCAGGGCGTTGCCCAGGTTGGACAAGGCGGCGGCGTGCGCCGGCGCCAGCGCCACGGCGGAGGCGAGGTGCGACGCCGCCTGCGCCGTCCGGCCGAGGTCCAGGCAGGCCAGCCCGACCAGGCGGCGCGGCTCCGCCTGCAGCGGAAATCCCCGCGCGACCAGTTCATAGAGGCCGAGCGCGTCCGCCGTCCGGCCTTCGGCGTGCAGTGCCATCGCACGTTTCGCCAGCGTCTCGGCGATGGCCGGAGTCATCACGTCCGTTCCATTGTCATGCGAACAGTCCTGCTTTTTGCCAGTTCTTTGGGCAAGCGGGGGCGGTCCTATGATCTTTGTTCGGTGGCGGGACCGTCGGAGTCCTCCGAGGTAAAGGCATGACGAGCATTTGACTCTTTACCAATCATGAACTATATTGCCGAGTCGAAGGTGGTGTGACATGGGCATCGACGCGCTCACATCCGCATTTGCGACCCTTCCCAATCCCGCCGTTGGCACGGCCAGCGTTTCGCGGGAACGCCAGGAGTCCGCTTCGTCTCCGGAAAGCGCCCAGCCCACGGTTCCCAAGGTCGTTTTTAACCCGCGCAGCCACTTCGACGCCAGCGCCGGCGTGTTCGTGATGGAATTCCGCAACGCCGACAGCGGCGAGGTGGAGCGCCAGTTCCCCGACGAGAACCAGCTGCGCGCCTACGCGAACGCCAAGAAGCTGGAAGCCGAATCGGCCGCGGAGCCGAAGACGCCCGACGCGCCGGCCCCCGCCGACTCCGCTCCCGCGCAGCCGCAGGACGCCGGGGGCAAGGCCCCGCCGCCGGTTCGCATCCAGGTCTAAGAGCCAGGCCCAAGGGCGGCTCCAGGGGGGGCTTGATGCCTCCAGTCACAGAATTTTAACCATTATTGCCCGACACTCCCGTTGCCGATGACGTTCGGCGTTCAGCGGGATTGTGCGTGCATGAGCGAGATCGCGACCTTCGACGGCGTCGGGCCCAACCTGAACGGCGCGCAGATCCTGGTGACGGGAGGAACCGGCTCGTTCGGGCGCGCGTTCGTCCGCCACGTCCTCGAACGCTATCGGCCGGCGCGCCTCATCGTCTTCTCGCGCGACGAGCTGAAGCAGTACGAGATGGCGCAGGACTTCCCCACCGCGCGCTTTCCCTGCATGCGCTACTTCATCGGCGACGTGCGCGACCAGCAGCGGCTGGAGACGGCGATGCGCGGCGTCGACTTCGTGATCCATGCCGCGGCGCTGAAGCACGTGCCGATCGCCGAATACAACCCGATGGAGTGCATCCGCACCAACATCACGGGTGCCGAGAACGTGGCGACCGCCGCCATGCGGGCGCGGGTCAAGAAGGTGGTGGCGCTGTCCACCGACAAGGCGGCCAACCCGATCAACCTCTATGGCGCCAGCAAGCTGGCCTCCGACAAGATCTTCGTCGCCGCCAACAACCTGAGCGGCGAGGGCGGCACGCGGTTCTCCGTGGTGCGCTACGGCAACGTGCTCGGCTCGCGCGGCAGCGTGGTGCCGTTCTTCCGCAAGCTGATCGCCGAGGGGGCCGCCAGCCTGCCGATCACCGACCCGCGGATGACGCGCTTCTGGATCACGCTGAAGCAGGGCGTGGCGTTCGTCGCCTCGTCGCTGGCGATGATGCAGGGCGGCGAGATCTTCGTGCCGAAGCTGCCCAGCATGCTGATGACCGACCTCGCCCGCTCGCTGGCGCCCGACCTGCCGCACGAGGTGGTCGGCATCCGCCCCGGCGAGAAGATCCACGAGGTGATGATCCCGGCGGAGGTGTCGCAGAACACCATCGAGCTGGCCGACCGCTACGTCATCATGCCCGCCTTCATGGAATGGGGCGTGTACCAGAAGCCGGCGGACAGCCGGCCGGTGTCGGAGGGCTTCTGCTACTCCAGCGACCAGAACACCGACTGGCTGGACGGAGGGCGCCTGCACGCCCTGCTGGGGAGCTGCTGAGCGTGACCGCGGCCCCGTTCCTGCCCTACGGCCGCCAGTCCATCGACGAGAGCGACGTTCGCGCCGTGGTCGAGGCGCTGGGGGCGGAGGCGCTGACCACCGGCCCCGGCGTGCCGGCCTTCGAGGCGCAGTTCGCCGACGCCGTGGGCGCGCGCCACGCGGTGGTGTCGAACAGCGGCACGGCGGCGCTGCACCTGCCGTTGCTGGCGCTGGGGATCGGGCCGGGCGACCTGGCGCTGGTCGCCTCGGTCAGCTTCATCGCCACCGCCAACGCGGCGCGCTTCTGCGGCGCCGACGTGGTCTTCGCCGACGTCGATCCGGCCAGCGGGCTGGTCACCCCCGACACGCTGCGCGCGGCTGTCGAGCGCGCCGGCCGCGCGCCGCGCGTCGTGCTGCCGGTGCACCTCAACGGCTGGGTCGCCGATCCGGCGGGCGTGGCCGAGCTGGCGCGCGGCTGGGACGCCGCCGTGGTCGAGGACGCCTGCCACGCCGTCGGCGGCCGTTACGACAACCACTCCGTGGGGGCGTGCGCGCACGCGGACTTCACCGCATTCTCGCTGCACCCGGTGAAGACCGTCACCATGGGCGAGGGCGGCGTCACCACCACCAGCGACGAGGCCCTGGCCGAGGGCATGCGGCGCGCCCGCAACCACGGCATGACCCGCGACCCGGCGCGCTTCGTCAGTCCGGAACAGGCCTTCGGCGCCGACGGCGCGCCGAACCCCTGGTACTACGAGATGCAGGATCTGGGCTTCAACTACCGCGCCACCGACGTGGCCTGCGCGCTGGGGGGCAGCCAGCTGCGCCGGCTCGACGGCTTCGTGGCGCGGCGGCGGCAGTTGCAGGCGCGCTACGACGCGGCGCTGGCGGATCTGGCGCCGCACGTGCGGCCGGTGGCGGCGCAGCCGGGCCAGAGCCCGGCGCTGCACCTCTACGCGGTGCGCATCGCCTTCGCCGGGCTGGGCATCCCGCGGGCGGCGGCGATGGAGGCGCTGCGGGCGCGCGGCGTCGGCACCCAGGTGCACTACATGCCGATCTACCGCCAGCCCTACTACGAGGGCCTGTACGGCCGCCAGCGCCTGCCGGGCGCCGAGGCCTACTACGACTCCATCCTGTCGCTGCCGTTCTTCCCGGCCATGCAGGACGAGGACGTCGACCGGGTGGTCGGGGCGCTGCGGGCGGTGCTGGGGATCTGACGAGGAGACACGCGGTGGAGCAGGGCACGAACAGGGCGCTGGACGCCTGGCAGGGCGCCTTCGGCGACGAATACACCAAGCGCAACGCCCCGCTGCCGGAGGCGCTGGGCGCGCGGCTGAAGATGTGGTCGCGCATCCTGTCGTCGTTGGATGGCGCGCCGCTGGACAGCGTGCTGGAGGTCGGCGCCAACCTCGGCCTGAACCTGCGCGCGCTGCGCCTGCTGACCCAGGCGACGCTGACCGCCGTCGAGCCGAACGCCAGCGCCCGCGCGCGGCTGGTCGAGGACGGCGTATTGCCGGCCGGGCGCGTGCACGGCGGCGTCGGGTCGAAGCTGCCCTTCGCCGACGCCAGCCACGACCTGGTGTTCACCAGCGGCGTGCTGATCCACGTGCCGCCGGCCGACCTGGCCGCCACCTGCCGCGAGATCGTCCGCGTGGCGCGGCGCTGCGTCCTCGCCGTCGAGTACAATTCCGAACAGCCGGTCGAGCTGCCCTACCGCAACCACGAGGGCCTGCTGTTCAAGCGCGACTTCGGCCAGTTCTACCTGGACACCTGCCCGGGGTTGCGGGTGCGCGACTACGGCTTCTTCTGGCGGCCGGCCACCGGGCTCGACAACCTCACCTGGTGGCTGTTCGAGAAGCCGTGACCGTGCGGCTGCGCCCGGCCACCGCGGCGGACGCGGCGGATCTCTTCCGCTGGCGCAACGACCCGCTGACCCGCCAGCAGTCGCTGACCACCGACGCGATCCCCTGGGACGCCCACGTGGCGTGGCTGGGCCGCGTGCTCGCCGATCCGGACCGGCTGCTGCTGATCGCCGAGGCGGACGGCGCCGCGGTGGGCAGCGTGCGCTGCGACGTGAGCCGCCAGGGGGACGGGATGGGGAGGGGCGTGCTGTCCTGGCAGATCGCCCCGGAGCAGCGCGGGCGCGGCTACGCCTCGGCGATGCTGAAGGCCGCGGTGGCGGACGGGCGGCTGGCGGGGCTGGAGCTGTGGGCGGAGATCAAGCCGGACAACGCGGCGTCGCGGCGGGCCGCCCTGGCGGCGGGCTTCACCTGCGCGCGCACGGCGCCGGACCTCACGTCCTGGCGCCGCGGCCCGCGGCCGGGGTGACGGCCGCGGGGCTTCGGACGGGTCAGCGGTTGGCCGGGTAGGCCTCGACGATCGCCTTGTCGACCTCGATCAGGCGGCGGCAGACCTCCATGGCCGACTGGATCTCGCCATGCTCGACCAGGTTCTGCATGACCGCGAGGCTGCGCAGCACCGGCGGCAGCTCGGTCGCCTCCGAGCGGTCGCACAGCAGGTCGCTCAGCTCCTTGCGGTAGACGTCGTTGTGCTCCGGATCCAGCAGCATGGACTGCAGCACGAAGTAGATCTTCTTGGTCGGCGAATCCGCCTCGGCGGCGCTGGACAGGAGATCCTCGCTGGTCAGCACCTGGGCGCCGGCGGAGACCTTGAGCTGCCCCTCCGGCGTCAGCATCACGGCCGCGCCGTTCACGAAAGCCACGGCACCCGGCTTGAGATTCAGATCCACCATGTCTTTCATCGCGCGCTGGCCCTATCCAATCGGTATTGAGACGTAGGGAAACATACTGCCAAACGGCGTATCAGGCAAAACGAGAAAAAAGGACAGGATTACAGCCGGATGGCCGTCGGCGCGCGGCAAACGGCCGCATCCGGGCGTGGCGGCGGGAACCGGAGGTGGGGCCTGGCGGCGGGAATTTCCGCCCACCGGGCAAATGTTGCCGGGGCGAGTCCGACCCCGGCCCCCGGCGGCGACCCGGCAGAACCTGCCGCCCCGGCGGAAAATCCAGGAAAATCAACGGTTCGCGGCGCTGGCACGGGGGTTGCTTTTCGAGTGACAGAATTCGGCCACGACAGCGTGGCGTCGGCTTTTCACTCGGGGGTGTTCCATGAGCGTCTTTGGATCGATGACGACGGCGGTGGCGGGGCTCGCGGCGCAGGCTCAGGCACTGGGCAACCTGTCGGACAACATCTCCAACTCGCAGACGATCGGCTACAAGCGCGTCGAGACGACGTTCCAGGAACTCGTCACGACGTCCAACTCCGACAAGCACAGCCCCGGCGGCGTGCGCGCCAAGCCGAGCTTCACCAACTCCACCCCGGGCAACATCTCGCAGACGCAGACCGCCACCAACATGGCGATCTCCGGCAACGGCTTCTTCCAGGTCAGCCAGGGCGTGGAGGGGGCCAGCTCGGTTTCCTTCCAGGACGCGCAGTACTTCACCCGCGCCGGCGACTTCACGCTCGACCGCTTCGGCTACCTGAAGAACAGCGCGGGCATGTACCTCAACGGCTGGGGCGTGAACAGCACCGGTGCCGTGGACAAGGGGTCGCTCTCGCCGATCCGCATCCAGCAGTTGATCGACACCCCGTCGGCGACGCAGAACGTCAACCTGTCGGCCAATCTACCGCTGAACCCCACCACGGCCAACCAGCCGGATCAGACGATCTCCCTGATCGACGCCGCCGGCGAGGAGCACACGCTGACGCTGGGCTGGCGGCAGCAGAGCGCGGGCAATTGGCGGCTGTCGATCACCGATCCGTCGCGCGACACCGCGGACGTGACCGCCGGCCAGCTCACCAGTTCCATCACCGACCCAGTCCTCGCCCCCGCCGCGCTGGCGACCGCCATCGCCCAGCCCTTCACCGTGGTGACCGGCGTGACCGCCGATCCGCAGGTCAGCACCGTGGCGCTTGGTGCCGGTACGGTCACGGCCAACACCGTGTACAGCGTTTCGGTGGGTGGCCGCACCTTCAACTACACGGCCACGGCCACCGACGTCACCAACCAAAACAACGTGGTGTATCAGCTCTGGTCCCAGATCCAGGCCGCCGGTGCGGCGCCCGGCGGCGCCGTCATCAACGCGACCGGTGACTCGATCATCATCACGGGCGACGCCGCCGGCAATCCGGTCACCGTGTCGGGGACCCCGACGGCCGCGATGACGACGACCCTGTCCTCGGTCGCCAGCAACCCCCTCGGTGCGACCCTGGGTGTGAAGGAGCAGGTGCAGATCAGCGTCGGCGGTCCGGCCGGCAACATCGGTGACGTCTACAAGGTCGACTTCGCCGGCATGGTTCCCGCCGGCCCGACGATCACCTACACGACGGACGGTTCGGAGAGCAATGCGGCCGTCATCGCTGAGCGCATCGCTGCGGCCATCAACGCGGACACCACGTCCCCGGCCACGGCAAGCGTCCTGAACGGCGCCGTTCTGCTGACGGCCAAGACGGCCACGACCGGCACCTCCATCACGACGGCCCTTACCGGCGGCGCTCCTCAATGGGTCATGGCCACGCCCGGTTACATGCCCCCATACGTGGACCTGTCGTTCACCGCCGGCTATCTGACGTCGATGGGCGCGGCCAACGTCGGCACGGGCACGGCGAGGGTTCCTCCGTCCCAGAACACCGGTGACGACGCCTTCGTCAATTTCACCGTCAACTACGGGTATGGCAATCAGACGGTGAAGCTGAATCTCGGCCAGTTCGGATCCGCGGCCAGTGGCCTGACGCAGTTCACCGGCACCTCCATCACCGAGAATTCGAAGACCCAGGACGGTTTCACGCGCGGCGCCTTCCAGAACCTGGAGGTCAAGGCTTCGGGCGATGTGGTCGCGAATTACGACAACGGCCGCAGCCGCGTGCTGGCGCGTGTGCCGGTGATCCAGGTGACCAACCCGGATGGCATGCAGAAGGTCAACGGCAACGCCTACCAGATGACCCGCGACGCGGGCGGCACGCGGGCGGACGACTCCGGGGCCAACGGTGCGGGCAACTTCGCGGTCAGCTCGATCGAAGGCTCCAACGTGGACATCGCGCAGGAGTTCACCAAGCTGATCGTCACGCAGCGCGCCTACTCCGCCAACACCAAGGTGGTGACGGCGTCGGACGAGATGCTGCAGGAAACCCTGGGCATGAAGCGCTAAGCCCCTGGCGCTGATCGGCCGGGTGTGACGCGGGGCGGCGGCGGTGCCAGGGCGCCGCCGCCGCCCCAGCCACATATCCGGTCGCGTGTTGTGCCGGGTGCGATTTCGTGGTAGGGTATGGGTTGGAGGAGTATAAAATGTCCCTCTCGTCGATCACCACCTACCAAAAGTACGTCAAGGACGCCACCAAGCTCGAGCAGAAGTTCGAGAAAACGTCCGGCGTCCAGAAAGATATCGACTACTTCAACAAGGCCGTCGATAAGCTGAAGTCGGTCGATGACCTGTTCAAGGACCAGCGTCTCGTCAGCTTCCTGGCCAAGGCGTTGAACCTGTCGGGGGAGGAACAGTACCCCGGCAAGATGAAGCGCATCCTGACCGAGAAGGTCGACGACAAGAACGCGGTCATGAACCGCCTCTCCAGCAAGCAGTACAAGAACGCCGCGGAATCCCTGCAGCTCGGCGAAAGCGGCCTGGCCCGGCTGAAGCTCAACGGCACCAAGGAAAGCATGGCCTGGGCGTACAAGAACGCCAAGTTCGAGGAATCGATCGGCGACGAGAATCTGGCGGTCCGGCAGGCGCGCTACTTCGAGAAGTGGGCGGCCAGCGCGGCCAGCAGCCCCTACAACGTCCTCGGCGACCCGATCCTGCGCGAGGTGGTGACCTACGCGGTGGGCCTGCCGAAGCAGATCGCCGTCCAGCCGGTGGAAACCCAGGCCAAGGCGATCACCGACCGCGTCGACATCAAGAAGTTCAGCGACGCCAAGTTCCGCGAGAACTTCATCAAGAAGTTCCTGAACAAGCACGACCTGGAAGATGTGCAGGCCAGCGGCGGCTCGGGCGGCTGGCTGACCTCGCTGTTCACCGCCGGCAGCGACGGAAGCACCGGCGTCAACATCGTGATCTGAGCGGCGATGCCGCGGCAGATTGCCATTGTTCAGGCCCGCATGGCCTCCACCCGCCTGCCGGGCAAGATCCTGCAACCGCTGGGCAGCACCACCGCGCTCGGGCAGGTGCTGCGCCGCTGCGCGGCCATCCCCGGCATCGACGGCGTCTGCTGCGCCATTCCCGACACCCCCGGCCACGAGCCGATCGCCGCCGAGGCCCGCCGCCACGGCGCCTCGGTGCACGCCGGGCCGGAGGACGACGTGCTGGCCCGCTACCACGGCGCGGCGCTGCGGGAACGGGCCGACGTGGTGCTGCGCGTCACCAGCGACTGCCCGCTGATCGACCCGCAGGTGTGCGGCGCCGTGCTCGACCTGCGGCGTGACGCGGGGGCCGACTTTGCCGCCAACAACACGCCGCCGTCCTGGCCGCACGGCCTCGACTGCGAGGCGATGACCATGGAGGCGCTGGACCGCGCCGCCGCCGCGGCCGTGCCGGGGCCGGAGCGCGAGCACGTCACGCCGTGGATCCGCAAGGCGCCGGGCCTGACGCGGGTGGACCTCGCCGGGCCGGGCGGCGCGCTGGTCGGCGAGCGCTGGACGCTCGACTATCCCGAGGATCTGGACTTCCTGCGCGCGCTGTTTGCCGTGTTGCCGCGCGAGGACGCCGGCTGGCGCGACGTGGTCGCCGCGCTCGACGCGCACCCGGGGATCCGCGCCATCAACGCCGCCCGGCGCGACCCGGCGCGCGTTCCCGCATCAGATTGACCGGGTCAGGCTGGGCGCTCCCCCAGCATCGCCCAGTCCACCGGCTCGCCGCGCGTCAGCGCGCGCGCGGCCCTGCGGCCGAGCACGTCGGGCAGGTGCTTCGGCGGCAGGCCGCCGCCCGGGCGGATGGAGCGCACGTGCTCCGGCCCCAGCACGGTGCCGGCCGGCACGTCGGCGACCACGTAGAGCGAGCGGCGCAGGCCGGCGTTGGCCGCCTCGCTGGGCTTCAGCGCGTAGTCGGCGCGCCCCAGCGCCGCCCAGGCGTCGCGGCAGGCCTGCGCCATGGTGCGGAATTCCTCCGGCTCCAGCGAGAAGGCGGCGTCGGGGCCGCCGTCGGCGCGCTTCAGGGTGAAGTGCTTCTCGACCAGCACGGCGCCGAGCGCCACCGCGGCGATCGGCACCGCCACGCCGTGCGTGTGGTCGGACAGGCCGACCACCGTGCGGAAGGCCGACGCCAGATGCGGGATGGTGCGCAGGTCGACCTCGGCGATCGGCGTCGGGTAGCCGCTGGTGCAGTGGAGCAGGATCGGCGGCCGTCCCGATTCGGCACGGATGGCGTCCACCGCCTCGGCGATCTCGCCCAGGCTGGCCATGCCGGTGGACAGGATGACCGGCTTGCCCGTCCGTGCCACCCGGCGGACCAGCGGCAGGTCGACCAGCTCGAACGAGGCGATCTTGTGGGCGGGGACGTCCAGCCCCTCCAGGAAATCGACCGCCGTGGGGTCGAAGGGCGAGCTGAAGGCGGCGAGGCCGAGGCTCCCGGCGCGCTCGAACAGGCGCGGGTGCCAGTCCCAGGGGGTGTGCGCCTCCTGATAGAGGTCGTGCAGGGTGCGGCCGGCCCACAACCCGCCCTCCAGCCGGAAGCCGGGGCCGTCGTGCGCGATGGTGATGGTGTCGGCGGTGTAGGTCTGCAGCTTGACGGCGTCGGCGCCCGCCTCCTTGGCGGCGTCGATCAGCGCCAGCGCCCGGCCGATGTCGCCGTTGTGGTTGCCCGACAGCTCGGCGATGACGTAGGGCGGATGGTCGGGGCCGATGGCGCGGCCGGCGATGGCGAAGTCCATGGCGTGTTCCATCAAAGGCGAGCCCATCAAAGGCGGGCGAAAACCCGGAAGCCGGGGCAGGGGCGGCGGCGCACCGTGCCGTCGGCCTCGATGCCGTCGCACCAGCCGTCGGAGTGGACCACCAGCCGCCGCACCAGCAGGCGGCTCTGGCCGGGGATCAGCATCTCGATGAAGGTGGCGCGCGTCTCGTGCGTCTCAATCAGGCTGGACATATAGGGCCACAGCGATTCGACCGGCGTCAGGCAGATCTCCGGCGCGTGGCGCAGCTCGGTGGTGACCTGGACGGCGCCGGACTCGCGGTACAGGAAGCACAGGTTGACCGGCAGCGACTGCACCAGCCCGCCGCCGGTGTCCACCACCACGCGCATCGGCGCCCCGGCGCGGATGGCGGCCTCCAGCGCCCGCACCTCGGCCGGCGCGGCGCTGTCGTAGACCGGCGTGTGGTCGTGGCGGACGACGAACTCGAACCGCTTGTAGGCCTCGCCCGGGTAGAGCATCAGCGGCAGCGGCGCCCCGGCGCGCGGTCCCGGCCCGGTGTCGTAGCGCAGGAACAGGCGGGTGTCGCCGCAGTAGGCGAAGCCGCCGAAGGACGGCCCGGCGGGGTCGTAGAGCAGCGGCTGCGGGATCGCCCAGAAGCAGCGCTCGCTGGCGATCACCTGGTCGAAACAGTAGTTCTCCAGGTATTCCGGGTTGTTGGCCGGGCTGCGCGGGTCGGGGACCATCACCGAGGCCAGTGAGGCGCCGGCCTTCACCGCGGCCACGAGGTCGAGCGGCCAGGCGGATGCCCGGTCGAGCACGGCGGGCGGCGGCCCCGCGGACTCGAGCGCGGCGTTGAGCGCCGCCGCGACCGCGACGTATCCGGTGCCGGCGGCGTTGACGCCGACGCTGTACGCCTCGTGGCAGCGGTGCGGGCGCAGCCGCACGGCGTGCGCCAGCGCCGGGACGCCGGCGGGGTTGCCGGCCAGCACGCCCAGCACGCCCAGCAGGTAGAGCGCCGCCGGGTCGGCGGGGTCGTCGGCCAGCGTTCGCCGCAGGCCGCGCGCCGCGCCGCCGCCGTCGGGCAGGGCGGCGAGCCGCTGCGCCATCCGCCGCACGGTCTGGTCGTCGTCCGGCGCCAGCCGCAGCAGGCGCCGGTCGAGCGGCGCGCCGGCCGCGGTGTCGGCCAGCACCGACAGCGCCACGTAGGGCCATGGCGTTTCCGGCGCCAGCGCCGCGGCGCGCCGGGCGATCCAGGTGCCGGACTCCGCATCCTGCGCGTCGAGCGCGGCGCGGGCGTAGGGCAGCAGGGCGTCGGCGTCGGACGACAGCAGGATCCGCATCAGGACCAGCGGGGGCGGGAGCAGGGCCGGCGCCATGGCGGGACTCAGCCCCGCACCGGCAGGCGCACCGGGATGCCCTCGGCGTCGAGGTGCAGCTTGGCTTCGCGCGGCGTCTGCTGGGTGAAGTGGAACATCGCCGCCGCCGCGACCGCCGCCGCCCCGCGCTTCGCCGCCGCCGCCATGTCGGCGTAGGAGCCCGCACCGCCCGAGGCGATCACCGGGATGCCCACGGCGGCGCTCACCGCCTCGACCAGGGCGAGGTCGTAGCCCTCCATGGTGCCGTCGCGTTCGACGGAGGTCAGCAGGATCTCCCCGGCGCCGAGGCCGGCGACCTGCTGCGCCCAGGCGACGGGGTGGCGGCCGGTCGGCTGCCCGCCGTTGCGGCCGTGCACCTCCCAGGTGTCGGGCGTGGAGCCGCGCACGTCGATGGAGACCACCACGCACTGGCTGCCGAACGCCGCCGCGGCGTGCTCGACCAGCGCCGGGTCGGCGAGGATGGCGGTGTTGACCGCCACCTTGTCGGCGCCGACCGCGAGCAGCGCGCGGAAATCCTCCAGGCCGCGCACGCCGCCGCCGACGGTCATCGGCATGAAGCAGTAGTCGGCCAGCTCGTCGATCAGGGCGAGGTCGGGGCCGCGCCCCTCCGCGGTGGCGGCGATGTCGAGGAAGACCAGCTCGTCCACCTCGCGCAGGTTGTAGACCTTGATCGCCTGGAGGGCGCCGCCGACCCGGCGCGAGCTGTCGAAGCCGCGTCCCTTGACCAGGCCGTTCTCGCGGTAGAGCAGGGTGGGGATGATGCGGGTCTTCAGCATGGCGGATGGGCCTGGATCAGCCCGAGTTTCAGGAGGAAGCCGACCGTCCACACCATCTGCTGGCGCGGCGGCCCTTGCAAGCCCGCCGTCAGCTCGCCCACCGTGGCGTCGCCGGCCGACAGCCGGGCCAGAACGCCCTGCGCCACGTCGGTGAAGCCGATGACCGGCTCGGCGAAGCGGTGCACCGACAGCGCCGACAGATCGCCGACCAGCGTGTCGGAGCGGTCGGGGCGGCGCGACAGGCGCAGCTCCGGCGTCAGCGCGCGGGTCGGGTGGCCGGCGAACTGGCGGAACGGGTCGGGGCGCAGCGGGTGCGGCAGCGGCGCGGACTCCGGCGCGGCGGCGCGCATCTCGGCGAGGTGCGCCCACAGCGCGCGGTGCCGCTCCAGCACCACCGGCCAATCGACGGTCGCCCGGGCGAAGGCCGCGGCGCGTTCGCCCATGGCGCGCAACCGGTCCGGGGCGCCCAGGAGGTCGAGCAGCGCCGTCTCCAGCCGGCCGGCGTCGACGGCGGTCGCCAGCGCGGCGAAGCCCTCGTAGCCGTCGATGCCCAGCATGCCGTCCTCGTACCAGTCGGACAGCGCCTGCCCGTCGCCGGGCGCCGGGGCCAGGGTGGGGATGCGCACGCCCACTTCCCCACCATCGGGCCCACCGTCCGGAACGGTGTCGCGGTAGCCGTCCCAGTCGGAGACCAGCACCGGCAGGCCGGCGGCCATGGCCTCCAGCGGCGTGATGCCGAAGCTCTCCTGGATGGTGTCGGACAGCGAGACGAACAGGTCGGCGGCGTGCCAGATGGAGAAGCGCACCGCGTCGTCGCGGCCGTCGAGCACGTGCAGCCGCACGTCCGGGCACAGGCGGCGCGCCGCCTCCCGGTACTCGTCCTCGATGCCGTCGTTGGCGAACCAGCCGGCGAGTACGAGGTGCACCGGCCGGCCCAGGGACTCGCGCGCCCGCTGCAGGGCCAGGAAGCCGGCCGTGGGGTGCGCCTTGCCGAGGTGCGTCAGCCGGCCGAAGTGCAGCGCTACCGGGTCGGCGTCGGCGATGCCCAGCCGGGCGCGCCACTGCGCGCGCAGCCGCGCCTTCTTGGCCGCGGGCACGGCGTACTCGTCGCACCAGATGCCGAGCGGGATGACCTCCAGGTGCGGGCGCGGCACGCGGGCGGCGCCGAAGCGGCGGGCAAGATAGCCGCCGTAGTCGTCGAACAGCTGCTCGATGGCGGCGCGCGAGGCGCGGCTGGTGCAGACGATGGCGTCCCACGGCTGCACCGGCGCGGTCAGGTAGGCGCCCAGCGCGTCCTGGGCGTCGTGCGTGCTGATGGTGTGGTTGAGGCCGATCAGGCTGACCGCCCGGTCGTCGCCGCGCGCCCGCCGCCACGCCAGCTCGGTCACCTTGGCCAGGCCGTGCACGTGCAGCGCTCCGGCCTGCCGCAGCCGCGGATCGTCGAAGCTCTGCGCCCAGCACACCTCCTGCCCCGGCACCGCCATGGGGTCGCGGTCCTGCAGCGCGGTGAACCGGTCGAGCTGGTCGAGCGAGTCGCCGTACAGCACCACCGGCCGCGCCGGGTCGGCGTGCGCCAGCGCCTTCAGGAAGCCGTGGCCGGAGACGGCGCGCCCGGCGATGCGGGGTCCGGAGCGGGCGAAACCGTCCTCCTGGAAGAACACCGCTGCGGCCGGACGCGCCACGCCGTCACTCCCCGGCCGTCGGCTGCCCCTCGGGCCCGGAACCGCCCATGGAGAGCATCTTGTCGTCGTGCGCGAACAGCTCGCGCGCCAGACGCAGGGCGGCGTAGTACTCGTTGGAGGCGAGGTGCAGGCGGATCGCCGCGACCTTCTTGCGGATGGCCGGCGTGGTCGTCGCCTCCGCGTAGTCGTCGATGTAGCGGTTCGCCTGGTCCAGCCAAGCCGGCTGCTCCTCGGGGTCGGCGACGTAGGCGTTCTGGATCGCGTAGTAGATCCGGCGCGCCGGGGTCGTCGCCTCCTCCGGGCGGACCAGCTGGCGCTCGAGCATCAGGGTGACTTTGTTGTGGATGGTCAACCCGATCGAGCTGTCGGCACTGATGAGCGCGCCGTTGATGATGATCCGCTCTCCGGCGCGCAGGTTGACTTTCAGGGGCATGCGAACGGGACTCCCAGATCAGGCCGGCGGCTCAGGCCGACTTCAGCACGCCGACGACGCCGCGCAGCGGCTCGCCGTTGACCAGCCGCAGCTTCTCCGCCGACATCTGCGCCACCGTGAACCCGGCAGCGGTGGCCAGACGCTCCAGTTCGCCGCGGCCGTGCGCGAAGCTGCCGGCCGGGGTGAGGCGCAGCGGTGCGCCGTCGGCCGTCACCTCCACGGAGAAGACGAAGACGCCGCCCGGCTTCAGGTGCGCCTTCAGCAGCGCCAGCAGCGGCGCCACGTCGCCGAGATAGGCCAGCGTGTCGCCGGCCATCACCACGTCGTACTGCACCGTGTCGGCGGCCAGCGCCGCCTCGGCGTCCGCCACCTCCACCGAGTCGTAGATGCGGGTGGCGCGGGCGTACTCGGCCATCGCCGGCGTCAGGTCGATGCCCTTCAGCGTGGCCGCCATGTCGCGCACCATCAGGCCGCACAGCCCGGTGCCGCAGCCGAGGTCGAGGATGGACAGGTCCTTGCCGGCGGTGTGCGCCTTGACGGCCTGACCGATCAGCGCCGGGGCGCGGTAGCTGCGTGCACCCAGCATCAGGTC
Organism: Azospirillum sp. TSO22-1; assembly: GCF_003116015.1. Lineage (GTDB taxonomy): Bacteria > Pseudomonadota > Alphaproteobacteria > Azospirillales > Azospirillaceae > Azospirillum. Next base: position 14,856 of record NZ_LGQZ01000021.1, read on the forward strand.
GTCGTAGCGCGGCGCCAGCATGTCGAACACGACGCGCACGAAGTCGGGATCGGCCTTGGCCGGCGCGCCGCCCGCGGCGGCGGCCAGCACGTGGCGGGCGAAGCCGTCGTTCGGGGCGACGCGCTGCAGGTCGCGCAGCACCGCCACCGTCTCGGCGTCGCGGCCGTCGAGCTGCAGCACCGCGGCCAGCATGCGCAGCAGCCGGACATCCTCGGGGAAGCGCTTGCGCGCCTCCTGGCCCAGGGCGATCGCTTCCGGCAGGCGGCGCAGCTGCACCAGGCTGTCCATGCGCATCGCCACCAGCGTCGCCTGGTGCGGGGCCAGCGAGACGGCGGTGCGCAGCAGTTCCTCCACCGCCTCGAACGACTTCTGGCGGCGCAGCACGGCGGCGAGGTGGGCGTAGCGGCCGACCTCGTCCGGGGCCGCCTTCAGCGCCTCGTAGCTGAACATCGCCGCCTCGTCGAGGCGGCCGACCTCGGCCATCTGCTCGGACAGCAGGGTGTTCGCCTCGGCATCCTTGGGCGCGGCGGTGACGGCGGAGGCGGCGTCCCTGATGGCGCCGACGCGGTCGCCGGATTCGGCGCTCAGGCGGGAGCGGGCGAGCAGAGCCTCGCGGTGCAGTTCCGATTTGTCGATCACGGAGTCGAGCACGGTGCGGGCCTGGCGCCGTTCCTCCGTGCCGCCGGAGTCGATCAGCCCGAGGGCCTCCTTCACCGCGCCGTCGAGGTTGCCGGCGGCCAGGGCGGCGTTTGCCGCTGCAAGACGGCCCGCAGCCGCGCCCTGATCAGACACCATCATCGAAACTCCTTGCTTCGGCCCGCCGTCACGTTCGGTGGGCCGCTTGGTCTTGTATGACGAGTTTGCCATGAAATCCGGAAAAGCAACAAAACTATCGTGTGAGGCAAGGATGCCGGCGGCATCCATCGTCGTGGCGCGGCCACGGGCCGGCCGCCCCTGCGTCGCCCCCTACATCGCCAGGAAGTTGCGGATCAGGGTGAAGCCGACGTGCTGGCTCTTCTCCGGATGGAACTGCACGCCGCAGACCAGGCCGTCGTCGGCGGCGGCGGTGAAGCCGCCGGCGTAGTCGGCCTCGGCCAGACGGTTCTCCTCCGGGCAGCGCAGCGCGAAGCTGTGTACGAAGTAGACATCCGCGCCGTCGGCGATGCCGCGGAACAGCGGGTGGTCGCGCTGCGGGTGCACCTGGTTCCAGCCGATGTGCGGCAGCCGTTCGCCCGGCCGCGGGGCGAGTCGCTCGACCCGGCCGGGAATCAGGCCCAGGCCGGGGGTGCCGCCACCCTCCTCACCCCACTCGGCGAGCAGTTGCAGGCCGAGGCAGACGCCGAGCAGCGGCCGCGGGTGCCGCGCCAGCCCCTCGTGCAGCGCCGCCGCGAGGCCGCGGCCGTGCAGGTTGGCCATGCCCCGCGCGAAGTTTCCCACGCCCGGCAGCACCAGCCGGCCGGCGCCGGCGATGTCCTTCGGGTCGGTGGAGACGGCGACGCGGGCGCCGCACTCGGTCAGCGCGCGGCCGATGCTGTCGAGGTTGCAGAGCCCGTGGTCAACGATCAGGACCGACGTTGTCATGGTTGACCTTTTCCAGGTTGCCGGCGCGGTCGCGGATCAGCTGGCCGAGATGGTCGCGCCTGAACAGCTTCTTGTTCGTATAGGAGTCGCAGACCGCCACGAACTCGTCCACCGTCATGTCGATCTCGGCCAGGATGTCGGCGAGCGGCCGGCCCAGGTAGGTGGACGGGAACCTGCCGTCGTGCAGCTTCACCATGGTCAGCCCGTCGGCGCGCGAGATGCGGCCGCGGCGGATGTGGTTGCAGGCGATGTCGGTGGCGCGGCCGAAGCCGTACTTCAGGAACTTGAAGTAGTCGTGGATGCCGGTCTGGTGGTTGTCCAGGTTCTCGTAGTTGACCAGCGAGCCCTCGACCATGTGCGGGAAGGTCTCGAAGCCGTGCGCCTGCGCCATCAGCGCGTTGGCGTAGCCGTCCCAGGGGAAGTAGTGGCCGAGGAAGATGCCGGTGACGCCGACCCGGGCCAGCTCGGCGTCGCTGGGGTAGGTGTACTGGATCAGGTCCTGCGGGCGGATGCCGTCCTGGCCGACCATGTCGCTGACCCGGAGGCCGAGCAGGCCGCCGAACTCCTCCAGCCAGCGCCGGGTCAGCACGTTGTCCGCCGCCGCCGCGGCCGGGCCGCCGTACTCGTTCTGCGCGTTCTCGCCCCAGACGATCAGGGGGATGTCGAGCTGCACCGCGAGGCGGACCGGGATGGTGAAGATGGTGACGTGTTCCGGCCAGGAGATGTCGCCGATGTTCTGCAGGCAGAACCGGTTCAGCCTGCGCCGGACCAGCGGGTTGGTGGTCACCTCGATGTAGTCGACGCCGAGCCGCTTGAGGTTCTCGATGTTGCGCCGGCCGACGGCGGAGAGGCTGCAGGTGGTGGAGGTGACGCACAGCGGCGTCAGCCCGGCCTCCAGCAGGCGGATGGTCTGGTAGGTGCTGTCCTTGCCGCCGCTGACCGGCACGATGCAGTCGTAGTTGGAGCCGTCGCGCCGGTAGCGCCCGATCACCGTGCGGAACTCCGCCTGCCGGGCGTCCCAGTCCACCGTGGCGCGCTTCTCGTAGTTCAGGCACGCGCTGCACACGCCGCGCTCGTCGAACCACAGGTCCGGCTTGGTTTCCGGGTAGAGGCAGCGCGTGCAGTAGCGGATCATGGCGATGGGTCTCTGGTCTGACGGGCGGGTCGGTGCCGGCTCAGCCGTTTGATGTATCACCGCGGAGAGGCGGACGGAAGGCGTGCCGGGGCTGGGCCATTTTTTCCCCCAGCGGCAATTTCTGCCCATGGCCCCGCCCGCGCTGGCGCGGCCTTGCCCAGGGGCGGGCGGCGGAAACCCAGGGAAATCAGGGAGTGCACAGGCTGGCCCGGGGCTTGCTTCGTCGCTGGCGGGATGATGTTTTCCGTCATCCGGACCGACCGGAGCAGTTCGATGTCACTCGACCTAAGTATTGCCAACGCGCTCAGCGGCCTGAAGGTCGTCCAGCGCAGCATCGATACGGTGTCGCAGAACATCTCGAACGCGCAGACACCGGGCTACACCCGCAAGACGCTGGCCCAGTCCGCCGTCGTGATCGGCCAGACCGGCGCCGGCGTGCAGGTGGGCGAGCTGCAGCGGGTGGTCGACGCCAGCCTGCAGGCCGACCTGCGCCGCCGCACCGGCGCGCTGGCGGGGCAGGAGATCAAGGAGGCCTACCTCCAGCGCGTCGAGGAGCTGCAGGGGCGCCCGGAGGACGAGCAGTCGCTCGCCTCCACCTACGGCAAGTTCCAGGACGCCTTCGACAAGCTGTCGACCTCCCCGGAATCCGTCTCCTACCAGCAGGAGGTGGTCAGCCAGGCGACCTCGCTGACCGAACAGCTGCGCTCGATGTCGGGCCAGATGCTGACGCTGCGCAACCAGACCCAGGTCGAGATCGGCGCCTCGGTGGAGGCGATCAACGGCAACCTGCGGCGCATCGCCGACCTCAACGACCAGATCGTCGCGGTGGGGCAGCGCGGCGAGAGCACCGCCCACCTGGAGGACCAGCGCGACCAGTCGGTGCTGGAGCTGTCCAAGTACATGGACATCCAGACGGTGCGGAGCAACGACCAGCGGGTCATCATCACCACCCGCAGCGGGCTGACGCTGGTGGACCGCTCGGCGCAGCAGCTGGAGTTCACGCAGACCACGCTGGACGACAACTCGTACTACAACGCCAGCCCGCCGGGGAACATCCCGGGCATCACGCTGAAGGGCGCCCCGGGGCGCGACGTCACCAGCGCGCTGGCCGGCGACGGCAAGCTGGGCGCGCTGCTGGAACTGCGCGACCGCACCTTCCCGACGCTGCAGGGGCAGCTGGACGAGTTCGCGCAGAAGATGGCGATGCGCTTCGAGGCGGCCGGCATGACGCTGTTCACCGGCGCTCCGGGGTCGTACCCGGCGCAGCCGACCAACCCGGGCAGCCCGGTGCCCGCCGACATCCCCGGCAACTACGTGGGATTCGCGGCGCAGATCTCGGTGAACCTGGCGGCCGCCAACCCGGACTTCGTCCGCTACGGCGACGCCGGGGCGCCGGCGGCGGGCGCGCCGGCGGTGACCAACCAGCGCATCCTCAACGTCCTGAACTACGCCATGGGCGACACCGCGAACGCCGCGGGCCTGCAGCACGCGACGTTCCGCAGCGGCGCGCTGGGCCCGAACGCGCTGGCCAACCTGAGCAGCGACCTGCCGCAGGTCGCCAGCCTCGGCAGCTTCGTGCAGACGCTGGTGGCGCGCCAGGGCCAGATGCGCGCCGACGTCACGGCGGACAAGACGCGGACCGAGGAGCTGAAGAACGCCGTGGAGACGCGCAGCAACGACCTCTCGGGCGTCAACCTGGACACCGAAATGGCGCAATTGACCATCCTGCAGCGCTCCTACAGCGCGTCGGCGCAAGTCCTGCGGACGGCGCAGCAGATGATGGACACGCTGTTCTCGGCGGTGCGCTGAGCGCGAAGGAGCTGATCCATGACCAACATTTCCAGCTACAGCCAATACCAGCGCATGCTGAACGACACGACCCGGCTGCAGCGCCAGCAGGTCACGCTGAACAGCCAGGCGTCCAGCGGCAAGATCGGCACGGTCATCGGCGACCTGGGCGTGGAGGCGCGGCGCTCGGTCAACATCCGCTCGGTCACCGGGCAACTGGACACCTACAAGGAGAACATCGCCGGCGTGTCGCTCTACGCCAGCGTCATGGACACCGCGATGTCCAAGATGACGGACCTGCTCAACGACCTGCGCAACGAATACAGCAAGATGTCGAGCGACCTGTCGACCAGCGGCACCTCGGCGATTCCCGACACCACCTTCCTGAACGAGCTGGGCAAGCGCGGGATGGAGGAACTGCAGAACCTGCTGAACACCAAGGTCGAGGGGCGCTACGTCTTCGCCGGCAACGACATCCACAACGCGCCGGTGCCCGACGTCAACGGGCTGTTCGCCGCCTTCCAGTCGGAGATGGCCACCAACCTGCCGGGCGCCACCACGGTGGCGCAGCAGACCGACATCATCACCAACCTCAAGGGCTACGTCGGGCTGCCGAACACCACGCTGGCGTCGATCCCCGTGGCCACCAACCCGCCGCAGGCCTACCTGGGCGGCACCGGCACGTCGGGGCTCTATTCGACGTCGCTGCAGCAGAGCGGCGGCGCCACCATGATCGCCCGCGTCGATATCGACCGGCAGGTCAGCTACGGCCTGCGCGCCGACGCGCCGGTGTTCCAGGACATGTTCCGCGCGCTGGCGACGGCCGCCACCATCACCTGCCCGCCGGGCAACGTGGACGGCTACAAGGCGCTGCTGAAGGACGGCTTCGACACGACGCGGTCGTCGATCACCAGCCTGTCCAACGAGGTCGGCAAGCTCGGCATCACCCGCAAGGAGATCGAGGACATCGACCAGAAGCACGACAGCGTCATCAGCAGCCTCACCGTCGCGCTGGGCGACGTCGAGGACGTCGACATGGCCGTGGTCGCCACCAAGCTTTCACAGAACAGCACGGCGCTCGAGGCAACCTACAAGATTATCGCCCAGGCCAAGAGCCTGTCCCTCATCAACTTCCTGTCGTAAGAGTCCAACCCGTTGATCTGCCTGGACGGCAGCCTGCTTACCCTTACAGATATCCCTTGACGCGTTTGGCGTAGGAGCATAGACTTTTGCGCAGGTTCAAAAGGGCCTCTCGCAGACCAAAAGGAGATGTGTCATGGCAAACTCCGTCAACACCAACCAGAGCGCCATCGTCGCTCTGCAGAGCCTCAACAACACCATCGGTTCGCTGAACAAGGTTCAGAAGCGCGTCACGACCGGCTACAAGGTCGCCGACTCGGTGGACGATGGCGCGGCGTTCGCCGTGGCCCAGTCGCTGCGCTCCGACAAGGGCGCGATCGACGCGGTCAACAGCCAGCTGAACATCGCCAAGGGCGCCACTTCGGTCTTCAGCAACGCGGCGACCAACGTGTCCGACGCGCTGGCCCGGGCCCGCGAGACGCTGACCAAGCTGGCCGACCAGAACCTCAACACCGACATGCGCACGAAGTACAACAACGACT
>NZ_LGQZ01000097.1 GCF_003116015.1 Azospirillum sp. TSO22-1
GACGGTGGCCCCCGCGCTCCACGGCAGGATCACGGCCGCGATGCGCAGGAAACGGGCGGGGTTGGCGAAACGGTGCATGGGACCCTGTCTCTTCGGCCGACTGACGGACGATATAATGGCACACTGGCCCGAGCGCGAGGGGGTTGCCTTGACCTTCGTCAGTTTTGGGAACCGTTGACCGTTTGGGTAGATCCTACTCCAGCGCCTGCCGCAGCGCCGCAGCCCCCGCCCAGGGGGCGAGCGGCAGGCAGCCGGCCAGGATGCCGGCGAGCAGCAGCAGGTGCGGGCGGGGCGTCAGGCCGGTGACGGCGGCGTCGATGGCGCCGGCGCCGAAGATCAGCACGGGAATGTAGAGCGGCAGGATCAGCAGCGAGATCAGCACGCCGCCGCGCCGCGCCCCCAGCGTCAGCGCCGCCCCGATGGAGCCGATCAGGCTGAGGATCGGCGTGCCGATGGCGAGCGTCAGCACCAGCACGCCGAAGCCGCCGGCCTCCATGTTCAGCAGCACCGCCAGCAGCGGCGCCGCCACCAGCAGCGGCACGCCGGTGACCAGCCAGTGCGCCAGCGTCTTGGCCAGCACCACGGCCTCCAGCGGCAGCGCGGTCAGCGACAGCAGCTCCAGCGAGCCGTCCTCGTAGTCGTTCTGGAACAGCCGCTCCAGCGACAAGAGCGAGGCGAGCAGCGCCGCCACCCAGATCACCCCGGCGGCGATGCGCGCGAGGATGTTCGGCTCCGGCCCGACGCCGAAGGGGAACAGCACCACGCACAGCACGAAGAACATCACCGCGATGGTGGCGTCCGAGCCCTGGCGCAGCGCCAGATGCAGGTCGCGCCCGACAAGGGCGAGGAAGCGGTTCATAGGGCGTGCTCCTCATCCTCTTCGTCCTCGTCGTGCGCGACGGGGCTGAACTCGTCGAGCTGCAGGACGCGGTGGCCCGGCAGCGCGATGTCGGCGTGGGTGGACAGCACCACCATGCCGCCGGCCGCCCGGTGCTCGGCGATGATGCCCTCCAGCAGGCGCACCGCGGCGCGGTCGAGTGCCACGGTGGGTTCGTCGAGCAGCCACAGCGGCGCCGGGGCGGCGAGGATGCGCGCCAGATTGAGGCGGCGCTTCTGCCCGGCCGACAGGTAGCGGCCCGGCACCGGCGCGATGTGCGGCACGCCGAAGCGGGTCAGCGCGTCCAGCGCGTGGGCGTTCGGATCCGCGGCGCCGCCCAGGCGCGCCCAGAAGGCGAGGTTCTCCAGGGCGCTCAGCACCGGCTTCACGGCGTCGAGGTGGCCGACGTAGTGGATGCGGCGGCGGTGCTGGTCCGGCTCATCGCGCACCTCCAGGTCGTCCCAGGCGAGCCGGCCGCGGAACGGCTTCAGCAGGCCCGCCAGCATGCGCAGCAGACTCGACTTGCCGCTGCCGTTGGGGCCGAGCAGCATCAGCGCCTCGCCCGGCTCGATGCGGAAGTCCAGCTCGGTGAAGACGAGCCGGTCGCCGCGCAGGCACGTCAGCTCGGTTCCGGCGAAGGCAGGCATGGGCGGGGCAAGGTCCTGGAAGGGCAGGCGGATCGGAGGCGAGCTATAGCACACGCCCGCGGCACCTCAAAAAAATCTCAGCAGCGCGGACTTCACCGCCGGGGCGGGCGTGCTAAACAGGGGCCCCCGTCCGCTGCAATCCGTTCCCGACGCATGCGCACCTCCCGATTCGCCCTCGTCCTCGCCCTTGCGCTGGCCGCCTGCGGCACGCAGACGCGCCCGCCGCCGGTCTATACGCCGCCCGTGGCGAAGGCCCCCGGCTTCGAGCCGATGGCCGGCAAATGGGTCGCCGGCACCGACGGCACGCTGCGCGCCGCCGCCAGCCCGGGTGCCGCGGTGGTCGGCCGGCTGCCGCCCGGGCAGCCGGTGAACGCGCTGGGCCGGGTGCCCAAGACCGACTGGGTCGCGGTGTCGCACAACGGCGGCACCGGCTACATCCGGCTGCACCTGCTGCGCCTGCAGGACAGCGCCGCGCCCAGCGTGAAGGGGGCGTCCACCGTGGTGCCGAAGGCGGCGGACAACAGCGGGCCTAAGGTCAGCGCGGCGCCCCGGGGCAAGATCGAGGCGGCGCCGATCGCGCAGTGACGGGGCGCACTTGCCCCCACCCTAACCCTCCCCCGCTTCGCAGGGGAGGGAACTCCGCCGCTCCCCCCCTCCACCGCGGAGCGGGGGAGGGGCAGGGGAGGGGGCGGAGCGCGCAAGCGCGACTGGGCCATTGAGGCCCCGCGGCCACGTGGCCGCGAAGGCAAGCGGCCGGACGGCCGCGCCCGCCGTCTGAGGGAATTGAAAAAGACAGAAAAAACGGCCACCGCAGGGGGGCTCTGGCGGTGGCCGCACGTCCAGCCGGGGCTGGCTGGGGACGCCGGGGTGAGCGTCCTTAGTATGGGGGTCGCGGAAACGCCGGGCGGCGTCCCGCGGCGCGGCATTCATCGCGCTCTCTTTCCGTCTACGCGGAAAAAATGGCGAAATTTTGATTTTTGTAAATTGCAGAGCTTATGCATGGGGTTCCCGGCCGCCACAGGAACCACCGCCCCGCCATGCTCGACCTCTTCCAGGGATTGTCCGACATCGCCCGCGTCCTGCTGACCCTCAGCGCCGTGGCGATCAGCGGGCTGGCGCTCGGCCACGTCAAGGTGCGCGGGGTCGGGCTGGGGATCGGCGGCGTGCTGTTCAGCGGGCTGGCGGCCGGGCACCTCGCGCGGGTCTACGGCGTGTCCTTCGACCACCACGTCCTGCACTTCATCCGCGAGTTCGGGCTGGTGCTGTTCGTCTACACCATCGGCATCCAAGTCGGCCCGGGCTTCTTCGCGGCGCTGAAGCGCCAGGGACTCGGGCTCAACCTGATGGCGGCGTCCATCGTCGTGCTGGGCGTGCTGACCGCGGCGGCGATCCACCTGGTCGGCGGGGTGCCGCTGCCGGCGGTGCTCGGCATCTTCTCCGGCGCGGTGACCAACACGCCGTCGCTGGCGGCGGCGCAGGAGATCCTCGGCGCGGTCGGCGCCCTGGCGGCGGAGCAGGCCATGCCCAGCCTCGGCTACGCCGTGGCCTACCCGTTCGGCATCGCCGGCATCCTGATCGCCATGGCGGTGGTGCGCCACGTGTTCCGCATCGATCCGGTGGCGGAGGCCGAGGCCTTCGAGCGGCAGCGCCGCACCGCCATCGAGTCGCTGGAGACGCTGGACGTCGCCATCCGCAACCCCGGCATCATCGGCGTGGCGGTGAAGGACCTCGTGCACTCCGGCGAGGAGGGGGTGGCGGTGTCGCGCATGATGCGCGGCGGCCATCTCCAGGTGCCGCACCCCGACACGCTGCTGGAGCCGGGCGACATCCTGCACCTCGTCGGCCCGCGGCCGAAGCTGGAGCGCCTGAAGCAGTACCTGGGCCAGGAGTCGGAGGTGACGCTGACCACCAAGGGCACCGACATGCGCTGGGAGCGCCTCGTGGTCACCGACGAGCACGTGCTGGGCAAGAGCATCGCGCAGCTCGACCTCGCCGAGGCGTACGACGTGGTGGTCAGCCGGGTGAACCGCGCCGGCGTCGAGCTGGTGCCCTCGCCGGCCCTGCGCCTGCAGTTCGGCGACATCCTCACCGCCATCGGCAAGCCGGCGGACATCACCCGCGTCGCCGCGCTGTTCGGCAACTCGCACCGCCGGCTGCAGCAGGTCGAGTTCATCCCGGTGTTCATCGGCATCGCGCTGGGCGTCCTGCTCGGCTCGATCCCGCTGTTCGTGCCGGGCATGCCGGCGCCGATGAAGCTCGGGCTGGCCGGCGGGCCGCTGGTGGCGGCCATCGTGCTGGCCCGCGTCGGCCACCTCGGGCCGCTGGTGTGGTTCATGCCGCCGGCCGCCAACCTGGCTCTGCGCGAGATCGGCATCATCCTGTTCCTGGCGGTGGTCGGCCTGCTGTCCGGCGGGCGATTCGTCGAGACGCTGCTGTCCGGCGACGGATTGGTGTGGATCGGCTGCGGCGCGATCATCACGCTGGTGCCGCTGCTGGTGGTCGGCCTGGTCGCGCGGCGGATCAAGCGGATCAACTATCTTTCGTTGTGCGGCCTTTTGTCCGGCAGCATGACCGACCCGCCGGCCCTGGCCTTCGCCAACGCGATGACGCCGAGCGAGGCGCCGGCGCTGGCCTACGCCACCGTGTACCCCCTGGTGATGTGCCTGCGCATCCTCGCGCCGCAGGTTCTTGTCCTCTTGCTGTGGTGACCCCGGAAGGAGTATTGCCCCGGCGTCTTCGCGCACCATTCCTTGCGCTGCACCATCCGCCGATCAGGACGGCCGACGCCCCATGCATTTCCTTGCCGACGCATTGCACGCCATGCCGAACATCGCCCGCGTGGTGCTCGTGCTCGGACTCGTCTCGGCGGCGGGGCTGGCGCTCGGGCACCTCAAGGTGCGCGGGGTCGGGCTGGGGATCGGCGGCGTGCTGTTCGCCGGCATCGCCGGCGGGCATCTGGCCAAGCAGGCCGGCGTGACCTTCAACGCCGAGATGATGGACTTCATCCGCGACTTCGGCCTGATCCTGTTCGTCTACACCATCGGCATCCAGGTCGGCCCCGGCTTCTTCGCGGCGCTGCGCTCCGCCGGGCTGCGGCTCAACGCGCTGGCGCTGCTGATGGTGGGCTTGAGCGTCGCGGTGACGGCGGTGCTGGCGGTGAGCGGTGCGGTGCCGCTTGGGGCGTCGCTGGGCGTCTTCGCCGGGGCGGTGACCAACGCCCCGGCGCTGGCCGCCTCGCAGCAGGTGCTGACCGAGGTCGGGGCGGACGCCGCGGTGATGGCGCTGCCGGGTCTCGCCTTCGCCGTCACCTACCCGTTCGGCATCGCCGGCAACCTGTTCACCATGGCGCTGGTGCGCATCGTCTTCGGCATCGACCCGCAGCGCGAGGCGCAGGAGTTCGAGGCGGAGCGGCGGCGCGAGGTGTCGGCGCTGCACACGGTGAACGTCGCCATCCGCAACCCCGGCATCGACGGCGTGCGGCTCGGCACGCTCTCCACGTTGCCCAGCCTGGGCGTGGTGGCGTCGCGGCTGCTGCGCGGCGACCGGCTGATGGTGCCGCATCCCGAGCTGGAGCTGCGCGTCGGCGACGTGCTGCATCTCGTCGGTCCGCGGCCGAAGCTGGAGGAGTGCTGCCTGTACCTCGGCGAGCCGGCGGAGGCCAACCTGACCACCCAGGGCACCGACCTGAAGTGGGAGCGCATCGTCGTCACCAGCAACGCCGTGCTCGGCAAGCCGATCGCCGCGCTGAACGTGCAGGGGCTGTACGGCGCGGTGATCAGCCGCGTCACCCGCGCCGGCGTCGAACTGGTGCCGAGCGCGGCGCTGCGGCTGCAGTTCGGCGACATCCTGAACGTCATCGGTCCGCCCGACGCGCTGAAGGCGGTGGCGCGGCTGATCGGCAACTCCGAGCGCCGGCTGCAGAGCGTCGAGATGGTGCCGATGTTCCTCGGCATCGCGCTGGGCGCCATCGTCGGCTCGATCCCGCTGTTCCTGCCGGGCATGCCGGCGCCGCTGCGCCTCGGGCTGGCCGGCGGGCCGCTGATCGTGGCGATCCTGCTGGCGCGACTCGGCAACCTCGGGCCGCTGGTGTGGTTCATGCCGCCGGCCGCCAACCTGGCGCTGCGCGAGATCGGCATCGTGCTGTTCCTGGCGGTGCTGGGCGTGGCGTCCGGCGACCGCTTCGTCGAGACGCTGGCGAGCGGGGCGGGGCTGCCCTGGATGGCCTGGGGCGTGCTGGTCACGGCGATCCCGCTGCTGGTCACCGGGCTGGTGGCGCGCGGGGTGATGAAGCTGAACTTCCTGACCATCTGCGGCGTGCTGGCCGGGGCGCAGACCAACCCGCCCGGCCTCGCCTACGCCAACGCCGTGGCGGTGTCGGAGGCACCGGCGCTGGCCTACGCCACCGTGTACCCGCTGGCCATGTGCCTGCGCATCCTGGCGCCGCAGGTGCTCGTCCTGTTGTTGTGGTGAGCGAAAATCCGCTTTCCCGACCGCGGCCGGCGGACTAGCTTGAGCTGTCTTTCCCTATTGGTCACACCACCTCCATGCATCGTCACCCGCCGACCAACCCCGACGCGCCCGAAGCCGTCGTCGTCCAGGACCTGCACAAGCGCTTCGGCAGCCTCGAGGTGCTGAAGGGCGTGTCGCTGACGGCGCGCGAGGGTGACGTCATCGCGCTGATCGGCTCGTCCGGCTCGGGCAAGAGCACGATGCTCCGCTGCATCAACCTGCTGGAGGTGCCGGACGAGGGCCGCATCGTCATCGGCGGCGAGGCGATCGCCCTGAAGAAGGGGCGCGGCGGCCGCACCGTGCCGGCCGACGCCCGGCAGGTCGACCGCCTCCGCACGCGGCTGGGCATGGTGTTCCAGAGCTTCAACCTGTGGACCCACATGACGATCCTGCAGAACGTCATCGAAGCGCCGGTCCACGTGCTGGGCGTGCCGAAGGACGAGGCGGTGGACCGGGCGAAGCGCCTGCTCGACAAGGTCGGCATCCTGGCCAAGGCGGACGCCTACCCGGGGCAGCTCTCCGGCGGGCAGCAGCAGCGCGCCGCCATCGCGCGGGCGCTGGCCATGCAGCCGAAGGTGATGCTGTTCGACGAGCCCACGTCGGCGCTCGACCCCGAGCTGGTCGGCGAGGTGCTGCTGGTCATCCGCCAACTGGCCGACGAGGGCGCCACCATGATCCTGGTGACGCACGAGATGGACTTCGCCCGTGAGGTCGCGTCCGAGGTGGTGTTCCTGCACCAGGGCCGCATCGAGGAGCAGGGGCCGCCCGACCGGGTGCTGGTGACGCCCGAGTCCGACCGGGTGCGACAGTTCCTCGCGCGGCACCTGTCGAATTCCGCTTGACCCGGTTGTGGAAAGCCTACAGGTGAACCCCCGGCCCGCCCGCAAGAAGGCGGGCCATGTTCCGAACAGAGGAGGCAGGAGAATGAAGAAGGTTATCGCGGCGCTGGCCGTCGGCGCCGCCGTGGCGCTCGCGTTCGGCGGAGCCGAGGCGAAGGACTGGAAGAAGGTGCGCATCGGCACCGAGGGCGCCTACGCCCCGTGGAACGTCACCGACGCCTCCGGCAAGCTGGTCGGCTTCGAGATCGACCTCGGCAACGACCTGTGCAAGCGCATGAAGGTCCAGTGCGAGTTCGTCGCGCAGGACTGGGACGGCATCATCCCGGCGCTGCAGCAGGGCAAGTACGACGCCATCATGTCGGCGATGACCATCACCGACGAGCGCAAGCAGATCCTCGACTTCACCGTGCCCTACGGCAACGACCCGTCGAGCCTCATCACCGACAAGAAGTCGCCGCTGGCGTCGCTGGCGAAGACCGACATCCTCGACATCCAGACGCCGGCGGGCAAGAAGGCGATCGACGACCTCGCCAAGGCGCTGGCCGGCAAGACCGTCGGCGTGCAGACCTCGACCACGCAGCTGGCCTTCCTGGAGAAGCACCTGCCGAAGATCGCCGTGCGCACCTACGACAAGATCGACAACGCCGGCATCGACCTGGGTGCGGGCCGCGTCGACGCGGTGATCGGCGACCGCTCGGTGCTCGAGCCGATCATCAAGGAGGACAAGGGCGGCAACATCGTGATGTTCGGCCCGAACCTCGTGCGCGGCGTGCTGGGCGAGGGCATGGGCCTCGGCCTGCGCAAGCAGGATGCGGACCTCAAGGCGATGTTCGACAAGGCCATCGCCGAGGCCACCAAGGACGGCACCGTGTCGAAGCTGTCCAAGCAGCACTTCGGCTACGACATCTCGATCAAGAAGTAAGGATCGTGGAGCCCTCCCCCGCCTCCGGCGGGGGAGGGCTTCGACCGTAACGCATGCTCGACCTCCTTTCCTTCGGGCCGCAGGGCTGGGGCTGGCAGATCCTCGGCGGGGCGGGGATGACCGTCGCCGTGGCGGTGTCGGCGTTCGCGCTGGGCGTCGTGCTCGGCTCGCTGGGCGCCGCCGCCAAGCTGGGCGAGAACCTGCTGCTGCGCGGCGTGGCGGAGGTCTACACCACCGTCGTGCGCGGCGTGCCCGAACTGCTGGTCATCTACCTGCTGTTCTTCGGCGGCAACGGCATGGTCGGCGCCGTCGCCCGCGTGTTCGGCCACGACGGCTACGTCGAACTGAACGCCTTCTCCATCGGCGTCATGGCGGTCGGGCTGATCTCCGGCTCCTACTCCACCGAGGTGATCCGCGGCGCCGTGCAGTCGGTGCCGCACGGCCAGATCGAGGCGGCGCGCGCCTGCGGCATGGGCCGCTGGCTGATCCTGCGCCGCATCCTGGTGCCGCAGACGCTGCGCTACGCGCTGCCGGGCCTGGGCAACGTCTGGCAGCTGACGCTGAAGGACACGTCGCTGGTGTCGGTCACCGCGCTGGCCGAGGTGATGCGCGTCGCGCACCTGGGCGCCGGCTCGACCCGCCAGCCCTTCATGTTCTACACCGCGGCGGCGGTGATCTACCTCGTGCTGACCACCGTCTCGACGGCGGCCTTCGACCGCGCCGAGCGTCACACCATGCGCGGCGTGCGGAGGGCATAAGGCATGAACTGGACGCTGATGTGGGACGCGCTGCCGCGCCTCGCCGCCGGGGTGCCGGTCACGGTGCAGCTGGTGCTGTTCGCCGAGCTGGCGGGCGTGGCGCTGGCGACCGGGATGGCGCTGATGCGGCTGTCCGGCAACCCGGTGGCGGACTGGATCGCGCGGTCCTACGTGTTCGTGTTCCGCGGCACGCCGCTGCTGGTGCAGATCTTCCTGATCTACTACGGCCTGGGGCAGTTCGGCGGCGTGCGCGAGAGCGTGCTGTGGCCGGTCCTGCGCGAGCCCTACTGGTGCGCCATCCTGGCGATGACGCTGAACACCGCCGCCTACGGCAGCGAGATCATCCGCGGCGCCATCCAGGCGGTGCCGCACGGGCAGATCGAGGCGGCGCGGGCCTGCGGCATGGGCCGCTTCCTGCTGTTCCGCCGCATCATCGTGCCGATCGCCGTGCGGCAGGCGCTGCCGGCCTACGGCAACGAGGTGATCCTGATGATCAAGGCCAGCTCGCTGGCCAGCACCATCACGCTGCTGGAGGTGACGGGCATCGCGCGCCGGATCATCGCGCAGACCTTCGCGGTGTTCGAGATCTTCATCGTCGCCGGCGCCATCTATCTGGTGCTGAACTTCGCGCTCGCCTGGGCGGTGCGCGCGACCGAGCGGCGGCTGACCCCCTACGCCCGGGCGCGCGTCTGAGGATGTCCACTGGGGATCGTTCACGGTCGTACGATCGTTAATCGTTTGTGCACCGCGCCGCCGTCATCCTGCCCATCCCAGGGCAGCGGGACGGCGGCGCGTCCATGACGACCGAGTTGGAATCAACGGCCGGAACCATTGCGACGCCGGCGGCGCGCCGGGTGCCGCACCGCCCGCACATCCGCACCTGGAGCCCGGCGGTGCTGCTGGCGCTGCTGATGCTGGCGGGTGCCGCCATCGCCGCGGTGCTGCTGTTCGTCGCCGCGCACGGCCTCAACCGCGTCGCGCTGGAGACGGAAGCGCAGGTCGCCCGCGCCATTCTCGACGACCATCTCGACGATCAGGCGCAGGTGACGCTGGACCGCGCGTGGCCGCAGGCGCCCGGCGCGCGGGGCGTGCTGCCGCTCGACCGCGACTGGGCGTCGTACGAGCTGGGGACAGCGTTTAGCCGCACCTTCGGCTTTGACGCCAGCTTCGTCATCGACGCCGCCGGGCGCACGCTGTTCGCCAGCCGCAACGGCGCGCCGCAGCCGCCGGAAGCGGCGCCGCGGCCGCATCCGGGCCTCGATCGGCTGATCGCCGCCGCGGTGGTGCGGCCGGATGGGCGGCCGCAGCCCGCCGCTGGCGTCCTGCTGCTGGACGGCGCGCCGCACCTCGCCGCCGTCGCGCCGCTGCGCCCGGCCCCCCTAAGTCCGGGCGAGTCCGGCGGGGCGAGCCCCGGCGTGCTGGTGACCACGCGGCCCATCGACCGCGGCCTCCTCGACCGCCACGCCCGCCGCTTCCTGCTGCCCGGCCTGCGCTTCGAGTCGGGGGCGGACGCCCCGGGGACGCCGCTGACCGCGCCCGACGGCACGCGGATCGGCGCGCTGGTCTGGACCAGCGCGCGGCCGGGCGACGCGCTGACCGGCTGGCTGCTGCCGGCGCTGCTGGTGGCCGGCGGGCTGATCGGCGCGCTGGCGTGGCGCATCGCCGCCGCGTGGCGGGACGAGCAGCGCCGCGCCGCGCTGGTGCGCAACCGCCTGTCGGCGGTGCTGGAGGGTGCGGCCGATGCCATCGTGCTGTTCGACGCCGCCGGCCGCGTCGCCGACGTCAACCACGCCGCCGAGCGCCTGTTCGGCCAGCCGGAGGAGGCGACGCTCGGCCAGCCGCTGGGCGCGCTGCTGCGCGCGGCGGACGGCGGCGAGCTGACGCCGGACCGGCTGACCGGGGCCGGCGGGCAGGGCTGCGACCTGCTGGCGGTGCGCGGCGCCGGTCCAGCGGAGAAGGAGGTGCCGGTGGAGGTGCGCGCCAGCCGCATCGCCTGCGAGGGCGCGCCGCTGTACAGCGCGGTGGTGCGCGACATCACGCTGCGCAAGGAGCTGGAGAACGGCCTGCGCGCCGCCAAGGAGGCCGCCGAGGTCGCCAGCCGCGCCAAGTCGCAGTTCGTCGCCACCATGAGCCACGAACTGCGCACGCCCCTGAACGCCATCATCGGCTTCTCGGAGATCATCCGGGACCAGGCGATGGGGCCGCTGGGCGACCCGCACTACGCCAGCTACGCCGAGGACATCCACGAGGGCGCCACCCACCTGCTGGCGGTGATCAACGACATCCTCGACATCGCCAAGGTCGAGACCGGCGCGATGACGCTGTCCGAGCGCCCGGTGGCGCCGGAGGCGCTGGTGACCGCCTGCGTGCGCCTGATGCGCGACCGTGCCGAGCGGGCCGGCGTGACCCTGGTGGAGGCGGTGGACGACGCCACCCCGGCGGTGCTGGCCGACGAGCGGCTGCTGAAGCAGATGCTGGACAACCTGCTGTCCAACGCGGTGAAGTTCACGCCGGCCGGCGGGAGCGTCACCGTGCGCGCCGCCCCGACGAAGGATGGCGGGCTGGCGATCTCGGTGGCGGACACCGGCGAGGGCATCGCGCCGGAGGTGCTGGAACGGGTGTTCTCGCCCTTCGTGCAGGCGGACGGCCGGCTGTCGCGCGGGCACGAGGGGACGGGGCTGGGCCTGCCGCTGACCAAGGCGCTGATCGAGCGGCACGACGGGCGGATCGAGCTGGTGTCCGCGCCGGGGCGGGGGACGGTGGCGACGCTGCTGCTGCCGCCGGGCCGCGTGCTGGGGAGGGAAGGGGCGACGGTGTAGGGAAACCCGGTCCCTCCCCCGCCTCCGGCGGGGGAGGTTAGGTGGGGGCGGCGGTGCAGGTGGCAGGCGTGGATTCTCGGACACGTCGATGCCCCCACCCAACCCTCCCCCGCCGGAGGCGGGGGAGGGCTACAGCCTCACACCTCGATCAGCGCGTAGAGCCGTTCGCCGTCCTTCGGGATGGTCTGCGCGCAGTTGTAGACCGGCGTTCCCCGCGGGGTCGTGCCCTTGAAGCGCCCGTGGTGCGCATGCCCGTGCACCACCGCCTTCACCCGGTCGTGGTAGCGGTCGATGGTCTCCGCCAGCCGTGAGGAGCCGAGGAAGGGCATGATCTCCTTGGGCTCGCCCTCGGCCGTCTCGGCGATCGGCGCGTAGTGCAGCACCACCACGGTGCGCTCGGTCTCCAGCTGGCGCAGCGCGCTTTCCAGGCGCATGGCCTCGTTGACGGATTCGTGCACGAAGGCCTTGATCGCCGGCTCGCCGAAGGCGTCGAGCATCATGCGCTCGAACCCGCCGGCGAAGCCCTTCACCCCGGCGAAGCCCACCCCCTTGATCTCGTACACCGTGCCGTCGTCGAGGAACTTCACCCCGGCCTGGGAGAGCACATGGCGCACCTCCTCCACCACGCCGCACTCGTGGTCGTGGTTGCCGAGCACCGCCAGCACCGGGATGCTCAGGCCGCGCAGGTCCTCGGCGAGGATCTCCGCCTCCTTCAGCTTGCCGTGGTTGGTCAGGTCGCCGCACAGCGCCAGCACGTCGGCCTCCTCGGCGATGCGCAGGAACAGGTCGCGGTAGGGGTGGACCGCGGTCTCGGCGACGTGGATGTCGCCGATGGCGGCGACGGTGATCTTGCCTTCAGCCATGCTTCGCCTCCTCGCCGACCACGTCGGCGAAGCCCCAGTCTGTGACGTCGATCAGGTAGTCCTCGCGCGAGTACAGCCGGCCGCGGCAGATGCGCGTCTGCGGCACCGGCAGCTTGGCCCGCTCGTGCAGGCGGGTCAACAGCTCGTCCAGCAGCCAGTCGGGAATCGCCTCGCGCTCGGTCGGGTAGATGAAGCGGAAGTTCAGGACGTGCATCAGCAGCACCTCCCAGTACTGCTCCATGTGCGCCAGGAGCCGCTTCCAGTCGATGTCGCCGCGCCGGCGCAGGATCAGGTGCGCCACGTCCGGCCCGTCGTACTTGTGGCGCATCTGCACGAACGCCTTGGAGAACAGCAGCTCGGTCGGCGGGATCAGCTGCACGTCGGAGCCCAGGATCATCGCGGAATGCCGCTCGCCGAACCACGCGTCGGTGACCGGGTTGATGGCGGCGGCCGAGTTGAAGATGACGTCGAAGAACAGCTCGCCGTGCAGGACCTTGCCGATCCAGCGCTCGTCCTCGATCTCGGTGGCGTGGCCGCGGTCCTGGAAGAAGGCGAGGATGCGCGGAAAGTCGCCGGCCTTGCAGAACACGTCGATGTCCTTGGTCAGCCGGCTGAGCCCTGTGTAGGCGCACACCGCGTAGGTGCCGCCCAGCAGGAACGGGACGCCGGACTCCTTCAGCAGCTTCAGGCTCTCGGCGTAGAACGCCTCGGCCTCGGCCGACGCGGAGATCGCGGTCGGCGTCTTGGCTTTGGGCATGGTCCTCATCGTGGGTCGGAGGGAACCGGGCGCGCGTTGCGTGACGCGCGCCCGGTGATGCGGCTGGCCGCATCACCCTTTCGCTCAATGCTCGCATTGAGCTGTCGGGCTTGAGCCGAAGGCGCTTGATGCGCCTTCGGCATGATAACGCTCAGCAGCAGCGGATGGCTCCGCCGTTCTTGCCGCCGTAGCGGCGGTCCTGGCAGTCGCGGAAGAACTCCTCGTAGGTCATCACCGGCTCGTCCGGGTGGGTGATCCGGCGGTGCGCCACGTAGGCGTCGTAGTCGGGCACGCCCACCATCAGGCGCGCCGTGCGCTGCATCCGCAGCAACAGGTCGTAGGCTTGCTGCATGGCCGTCACTCCGCCGCCAGCGGCCGGCCGGCCGCGGCGCGGACGCCGGCGACCTCGTGCGCGGTGACGTTCGGGTCGGCCAGCGCGCGGCGGATCCAGACGACGCCGTAGGCGATCATCGCCACCACCACCAGGATGAACAGCCCGCACAGCGTGGCGTCCACGTAGTCGTTGACGATGACGCGCTGCATCTCCTCCATGGTCTTGGCCGGTGCCAGCACCTTGCCGGCGGCGGCGGCCTCGGAGAAGGCGCTGGCGTGCGCCAGGAAGCCGATCTTGGCGTCGGGGTGGAACAGCTTCTGCCAGCCGGCGGTCAGCGTGCAGATCAGCAGCCACGCGGTCGGCAGCAGAGTCACCCAGGCGTGCGCCTGCCGCTTCATCTTGAACAGCACCACCGTGCACAGGATCAGCGCGATGGCCGCCAGCATCTGGTTGGAGATGCCGAACAGCGGCCACAGCGTGTTGATGCCGCCCAGCGGATCGACCACGCCCTGGTACAGGAAATAGCCCCACGACCCCACCGCCAGCGAGGTGGCGATCAGGTTGGCGGCCCAGGACTTGGTCTGCCGCATGAAGGGCACGGCGATGCCGACCAGATCCTGGATCATGAACCGCAGCACGCGGGTGCCGGCGTCCACGGTGGTGAGGATGAACAGCGCCTCGAACAGGATGGCGAAGTGGTACCAGAAGGCCATCAGCGCCTGCCCGCCGATGGCGCTGGACAGGATGTGCGCCATGCCCACCGCCAGCGTCGGCGCGCCGCCGGCGCGGCTGAGGATGGTGGACTCGCCGACGTCCTTGGCGATGGCCGTCAGCGCGTCCGGCGTGATGACGAAGCCCCAGGAGGAGATCACCTCGGCCGCCTTGGCGGCGTCGGTGCCGATCAGGCCGGCCGGGCTGTTCATCGCGAAGTACACCGCCGGGTCGAGCACGCAGGCGGCGATCAGCGCCATGATCGCCACGAACGACTCGGTCAGCATGCCCCCGTAGCCGATCAGGCGGGCCTGCGTCTCGTTCTCCAGCATCTTCGGGGTGGTGCCCGAGGAGATCAGGGAGTGGAAGCCGGATACCGCGCCGCAGGCGATGGTGATGAACAGGAACGGGAACAGCGAGCCGGAGAACACCGGCCCCGAGCCGTCGATGAAGCGGGTCACCGCCGGCATGCGCAGCTCCGGCATCACGAAGACGATGCCGATGGCCAGCGCGATGATGGTGCCGACCTTCAGGAAGGTGGACAGGTAGTCGCGCGGCGCCAGCAGCAGCCACACCGGCAGCACCGAGGCGACGAAGCCGTAGCCGATGATCATCAGGGCCAGCTGGGTGCCGGTGTAGGTGAAGGCCGGTCCCCAGGTCGGGCTCTCGGCCACCACCTGCCCGCCCATGATGGCGGCCATCAGCAGCACGAAGCCGATCACCGACATCTCGCCGATGCGCCCCGGGCGGAGGAAGCGGGTGTAGACGCCCATCAGCAGGGCGATGGGGATGGTGGCGAACACCGTGAAGGTGCCCCACGGGCTGCCGACCAGCGCCTTGACCACCACCAGCGCCAGCACGGCGATCAGGATGATCATGATCAGCATGACGCCGATCAGCGCGATGACGCCGGCCACCGGACCCATCTCGGAGCGCACCATGTCGCCCAGCGTGCGGCCGTCGCGCCGGGTGGAGGCGAACAGGACGATCATGTCCTGCACCGCGCCGGCCATCACCACGCCGACCAGGATCCAGATCGTGCCCGGCAGGTAGCCCATCTGCGCCGCCAGCACGGGGCCGACCAGGGGACCGGCGCCGGCGATGGCGGCGAAATGATGGCCGAACAGCACGTACTTGTCGGTCGGCACGTAGTCCAGGCCGTCGTTGTAGCGCACCGCCGGCGTCGGCCGGTTCGCGTCGAGCTGCAGGACGGTCTCGGCGATGTACAGGCTGTAGAAGCGGTAGGCGATGGCATAGACGCACAGTGCGGTGACCACCAGCCACAGCGCGCTGATCGTCTCGCCGCGGTTCAGCGCGGTGTAGCCGAACGCCGCCACGATAAGCGCCGTCAGCACAAGCGAGCCAAACCCGGTCATGGTACGGGACATGGCGACGTCTCCCCCTCCGGAAACATTGCGGTGCTCAAGGCACCGCTTCTGCGCCTTCAACAGGGGATTCGCGGAAAATGGCACGGGAACTCCAGCCGTCGTACCGCCGTTTTCCCGTCATCGCGGCCGTGAGGGAGTTCGAGGATGACCAAGACCGTTCGCAACGCGCTGATGGGCGCGGCGGTGGCGGCGCTGCTGGCGCCGCCGGCGCTGGCGCAGCAGACCTGCCGCGACATGGCCGACCGCTTCGCCGCCGCCGAGAACCTGTCCGCCACCTCGCCGCCGACGGCCACGCCGCCGGCGCCCGGCGACCCCCGGCCGGGCACCGCCGGGACGTCGGACGGCGGCTCCTCCGGGCTGTCGATGTCGGACAAGCTCGGCCAGTCGGGCGGCGTGCTGAAGCCGCCGGCGATCGGCGACCAGGCGGTGATTGACCCGCCGCAGACCGGCAACATGCCGACCGCGCCGCGCGTCGCACCGGCGCCCGGCGCGGGCTCCTCCGCCGGGTCGCCGACCGGCGCCTCGCCGGACCGCGCGGCGCAGCGCGCCCAGATGGAGGCGCTGGTCACGGCCGCCCGCGCCGCCGCCGAGCGCGGCGACGAGCGGCAGTGCATGGACAGCCTGTCCAAGGCGCAGGCGCTGACCGGGGGCCGCGGCAGCGGCGGTGGCGGCTGATGCCCTGGACGAGCCCGTACCCGACGCCGCCGGTCCCCGGTTCCCCGGTTCCGGTGCCGCCCGACCTGCCGGAGGACGATCCGGCGCGCCCGCCCGTCGAGGAGCCGCCGCCGCCGATCCCGGTGCCGCCGGCCGAGCCGCCTCCCGTGCCCGACCGGTTGTCAGGGTCGCCGTAAGCGCGTGCGGCGCCGGCCGACGATCCGTGCTACAAGGGTCTTCTTTCCCCTGTCCGAGCACGGCCCGAGATCATGCGCAGAGATGAACCGCCCCGCCACGTCTTCCGCCAGCCGACCGTCCTGGGCGAGCGGGTGGACGCCATCGTCAAGTGGTTCGACCCGGTCCGCGGCTTCGGCTTCGTGCAGCCCAAGGACGGCTCGGCCGACGCGCTGATCCCCAACGCGCTGGTGCAGTCCGCCGGCTACGAGTCGCTGCCCGACGGCACCAGCGTGGTCGTCGACATCATCGAGGGCCGCAAGGGCCATCAGGTGAGCGCGCTGCACTCCGTCGACACCTCCACCGCCAAGCCGGCGCGCCCGCCGCGGCCGGACCGCGGGCCGGCCCGATTCGGCGATCGGGGCGGCGAGCGGGGCAACGACCGGGGCGCCCCGCGCTTCGGCGACCGTGGTGGTGATCGTTTCGGCGACCGCAGTGGTGATCGGGGTCCGCGCCCGGCCGGTCCGCGCCGCCCGGCCGCCGACGGGCCGACCACCGAGGCCGAAGGCACGGTGAAGTGGTTCAACGGCACCAAGGGCTTCGGCTTCATCGCGCCGGATGGCGGCGGCCGCGACGTCTTCGTCCACGTCAAGGCGCTGGAGCGCTCCGGCCTGTCCGGCCTGAACGAGAACCAGCGCGTGCGCCTGACCTTCCGTCAGGGCGAGAAGGGCCCGGAGGCCGTCAGCGTTTCGGAGATCTAGGGTTTCGGAGATCTAGGCGCCCGCCCGGCGCCGCATGAGCCGCCGCCAGAAGGGCGCGGAGCGTTCCTCCGCGTCCTTGGCGTTCAGCCATTCCTCGGCCAGTTCGCGCACCTGCCAGCCGCCCAGGAAGCGCTCGCAATCGACGGCCGTGTACAGCCGCACCCGCTCCTTGCCGAGGCGCTCGAAGTATTCCAGCGTCCGCTGCCGGTCGATGTCCTGCATTCCTAAGCCCATGGAAGGCGTCCTCGACACCAGATGTAGTTCGCCGGTCACATAATCTAGTGTGCAATCGCGCCGCATCGCAACAGAACTTTTACCGCGAATCGGCATGCCCCCGGCCGCCTCCTGCCTAGCGCTCTTCCAAGCCGCGGGGAAAGCGATCAAAATGGTACGCGCCGGCCGGATTGCGGCGTGTTGCCGCATCGGGTGGTCCGAACAAGAACGAACCGAGGGGTGAGCGCGATGAGCAGGAGACTGTGGGCCGCCGGCGCGGTGGCTGCGGCGGCGGTGATCGGCCTGGGCGTGTCGGGCGCCGTGGCGCAGGAGGTGTCGAAGATCACCATCGCCATGAGCGGCTGGACCGGCTTCGCGCCGATCACGCTGGCCAAGGAGACCGGCATCTTCAAGAAGAACGGCGTCGAGGTCGAGATCAAGAAGATGCCCACCTCCAACCGCCACCAGGCGATGGCGGCCGGCGAGGTGCAGGCCATCGCCACCACGGTGGACACGCACATCCTCTACGCCTCGTCGGGCGTGGACGTGACGCAGGTGCTCATCCTCGACAGCTCGCACGGCGGCGACGGCATCGCGGTGCGCCCGCCCATCGCCAAGGTCGCCGACCTCAAGGGCAAGCAGGTGGCGGTGCAGTACGGCGGCGTGCCGCAGTTCTGGCTGGCCTACGTGCTGAAGAAGAACGGGCTGTCGATCAACGACGTGCAGACCTCGAACCTGCAGCCCTCCGACGCCGCCAACGCCTTCGTCGCCGGCCAGTTCGACGCCGCCGTGACCTACGAGCCCTACCTGTCCAAGGTGCGCGAGGCGAACGCCAACATCATCGTCACCTCCGACCAGACGCCGGGCGTCATCATCGACACGCTGGCCTTCCAGCCTGACTTCATCAAGAAGAACCCGAAGACCGTCGCCGCCGTGGTCAAGAGCTGGTTCGAGGCGCTCGACGCCATCAAGGCCGACGAGAAGAAGGCCTTCGAGATCATGGGCAAGGACGTCAACCAGACGCCCGAGCAGTTCGCGGCCTCGGCGAAGTTCGTGCGCTGGTACGACAGGGCCGGCAACCAGGACTACCTGGTCAAGACCATGCCCACCTTCGCCAAGGAGGTGCAGGACGTCATGCTCGAGGCCAAGCTGATCCGCAAGGCGCCGCCGAGCCTGGACGCGATGGCGAACGCCGAGTTCGTGAAGTAAAAGCGCGGCCATACTTGCCCCCATCCTCCCCACGGCTTCGCCGCGGGTCCCCTCCTTCCCCCGCTTCGCAGGGGAAGGCTAAATCCCCCTCCCCTGCGAAGCGGGGGAGGGTAGGGGTGGGGGCACATGTCCGCACATCGAGGAGTCCCATGCCACCCAGCCTCTTTGCCCCGTTGAAGCCGGTGGCGCCCGGCCTGCGCACGGTGCTCGGCGCGCTGTGCTTCGTGCTGTTCTTCCTCGGCTGGGGGATCGCCACCTACGGCGGTTTCGTCAAGCCGCTGTTCCTAGCCTCGCCCGGCGATTCGCTGGTCGCCGGCTGGGGGCTGTTCACCGAGTTCGGGTTCGCCCAGGACATCGCCGTCACCATCTGGCGGGTGCTCGCCGGGTTCGCGCTGGCGGCGCTGCTCGCGGTGCCGCTCGGCATCCTGATGGGCGCGTTCAAGCCGGTGGAGGCGTTCTTCGAGGGCTTCGTCTCCTTCGCCCGCTACCTGCCGGCCTCGGCCTTCATCCCGCTGCTGATCCTGTGGGCGGGGGTGGGCGAGCTGCAGAAGATCCTGGTGATCTTCATCGGCTCGGTCTTCCAGCTGGTCATCATGGTGTCGGTGATCGTCGGCTCGACCCGGCTCGACCTCGTGGAGGCCGCGTACACGCTGGGCGCCTCGCGCCGCGGCGTGGTGCTGCGGGTGCTGCTGCCGGCGGCCAGCCCGCAGATCTTCGAGGCGCTGCGCCTCGTGCTCGGCTGGGCGTGGACCTACGTGATCGTCGCCGAGCTGGTCGGGGCCAGCCGCGGCATCGGCCACATGATCATCGACGCCCAGCGCTTCCTCGACACCGGGCAGATGATCTTCGGCATCTTCGTGATCGGCCTGATCGGGCTGGTCACCGACTTCCTCTTCCAGGCGGCGCACGCCCGCCTCTTCCCTTGGGCGCGCGGTCGATGAGCAAGCTTTCCATCCAAGGCGTCGAAAAGACCTTTCCCGGCCGCCGCGGCGCCTCGGCGACCCGCGCGCTGGAGCCGACCAGCCTGGAGGTGCAGGACAACGACTTCATCACCATCCTCGGCCCCTCAGGCTGCGGCAAGTCGACGCTGCTGCGCGTGGTGGCGGGGCTGGAGACGCCGAGCGGCGGCGCGGTGCTGCTGGACGGCCAGCCGGTGAGCGCGCCGGGGCCGGACCGCGGCATGGTGTTCCAGTCCTACACGCTGTTCCCCTGGCTGACGGTGCGCGACAACGTCTGCTTCGGCCTGCGCGAGCGCGGGGTGCCGCGGGCGGAGCAACTGGCGGTCGCCGACCGTTTCATCGCCCAGGTCGGCCTGCGGGGCTTCGAGAACCACCATCCGGCGCAGCTGTCGGGCGGCATGCAGCAGCGCACGGCGCTGGCCCGCGCGTTGGCCAACGACCCGAAGATCCTGCTGCTGGACGAGCCGTTCGGCGCGCTCGACCACCAGACGCGCGAGGTGATGCAGGAACTGCTGCTGGGGATCTGGGAGGAGCACCGCAAGACGGTGCTGTTCGTCACCCACGACATCGACGAGGCGATCTTCATGGCGAGCCGGGTGGTGGTGATGTCGGCCCGCCCCGGCCGCATCAAGTGCGACATCCCCATCGAGCTGCCGCACCCCCGCTCCTACAAGGTCAAGACCGCGCCGGAGTTCGCCGCCTACAAGGAGCGGCTGACCGAGGAGATCCGCGTCGAGACCATCAAGACCCTCCAGATGGAGGCCTGACGCCGGGTCAGACGCTCCGCCCGGTGTGGATGGTGAAGTCGGAGAGCGGGATGCCGGCACGCTTGGCCGCGGCCTGCAGGTCGCCCAGCGTGTCCCAGTAGCAGCGTCCGGCGATCTCCGCCAGCTCGCCGCCCAGGCGCACCACCCACAGCCCGGTCGCGTCCATGCGCAGCACCCGCCCCATGGCGCGCCCGCGGCCCGCGGCGTGCGCGGTCTCGTCGTGACGCCCGTACACGGGAATGTCGGGATGGCCGGGGACGGCCTGGAGCGGACGGCGATGCCGGCGGTCGGCGGGAGTTTCGGCGAACGGGGTGCAGGACGTGTGCGGCATGGTGTGCGTTCCCAAGGTCGTCGCCCGTCGTATCGCGGGCTGTTTGTTACGACACTTAACTACATTGGGCCGAACCGTCTGTAAAGGGGAATATGCGCATTTACGCAGCATCCGCACGCTTTTTCGTCAGGGAATTGAAGAGAAGGCGAACTCAAGTCGAGTAAAATTTGACCAAAATTCAAAGCATCGCGCCCGGGCGAAACCTTGGCGCCACCTTTGGGTTTACGGCGGGGGGAACCACCAACCA
>NZ_LGQZ01000028.1 GCF_003116015.1 Azospirillum sp. TSO22-1
TCGATCTGGCCAAGGTGCTGGGCGTGGAGACGCCGAAGGTCGCCATCCTCTCGGCGGTCGAGACCATCAACCCGAAGATCGAGACGACGCTGCAGGCCGCCGCGCTGTGCAAGATGGCCGACCGCGGCCAGATCAAGGGCGGCATCCTGGACGGCCCGCTGGCCTTCGACAACGCCATCAGCCTGGAGGCGGCGCGCACCAAGGGCATCACGTCCGAGGTCGCCGGCCAGCCGGACATCCTGCTGGTCCCCGATCTGGAGGCCGGCAACATGCTGGCCAAGCAGCTCTCCTTCCTGGCCAACGCGGACGCCGCCGGCATCGTGCTCGGCGCCCGGGTTCCGATCATCCTGACCAGCCGCGCCGACAACGTCCGCACCCGTCTGGCGTCCTGCGCCGTGGCCGTGCTGGTGGCCGCGGCGCGCCGCCGCGCCGCCGTGGCCGCGGCTGAGTGAGCGGGGTGTCGGGCATGAGCACCGGTAACGCGATCCTGGTCATCAACGCCGGCTCGTCGAGCCTGAAGTTCTCGGTCTTCCGCGAGAAGCCGGGCGGCGACGTGGCGGTGGCGATCAACGGCCAGATCTCCGGCATCGGCACCGAGCCGAAGTTCGAGGCGAAGGACACGTCCAGGCGTGTCCTCGCCGACAAGGCCTGGGGGGCGGGGGAGAAGAGCGACCGCACGGCGCTGCTCTCCTACCTGCTCGACTGGGTGGAGGAGCATCTGGAGGGGGCGAAGCTGATCGCCGCCGGACACCGCGTCGTGCACGGCGGGTCGAAGTACTCGCACCCCGTGCTGCTGACGCCGGAGGTGCTGGCGGAGCTCGACGCGCTGATCCCGCTGGCGCCGCTGCACCAGCCGCACAACCTCGCCGCCATCCGCGCGCTGGCCGAGGCGCATCCGGAGCTGCCGCAGGTGGCGTGTTTCGACACCGCCTTCCACCGCGGCCAGCCCTGGCAGTCGCAGACCTTCGCGCTGCCGCGGGCGATGACCGAGGAGGGTGTGCGCCGCTACGGCTTCCACGGCCTCAGCTACGAGTACATCGCCCGCCGCCTGCCCGAGGTGGCGCCGGAGCTGGCGGACGCGCACGTCGTCGTCTGCCACCTGGGCAGCGGCGCCAGCATGTGCGCCATCAAGGCCGGCAAGAGCATCGACAGCACCATGGGCTTCACCGCGGTGGACGGCCTGCCCATGGGCACGCGCACCGGCCGGCTGGACCCGGGCGTGCTGATCTACCTGATGCGCGCCAAGGGCATGGGCGCGGATGAGCTGGAGAAGCTGCTCTACAACAAGTCGGGCCTGCTCGGCGTGTCGGGCGTCTCCAACGACATGCGGGTGCTGCTGGAGTCGGCCGAGCCGCACGCCGCCGAGGCGGTCGAGCTGTTCTGCCACAGCGTCGCCAAGGAGACCGGTGCCTTGGCCGCCTCCATGGGCGGGCTGGACGCCATCGTCTTCACCGCCGGCATCGGCGAGCGCTCGGCCCCGGTGCGGGCGCGGGTGGCGAAGAAGCTGGCGTGGCTCGGTGTCCACCTGGATCCCGACGCCAACGACGCCAACGAGGCGAAGATCAGCGCGCCGGACAGCCGCATCCCCGTCTGGGTCATCCCCACCGACGAGGAGCGCATGATCGCCCAGCACACCGTCGAGGTCATGGAACAGCGTTGAATCGCGTTCCCGGAATGACGAAAGCCCTCCCCGGATCGGGGAGGGCTTTTCGTTTTCGGCGCCTACAGCCCCTTCCAGGCCTTCAGGTAGTCGATCAGCTTGCGTTCGTAGAAGGGCTGCGGCTGCGCGAAACGGGCGACGAGGCCGGCGGTGCCGTCCATCTTCACCACGATGCCGCGGCAGGCGAACTCGACCTTCTCGTCGCCCGACTGGAAAGCAATGCGGAAGTCGAACTGCTGCTTGGCGATCAGGTCGCCGTCGTAGGGGCGGATGCGGAACGAGCCCATGGCGAACTCCGCCGGCTCGTATTCGTTGCGGTCGATCAGGATGTGCGGCGGTCCGGACGGGCGCTGCTTCGATCCCGCTCCGGAGCCCTGCGGGGATTTGTCCTTGCCGGTCAACTTCGACAGCCACGACATGACGGTGAGCGCCTTATACAGTCCGGCAAAATGCCGTTAACCGAAACGTTTCGACGCAGTTTGAGTCATATTTCGTTGAACAAAGGTTAAGGCCCTCGCTGCGCCGCACGAGGTCATGGGAATTTCGTGCCAAGCGCACCCGCCGATGGCAATAGTGGGCGGTTATGTCGCATGTCGGTAAGGCATGCCTACCATGTTGTCCTATTCGTGACCGAATACTCGTGCGTGTTCTTGAAACACGTTAGTCTTCGCAGCAGTGATCCTCCCCCTCTCCGGCGATTTCATCTTCTCAACGTCTTTGTGCGTTCGCAATAAGTTTTTGTGCGAGTGCGAAGATCGCGGCGCGCCAGATCTTGCATTATGCAATCTCGTCAGGCCCTTACACCGCAAGAACAGAGGAGAGCAGCCATGATGCACCGCAATGTCGGCGACCTGGTCAGCAACCGCCGCGTGGTCTCTCTGCCCGCGGAAGCGTCGGTTCGCGATGCGGCGGCCCAGATGAAGTCGGCGCACGTCGCCTCGGTGGTCGTCACCGAGTCCGGCGACGAGCACCTGGAAGGCATCTTCACCGAGCGCGACCTGACCGAACGCGTGGTCGCCGACGGGCTCGATCCCGAGAAGACCCGGCTGTCCGACGTGATGACCCCGTGCCCGATCACCGTGGGGCTCGAGACCAGCGTGCGCGACGCGTTGCGCCAGATGTCCAACAACAGCCTGCGCCACCTGCCGATCGTCGAGGACGGCAAGGTGGTCGGCGTCATCTCGATGCGCGACTTCATGGGCAACGAGCTCGCCCTTCTCGACCGCGAGAAGGAACTCATGGAGAGCCTGACCGAGGTCCTGTGACCTTCTGACGGCTCCCCCGCGCAGCCGCCGCCCCGTCCCGGACAGGGGGCCGGGCGGGGGTGCGCATCCGTGCGCGGGGATCAGCGCATCAGCACCGCGCGGCGGCGTGTTTCGGCCTCGTCGGCGGTGACGATCTCGGTGCCGATCGGCCACAGCGCCAGCCCGGCCAGCTTCAGGTGCGCCCAGGCGAACGGAATGCCGATGATGGTCAGCGCCAGGCCGACCGCGGTGATCAGGTGGCCGAGCGCCAGCCACCAGCCGGCGAACACGAACCAGAGGATGTTGCCCAGCGTGCCAAGCAGCCCGGTGCCGATGTCCTCGCGCCCGTAGGCGTCGCGGCGCACCGCCGTCTGGCCGAAGGGCAGCAGCGCGTACCACGCCATGGTCAGCGCCGCGCGCGCCCAGGGAATGCCGATGATGGTGATGACCATGATCACCGCCGCCAGCAGCCAGGCGGCGGCCATCCACAGGCCGCCGAACACGACCCAGAGGATGTTGAGGACGAGGCTGACGACGGGCATGGGCGGATCTCCTTCCGCCCCTATGTGGGGTTGAGCGCGGTGCGCTCAAGAGCGCGGGACGCTACATCCCCTGCGCGGTCAGCGCCGCCTGGGTGCGGTTGCGCACGCCGAGCAGGCGGAGGATCGCCGTGACGTGCACCTTCACCGTGCCCTCGGTCAGGCCCAGCTCGTGGGCGATCTGCTTGTTCGACTTGCCCTCGCGCAGGCGCTCCAGCACCTCGCGCTGGCGCGGGGTCAGCTGCTCGCCGCCGCCGGGGCCGACGTTGGTCAGCGTGTCGTCGGCCAGGATGTCCGGGTTGGTCACCAGATCGCCGCGGATCGCCTCCGCCGGCACGTAGATGCCGCCGGCCAGCACCAGCTGCAGGGCGCCCAGCAGCACCTTGGCGCTGGAGGATTTCGGGATGTAGCCGGCCGCGCCGTTCTCCAGCGCCGACATCAGGTCGGCGCGCCGCTCCGACCCCGAGACCACCACCAGCAGCGCCCGCGGCAGCCGCGCGTGGATGGCCCCCAATTCGTTGAACCCGGTCCAGCCGGGCATGCCCAGGTCGAGCAGGATCAGTTCGAACTCCGTGCCGCCGTCGGTGAGCGCCCGCACCTCGTCAAAAGTACTGGCTTCGAAGAAGGTCATTTCCTCCTTGAACTGCGACAGGAGCCGTCGCAGTCCGTCCCGGAAAAGGAGGTGATCGTCGGCGATCAGCACGTTCATAGAGTGGCCCTTTGCCGGTTCCGGGCGGAGGATTGTTGCACCTTAGTGGCAGGCGCTTGAGCGAAAGCACTTGTCAATTAATGCTTGGGGAGAGTTCGGGTAAAGTGCGCTTTTGGTGCTACGACGGGGCACCTAGCCGAAAAGTTGGGGCCGAAAGGCCGGGGTCAAGACGCCGGGGTGAAAAGGAGCGGCCGGCCGCGGGGCTGCGGCCGGCCCGAGTGGGGGATCCGGTATCAAGGCGGGCGCCGGCCTCAGACCATGCCGGCGCCGACCGTCGCGTCCGCCGCCTGGTCGCCGATGCCGTTGTTGAGCGCCCAGATGGCGGCCTGCGTGCGGTTGGAGGCGTTGATCTTGCGCAGCAGGCTCTTGAGGTGGACCTTCACCGTGGCCTCGGTGATCTTCAGGTGGTTGGCGATCATCTTGTTGGAGTTGCCGTTCAGCAGGCAGCGCAGGATCTGCACCTCGCGCTGCGACAGGCCCTTGCGGCGCGCCGGCACCTCGGCGCCGACCTCCTCGGCCCGGCCGGAGACCAGCAGCTCGGCCAGATGGGTGGGGAACACCTTCTCGCCCATCATCACCAGGCGCAGCGACTGCATCAGCGCCTCGCACGCGATGTCCTTCATCAGGTAGCCGTCGGCGCCGGCGCCCAGCGCGCCCGACAGGCGGCGGGTGCACAGCTCGCTGGTCAGGATGACGACGCGGATCTGCGGATACTGGGTGCGCAGCCGTCGCATCGCCTCCACCTCGTCCTCGGCGCCGCTGACGAGGTCGATCAGGATCATCTCCGGATGGGACGCCGCCGCCTCGACCGTGGGCACGCCCTCGCGCAGGCTGCCGGCCTCGCCGATGACCTTGAACGGCGAATCCTCGAACAGCCGTTTCATGCCTTCGCGAAAGAGCTTGTTCGCATCGATCAGGTAAACGTTCACGGAATCCATCGTCGTCTGCCCGCCCTTGGCTGTGTTCACGTCGGTGGCGTGTTCCGACTTATCGGGACATGCCGCTTCGGGGGAGGACCGCAACCGCCTTCCGGCGCCGGGTGTGCCACGTTTCGTCGAGACGATACCCCAGATTCGCAGGACAGAAAATTTCTCGAAAGTACCAGCCGCGGCATGAAATCGGCATATGCCCTATGATGGGTTAAGACAAATCGTGGGTCCTATCGCCTCGTCCTTGGGTAGGCGGAGTAAACAAGGACGCGGCGGCGGTGTTGTTCGGCGGCTTTTACCGGCGTCTCGGCGATCAATGCCTGCGTCATCTGCAGCATGTCTTAAGAACCGTGCCATCATACCCTATGCACAGGAAGATGGTGCCGGCCGGACGGGCGCCCAGGGGCGTATGACCGAGGGCCGAGCGGCCCGCCTCGCCCGGGGGCTTCGTCGGGCGTGCGCGGGCGTGCTATAGGATGGCGCCATGACCGATGCCTTCGACGACGATCCCCTGAGCCAGCTCGGCTCCCATGGTGCGCCCATCGCCCCGGCCCCGCGTTTCGCCTACCTGGACGGCCTCAACCCGGTCCAGCGCGAGGCGGTGGAGGCGCTGGACGGCCCCGTCCTGGTGCTGGCCGGCGCCGGCACCGGCAAGACGCGGGTGCTGACGACGCGTCTGGCGCACCTGCTGATGACGCGGCGCGCCATGCCGTTCCAGATCCTCGCCGTCACCTTCACCAACAAGGCGGCGCGCGAGATGCGCGAGCGCGTCGCGGCGTTGGTCGGCATGGAGCCGGAGGGCTGGTGGCTCGGCACCTTCCACGCGCTGGCCGCGCGCATCCTGCGCCGCCACGCCGAGCTGGTCGGGCTGAAGTCCAACTTCACCATCCTCGACACCGACGACCAGATCCGCCTGGTCAAGCAGCTGCTGGAGGCGGAGGGCGTCGACTCCAAGAAGTGGCCGGCGCGGCAGGTGCTCGGCGCCATCGAGCGCTGGAAGGACCGCGGCCTGACGCCGGACAAGCTGACCGAGGCCGACGGCGGCGACGTGGCCGGCGGCCGGCTGGTGGCATTGTACCGCCAGTACCAGGACCGCCTGCGCACGCTGAACGCCTGCGACTTCGGCGACCTGCTGCTGCACACGCTGGTGATCTTCCAGACCCACGCCGACGTCCT
The DNA here is from genome assembly GCF_003116015.1 of Azospirillum sp. TSO22-1. Taxonomy (GTDB): domain Bacteria; phylum Pseudomonadota; class Alphaproteobacteria; order Azospirillales; family Azospirillaceae; genus Azospirillum. Next base: position 6,258 of record NZ_LGQZ01000028.1, read on the forward strand.
GGCCGAGTATCACCGCAAGTTCCGCTACATCCTGGTGGACGAGTACCAGGACACCAACGTGGCGCAGTACCTGTGGCTGCGCATCCTCTCCCAGGCGCACAAGAACATCTGCTGCGTCGGCGACGAGGATCAGTCGATCTACGCGTGGCGCGGCGCCGAGATCGGCAACATCCTGCGCTTCGAGACCGACTTCCCCGGTGCTAAAATCATCAAGCTGGAGCAGAACTACCGCTCGACCGGGCACATCCTGGCGGCGGCGTCCGGCGTGATCGCCCACAACAAGGGCCGCCTGGGCAAGACGCTGTGGACCCAGGCCGAGGGCGGCGACCGCGTCCGCGTCCGCGGCGTCTGGGACGGCGAGGAGGAGGCGCGTTGGATCGGCGAGGAGGTGGAATCGCTGCAGCGCCTTGGCGTCTCGCTGGGCCACATGGCGGTGCTGGTGCGCGCCGGCTTCCAGACCCGCGAGTTCGAGGAGCGCTTCATCACGCTCGGCCTGCCCTACAAGGTGATCGGCGGCCCGCGCTTTTACGAGCGGCAGGAGATCCGCGACGCGCTGGCCTACCTGCGCGTGGTGAACTCGCCCGACGACGACCTCGCCTTCGAGCGCATCGTCAACGTGCCGAAGCGCGGCATCGGCCCGGCGGCGCTGCAATGCCTGTACACCGCGGCGCGCGGGCAGGGCGTCCCGCTGGCCGAGGCCGGCTGGGCGCTGACCGAGACCGACGAGCTGAAGCCCAAGGTGCGCGGCACGGTGCGCACCCTCCTGCAGGACTTCTTCCGCTGGCGCGGCCTCGCGCAGACCATGCCGCACACCGACTTGGCGCGCATGGTGCTGGACGAGTCCGGCTACACCCGCATGTGGCAGGAGGACAAGTCGCCCGAGGCGCCGGGCCGGCTGGAAAACCTCAAGGAACTGATCACCGCCATGGCGGAGTTCGAGAACCTCGGCGGCTTCCTCGAGCACGTCGCCCTGGTGATGGAGAACGCCGAGGCCGCCGGGACCGAGCAGATCACCCTGATGACCCTGCACGGCGCCAAGGGACTGGAGTTCGACGTCGTCTTCCTGCCCGGCTGGGAGGAGGGCGTGTTCCCCAACCAGCGCGCGCTGGACGAGACCGGCATCGCCGGCCTGGAGGAGGAGCGCCGCCTCGCCTACGTCGGCCTGACGCGGGCGCGCAAGCGGGCCTACGTGACGCACGCCGCCAACCGCCGCCTGTACGGCAACTGGGTCAGCGCCATCCCCTCGCGCTTCGTGGACGAGCTGCCGCCGGAGAACGTCGAGGCGGAGGCGGCCAGCGGCCTCTACGCCGGCTCCGGCGCGGCCGGGTTCGGCGGCGGGTTCCGGGATTCCGGGGCGGGCGGCTTCAGCTTCAAGGCCCCGCAGCGCCAGCCGCCGGCGCCGCGCGGCGTGACGCTGGAGGGCACCGCCTACCACGTCGAGGCGCGCCCCCGGCCGTCCTCGCCCTACGGCGAGGGGGAGCGGGTGTTCCACCAGAAGTTCGGCTACGGCACCGTGGTGGCGGTCGAGCAGGACAAGCTGGAGATCGCCTTTGACGAGGCCGGCACCAAGAAGGTGATGGACGCCTTCGTGGTGCCCGCGGACAAGGCGGGGTGAGGACCGAATCCCATTGATCCCTGCACCGCTTCGGGCTCAGGATCGGTGGAGATTTCGGAGGTTTGTGAACCCGTGTTCAAAGGCAACGCCCTCTTCGAGGTGCAGGTCCGCGTCGACGACCGCTGGCGGATGGAGGCCACCTTCACCGAGGAGCAGGCGGCGCTGTCCTGCGCCCGCGTGCAGATGACCGTGGCCGGCGTGCAGGAGGTGAAGGTCTTCAAGTCGCGCAGCCTCGCCGGGCTGGCGGTCCAGACCGCGATCTTCCACCGCAAGGTGCCGGAGCAGAAGACCAAGCCGCTGACCATCGCCGGCACCGCCGAGGGCGCGCCCTACTGCACCGAGTTGGCCGAGCTGTACGGCTTCGACAGCCGCGTCGTCATCGGCCGGCTGCTGCGCCAGTTCCTCGATAAGTTCCAGGTGACGCCGACCGAGCTGCTGCACGGCTGGACCTACGCCCGCAAGCTGGACGAGCAGGGCACGCTGATGGGCGCGGCCATCCATGCCGTCGCCCGCCACCACGGCGACACCCACAAGGTGGCGGTCGCCGCGCGGGTGAAGGAGCTGCGCGCCCTGGTCGACCGCGCGCTGGTCCGCGCCCGCGACTTCAACGCCGAGCGCAAGCGCCTGCCGGCCTTCGACGAGTCCGACCTCGCCGCCACCAGCCGCCGCATCGGGCAGGCGGTGGGGGCGGAGGAGCACGACTTCGTCTTCCTGGCCATGCTCAGCCAGTATCTGACCAGCGCCAACTCGCTGGCCGGCAAGATGGAGCTGCTGGTCAAGATGATGGCGCGAATCGACGACCCGCACCTCTCGGCGCTGCTGGAGGGCGTGGTCGCCGACGGGCTGGGCGCCGCCGACGTGGTGAAGGAACTGCTGGGCGCGCAGCCGACGCTGGCCGCCGGCCTGTGCGCGCTGGCCGACACGCTGTACGGCCGCAAGCCGGGCGAGAAGGACGTGCCGGTGCACCCGCTGCTCGCCTGCATCGGGGCGCTGACCGTCACCGGCCGGGCGCCGAGCTGCCGCGTCGTGCTGCTGGAGCGCGTGCGCTCCGCCCTCAACAGCGACCAGCCGCTCGACCGCAAGGACTCCAAGGCCGAGGCGACGCTGGTGGAGACCCTTGCGCTTCGGCTGAAGGGGGCGGACGGCACGCTGCTGGGCGGTGCGGAGACCGAGAAGGCGCTGGCCAAGCGCCTGCTGCGCCACCGCCAGGCGATCCTGCGCCAGCAGGGCATGCACGACATCGCCGACCGCTTGGCCGGCACCTTCCGGCCGGGGGAGGGGTGAGTCGGCCGGCTGGTGGTGTCCCGGCTGGAGGTGCCGTTGTGACGGCCAACAGTTCACACGGATTTCACGGATTTGAACACGGATTTCACGGATTTTTTTTGACCCTGCCCGGCAACGGCCCGCGGATAAGGCTGACGCGCTGCAAGCACCGAGAAAATCCGTGAAATCCGTGCCTCGATCCGTGAAATCCGTGTGAATGTTGTGTCCGTGGCGTCCGTCAGCGACGGGCGGGAGCCGTTAGTACCCGCCCTTCTTGCCGGTGCCGACGAACTTGAAGTCGCCCTTGAACTCGAACGGCTTCCACCAGGCCTGCACGCCGGTCTCCTTGTCGGTGTGGCGCAGGAAGACCTGGGTGTGGCCGTGCGCGTCGGTGCCCGGGGGCGCGATGCGGAAGGTCACGTCGTACTGGCCGGGGCCGCTCAGCGCCACGTTGGCGCCGTAGTGCGGGCCGTCGTTGGCGACCATCGCGTGCAGCGTGCCGCTGGTCTTCCAGTCGCTGCCGCGCTTGGCGATGGTGTAGTCCACCGTCAGGTAGGGGATCCAGGAATCCTCGCGGAAGCCGTTCGGGTTGTCCTTCAGCGCCTTGATGTCGGCTTCCAGGTGGATGTCGGTCTTCTTGGCGTCCTGGTCGGCCATGGCCGGCTGCATGACCACCGGCTGCAGGTACACGCCGATGACGTTCAGGCCGTTCTTCTCGATGGGCTGGCCGATCGGCTGCTCGCCGGCGAGGGCCGGCGCGGCGGCGAGGCCGAGCGCCAGGACGGCGGCGGCAAGGGGGCGTGCGGACAGAGTCATTGCGTGCTCTCCGGAAGTCGTGAGGAAGGTTGGGAAACGATCAGGCGCCGAACAGCGCCGGATACCAGGCGGCGCCGATGGCGAAGCTGCCGAGGGCGCCGGGTAGGAGGGGAATCCAGCGCGTCGCCGCCGGCACGCCCTGCGCCGCCAGCAGGCGGTCGCCGAGCCGCAGGCTCCACAGCGCGCCGAGCGCGAAGCACAGGCCCTTGGCGCCGAGCACCGCCGACGGCCCGAGGCCGAGCAGCGCCAGCGTGTCGAACAGCCCGCTGCCGAGGCCGAGCAGCAGCGACACCATGGCGACCGGGGCGTACTGGTAGCCGAGCTGGACGAAGCGGGCCTTCCACTCGGCACCGGGCGCCAGCCGCGCCGACAGCCAGGCGGAGGCCGCCGTGGTGGCCGACAGCGTCGCGGTCAGCGCCGCCAGCCAGCTCAGCATGTAGCCGACGATCAGGATGAAATCGAGCCAGCGGAACACCTCGCGGCGCTCCGGGTAGACCGCCATCAGCCAGCGCGGCCCCGGCTCGCCCAGCCAGTACCAGCCCTGGTCGATGCCCCAGTCGCCGACCGCCATGCGCAGGTGCTGATACGACGGCAGCACCAGCCACAGGAAGCCGCCCAGCGCCACGCCGGTGCCCATGAACAGGAACAGCACCTCGGACAGGCTGGGGTTGTGCGCCGACACCGTCTCGATCTCGGCGCCGGGGACGCGCAGCTTGAGGTACAGCCCCCCCTGCGAGGCCGGGCCGACGCAGCGGAAGCACTCGATGCAGTGGCGGGATTCGGTCTTGCGCCGGAGGTCGATCAGCGTCGGGCAGACGGTTTTCTCGGTCCAGCGGTCGCCGCCCGGCTCCGGCCGCTTCGGCGCGAACTCGACCCCGCCCAGGCGGGAGTAGACGCCGAGCAGCAGCCCGATCGGGCAGGCGTGCCGGCACCACGCGCGCTTGCCGCGCCCGAACAGGAAGCCGATGACCAGCGCCGCCGCGAAGACCGAGCCGAACAGGATGGCGGCGGCCTCCGGGTGGTCGCGCACGCCCACCGTCTGGCCCCACACGGTGACCAGGATGAAGCTGGCGACCGGCGTGCCCGGCCAGCGCAGCCACGCCGGCACCGGCCGCTTCAGCCCGACCTTGCCCGCCCATTCCGAGCCGGCCCCCATCGGGCAGAGCAGCCCGCACCAGCTGCGCCCGGTCAGCGCCACCGACAGGAAGGCCAGCGGAAACCACAGGCCCCACAGCAGCGTGTGCACCATCACCGTGAAGTGGTCGAACGGCCCGTCCTCGGCTGCCGGATCGTCGAGCAGCAGCGGCACGAACAGGATGGCGAGGAAGCCGACGAACATCACCCCGTGCACCACCGGCAGCCACGGCCGCAGCCACACGAACAACCGCTCCACCGCCGCGCCCAGCGCGATCAGGCGCCCGCCGCGGCGGAACGGAACGGCGCGCTGGGCGGCGCAGCCGTCGGTCGTGTCCGGAAGCCGATGCGTGTCCATGAGCCGCCCGCTGCGGTGCAATTGCAAATCGTTCGCGTATCAGGCTCGCATATGAGACTGAATCGCAATGCGACAGTGCGTCGCACCCCTGCATTCCCTGTGGGCAATTGGCAGGGCGAGCTACTCCCCGATCAGGTCCAGCCACTCCCGCTCGCTGAGCACCGTCACGCCCAGCTCGCGCGCCTTGGTGGCCTTGCTGCCGGCGTCGGCGCCGACCACCACGCAGTCGGTCTTCTTCGACACCGATCCCGTCACCTTGGCGCCCAGCTCGCGCGCCCGCGCCTCGGCGGCGTCGCGGGTCATGGTCTCCAGCGTGCCGGTGAAGACCACCGTCTTGCCGGCCACCGGCGTGCTCGCCGCCTTCGGCTTCTCGGCGTCCAGCACCGTCACGCCGGCCTCGCGCAGGCCCTGGATGATCTCCTTGTTGCGCTCCTCGAGGAAGAAGCCGGCGAGTTCCTCGGCGGCCACCTCGCCGACGTCGGGGACGCGGACCAGCGCCTCCCACGCCTCGCCGGGCTGAGCCGCGGCGGCGGCGGCCATGGCCTCCGTCCAGCGCTCCAGCGTCTCGTAGTGCGCGGCCAGCGCCTTGGCGGCGTTGGCCTTCACCTCCCTGATGCCGAGCATGCCGATCACCGTCTCCAGCCGCAGCGCCGGCTGGTTGGCGTAGAAGCCCACCTTGGCGGCGTTCTCCGGGTCATTGAACCACGCCAGCAGCGCCGACATGGTGGACGGCCCCACGCCTTTCAGCGCCGCCAGCTCGCGCCACGCCGCGCCCGGCATCGCGCCGATGGCGGCGTCCATGCCGGCCAGCCACGCGTCCAGCGACCCATAATGCGTGGCCAGCGAGCGCGCCGTCACCTCGCCCACATGCCGGATGCCCAGGCCGAAGATCAGCCGGTGCAGGTCGATGCCGTTGCGGCGGTCGTTGATTGCCTTGAACAGGTTCTCGACCGACTTCTCCTTCCAGCCGAACCGGCCGATCAGCGCGAACTCGCCGCGTTCGATCCGCGGTTCCAGCGTGAAGATGTCCACCGGCGAGCGGACGAGGCCGTCGTTCCAGAACTCCTCGATGATCTTCTCGCCCAGGCCCTCGATGTCGAAGGCGTTGCGGCTGACGAAGTGGCGCAGCCGCTCCTTGGCCTGCGCCGGGCAGATCAGCCCGCCGGTGCAGCGCCGCACCACCTCTCCCTCCTCGCGCACGGCGAGGCTGCCGCACTCCGGGCAGTGGTCGGGGAAGACGAAGGGCTCGGCGCCCTCCGGCCGCTGCGCCTCGACGACGCCGACCACCTGCGGGATCACGTCGCCGGCGCGCTGAACGACGACGAGGTCGCCGACGCGGACGTCCTTGCGGGCGATCTCGTCCTCGTTGTGCAGGGTGGCTCGGCTGACCACCACGCCGCCGACCGTGATGTCCTCCAGTTCCGCCACCGGGGTCAGCGCGCCGGTGCGGCCGACCTGGATGGTGATGCCCTTGAGGCGCGTCTGCGCCTGCTCCGCCGGGAACTTGTGGGCGATGGCCCAGCGCGGCGCGCGGGAGACGAAGCCCAGGCGCTCCTGCAGGTCCAGCCGGTCCACCTTGTAGACCACGCCGTCGATGTCGAAGGGCAGCGAGGAGCGGCGCTGGCCGATCTGCTCGTAAAAGCGCAGCAGCGTATCGACGCCGTCCACGTGTTCGGCCGGGCGGTTGAGCGCGAAGCCCCACGCCTTCAGCCGCTCGCGGATGCCCCACTGGGTGTCGGCGATCGGCTCCGACACCTCGCCCAGCGCGTAGCCGAAGAAGCACAGCGGGCGCGACGCGGTGACCTTCGGGTCCTTCTGGCGCAGCGAGCCGGCGGCGGCGTTGCGCGGGTTGGCGAACAGGTCCTCGCCCTTCTCGGCATAGCCCTTGTTCATCGCCAGGAACTCGTCGCGGTTCATGTAGACCTCGCCGCGCACCTCCAGCACGGCGGGGTAGGGGGTGGGCAGGGTCTTCGGCACGTCCTTGATGGTCATGACGTTGGCCGTGACGTCCTCGCCCTCCGCGCCGTCGCCGCGGGTGGCGGCCAGCACGAGGCGGCCGTTCTCGTAGCGCAGCGAGCAGGACAGGCCGTCGATCTTCGGCTCGGCCACGAAGGCGATGGGCGTGTCCTCGCCCCAGCCGAGGAAGCGGCGGATGCGCGCGACGAACTCGGCGGCGTCCTCCGGGGCGAAGGCGTTGCCCAGCGACAGCATCGGCACGGCGTGCCGCACCTTCCTGAATCCCGCCGCTGGCGCCGCGCCGACGCGCAGCGAGGGCGAATCGGCGCGCTGCAGTTCCGGGAAGCGCGCCTCGATGGCGCCGTTGCGGCGGACCAGCGCGTCGTACGCGGCATCCGGGATTTCCGGCGTGTCCTGCTGGTGGTAGAGCCGGTCGTGGTGGGCGATTTCCTTGGCCAGCGCCTCCAGTTCGGCCTGCGCCTGCTCCAGGGTCAGCGCCTCCACGGGGATGGCGCGCAGGCTGGCGGGCGTGGCGAAGAGGTCGGTCATGATACGGCTCGGCGGTTCGGGACGGGGCGTGAAACGGGAGACTGGCGGAAGGGCGCTTGTTGGCGCAAGACTGAAGCGACCGCCTATGACGAAGCACGGATCCGCGATGTCCCGCAGCCCCGTCAAGCCCCTGACCATCGACGAGCGCCTGGTGATCGCCGCCGCGCTGGACCGCATCCTCTACGACGACCCCGAGCGCTTCTCGGCCGAGGACGCGCGGCTGGTGCGCCGCCTGATCCCGCTGACCCGCACCTCCTGGCTCAGCCTCGGCTTCCGGGCCGAGACGCAGGGGCCGTCGGTGGGCGGCGAGGCGGCCGGCGTCGGCCCGGTGGAGATGGAGGGCGACCGCAAGGTCACGCAGGGCAGCGTCGGCGAGGGCGACGAGTGGCGCTGCGGCCAGTACAAGATCAGCAACTATGGCGATGGTCTGGAAATCTGGCAGGTCATGAGCAACGAGTTCGACGAGGAGCCCAAGGGCGCCCGGCTGGAGTTCGCCGACCCGATCCGCCTGCTGTTCTTCCGCCCGCGCGACGTGGCGATCACCATCCCCTTCACCAAGTACCAGGTCGGCCTGCGCCTCGGCGGCTGGGGGCCGTGGAAGGTGGCGGCGTAGGGATTCGCTGGTGCGTCCAGCCGCGTGTGTGCGCCATATCGCATGCACGCGGTGGTGTGCAATTCCCGTCCGCTGTGCTGAAATGGAAAGCCGGCCGGGAATTGGCCCGGCCGGCCATCAAGGGAGAACAAGATGGAAGCACCCATCTTCTCTCTCGAGCTTCGCTTCCGGGGCTGTCGGATCACGATCCGCATCACCCTGAAGCGGCGCTAGAGGTCGCCGGGGGTGCAGGAACACCCCCGGCTTCCTTCAAGATAGCAATTCCCCCACCCGCAGACAACCGTTGCCCGGTTCAGATCCGCTTGGCCAGCGCCAGCAGGCCGCCGGCGCCGATCATCAGGCCGCCGCTCACCCGGTTCAGGCTGCGCACGGCACGGGTGCTCGACAGGCGCGCGGCGATGGTGTGGCCGCCGGCGGCGTAGGCGAGGATCCAGCCGAACTCGATCACCGCCATCAGCGAGACCAGCGCGGTGAACTGCGGCAGCAGCGGCTGCGCCGGCTCGATGAACTGCGGGAACAGCGCGGCCATGAAGACCAGCGCCTTGGGGTTGCTGAAGGCGACCAGCACGCCGCGCACGAACAGCCGCCCGGCTGTGCCGGTGTCGTCCTCCGCCGGGGCCTCGCCCGCCCGCACCGGCTCCACCGGCGCCCGCCACGTCTGCCAGCCGAGCCACGTCAGATAGGCCACGCCCGCCCACTTCAGTGTCAGGAACGCCGCTTCCGACGCCGCCAGCAGTGCCCCCAGGCCGAGCACCGACAGGCCGGCCAGGGTGGTCAGCCCGGCCACCATGCCCAGGCCGCCCCACGCCGCCCGGCGCACGCCGAAGCGCAGGCCGAGGCTCATGGCCAGCAGCATGTTGGGGCCGGGCGTCGCCGAGATGAAGAAGAAGGTGACCAGGAACAGGCCCAGCGTCTGCCAGCTCATGCGCGCCTCCGAAAGGGGACGGCCAGGGAACCACGCCGCGCGCCCGCGGGCAAATGCCGCAGGCGCAGGGCAGACATCGGCGGCTCTCGACGGACGGTGCCGTCTTCGTGCCTTCGTGTCTTCGTGGTGAAAAACTCCGACGGCGATGACGAGGATCTTACCCGCGCCCCGCGATCAGGCTGTCGGCCGCCGCGCGCGCCTCGGCGGTGACGGTGGCGCCGGAGAGCATGCGGGCGATCTCCTCGCGCCGCTCGTCGCCGTCCAGCGCGGCGACGCCGGTGGTCACGCTCTGGCCCTTGACCGCCTTCTGCACCTTCAGATGGGTCGAGCCGCGCGCCGCCACCTGCGGGCTGTGCGTCACCACCAGCACCTGGAGCCCGTGGCCGAGCCGTTCCAGCCGCTGGCCGACCGCCGCGGCGACGGCGCCGCCGATGCCGGTGTCCACCTCGTCGAACACCAGCGTGCCGACCGTCGAGGTCTGCGCCAGCACCACCTTCAGCGCCAGCATGAAGCGCGCCAGTTCGCCGCCCGACGCGATCTTGTTCAGCGCCCCCGGCGGCGATCCCGGGTTGGTGGCGACCTGGAAGGCGACGCGGTCCATGCCGGCCGAGCCCCAGTCGGCCTCGTCCAGCGGCTCGACCAGCGTGCGGAATTTGGCCTTGTCCAGCTTCAGCGGCGGCAGCTCGGTGGCCACCGCCTTGTCCAGCAGCCCGGCGGCCTTCTGGCGCGCCCTGCTGAGGTCTTCGGCGGCCTTGCGGTAGGCCTCGCGCGCCGTCTCGGCGTCGCGGGCGAGGCGGGCGAGCAGGTCGCCCTGGTCCTCGATCATCGACAGGCGGCCGGACAGCTCGTCGCGCAGGGCGGCCAGCGCGTCCACCGCCACGCCGTGCTTGCGCGAGGCGGCGCGCAGCGCGAACAGCCGCTCCTCCAGCTTCTCCAGCGCCGCCGGGTCCATGTCGACGTCGGCCGAGGCGGCCTGCAGCGCGGCGACCGCCTCGGCGGCCTCGGCCGCGGCGCGGTCGAGCGCGGATATCGCCGGGTCCAGCTTGCCGCCGGCCTTCTCGGCGATGCGCGTCAGGATGCGCAGCGCCGAGGCGAGCGAGCGCTCGACGCCGCGGTCGCCGGACAGCTCGGCGTAGGCGGAGTTCATCGCCTCGACCACCTTCTCGCGGTGCATCAGCACGGCGCGGGTCTCGGCCAGCTGCTCCTCCTCGCCGGGCTTGGGCGTGAGGCTGTCCAGCTCGGCCACGGCGTGGCGCAGGTATTCCTCTTCCGAGCGGGCGCGGGCGATCTCGGCGGCGGCGTTGGCGCGCGCGTCCTCGACCTGCCGCCACGCGCGGTGCAGGGCGGCGACGTGCGCCGCCTTGCCGTCCAGCTGGGCGTAGGCGTCGAGCACGCTGCGATGGGTGGCGGGGTTGAGCAGGCCGTGCGTCTCGAACTGGCCGTGCACCTCGACTAGTTCCTCGCCCAGGCGCTTCAGCAGGCCGACGCCGACCGCCTGGTCGTTGACCCAGGCGCGCGAGCGGCCGTCGGCGCTGACCGTGCGGCGCACCACCAGCCGGTCATCCGCGTCCAGCCCCTGCTCGCGCAGGATGGCGAAGGCCGGGTGATCACCGGACAGCTCGAACTCGGCGGTGACCGAGGCCTGCTCGGCGCCGTGGCGGACCAGCGAGGAATCGCCGCGGGCCCCCAGGGCGAGGCCGAGGGCGTCCAGCAGGATCGACTTGCCGGCACCCGTCTCGCCGGTCAGCACGCACAGCCCGGCACGGAAGGACAGCGCCAGCCGTTCGATCAGGACGACGTCCCGGATCGTCAGCGCGGCGAGGGTGGAGCGCCCTAGAACAGGGAGCTCCAGGCTTTGCTGAGCCACGATTTGGCGTTCCGCTCCGGCTTCAGGTTGTGGTCGACCAGCATGGCGTAGCTGTCCTGATACCATTCGCTGCCCGGGAAGTTGTGGCCGAGGACGGCGGCGGCCGTCGTCGCCTCGTCGTTGACGCCGAGCGCCAGATAGCACTCCACGAGGCGGTGCAGCGCCTCCGCGGTGTGCGAGGTGGTCTGGTACTGCTCGACCACCATACGGAAGCGGTTGATCGCCGCGGTGTACTGCGCCTGGCGCATGTAGAAGCGCCCGACCTCCATCTCCTTGCCGGCGAGGTGGTCGTTGGTCAGGTCGATCTTGATCTTCGCGTCGCGGGCGTACGGCGTTTCGGGGAAGCGGCGCACCACGTCCGACAGCGCGTCGAGCGCCAGCCGCGTCATCCGCTGGTCGCGGCGCACGTCGGTGATCTGCTCGTAATAGCTCAGCGCGCGCATGTAGTAGGCGTACGACACCTCCGGGCTGCCGGGGTGCAGCTGGATGAAGCGGTCCAGCGCCAGGATGGCGTCGTCGTACTTCAGGTTCTCATAGTGCGCGTAGGCGGCGCGAAGCTGCGCCTTGGTCGCCCACTGCGAATAGGGGTGCTGGCGCTCGACCTCGTCGAACAGCTTGGCGGCGGTCTTGTAGTCCTCGCTCTTCATCTTGGCTTCCGCCTCGTCGAAGATCTGCTCGGGCGGACGCTCGACGTAGGCGAGTTCGTCCTTGGTCGAGCAGCCGGCGAGGGCGGAGGCGAGGAGGAGGGCGGCGAACGGCGCGCGGAGAAGGCGAGGGGACATCGTCGTCTTTGGACCCTGAAATGGTGCCCTTATATAGCACGCCCCGACGCGGGCGCGGCAAGTCGGATCAGGCGGGGCAGGGCGGCTTTCGCGGGGATGGCGGAAAAGGCGCGGCGAAGTCTCTAGTTATGTCTCAGGGAAATCACATAAATAATTGGAATAACTATATCTTTGTGACATTCGCTGAGTCCGGGGCACCCCATATGGTGCGCATGCCGCCGTTCCGCAACCCCGGCAGGGGAGGGGGCTTTGCGCAACTCCGCGCCGCGCGGCGGCGGCAGGGGAGGGGGATGCGCCGCGCCGCGCGCGTCGACTCCGATAGGGCAGGGGAGGCGCGCGCAAAAGAAAACGCCCTCCCCGGGAAGGGGAGGGCGGTCCAGGCCGACCCGGAGAAACGGGTGAGCGCGTCAGGCGACGGCGCGCGGCTGATACTCGCACCAGCCCGAGGGCATCAGCGCCGCCGGCGTGTCCCAGCACCACGCCGAACGGTCGGCGAACAGCGCGCGCAGCAGCTGGTTGTTCAGCGCGTGGCCGGCGCGGCTGCCGTGGTAGCGGCCGAGGATCGGACCGCCGGCCAAGTACAGGTCGCCGACCGCGTCGAGAACCTTGTGGCGGACGAACTCGTCTGGGCTGCGCAGCCCCTCGGTGTTGAGCACGCGGTCCTGCTCCTCATCGACCACCACCGCGTTGTCGAGCGAACCGCCGCGGGCGAGGCCGGCGTTGCGCATGGCCTCCACGTCGCGCAGGAAGCAGAAGGTGCGGGCGTCGCCGATCTCGTCGCCGAAGGCGCCGGCCGACAGCTCGAAGTGGAGGGCCTGCTGGCCGATCACCGTGCTGCCGTAGTCGATCTCGAAGCTGAACTCCGGGCGCTCCGACGGCATCAGGCTCGCGGTCACCAGGCCGTTGCCGACGGTGACCGGCTTCAGCACGCGGATCACGCGGCGCGGCGCATCCTGCTCGACCCGGCCGGTGCGCTCGATGGCGGCGACGAAGGAAGCGGAGCTGCCGTCCATGATCGGCACTTCCGGGCCGTCGATGGCGAGGACCGCGTTGTCGATGCCGCAGCCGGACAACGCCGCCAGGACATGCTCCACCGTGCCGACCGTCGTGCCTTCGGCGTTGCCGAGCACGGTGCACAGGCGGGTGTCCACGACGTTGGCGTAGGTCGCGGGAATGCGGGCGGCGAAGCCGCGCTTGTCGGTGCGGATGAAGGTGATGCCGGCGTCCGGCGCCGCGGGGGAGATGGTCAGAACCGCCTTCGCGCCGGAGTGCAGTCCGATGCCGGTGAGGCGAATGACAGACTTCAGCGTGTGCTGAAACATCCCGTCCGTATTACCACCGATATGAGTCACGGCAACGTCCTGATTTGATCTCGTCTGCGGGGTTCACCAACAATCCTGATCAGCCATCGGTTCGCAGCGGACGATTGATCGACTTGGCAAAACACCACGCTTGCTACCTATCACCGGGACTCGGACAGGACAAATCACTCTTTATTACGGTTTGTTGCAATCGCATAGGCGGGTCGGACAGGGCGTACCCCGGACACGCCAAGGAGACCTCCGGGGCGGATACGCCCCGGAGGCAAGTCAAGGAAGGTCTCGGATGCTGCCCGCCGGCCTTGGGGAGAGGCCGCCGCCGGCGGGGTGCCCGCGTGCTCAGTTGGCCTGGCGGCGCAGGAAGGCCGGGATGTCCAGCACGTCTTCCTCGGCCGCGTGCAGCTTCGGCTGCGGAGCGGCCTGGATGCCGAGGCTCGGCTGCTGCGGCGCCTGCTGCACCGGCTGGTGGTGGTGCACCGGCTGCTGCATGGGCTGCGGCGGCGCCATCATCGGGGCCGGCTGCTGTTGCGGCACGGGCTGCGGGGCCGGCTCGTCGCGCCGGGCGCTGCGGCCCAGGCCGGTGACGAGGCCGAACAGCGACATGCGCTTCTTCGCCTGGGCGTCCGGGGTGTCGGCCACCGGCGCCACCGGGGCGGCGGTCGGGGCGGTCAGCGGACGCGGGCCGGGATCGACGGCCTTCGGCGGGATGAAGGCGCCTTCGCGGCGCTCGGCGTGCAGCGAGCCGGCCGGCGCGGTGGCCTGGACCGGGGCGTGCGCGACCGGGGCCGGAGCGGCTTCGTACTGCACCGGCTGGGCGGCCGGCGCCTCGTAAGCGACCGGGGCCGGGGCAACCTCCTGCTGGACCGGGGCGGCCGGCTGGGCGACCGGGGCTTCCATGGCGAAGGCGGTCGCCGCGGTGGCGATCGGCTGCGCCTTCAGGGCCGAGGCGGTGGCGGCGGTCGGGACGGCCGGCATCGGGGCGGCGCTGGCGAGGCCGGCGATGCCGCTGACCGGGGCCGCGGCGGCCGGGGCGGTGGCGCCGAGGCCCGGGGCGCCCGGCTTGCGGGTGCGGTCGGAGACCACCGACAGGTTCACCGGGTGCGCCGCGGTGCGCGGGTGGGCCATGGCAGCCGCGTCGATGCCGGTGGCGACCACCGACACGCGCATCAGGCCTTCCATCGAGCTGTCGAAGGTCGAGCCGAAGATGATGTTGGCGTCCGGGTCGACCTCGTCGCGGATGCGGTTGGCCGCCTCGTCGACCTCAAACAGGGTCATGTCGTAACCGCCGGTGATGTTGATGAGGACGCCGCGCGCCCCCTTCATCGACACGTCGTCGAGCAGCGGGTTGGAGATGGCGGCCTCGGCGGCCTCGATGGCGCGGCGGTCGCCGGTGGCCTCGCCGGTGCCCATCATCGCCTTGCCCATCTCGGTCATCACCGAGCGGATGTCGGCGAAGTCCAGGTTGATCAGGCCGGGCATGACCATCAGGTCGGTCACGCCGCGCACGCCGGAGTGCAGCACGTCGTCGGCCATCTTGAAGGCGTCGGCGAACGTGGTCTTCTCGTTGGCGATGCGGAAGAGGTTCTGGTTCGGGATGATGATCAGTGTGTCGACGTACTGCTGCAGCTCGGCGATGCCGCTCTCCGCCAGGCGCATGCGGTGCGCGCCCTCGAAGTGGAACGGCTTGGTCACCACGCCGATGGTCAGGATGCCGCGCTCGCGGGCCGCGCGCGCGATGACCGGGGCGGCGCCGGTGCCGGTGCCGCCGCCCATGCCGGCGGTGATGAACACCATGTTGGAGCCGTCGAGGTACGACACGATGTCGTTGACCTGCTCCTCGGCGGCGGCGCGGCCGACGTCCGGCTTCGAGCCGGCGCCCAGGCCCCGCGTCGTGGCGGTGCCCAGCTGGAGGCGCTTCTCGCACAGCGAGCCCTTCAGCGCCTGCGCGTCGGTGTTGCCGACCACGAAGTCGACGCCTTCCAGGTTCGACTTGATCATGTTGTTGACGGCGTTGCCGCCGGCGCCGCCGACGCCGAACACGGTGATGCGCGGCTTCAGCTCGGTCTCGATGGGGGGGATGCTGACGTTGATCATGTAAGCCTCTCCTCAGCCTTCCTTGGTTTCGTTCTCGTGTGTTGCTCGCAAGTGCCGGTTGGTTCCGGCGGTTTCTTAGGCACGTCTTTCGGCTACAGGTTCTCCCGCAGCCACATCCCGACCCGGCCCCAGATGCCGCCGCCGGACACCGCCTCGTGGACGGAGACCGGCAGTTCGGTGGGGTGGCGGACGGCATGGATCAGCAGGCCGGCGGCGGTCGAGAAGGCCGGGCCGCCGTTGGCGTCGGCCAAACCGCCGATGCGCGTCGGCCGGCCGAGCCGGACCTGCTTGTCGAGGATGAGCTGGGCCAGCTCGCGGGTGCCCGGCAGCTGGCTGGCGCCGCCGGTGAGCACCACGCGGCGCCCGGCCAGCTTGGCGAAGCCCGACTGCTCCAGGCGGGAGCGGACCAGCTCGAAGATCTCTTCCAGGCGCGGCTGGATGATGCGGACCAGCAGCGATTTGGGCACGTGGTTGCCCGACGCGCGCTCCTCCTCGCCGACCTGGGGGACGTCGATCATCTCGCGCTCGTCGGCGGCGCTGGCCATGGCGCTGCCGTACAGCGTCTTCATGCGCTCGGCGTGGACGACCGGCGTGGTCAGGCCGCGGGCGATGTCGTTGGTGACGTGGCTGCCGCCGACCGGGATGCAGTCGGTCCACACCATCCGGCCCTCGAAGAAGACCGAGATCGTCGTGGTGCCGCCGCCCATGTCGATGCAGGCGACGCCCAGCTCCATCTCGTCCTCGACCAGCGTGGCCAGCGCCGAGGCGTAGGGGCTGACCACCATGCTCTCGATGTCCAGGTGGCAGCGGTTGACGCAGGTCTGCAGGTTGCGCACCGCGCCGGCGGCGGCGGTGATGACGTGGACGTGCACGGCCAGACGGTCGCCGTACATCCCCCGGGGATCGCGGATGCCGCGGTTGCCGTCCAGCGAGAAGCCCACCGGCAGCGCGTGGATCAGCGTGGACTCCGCGCCGACCTGCAGGCCGCGGGCGTGCGCCATGGCGCGGCGGACGTCGCTGTCGGTCACCTCCTGGCCGGGCACCGAGACCTCGGCGTTGAAGGTGTGCGAGACCGGGTAGCCGCCCGAGACGTTGACCACCACGTCGCGGATCGTCTCGCCGGCCATTTGCTCGGCGGCGTGGACGGCGGCGCCGATGGAGGTCTCGGCCGCTTCCATGTCGATGATGGCGCCGGCGCGCACGCCGGCGGCAAGCTGGTGGCCGACGCCGACGACCTTGACCGAGCCCTGCTCCTCGTGCCGCGCGATGAAGCAGCACACCTTGGTCGAGCCGACGTCGAGCGCGGCGACGACGCCACCGCGCGTCGGCCGCTTCGGCTTCTTCCCGCCATTGAAGCCCATCTTCAGCACCCCTTGGCCTCTTCGGTCATCAGGTCTTCTTCCCCGGCTTCTTCTTCTCGTCTTCCATGCCCGGCAGGATGACGGTCGTCTGCAGCACCATGCGGTCGGCTTGGCGCAGGTCAACCGCAACGATGTCGCGGTCGAGCACCTTGCCGGTGGCGTCCATGTCGGCGAGCTGGCGCAACGCCGTCAGCACGCCGCCCTCGGGCAGCTTGACGACGACGCCGTTGTCGAGCGTGAGGTTCCAGCGCCGGTCGCCCACCCAGGTCGCGGCCTTCAGCCGCTTGGCGACGGCGGGCACGCGCTCCAGCGCCGCCAGCAGCTTCTGCACCTGGCCCGGCGCGTTGGCGCCGACGACCTGCGGCAGCCGCTCGACGTCGCGGTTGCCGCGGCGCGCCAGCTCGGCGGCGTCGGCCAGCGGGCGGCCCTCGCGGTCGATGACGGTGAACCGGCGGTCGTTCTGCCAGATCGCCATCGGTTCGCGCTCGGACAGGCGGACGTACAGCGTGTCGGGCAGGTGCCGCTCGATGGCCGCCGACGCCACCCAGGGCAGTTGCTCCAGCCGGGCCTTGGCCTCGGCGAGGTCGAGGTCGAGGATCGGCGCGCCGCGCTCGACGCCCAGCGTCCGCAGGATGATCTCCGGCTCGGTCGCGGTGCGGCCGTGCACCGCCACGTCGTTGACCGACAGCCCGGCACCGGCGCTGGCGGTGATGAAGGCGCTGCGCGCCTCGGCGATGGCCAGGCCCAGCGTGCCGGCGCGCAGGTGCCACGCCGCGAACCCGGCCAGCGCCACCACCGGCACCAGCAGCAGCGCCACCTTCAGCGCCGGCTTGGCCCAGCGCGGGAAGGCGCGGCGGCGGTTGCCGCGCTGGGCGGCGTGCGCCATGGCGCGCGGCGGCGCCGGCGTCTCGCTTCTGGGGGTGCGGGGCGGGGCGCTCAGCCGTGCTGACATGCCGCGTTCTCCACCAGCCAGCTCACCAGCGCGCCGTAGGAGATGCCCACGTGCGCCGCCTGTTCGGGGACCAGCGACAGCGGCGTCATGCCGGGCTGGTTGTTGATCTCCAGGAAGTACAGGCCCTCGGTGCCGGGCTTCGAATCGTCCCAGCGGAAGTCGCTGCGCGACACGCCGCGGCAGCCCAGCGTCTCGTGCGCCAGGACGGCGACGCGCCTGGCCTCCTCGGCGACGGCGTCCGGAATGGCGGCGGGCAGCGTGTGCACGGCGTGGCCGGCGCTGTACTTGGCGGTGTAGTCGTAGAGCTGCGCCTCGAAGACGATCTCGGTGACGGTCAGCGCCCTGGTGTCTTTACCGCCTGCGCCCATCACCGCGACGGTCAGCTCGCGGCCGGGGATGAACTCCTCGACCAGGGCGCGCTCGCCGAAGGTCCAGGCGTCGCCGACCGGGCTGTTCTGCCCCTCGCGCACCAGCGTGACGCCGACGGTCGAGCCTTCGTCCACCGGCTTGACGATGTAGGGGGCGGGCATCGGGTGCGAACCGCCGGTCAGCTCGCCCTTGGTCAGCACGAGGCCCTTGGGCGAGCGCACGCCGACCGAGTCCAGCACGCGCTTGGTCATCACCTTGTCCATGGCGATGGCCGAGGCGCGCACGCCCGAGTGCGTGTAGGGCAGCCCGAGGAACTCCAGCACGCCCTGGATGGTGCCGTCCTCGCCGCCGCGCCCGTGCAGCGCGTTGAACACCACGTCCGGCCGCGGAGTGCCAAGCGCTGCGACGAGACCCATGAGATCGCGCTGCACGTCCACCGCGGTGACGGAGTAGCCTTCCTCCTCCAGCGCCTTGGCGACGCCGGCGCCGGAGACGAGCGACACCTCGCGCTCGGCCGACCAGCCGCCCATCAGGACCGCGACGTGCTTCTTGCGGCCAGTCATGGCGCGCCTCCAATCCCTCTCCCGTCCCGGGAGAGGGTGGCCGCGGAGCGGCCGGGTGAGGGTAGGGCGAGGATCCTTGCGCTGACCCTCACCCTCCCGCTCTTCGAGCGGGCCCCTCCCTCTCCCGGGGCGGGAGAGGGGATTCGAGCGTCCTTGCGAATCACGCCGCACCGCCTTTCGGTACACCGATCCGCTTGATCTCCCACTCCAGCTCGACGCCGGAGGTCTCGCGCACGCGGCGGCGCACCTCCTCGCCGAGGTTCTCCAGGTCGGCGGCGCTGGCCGACCCGAGGTTGAGCAGGAAGTTGCAGTGCTTCTCCGACACCTGGGCGTCGCCGACGCGCAGGCCGCGGCAGCCGGCCTCGTCGATCAGCTGCCACGCCTTCTTCTCGCCGGCCGGGTTCTTGAAGGTGGAACCGCCGGTGCGCGAGCGGACCGGCTGGGTGTCGCCGCGCTTGTCGTTGATCTCGGCCATGCGCCGCGCGATGGCGAGCGGGTCGTCCTCGCCGCCCTCCAGCACCGCGCCGGTGAAGATGAAGTCCTCGGGCACCGCGCAGTGGCGGTAGGTGAAGCCCATGGCCTCGTTGGAAATCGTGTGCAGGTTGCCCTGGCGGTCCACCGCCTGGGCGGCGGCCAGCACGTCCCGGGTCTCGCGGCCGTAGGCGCCGCCGTTCATGCGGAGCGCGCCGCCGATGGTGCCGGGGATGCCCGACAGGAACTCCAGCCCGGATATCCCGGCGTCGCGCGCCACCGTCGCCACGTGCAGGTCGAGCGCGGCGCCGCCGGCGGTGACGCGGGTGCCCGCCGTCTCGATGCCGGCGAAACCGCGGCCCAGGCGGATCACCACGCCCGGCACGCCGCCGTCGCGGATCAGCAGGTTCGACGCCACGCCGACCACCGTCACCGGCACCTCGTCCGGCAGCGCCGCCAGGAACTCGGCGAGGTCCTCGGTGTCGGCGGGGCGGAACATCACCTCGGCGTTGCCGCCGACGCGGAACCACGTGACGCCGGCCAGCGGCGCGTCGGCGGACAGCCGGCCGCGGCACTTCGGCATCAGGTCGATGAGGTGGAAATTGGTCATGGCGAGCGCGGCCGTCATCCAGTCCTCCCGGTTCCATAGAGCTTGTCGAGTTCGCCCGGCAGGGCGTTCGCCCACTGCGTGATGTTGCCGGCCCCCAGGCAGACCACGAAGTCGCCCGGGCGCGCCATGTCGCGCACCATCTGCGGCAGCTCCTCGGGGCCGTGCAGCGGGATGACGTGGCGGTGGCCGTGCATGCGCAGGCCCTCGACCAGGGCGTCGCGGTTGACGTTCGGCACGGGCTGCTCACCGGCGGCGTAGACGTCGGCGACGATCACCGCGTCGGCGTCGTTGAAGCAGGTGCAGAACTCCTCGAACAGGCTGGCGAGGCGCGAGTAGCGGTGCGGCTGCACGACGGCGATGGTGCGGCCCTTGCCGGCGGTGCGCGCGGCGCGCAGCACGGCGGCGATCTCCACCGGGTGGTGGCCGTAATCATCGATGACCGTGACGCCGTTGGCGACGCCGGTGCGGGTGAAGCGGCGCTTGACCCCCTGGAAGCTGGTGAAGCTGTCGCGCATCGCCTCGTTGGGGATGCCCATCTCGTGGCCGACGGCGAAGGCGGCCAGCGCGTTCTGCACGTTGTGCGGCCCGTACATCGGCAGCCGCACGCCGGACAGCGTCGCCGACTGGCCGGTGGTGCGGTCGGTGATGATGACGTCGAAGACGGCGCCTTCGGCACCGAGCCGCACGTTGTCGGCGCGCACGTCGGCCTGCGGCGAGAAGCCGTAGGTGATGATGCGGCGGTCGGACACGCGCGGGATCATCGCCTGCACCTCGGGGTGGTCGATGCACAGCGCCGCGAAGCCGTAGAACGGGATGTTCTGGACGAAGGTGTCGAAGGCGGCGCGCTCGTGCTCGAAGGTGCCGTAGTGGTCCAGGTGCTCCGGGTCCATGTTGGTGACGACCGCGATGCAGGCCGGCAGCTTGGTGAAGGTGCCGTCGGACTCGTCGGCCTCCACCACCATCCAGTCGCCGGAGCCGAGGCGGGTGTTGGTGCCGTAGGCGTTGATGATGCCGCCGTTGATCACGGTGGGGTCCAGCCCGGCGTGCTCCAGCATGTGGCCGACCATGGAGGTGGTCGTGGTCTTGCCGTGCGTGCCGCCGATGGCGATCGCCCACTTCAGGCGCATCAGCTCGCCCAGCATCTCGGCGCGGCGCACCACCGGGATCATGCCGGAGCGGGCGGCGACGACCTCCGGGTTGTCCTTCTTGACGGCCGAGGAGACGACGACCACGGCGGCGGAGCCGAGGTTCTCGCCCCGGTGGCCGATGGCGACGGGGATGCCGAGGTCGCGCAGGCGCTTGACGTTGGCGCTCTCCGCGATGTCCGAGCCCTGCACGGCATAGCCCAGGTTCTTCAGCACCTCGGCGATGCCGCTCATGCCGATGCCGCCGATGCCGACGAAGTGGATCGTGCCGATGGAGAGGGGGAGAGCGCGCATGGTCCGGTTACCCGTGTTCGGTCAAACGTGGCCGCGACGTAGCATCAGCCGCAGCGTCGCGTCCACCGCGTCGTCGGACAGGGCGGCCGGCAGCGGCACGGCGCCTGTGACAACGTGCAGGCGGTCGCGCAGGAAACCGTGCTCGGCGACCTCGCGCGGCAGCAGCGGGCACTCCGGCCGCAGGCCCCAGCTGCGTTCGGAGCGGGTCAGCTCGGCCGGCCACTCCTGCAGCGGGCGGGGGTTACGTCGCGTGGGTGTGCGCGCTTTGCTGATCATTCCGCTGCCTCCGTGGCGTTGGCGTGGTTTCCGTTGTTGCCCGAGCGGCCGGCCAGGGCCAGCACGGCGTCGGCGAGCTTTGACGCGGCCTCGTCCGTGCCCCAGGCGGCGCTGGCCTGCGCAGCGCGCGCCAGTTCGGCCGGGTTGGACAGCAGCGCGGTCAGGCGCTGGGCCAGCGTTTCGGCGGTGAACTGCGGCTGCGGCACGTGCCAGGCGGCGCCGGCCGAGGCGACGGCCCGGGCGTTGGCGGTCTGGTGGTCGTCGGTGGCGAAGGGGTAGGGGACCAGCACCGCCGGCCGGCCGATGCAGGTCAGCTCGGCGACGGTGGAGGCGCCGGCGCGGGTGATGGCGAGGTGGGCCGAGGCCAGCCGCTCCGGCACGTCGCGGAAGAAGCTCTCCAGCTCGACCGAGCCGAGGGACAGCGGCGCCAGCGCGGCGCGCGCGCCCTCCAGGTCCTCCGGCCGGCACTGCTGCGCCAGATGGATGCGCCCGCGCAGGTCGGCCGGCAGCAGGGCGAGCGCCGCCGGGACGACCTCGCTGAAGACGCGTGCCCCCTGGCTGCCGCCCATGACGAGGAGGCGCACCGGGCCGTTGGCCGCGGGCACGTCGTAGAAGGCATGACGCTTGGCGGCGACGGCGGGACGCACCGGGTTGCCGGTCTGCACCAGCTTGGATGGGTCGGCGATGCCGGACACCGCGGGATAGGCGACGGCGACGCGGCGGGCGGACGCGAACAACAGGCGGTTGGCGCGGCCGAGCACGGCGTTCTGCTCGTGCAGCAGCACCGGCACGCCGGCGCGGCCGGCGGCGTAGACCGTGGGCACCGACGGGTAGCCGCCGAAGCCGACGACCGCGATGGGATCGAGCTGCTTCAGGAGCGTGCGCGCGTCGAACACGCCGAGCAGCAGCTGAACGCCGCCCTTCAGCTTGCCCAGCAGCCCGCCGGACGGCGAACCGGCGCGGATGCGGTGCACCGGCACCTCGGGCAGGCTGTCGCCGAAGGCGTGGCCGCGCCCGTCGGTGACCAGCGTCACGGTGTGGCCGCGCTTCAGCAACTCGCGGGCCAGCGCCTCCGCCGGGAAGATGTGGCCGCCGGTGCCGCCGGCCGCCAGGATGATCGGCTTGTTCGCCTTGGCCATGCCCGTCAGTCCCCCGGTCCGAAGCGCTTGCGGGTCAGCGCCAGCACCATGCCCATGCCGAAGCCGAGCGCCATCAGCGACGAGCCGCCGTAGCTGATGAAGGGCAGCGTCATGCCCTTGGTCGGCATCAGGTGCAGCGACGAGCCCATGTTGATCGCCGCCTGCAGCCCGAACTGGATCAGCAGGCCGGCCGCGGCGAGCAGCGCGAAGTAGTTGTTCTCGTTGAACACCCGGGCGAAGCCGCGCAGCACGATGAAGGCGAACAGGAAGACGAGGAACAGGCAGAAGATCAGCCCCATCTCCTCGCCGGCGACGGCGAAGATGAAGTCGGCGTGGCTGTCCGGCAGCGAGAACTTGACCGTCCCCTGGCCCGGCCCGGTGCCGAGCAGGCCGCCGTTGGCGAACGCCTCCATGGAGCGGCTGACCTGGTAGTTGTCGCCGGCCGCCGGATCGAGGAAGCGGTCGATGCGGCTGGCGAAGTGCGGCAGCGTGAAGTACGCGCCGATCAGGCCGGCGACGCCCAGTCCGGCCAGGATCATCACCAGCAGGATGTTCAGGCCGGCCAGGAAGAACTGGGTGAACCACACGGCGGAGACCACGAAGGTCATGCCCATGTCCGGCTGCAGGATCAGCCCGCCGACGGTCAGCCCGTACAGCGCCATCGACACCAGCGCGCCGGGGAAGCCCGGGTTGGTGCGCGACAGCGAGAACAGCCACGCCGCCACCACCGCAAAGGCCGGCTTGACGAACTCCGAGGGCTGGATCGACAGGCCGGGCACGTGGATCCAGCGCCGCGCGCCCTTGATCTCGACGCCGATCACCAGCGTGGCGAACACCAGCGCCAGCGCCGCGATGTACATGAACAGCGCCGCGCGCTTCACGCCCTTGGGCGACAGCAGCGAGATGCCGACCATGATCGCCACGGCCGGCGCCAGCATCATCAGGTGACGCTCGACGAAGTAGAAGGTGTCCTGGATGCCGATGCGCTCCGCCACCGGCGGGCTGGCGGCGGTGATCAGCACCGTGCCCAGGGCCATCAGCACGGCCAGCGCGCCGAGCTGCACGCGGTCGATGGTCCACCACCAGCGGCCGAAGACGGACTGGTCGGTGCGGTCGAACGTGATCATGCCGCACCTCCCAGGTCGTTCACGTATTTAGCGAACGCGTCGCCGCGCGCCTCGAAGCTGGTGAACTGGTCCCACGACGCGCAGGCCGGCGACAGCAGCACGCAGGCGTTCGCCTGCTTCTCGGCCAGCGCCAGCCCGGCGGCCTTCTGCACGGCCACGTCCAGCGTGCCGCAGCGGGTGTGCGGGACGTTGCGCTCGGCCAGCCACGCGGCGAAGGTTTCGCTCGCCTCGCCGATCAGGAAGGCGTGGCGGACGCGGCCCATGTAGCCGTCCAGGCCGCTCAGGCCGGTGCTCTTGGCCTGTCCGCCGAGGATCCAGTAGATCGGATCGAAGGTGGCCAGCGCCTTCTCGGCCGCGTCGGCGTTGGTCGCCTTGCTGTCGTTGACGAAGCGGACGCCGTCGATGGTGCGGATCAGCTGCTGGCGGTGCGCCAGGCCGGGGAAGGTCTTCATGGCGGCGACGATGGCCGGCGCCGGCACGCCCGCGGCCTTGCAGGCGGCGAAGGCGGCGGCGGCGTTCTGCCAGTTGTGCTTGCCCAGCAGCGTCGGGAAGCTCGCCAGCTCGGCGACGCGCTCGGCCTCGCCCCCGGTGTCGTCGATCAGCCAGCCGGCCTCGGCGTAGACGCCGCCCGGTACACGGCCCTGGGCGGAAATCGGCCAGACGTGCTGGTCGCCGACCGCCTTCAGATCCTCGAAGATTTTCCGGCAGATCGCGTCATCGACACCGATGACGGCGGTGCGCGGTTTGGTCTGACGGTGGAAAATCAGCTTTTTCGCGGCGACGTAGCCGTCCATGCCGCCGTGGCGGTCCAGATGGTCCGGCGTGACGTTGAGCAGCACCGCCACGTCGAAGGTGATGGAGAGCGTCAGCTCCAGCTGGTAGCTCGACATCTCCAGCACGTAGGTGCCGCCGACGCCCAGCGGCTCCAGCGTCAGCACCGGCGTGCCCAGGTTGCCGCCCACCGCGACGCGGCGCCGGGCCTCGGTCATCACGTGGCCGATCAGCGACGTGGTGGTGGACTTGCCGTTGGTGCCGGTGATGCCGACGTAGGCCGCGTCGCGCTCGGAGCGGGCCAGCAGCTCGATGTCGCAGACGATTTCCAGATTCGCGGCGCGCGCACGCTCGGCCACCGGGTGCGGCTTGGGGAAGGTGTGCGGGATGCCCGGCGACCAGACGACGGTGGTCAGCTCCGACAGGTCGGCGGTGCCGAGGTCGACGACGCGGTAGCCGGCGGCCTCCGCCTCGTCGCGCTTGGCCTGGCTGTCGTCCCACACCCAGACCTCGGCGCCGGCCTTGGCGAGCGCGTCGGCGGTGGCCATGCCGGACTTGCCGAGGCCCATGACCGCCACCGGCAGACCGTCCATATAGAAGAGGTTGATCATGGCCTGCCTCACCGCAGTTTCAGGGTGGAGAGGCCGACCAGCGCCAGCACGCCGGCGATGATCCAGAAGCGGATGACAACCGTCGGCTCGGCCCAGCCCTTCTTCTCAAAGTGATGGTGCAGCGGCGCCATGCGGAAGACGCGCTTGCCCGTCAGCTTGAAGGAGGCGACCTGGACGATCACCGACACCGTCTCCAGCACGAACAGGCCGCCGATGATCGCCAGCACGATCTCGTGCTTGGTCACCACCGCGACGGCGCCGAGCGCACCGCCCAGCGACAGCGAGCCGGTGTCGCCCATGAACACCATGGCCGGCGGGGCGTTGAACCACAGGAAGCCGATGCCGGCGCCGATCAGCGCGCCGCAGAACACCGCCAGCTCGCCGGCGCCCGGCACGTGGTGGATCTGCAGGTAGTTGGAGAAGATCGCGTTGCCGGTCAGGTAGGCGATCAGGCCGAAGCAGCCCGCCGCGATGATCGAGGGCACGATGGCCAGCCCATCCAGGCCGTCGGTCAGGTTCACCGCGTTCGACGCGCCGACCATGATGAAGGCGCCGAACGGGATGAAGAACCAGCTCAGCTGGATCAGCACGTCCTTGAAGAACGGCACCGCGACGCCGCCGGCCAGCGCCGGCGGTTCCAGCAGCATGACCAGCGTCGTGGCGATCAGGCCGATGGCGATCTCCCAGCCCATGCGGAAGCGGCCGGACAGGCCCTTGGTGTTGCGCTTGGTCAGCTTCTGGTAGTCGTCGCCGAAGCCGATCAGGCCATAGCCGACGGTCACGAACAGCACGATCCAGGTGTAGGCGTTGGCGACGTCCATCCACAGGATGGTGCTGATCGTCGTGGCGATCATGATCATCAGGCCGCCCATGGTGGGCGTGCCCTTCTTCTTGAAGTGCGTCTCCGGCCCGTCGGCGCGGATCGGCTGGCCCTCGCCCTGCTTGTGCTTCAGCCAGGCGATCAGGCGCGGAAAGAAGACGAAGCTGATGACCAGCGCGGTGATCACCGCGCCGCCGGTGCGGAAGGTCAGGTAGCGGAACAGGTTGAACGGCGTGAAGACGTCCGACAGCGGGAAGAGGAGGTTGTACAGCATCCGGAACTCAGCCCCGCTGACCGTTGACGGCGGCCTGCGGCCGGGTGGAGGAGGCGTTCTGGTCGAGCGCGGACAGCGCCTCGACCACCAGCGCCATGCGGCTCCCGGCGGAGCCCTTGACCAGGACCACGTCGCCGCCGCGCACGTCGGCGGCCAGCAGCGGCGCCAGCGCCTTGCTGTCCTCGGCGTACTTGCCGCGCATGGAGGCGGGCAGGCGGTCCCACAGCGCCTTCATGTGCGGGCCGCAGCAGTAGACGGTGTCGATGTGTGCAGCCTTGAGCGGCGTGGAAAGGCCGGCGTGCAGCGGATCGGCGCGGGTGCCCAGCTCGCGCATGTCGCCCAGCACGGCGATGCGGCGGCCGCCGGCGCCGGGATCGACCGTGCCCAGCACCTCGACGCTGGCGGCGACCGACACCGGGCTGGCGTTGTAGCTCTCGTCGATCAGCGTGAAGGCGCCGTGCGCCAGCTGGACGCGCTTGCGCGTGCCGCGGCCCTTGACCGGCTGCAGGGTGGACAGCGCGCGCGCCGCGGTGGCGAGGTCGCCGCCGGCCGCGCGCACCGCCAGCAGCACGGCGAGGCTGTTCATCACCCAGTGCTTGCCGGGCAGCGACAGGCAGTACTGGATGCGCTCCCCCTTGAACGACGCGGTGACGGTCGAGCAGGTGGCGTGCAGCGAGCAGTCGAGCAGCCGCGCCTCGGCGTCCTCGTGGCTGCCGAAGCCCCAGATGCGGCCCAGCCCCTGGGTGCGGGCGGCGGCCAGCAGCCGGCCGAAGTGCGGGTTGTCGCGGTTCAGCACGGCGACGCCCTGCGGCGTCATGCCCTCGAAGATCTCGGCCTTGGCGTCGGCGATGGACTCCACCGTGGCGAAGAACTCCAGGTGCACCGCCTCGACCGTGGTGATGACGGCGACCTCCGGCTGCACGAGGCGCGACAGCGGCCCCAGCTCGCCGGCGTGGTTCATGCCCAGCTCGAAGACGGCGAACTGGCTGTCCTCGGGCATGCGCGCCAGCGACAGCGGCACGCCCCAGTGGTTGTTCAGCGACCCCTCGGTGGCGAAGGTGCGCCCTTGCGCCGACAGGCAGTGGCGCAGCGCTTCCTTGGTGCCGGTCTTGCCGACCGAGCCGGTGACGCCGATGACGCGGGCCTTGGTGCGCATCCGCGCGACGCGCCCCAGATCGGTCAGGCCGGCCAGCGTGTCCTCGACCGCCAGCAGCGGGGCGTCGGCGGCGACGCCCGCCGGCACGCGGCTGACCATCGCCGCGGCGGCGCCGCTGGCCAGCGCCTGCGCGACGAAGTCGTGCCCGTCGAAGTTCGGCCCCTGGATGGCGACGAAGAGGTCGCCGGGCTCGACCTTGCGGCTGTCGATCGACACGCCGGTGGCGCGCCAGGGGGTGCTCGCCTGGCCGCCCGTGGCGGCGGCGGCGTCCTCGGCGGTCCACAGGACCGGCTTCCGGGCGTTTTCGCTCATGCTCCGGTGATCTCCGCTACGGCGGCCCGGGCCTCGGCCGCGTCGTCGAACGGCCGCACCTCGGTGCCGACAATCTGTCCCTGCTCGTGTCCCTTGCCGGCGATGACCAGCAGGTCGTCGGGGGCCAGCCCCCGAACGGCCGCGCGGATCGCCGCGTGACGGTCGCCGATCTCCTCGGCTTCCCTGTAGCCTGCGAGCACCTCGGCCCGGACGGACGCCGGATCCTCGGTGCGCGGGTTGTCGTCGGTGACGATGACCCGGTCGGCCAGTCGGCCGGCCAGCTCGGCCATCACCGGACGCTTGCCGCGGTCGCGGTCGCCGCCGCAGCCGAACACCACGACCAGTTTCCCGGCCGCGTGCGGGCGGAGCGCCGTCAGCACCGTCTCCAGCGCGTCCGGCGTGTGGGCGAAGTCCACGAACACCGGCGCCCCGTTGGGGTGCGTCGCCACGTGCTGCATGCGCCCCTTGACGCCGTCCAGCGCCGTCAGGGCCTCGACCGCCCGATCGACCTCACTCTCCGCATCCGAGCCCGTGGCGAGCACGAGACCCAGCGCGCACAGCGCGTTCCACGCCTGGAAGCGGCCGACCAGCGGCAGTTCCACTGTGTGCTCGCGCCCGAGGACCGTCAGGTGCAGGCGCTGCCCGTGCGGCATCGGCTCCACGCTGCGGACCGTCAGCTCGCGGCCGGCGAACCCATACCCGAACAGGCGGTGACCGCGTTGGGTACAAATCTCGGCGAGCGCGGAAAATTCCGGCGAGTCCGCGTTCAGCACGGCGCCGCCGCCCGGTGACAAAACGCGGCCGAACAGCAGCGCCTTCGCTTCCGCGTAGGCTTCCATGGAGCCGTGATAGTCCAGGTGGTCGCGGGTGAGGTTCGTGAATCCCGCAGCGCTGACCCGCACCCCGTCGAGGCGGAACTGGTCCAGCCCGTGGCTCGACGCCTCCATGGCGAGGTGGTCGACGCCGGCGTCCGCCACCTCGGCGAGCGTCCGGTGCAGCAGCACCGGATCGGGGGTGGTCATGGCGCCGTACCTGTCCACGCCGGGGCCGGTGATGCCCAGCGTCCCCAGCGCCGCCGCCTTGTGGCCGAGCGCCGTCCACAGCTGGCGGGCGAACTGCACGGTGGAGGTCTTGCCGTTGGTGCCGGTCACCGCCACCACCGTCTCCGGCTGGCGGCCGTGGAACGCGGCGGCCATGCGGGCGAAGGCCAGGCGCGGCTGGTCGTCCTCGATCAGCACGGCGGTCGAGCCGGCGGGCAGGGTGGTGCCGCGCGGCGCCAGCACGGCGGCGGCGCCGCTGGCCAGCGCACCCTCGATGAAGGCGCGGCCGTCCGCCTTGGTCCCGGGCAGGGCCGCAAACACAAAACCGGGCTGGACCGCGCGGGAGTCGGCGGTCAGCCCGGTCACGTCGATGTCGCGGACCTGAGGATGGTCAGCGGGTAGGAGGCGGGACAGAAGCAACGGTGCTCCCCCGGGCTGGAATGGTGCCGTTGATGTTGATGTCGACCGCCGCACGGACGTCCGGCGAGTTCTCGTCCACCGGCTGGACGCCGAGCAGCGGGCCGATCTGCTTGACGATGCGCCCCGCCGTCGGCGCCGCCACCCAGCCGCCGGTGGCGAAGCCGTAGGTCTTGGCGGTCGCCTTCGGCTCGTCGATCAGCACATAGACAATGTATTTCGGATCGTGCATCGGGAAGGCGCCGAGGAACGACGACATGCGCGCGTTCTTGACGTAGTGGCGCCCCTTCTGCTTGTCGGCGGTACCGGTCTTGCCGCCCACGACGTAGCCCGGCGCGGCGGCGCCCTTGGCCGTGCCCTCCGTCACCACCAGCCGGAACAGCCGGCGCATGACGTCGGAGGTCTGCGCGGACAGCACCCGCTCGCCCGGGATCTCGGCGTTCGGGTCGCGCTTGACCAGGGTCGGCGGGTGCATGATGCCGCCGTTGATCACCGACGCGGCGGCCGCCACCGTGTGCATCGGGCTGACCGAGATGCCGTGGCCGAACGAGATGGTCATGGCGTTGATCTCGCGCCAGGGGTTCGGCACCAGCGGCCAGCCGTTCTCCGGCAGCTCCAGCGAGCTCGGGCGCATGAAGCCCATCTTCTGCATGAAGGCGCGCTGCGTCGGGATGCCCGCGGTCAGCGCCATGCGGACCGAGCCGATGTTGGACGAGTGCTGGAAGATCTCCGCCACCGTCAGCGCGCGGTGCATGTTGTGATAGTCGCTGATGGTGAAGCGGCCGATGGAGATCGACTTGGACGCGTCGAACAGGTCGGTCGGGCGCACCTTGCCCGATTCCAGCGACATCGCCGTGTTGAAGATCTTGAAGGTGGAGCCCATCTCGAACACGCCGAGCGTCGCCCGGTTGAACAGCGTGTCCTGGTCCAGCCCCGTGGGATCGTGCGGGTCGAAGTCGGGCAGCGACACCATCGCCAGCACTTCGCCGGTCTTGACGTCGAAGACCATGCCGGCCGCGCCCACCGCGCGGAACTCCTCCACCGCGGCCGAGACCTCCTTCTTCAGGATGTGCTGCAGGCGCAGGTCGAGCGAGAGCTGAAGCGGCGTCGGGTCGTTGCGCAGCCGGCTGTCGAAGCCGCGCTCCAGCCCCGCCAGGCCGTTGTTGTCGATGCCGGTGTAGCCGATGACGTGCGAGGCCAGCTGGGTCGCCGGGTAGAAGCGGCGCTCCTCGCGCTCGAAGTACAGGCCCGGCAGGCCCAGCCGGTGCACCTGCGCCTGCTGGCGCGGCGTCAGGTTGCGCTTGATCCAGACGAAGCGCTTCTCGCTGGCGAGCTTGTCGTAGACCTCCTTGTAGTCCAGCTCCGGCAGCACGGAGACCAGCTTGCGCGCGGCCTCCTTGGCGTCGATGACCACCTTGGGGTCGGCGTGCAGCGAGGCGGTGGCCAGCGAGGTTGCCAGCAGGTTGCCGTTGCGGTCGACGATGTCGGCGCGGCCGACCGGCGGGGCGTGCGCCTCGGCGGCCTGGATCTGCCGCGGCTCGGCGCCGCCGCGCAGCAGCGTGGCGTCCACCAGCTTGGCGCCGATGGCGGAGAAGGCGAGCGTGACCACGGCCGCGGTCACCATCAGGCGGTTGCGCGTCTGCTCCAGCGCGACGGAGAGCGAGCTGCGCGGCTTGCTCACCGTCGGCGCGGAGGCGTAGACCGCCCCGATGGGATCGTAGCCGAGCCGCGAATCGCTCATCGATTGCCTCCGAGGCGGGCGATCATCACGCCCAGCGAATCGGACTTCGGCGGGGCCGGCGGCTGCTGCCTGGCGCTGGCCGGGATCAGGTTCTTCGGCGGCGTCATGGTCTGCGGCGACGGCTGCTGCGGCTGCTTGACCACCGCCGGCTGCGCCTTGGGCGCCACCTTGGCGGCGGCCGGCTCGATGATGGCCGTGGGGGCGGCCGGGGCCTGCTGGGCGGGCGGGGCAGGGACCTTGGCCGGGGCGGCGGGCGCCGACTTCATGACGGCCGGAGTGGCGACCGGAGCCGGCGCGGCGGCGGGAGCCGACACCCTGACGATGCCGCTCTGCGTCTGCAGCGGCGACAGGCCGGCCATCGGCGGGATCTCCGGCAGCGGGGCAGGGGCCGGGCGCATCGGGATGATCTCGGCGGAGGCGACGAACTGCCGGGCGTCGGTCGGGCGCAGCGACAGGTGCGTGCGCGCCAGCGTCTCCAGCCGCGACGGGTCGTTCATGTAGCTCCACTCGGCCTTCAGGATCTGGATGGCTTCCTGTTCGGCGATGATCTTGCGGTTCAGCGTCGCGAGCTGCTCCTCGCGGTTCTGCACCGTGTAGCTGGTCTGGAAGAGGACGGCGCCGGCGGCACCGGCCAGCCCGAGCCAGACCAGAGCGGATTTGCCCTTCATGCCGCCTCCTTGGCGGACGCCGGGAAGGCCGGCGCCGCGGTGCGTTCGGCCGCGCGCAGCCGGGAGGAGCGCGCGCGGGGGTTGTTCTTCAGCTCCGCCTCGCCGGGCGCCACGGGCTTCCGGTGGATCAGGCGGAACGAGGGTTGGCGATGCTCGCCGGCCACCGCGGGGGCGTGGCGCGACGGGGCCGGGGGAGGGGAGGAGCGCTCCTTCAGGAACGCCTTGACCTCGCGGTCCTCCAGCGAATGGAAGGAGACGACGGCGAGCCGCCCGCCGGGCTTCAGGATGCGCTCGGCGGCGGCGAGGCCGCGGCGGATCTCGCCCAGCTCGTCGTTCACGTGGATGCGCAGGCCCTGGAAGGTGCGGGTCGCCGGGTCGATGCCGTCGCGCCCCGACTTCGGCACCACGCGGCGCACGATGTCGGCCAGTTGCGCCGTGCGGGTGATCGGCGCCTCCTTGCGGGCGGCGACGATGGCGCGGGCGACGCGGCGCGCCATGCGCTCCTCGCCGTAATGGAAGACGATGTCGGCCAGCTCCTCCTCCGACGCGGAATTCACCACGTCGGCGGCGCTCGGCCCATCCCGTCCCATGCGCATGTCGAGCGGGCCGTCGAAGCGGAAGGAAAAGCCGCGCTCCGCCTGGTCGAGCTGTGGAGAGGAGACGCCGAGGTCGAGCGCCACGCCGTCCACCGACTCGACGCCGCGCTCGTCCAGCAGGCTGTCCATGGTGCCGAAGCGGCCCTCGATCACTTCGATCCGGCCGGGGTGGGCGAGGGCGAGCGCCCTGCCCCGCTCCACGGCGTCGGGATCGCGGTCGATGCCCCAGACGCGGCAATCGGCCGCACCCAGGATGGCGCGGCTGTAGCCGCCGGCGCCGAAGGTGCCGTCCACGTAGACGCCGCCGTCGCGCGGCATCAGGGCCTCGACCACCTCGGCCAGCAGGACCGGGGTGTGCAGGGGAGTGGTCGGGGTCATGCGCCCTCCCCTCCCCGTGCGGCGGCGGCGCGGGATGCCTTGGCGACGATCTGGCTGAGCGAGATGTCCTTGCGCACCACTTGGTCGCGCAGCGCGTTCTCGTGCGCCTGCAAGGCCTTCGGCTCCCACACCTGGAAGGTCTTGCGGCGGCCGATGAAGGAGGCTTCCTCGGTGATGCCGGCGAATTCGGCCAGCGCGGGCGGCAGGGAGATGCGGCCCTCGTTGTCCATGGAGACGGGGATCAGCTTGCCGAAGATGAACGTCTCGATCATCTCGCGCTCGTCGGAGTCGAGGTCGGGGGACTCCAGGCTGTCGGAGAGGATGTCGAGATAGTCCTGGTCGGCGCCTTCCAGGCACTGATGGTTCAGCGACGGCCAGAGATAGACCGTTCCCGGCGCAGACGTCTTGGCAAGGGACTGGCGGAACTGCGCCGGAATCGAGACGCGTCCCTTCCTGTCGACCTTGTTGACGTATGTGGACAGGAATACGGCCATAGGCCCCTTGGTCTCCCCCGAAAACCCGTCGCGGCACCACCGCCGCGACCTATGACCCGAAAGCCCCCACCGCGCCCAAAGACGTACCCACACTGGGTAGGGTTACCCTATTCTCTGGGCGTCTATGGGATAGCATGGGACGGTATGGGCGTCAACGGGGCCTCTAGTAATCGGCCGGGGGTGTCAAGAGTTTTCGCCGGGTGTGTTGCTTCTCGGCAAATAGGTAAATGGCATTTTAGAATTCTCGCAACATTCCAGCAGTTTATCGGGCTGTGGATAACTTATCCACAGATGGTTCCGCGAATGTTCCCGGAACGCTGCGTTGCCGGACCATGAAATAACATTGCGTGCGTGCGAATCGTATCCCCCGAATGGCCTACCTGCGATGGGCAATCGGCACGGGTCGGGCATGGGATGGCATGGGAATGCGCCCCAAGATATCCACCGCCTGTGGAAAGATGTGGGGATAAAATGCCAGACGGCCTGTAAGCCGGGTTTTGTCCCCGGGGATGGACCCCGGTGGATGGTCATTCATCTGGGACGCCCGTTGCCGGACGCCTCGCGCGACCAACCCGGACGGCAGCGCGGAAACACGCTTGGCCCACGATCTCCCAAGGGGAGAACGGGCCCGGCCGTCCCTATTCGGTCTTGCTCCCGGTGGGGTTTACCCTGCCACCCCCGTCGCCGGGGGCGCGGTGCGCTCTTACCGCACCCTTTCACCCTTACCCAGGCCCCCCTGACGTATCAGGGTTGCCGTGGGCGGTTTGCTTTCTGTGGCACTTTCCCTGGGGTCGCCCCCGCCGGCCGTTAACCGGCACCGTGTTTCCGTGGAGCCCGGACTTTCCTCCCCCGGCGCGAAGCCGAAGGCGACCATCCAGCCGTCTGGCACGGGCCTATTTATAGGGACGACTCGCCGGATGCAACGGTGGTGGGGGATTTTCCCAGATCGACGTTGGCGTGGAGCAGGGCGAGGGGCTGTGCGTACCCCCACCCTGACCCTCCCCCGCTGGGCGGAGGAGGGAACTCCGCCGCGAACCCTAAAACCCCTCCCCTGCCCAGCGGGGGAGGGAGGGGACCCACGCGTCAGCGTGGGGAGGGTGGGGGCTCGTGGCCCGGAGCGCCCGAGTGCGTCATCTCGCGAAGCCGCTACCATTGGGTGCGGATGTCCCGCACGTGGTCGGCGATGGCGTTGGACAGATAGCCCACCGATTTCTGATCCTCGCCGGACAGCGTCTCGCTCACGATCAGCAGCGCCGCGGCGGCGCCCTCGGCAAGCCGGATCGGCTCCTCAAGATCGAAGATGGCTTTCGGCTCCGAGGCCTGTGCGGACGCGCACGTGGGCATCGCGCGCTCTCCTATGGTGAGGGGCGGCTGAGATGATAGACTATCTATCATCTCGAAGTGCGGAAATCAAGAATAAATGGCAAGTGATAGAAAACCTATAGGCGGTGCCCAGATCCGTGGGGCCAGAGCGCTGTTGGACATCAGGGCGGAGCAGCTCGCCGAGATGTCGCAGCTCGGCGTTGCCACCATCTGGCGCGCGGAAAAGGGGCAGGGTGTGCCGCCCATCACCAAAGCCAATCTGCAGGCCATCCGACGTGCGCTGGAAGACGCCGGCATCGAGTTCATCGACGAAAATGGCCACGGGCCGGGCGTGCGGTTCCGTGACCGGTTGCCGCCGGACGCGCCAGAGGCATCCCATAATGAGGCATCCCCATAATATTGACCGTCATCCCCGCGAAGGCGGGGATCCATAACTCCCAAAGCGTGCGGTTATGGAACGTATGGATCCCCGCCTTCGCGGGGATGACGGTCAAAAAGTGCAGATGGTGGTGAACAGGTGCCTGAGCCAGCGCCTTAGCGGGAATAACGGCCAGTCGCCTACCGCCCCGTAACCCTTACCAGCGTCCGCAACCGCCGCACCGTCTCGTCGTCCGCCATGCCGGTCATCCGCTCCGGCGCGAAATGGCGCTGGAACGACAAGAGCGCGCGCGGGGCGGCGGCATCGTACCCATAGCGTCCCAGCAACTCCGCCACCTCGTCGTCGCTGAACGGCCCCCCGTCCGCCTGGGACGGCATGGGCCACAGCCCGACGCCGGCCCGCGCCAGCCGGGGCCAGTCGAACAGCTCGCCAGGGTCCTCCTTGCGGGCCGGGGCGATGTCGCTGTGGCCGAGCACGTCCTCGGCGCGGATCCCATGGCGTCCCATCACGGCCACGCACAACGCTTCCACCGCGTCCATCTGCGCGGCCGGAAAGGGGCGGTAGCCGAACTCGTGGCCGGGGTTGACGATCTCGATGCCGATGGAGCGGCCGTTGACGTCGCCCAGGCCCCGCCACGAACTCACTCCGGCGTGCCAGGCGCGGCGGTCCTCGGGGACGTGGGCGTAGACGGTGCCATCCTCGTCCACGGTGTAGTGGGCGCTGACCTGGGCGGCCGGGTCGCACAGCCGCGACAGCGCGTGGGCCGCCGTCGGCATGCCGGTGTAATGGAGGATCAGCAGCTCGGCGCGCGCGCCGTCCGGCCGCGGCCCGTGGTTGGGGGAGGGGAGGTCGATCAGGCGCACGGCAACCCCTCCTAGGTCAGGTTCGTCACCTTGTCGTTCACCACCACGCGCGGCCGGCGCAGCACGATGATGCCGACGCCGCCCACCGTCATCAGGCCGCCGACCGCCAGCGTCCAGGTCACCGGCTCGCCCAGCAGCACCACGCCGGACAGCACGCCGAACAGCGGGATCAACAGCATGAACGGCACCGCCTGGTTGACGTCGTAGCGCCGCATCAGCCGGTACCACAGCCCGTACGCCACGATGGTTGCCAGCACCGCTATATAAAGAAGGGCGCCCCAGCCGGCCCAGGTCGCGTTCCGCACCGCCTCCCACTGGCCGCGCTCGAACAGCGCGGAGAGGACCAGCAGCTGCGGGGCGGCGAACAGCCCCATCCAGGCGTTCAGCGCGAAGCCGTCGATGTTGCCCAGCCGCTTGATCTGCACGTTGGCGGCGGCGAAGGCGAAGCTCGCCGCCACCACAAGGCCGAGCGCCCCCAGGCTGTCGCCCAGCCGCGGCTCGCCGGCGATCAGCATCACCCCGGCGAAGGCCACCAGCATGCCGGCCGCCCGCTTCCAGCCGAGCCGGTCCTTAAAGACGATGGCCGCCAGCAGCGAGGCGAACGGCACCTGCAGCTGCGCCACCACCGAGGCGGTGGCCGCGTCGATGCCCTTGATGCCGTTGAACATCATCGGGAAATGCACGGTGCCGAGGATGGTCGACAGCGCCAGCACGCCCAGCAGCTTGCCGCGCGGCATCCGCACGAAGGGCAGCAGCAGCCCGGCCACGATGATGAATCGCATGCCCATCAGGAACAGCGGCGGGAACTCCAGCAACGCGACCTTGGCGACACCGAAGTTGATGCCCCACAGCGCCACCACCAGCATCGCCACGCCGAGGTCGAGCGGACTCATGACGGGCACGCTTGTCGGGTAACGTGAGTCACCACGAAGGCACGAAGACACGAAGGTGGGAAACACGCGCCTGCCGTCTTCGTGTCTTCGTGCCTTCGTGGTGAAAAACGTGATCGGCGCTCAAAGCCGTTCCGTTCCCCCCTCATCCCCGGCCGCCTTCCAGTTCCTCGCGCAGCGCCTCCAGCTCCAGCCAGCGGTCCTCGGCCGTCGCCAGCTCGGTCTGCCTGGTGTGCAGCGCGTCCGAGGTCTTCTGGAATTTCGCCGGGTCTCGGGTGAACAGGTCCGGGTCGGCCATCGCCGCCTCCAGCTTGGCGATCTCCGCGCCCAGCTTGTCCATGCGGCCGGGCAGCTCGTCCAGCTCGCGCTGGTCCTTGTAGCTCAGCTTGCCGCGCGGCTTGGGTGCGGCCGGCGTCGTCTCGGCCGGCTTCGGCTTCGCCGCGGCGGGGGCCGCCTTCGCGGCCGGTTGGCGCTGCACCAGATAGTCGGAGTAGCCGCCGGCGTACTCGACCACCGAGCCGTCGCCCTCCAGCGCGATGGTGCTGGTGACCAGCCGGTCGAGGAAGTCGCGGTCGTGGCTGACCAGCAGCAGCGTGCCCTGGTAGTCGCCCAGCACGTCCTCCAGCAGGTCCAGCGTGTCCATGTCGAGGTCGTTGGTCGGCTCGTCGAGGATCATCATGTTGGACGGCCGGGCGAACAGCCGGGCCAGCAGCAGCCGGTTGCGCTCGCCGCCGGACAGGCTCTTGACCGGGCTGTCGAGCTGGCGCGTGTCGAACAGGAAGTCCTTCATATAGCCGGCGACGTGGCGCGGCTGGCCGTTCACCATGACCTTGTCGCCGCCGAACGGGCAGAGCACGTGGCGGATCGTCTCCTCCGGGTCCAGCCCCTCGCGGCGCTGGTCGAAATAGGCGGTCTCCAGGTTGGTGCCGAGCTTCACCGTGCCGCCGTCCGGCTCCAGCTGGCCGGTCAGGATCTTCAGCAGCGTCGACTTGCCGGCGCCGTTCGGGCCGATGACGCCGACCCGGTCGCCGCGCAGGATGCGGGTGGAGAAGTCCTTCACCACCACCTTGGGTCCCTCGGACGTCTCGAACGCCTTGGCGACGTGCTCCGCCTCGATGACCATGCGGCCGCCACGCTCGGCCTCGGCGATGGCGAGCTTGGCCTGCTGGCCGCCCTTGATGCGCTCGGCGCGGTCGGTGCGCAGCTGCATCAGCGCGCGCACGCGGCCCATGTTGCGGGTGCGGCGGGCCGAGATGCCTTCGCGCAGCCACTTCATCTCGGTGACGATCTTGCGGTCGAGCTTGTGGGCGGCGGCCTCGTCGGCCTCGAACACCTCGGCCTGCCACTCCTCGAACTGGGCGAAGCCCTTCTCCGAGAGGCGGATGCCGCCGCGGTCCAACCACAGCGTGCGCTTCGACAGGTGGGAGAGGAAGGCGCGGTCGTGGCTGATCAGCAGCAACCCGCCGCGGAACGCCTGCAACTCCTCCTCCAGCCACTCGATGGTGGGCAGGTCGAGGTGGTTGGTCGGCTCGTCCAGCAGCATCACGTCCGGCTCGCCGACCAGCGTGCGGCCCAACGCCGCGCGGCGCGCCTCGCCGCCCGACAGCGTGGCGGGGTCGAGGTGCCCGGCCAGCTGCACGTGGTCGAGGACGGCGTCGACGCGGTGCGCCTCGTCCTGCTCGGGCGTCGGCAGGCCGGCGGCCACGTAGTCGTGCACGCTGGCGAAGCCGGTGAAGTCCGGCTCCTGCGGCAGGTAGGCGACGCGCGAGCCCGGCTGCACGAACACGGTGCCGGCGTCGGCGTGCACCATGCCGGCCAGCACCTTCATCAGCGTCGACTTGCCGGAGCCGTTGCGGCCGACCAGGCACGCCTTGTCGCCGCGTCCGACGGCGAGATCGATGCCCTCGAACAGCGGGCGCCCGCCGAAGGTGACGGACACGCCCTGGAGCGCGACGATGGGAGCGGGAGGGGCCATGATGGACGGATCACACACAGAACGGGCGGGGAGGGATGTGTATACCCTCCCCGCCCGCGTCCGGCGACCCCCCAGAATCGCAGAGTCACATCGCAGAGTCACATTGCAGAACCGGTCACAGCGCAGAGCCGGTCAGAGGATTTCCTCAGCCGCCAGCCGCTTCTCGTAGACCAGCGACGACGCCGGGGGCAGCGGCTGGCGCAGCAGCGCCTCGACGTTGAGGATGCCGGCGCCGTACTCCGTGGTCGGCCAGTCCGGCAGGCGCCGGGCGCTCTGGCGGGCGCAGCTCCGGAACGCCTCGACGGTCTGCCAGCCCTCGCGGTACAGCGAGTCCAGCGCGTCCGCGTGGAACG
Organism: Azospirillum sp. TSO22-1; assembly: GCF_003116015.1. GTDB lineage: Bacteria > Pseudomonadota > Alphaproteobacteria > Azospirillales > Azospirillaceae > Azospirillum. The sequence goes on from NZ_LGQZ01000028.1 coordinate 44,917, forward strand.
CCCGCCACAGCGCCGCCGCCCCGGCGATCATGGCCGTGGCGTAGGAGGTGCCGTCCCCGCCGCCGCCATAGCTGTAGGCCGGCTGCGTGCCGGACTTCACCGCGTCGGCGCGGAAGATCTCGTCGGCCGGCGCCGAGAGATCGACCTTCCGCCCGCGCGACCCGCCCTGCCAGGGGGTGTCGGCGCGGGTGGAGCCGCCGGCGGTGATGGCGCGGCTGAACTTGCCGGGATAGGTCACCTCGCTGGTGACGTTGCCCGCCGCGGCCACCAGGATGACGCCGGCCTCGTACGCGTCGTCCACCGCGGCGCCGAAACCCTCGGCCGGCACGCAGGGGTCGCCCAGGCTGACGCTGACGACGTGGCAGCCGGCGTCGGACACCGCATGCCGCATCGCCTGCGCGATCCTGGTGGGGTTGCCCGCGAAGTCGATCACCACCGTGTTGGTGATGCGGTAGGGGATCACCGTGACGCCCGGGGCCACCCCGTAGAACTGGTCGGCCTTGGAACGGCCGGACAGGACGCTCGACGTGCGCGTGCCGTGGCCGGGGAAGCCTTTGTAGCCCAGCGGGTCGATGGGCAGGGAGCCGGGTTCGCGGTAGTTGATTCCGCGGTCCCAGCGGATCCAGCTCTGCCCGGTGGCGACGTCGCCGAACACCGGGTGCTGGGTGATGCCGGTGTCGATGTGGCCGACTTTCACGCCCTTCCACGCCAGCGCGTCCGGCGACGGACCGAGCAGGGTCCACGCGGCGCGCGCGCGGATGGTGTCCAGGTACCATTGCTGGCTCGCCGTGACCGCCGCGGGCGCGGCCGGCGGGGGCGGCGCGTCGCGGGACTTCAGCGCCTCGCTGACGAGGGCGCCGTCGATGACCCGGGCGTTCTTCACCCCGGGGATGATTTTCAGCGCCTTGATCGCACCGGCCGGCGTGCCGCCCTGGAGCATCATCAGCTTCTTGTAGGCGGCGCGCGCGAGCACGAGGTCCGCCCCCTTGTCCGTGCTCCGCAGCACCGTGAACAGGGATTGCCCCGGCCACGACAGCTGTGCCGCCACGGAGTGCTCCAGGTAAGTCATCCTGGAAAGGTCGTCCACCTGGACCAAGAGAAAGGACGGCGACTGGTTGCCATCGACGGTCACCGCGGTCGCTGGATCGGCTTTGATGTCGGCCATGACTGTATCCTCCCTTGCTTTCCGGTCGTGAATACCCCGGTATTCATTTCAAAGGGTTGGGATATCGATGGTATGGCCCGCAATCAGCACCTGACAAGTATTAGGCCCATCTCCTTTCGTACGGGAGGGAGGCGTGCCGCCGCCTTCACTGGCCCGCCGGCTTCGTCCCGGTCTGCGCCGGGGGCACCTGCGTCTCGTTGATCTTGAAGCCGAAGTAGGTGCCGCTGCTGATGCCCATCAGGATCAGCAGGTTGTCGTCCAGCTCGGGCATGCCCATGGTGCGCAGGGTCTTCACCAGGAACACGGCACCCAGCACCGCCGTCCACACCAGCATCTGCAGGCGGTGCACGCTCAGCCCGTTGGCGTCGGTCAGCACGTCGGTGAAGAAGTCGCGCGATGCGTTGTGGACGTCGTGCGCCAGCTCGTCGAGCTTCACCGCCTTGACCGGCTCGGGGTTGGCCGGCGCGGCTTCCCCCGCTGGCGCGCCCGGCGCCTCTGCCGGGTACGCCCCGGCCACCGCGCCGGCCGGCGCCGCGGCGATCGTCTGGTAGTCGGCGGCGAGGTCGGCGCGCTTCGCGTTCTCGTCCTTCGCCTTGCGTTGGTCCTGGGTGACGGCGAGCAGCGAGGTGCCGCTGACGATGCCCAGCAGGACCAGGGTGTCGCTGCTGATGGTGTCGGTCCGGCCGGTGAAGATGACGATCACCAGGAAGCAGACGGTGACGATGAACAGCCACCACAGGAACTGCGTGCGCGACAGGCTGTAGGCCGGCCGGCAGTCGCCCGGGCAGGGCACGTCGCCGCCGACGTACTGCGGCGGCATCGGATCGCGCGCGATGTTGGTGCGGAAGACCAGCAGGAAGAAGCCGAGGGGGCCGAGCAGCAGCGTCGCCACCGCCGCCGCGCGCTGCCACGTCGCCGTGTTGCGCACCCAGAGGGGCTGCGGCGGGCCGATCGCGGCCTCCGGCGGGCCGACGTTCACCGACATGCTTTGCCCGCCGAAGGCCTCGCCGATGTTGCTCACCGGCCGGTCGACCCGCTTCAGCACGTCGGCGGGCAGGCCCTCGTAGAGCAGCCGGACGGAGGCCCGGACGACGGTCGGGCTTTCGCAGTCCAGCCGCACCTCGCCGACGCTGCCGGCGGCGGGCTTGTCCTCCACGTACAGTTGCCAGGACTGGCTCCGCAGCGCCGCCAGCCAGTCGGTGCAGGTGCCCGTCGCCGGTTTGCCCGGCGCCGCGCCGAGGCGGAAGGTCACCATGTCGCGGGCCGCGATCACGCCGTCGGCGAGGTTGAGGACGGCCAGCGTCGGGGCGGCGGTCTGCGCCGTCGCCAGCCCGGCCGGTGCGGCGATTGCGAGAAGACAGAAAAGTGCGGGCAGCAGCCTGCGGAGCATCGGTGGTCGTCCTCGGCGTGGGGAATTACGCCGAAGAGGAGAACAGATCACCCGGATGCAGACAAGCCGTCTATGGGTGTTCGCCCGCGCAACGGCGCGGCGTCATGCCGGCTGGCGTTCCTTCTGAATACGCGAGTATGCGGCGTTGATCGCCGCCATCTTCTCGGTGGCGCGATCGACGAACTCCCCGGGCAGACCCTGGGCGATCAGGCGGTCCGGGTGGTGCTCCCGCACGAGGCGGCGGTAGGCGGTCTTGACCGCCCCGTCGTCGGCGTCGCGCGCCACGCCCAGCACCGCGTAGGGGTCGGCATCCGGCCGGCCGCACAGCGCGCAGTGCTCGGCCAGGATGCGCCGCACGCCGGGCTCGTCGAAGCCGAAGATCCCCGCCACGTCGCGCAGGTAGCCCAGTTCCGCCGCGTGCACCTCGCCGTCGGCCTCGGCGATGCGCAGCAGGCTCTCCAGCAGTTCCTCCAGCACCGGGTCGCCCGGCTTGAACAGGCCGGCGATCTGCCGGGCGTAGACCTCGAAGCCCTGCGAATCGCGGCGCGCCAGGTCGAAGACGCGGCCGACGTTCTTCAGCTCGTCCGGCGGCACCTCGAAGGTGCGCTTGAAGGCCTCGACCTCGACGCGGCGGACCAAGCCGTCCACCTTGGCCAGCTTGGCCGCCAGCACGACGACGCCGATGGTGAAGACGATGGACTTGGTGCCGTCCTTCGGTTCGGCCGGTTCGGCGCCCTCCGGCCCGCAGCGCGCGATCTGGTCGACCGCATGCCCGGCCACGGCGCCCAGCAGCGCGCCCAGCGGCCCACCGATGGCGAAGCCCGCGGCCCCGCCCAGGATCTTTCCCCAGATGCTCATGGTGTCGCTCCCTCGGCGGCGGAGCATACCGGCGCTCCGGCGCCCCGCCAACTGTGGCGCTTGCGTCACACGCGGGGCTGCATCCCACCCTTTCGATCGGAACCCCTGGCGCACCACCTATGTTGCAGTGCAATATAAAACGAGAGCCGCGGCATCGACCGTGGCCGCATCGCTGGGGACGGACGCTCCGGAACGTGTGTCATCGTGCTGACTACGTGAGCAGGAGCCCATGCCAGTCTATCGCAAGCTGCTTCCGCAGGAACGTCGCCGCTATCCCGGCCATCTGCTGCGCCTGGAGCGCAAGGACCGCTACGCCCGCTTCACCGGCACCGTGTCGGACGCGGTGATCGAGCGGCATTGCACCACCCTCGACTGGGGGCGGACGACGGTCGTCGGCGCCTTTCATCAGGGTGAACTGCGCGGCGCGGCCGAACTGTGCACCGACCGCCTGATCTGGCCGCACGAGGCCGAACTGGCGGTCAGCATCGAGACGCCGTTCCAGGGGCAGGGGGTGGGCACCGCGCTGGTCCGCCGCGCCCTCACCATCGCCCGCAACCGCGGCATCGCCAAGGTGCACATGCTGGCCTTGGCCGACAACCGCCGCATGCGGGCGCTTGCCCGCCATTTCGGCGGCACGCTGGACGTGGACGGCGGCGAACTGGCCATCGCCATCGGCCTGCCGCCGCCCAACCAGTTCTCGCTGGCGCTGGAGGCGTTCGAAGCCGGGGCCGGCGCGTTCGGCGCCGTGCTCGACCAGTGGCAGGGGGATATGGCCGAGCGGGCGGCGTGATCCGCGCTTCTCACATTATTACTTGCTGATGTGCCTATGACCGGGTTATTTGCTTTCTGATTGTTGAACAATCATGTCCGAGCCGGTATCGTCGTCTATACCCTAATAGAGGTGTGCGGATCGGCGTGATGACGGCATCTTCGGCGAGAGCGACGGCGGAACTGCTGGACGCGCTGTTCCGCCGCTACCATGTGGAAGCCTTCACCGGCGGCCTGAACCCGGCGCAGTGGGCGGCCCTGCGCTTCTTCGCCCGCGACCTGACCGACAGCAAGACGGCGGTGTCGCTCGCCCGCTTCCAGGGCGTCAGCCGGGCCAGCGCCAACGACACCGTGCGCGCCCTGGTGCGCAAGGGCCTGCTCGCCCGCATGGTGTCGGCCGAGGACGGCCGCCGGCAGGAGGTTTCCGTCACTGAACAGGGGATGGCGGCGCTGGAGGGCGACCCTCTGGCGCTGCTGTGCAACCCCATCGGCGGCCTGCCCGAGGAGGTCCGGCGCGACTTCGCCGGCGTCGTCTCGCAGCTCCTGGCGGCCATGCCGGCGCCGTCGCGGGGGAACCGCTAGGGCGTCTTACGCCGCCGCCGCCGACCGCGCCGCGCCGAACACGGCGCCGAGCAGGCGCGGGGTGTCGAACGGCTTGAACAGCACCACGTCGGCACCCAGCGCCTCGGCGCTCGCCAGCGCCTCCAGGGCGGAGCGGCCGGGGCCGCCGCCGGACATGGCGACGATGCGCGACCGCACCCCCGCCTCGCGCAGCCGGCGAATCAGCGTCGCCCCGTCGAGGTCCGGCAGGATGATGTCGATGAGCAGCGCGTCGTAGCCGCGTCCGGCCATCGCCTCGGCGGACGCCGCGTCGGCGGCGAGGTCGACGGTGTCGGCGTGCGGCAGGAGCCGGTCGCGGAGAATGTCACGCAACCCGGCGTCGTCGTCGACGATGAGGACTCGCATGGCTTGATGTCCTCCCGCAAAGTTCTCGGGTAGAAAAAAACGTTAACACAGGGCCCAAAGATCCGCCATGCGACAGAATATCCGGAGACGAAGGTAAGGACTCGTCCGCGGCGCCGGTGCGCGTCGTTTCGACGCGATACCGGTGGTTGCGCGCGCTGGCGGGTTGACCTGGGCCCGGCAATCGCCACACTCCGTGCCGCACACCGGGAGGAGCGGGTATGGACACGGGAAGCGCAGGCCGTTGGCAGTTCTGGATCGACCGCGGCGGCACCTTCACCGACATCGTGGCGCGCCGTCCGGACGGCGCGGTGCTGACGCACAAGCTGCTGTCCGAGAACCCGGAGCGCTACCGCGACGCCGCCGTGCAAGGCATCCGCGACCTCCTGGGCCTCCCCCCGGACGAGCCGATCCCGGCCGAGCGGATCGAGGCGGTGAAGATGGGCACGACCGTCGCCACCAACGCTCTCCTCGAGCGCAAGGGCGAGAAGACCCTGCTGCTGATCACCGAGGGCTTCGCCGACCAGCTGCGCATCGGCTACCAGGCGCGCCCGCACATCTTCGCCCGCCGCATCGTCCTGCCCGAGCTGCTGTACGACCGCGTCATCGAGGTGCCGGAGCGCCTGCGCGCCGACGGCCTGGTGATCCGCCCGGTCGAGCTGCGCCCGGTCCGCCTGGCGCTGGAGCAGGCCTACGCCGAGGGCTTCCGCGCCTGCGCGGTGGTGCTGATGCACGGCTACCGCTTCCCCGAGCACGAGCGGCAGGTGGCGGCGCTCGCCCGCTCGCTGGGCTTCACCCAGGTGTCGGTGAGCCATGAGGTCAGCCCGCTGATGAAGATCGTCGGGCGCGGCGACACCACGGTGGTCGACGCCTACCTGTCGCCGATCCTGCACCGCTACGTGCAGCAGGTGGCGGGCGAGCTGAACGGTGTGCGCCTGATGTTCATGCAGTCGAACGGCGGCCTGACCGACGCGCGCTTCTTCCACGGCAAGGACGCCATCCTCTCCGGCCCGGCCGGCGGCGTGGTGGGGGCGGTGCGCACCGCGCGCATGGCCGGCTTCGACAAGGTCATCGGCTTCGACATGGGCGGCACCTCCACCGACGTGACGCACTACGCCGGGGAGTACGAGCGCGCCTTCGAGACGGTGGTGGCCGGCGTGCGCATGCGCGCCCCCATGATGCACATCCACACCGTGGCGGCGGGCGGCGGCTCGATCTGCGTGTTCGACGGCACCCGCTTCCGCGTCGGGCCGGAGAGCGCCGGGGCCAACCCCGGCCCGGCCTGCTACCGCCGCGGCGGACCGCTGACGGTGACCGACTGCAACGTCATGGTCGGCAAGCTGCACCCCGACTTCTTCCCGCGCGTCTTCGGCCCGAACGCCGACCAGCCGCTCGACGCCGCGGTGGTGCGCGCCAAGTTCACCGCCCTGGCCGCCGAGATCCGCGCGAAGACCGGCCGCGACCTGACGCCGGAACAGGTGGCCGAGGGCTTCCTGACCGTCGCTGTCGACAACATGGCGAACGCCATCAAGAAGATCTCGGTCCAGCGCGGCTACGACGTCACCAAGTACACCCTCAACGGCTTCGGCGGGGCGGCCGGGCAGCACGTCTGTCTGGTGGCCGACGCGCTGGGCATGACGCGGGTCTTCCTGCACCCGCACGCCGGCGTGCTGTCCGCCTACGGCATCGGGCTGGCCGACGTGGTGGCGATCCGCGAGCGTGCGGTGGAGGCGCGCCTGGACGCCGCCCTGATCCCGGCGCTGTCCAAGGCGCTGGACGCGCTGGAGGCCGAGGGCCGCGCCGAGCTGGCCCGCCAGGGCGTCGAGGAGTCCCGCATCGCCATCCTCCGCAAGGCGCTGGTCAAGGTCGAGGGCTCCGACACCCCGCTGCCCGTCGCCTTCGGCCCGCTGGAGGCCATGCAGGCGGCGTTCGAGGCGGCGCACCGTCAGCGCTACGGCTTCATGATGGACGGCAAGCCGCTGGTGGTCGAGGCGGTCTCGGTCGAGGCGGCCGGCCGCACCGAGGCGGCGGACGACGCCGACCTGCCCCCGCCGCCCACCAGCGCGCTGCCGCGCCGGCTCGGCAACCTGACGGTGCACGCCGGCGGCCGCTCGCGCGAGGCGCCGGTCTTCGACCGCGACGCGCTGGTGCCCGGCAACCGCGTCTTCGGCCCGGCGGTGATCCGCGAGACGATCGCCACCACGGTGATCGAGCCCGGCTGGATGGCCGAGGTGACGCGCAGGAACCACCTCGTCCTCACCCGCGTCGAGGCGCCGCCGTCCCGCACCGCCATCGGCACCGCCGCCGACCCGGTGATGCTTGAGGTCTTCAACAACCTCTTCATGTCGATCGCCGAGCAGATGGGCTTCACGCTGGAGAAGACCGCCTACTCGGTGAACATCAAGGAGCGGCTGGACTTCTCCTGCGCGCTGTTCGACGCCGGCGGCGGGCTGATCGCCAACGCGCCGCACATGCCGGTGCACCTGGGATCGATGGGCGAGAGCGTGCGCGCCGTCATCGAGGCGCGCCGGGGCACGATGAAGCCCGGCGACGTCTACATGCTGAACGACCCCTATCACGGCGGCACCCACCTGCCGGACATCACCGTCATCACGCCGGTGTTCGACGGGAAGGCCCCGAATGGAGAGGGCGAAGTGCTGTTCTACGTCGCCAGCCGCGGCCACCACGCCGACATCGGCGGCGCCACCCCCGGCTCCATGCCGCCCGACAGCACGGCCATCGACCAGGAGGGTGTGCTGATCGACAACTTCCTTCTGGTGGAGGGCGGGACGTTCCGCGAGGCGGAGACGGTCGAGCTGCTGACCGCCGGCCCGCAGCCGGTGCGCAACGTCCAGCAGAACCTCGGCGACCTCAAGGCGCAGATCGCCGCCAACGAGAAGGGCGCGCAGGAGCTGCGCCGCGTCTGCGCCCAGTTCGGGCTGGAGACGGTGCGCGCCTACATGCGCCACGTCCAGGACAACGCCGAGGAGCAGGTGCGCCGCGCCATCGGCGTGCTGACCGACGGCCGCTTCGCGCTGGTGCTGGACAACGGCGCGGTGATCCGCGTGGCGATCGCCATCGACCACGCGACGCGCTCGGCCCGGGTGGACTTCACCGGCACCAGCGCGCAGCTCGCCAGCAACTTCAACGCGCCCAGCGCGGTGTGCCGGGCGGCGGTGCTCTACGTCTTCCGCACCCTGGTGGACGACGAGATCCCGATGAACGAGGGCTGCCTGAAGCCCATCGACATCGTCATCCCCAAAGGCAGCATGCTCGCCCCCGGCCACCCCGCCGCGGTGGTCGCCGGCAACGTCGAGACCTCGCAGTGCATCACCGACGCGCTGTACGGCGCGCTGGGCGTCATGGCCTCGGCGCAGGGGACGATGAACAACTTCACCTTCGGCAACGCCCGCCACCAGTACTACGAGACGGTCTGCGGCGGCTCGGGCGCCGGGCCGGGCTTCGACGGCACCTCGGCGGTGCACACGCACATGACCAACTCCCGCCTCACCGACCCGGAGGTGCTGGAGTGGCGCTTCCCGGTGCTGGTGGAGAGCTTCCGCATCCGCCCCGGCTCCGGCGGTGCCGGCAAGTGGCGCGGCGGCGACGGCGTGGTGCGCAAGGTGCGCTTCCTGGAGCCGATGACCGCCGCCATCCTCTCCAACCGCCGCCGCATCCCGCCCTTCGGCCTGAAGGGCGGCGAGCCGGCCAAGCCCGGCCGCACCTGGGTGCAGCGCACCGACCACCGGATCGAGGAACTCGGCCCCACCGACAAGGCGCTGATGGAGGCGGGCGACGTCTTCGTCATCGAGACGCCGGGCGGGGGAGGGTACGGGGCGGCGTAGGCGCCCCCCCCTCATCGGTGCAGCGCCAGCCCCTTGACCACCTTGTCCACCGCCTTGCGGTCGCCGCGCACCGCCAGCCCGACGAGGTCCATGTCGGCCGGGTCGGCCTCGCGGAAGACCGCGCGGTTGGCGGCGTCGTGGCCGGTGGCGAACATCGCCGCCACATAGGCTGCCACCGTCAGGTCACGCTCCAGGGCGCCGCGGTGCGCCGCCTGCAACTGCGCGCGGTCCGCGGCGAAGATCAGCACCGGCTGGCCGAGCATCCGGGCGTAGCGCCGGCCGGCGGCGTCCTCGTAGGACTCGCCGATGGCGTCGGGGGCGGAGACGGCGATGCCGCTCGCCAGGAAGGCGGTCACGTTCAGCTTCTGCCAGACGGCCAGATCCTCGCGCACGATCAGCGCGATCTTGGTGGTGAACATCGTCGCTCGCAGCCCTGCCGGTTGAGGAACGCCGCCATCATGGCGCGGCGGCGTCACCCCGGTCTGGAACGTTCGTGCACAGTCGGCGGTAGGCGGCCGGGGTGAGGCCGTAGGCGCGGCGGAACCAGCGCCCCAGGTGGCTCTGGTCGGCGAAGCCCACGGCGGCGGCCACGGACGCCGGCGCCTCGCCGCCGGACAGCAGGCGCCGCGCCGCGGTCAGGCGCAGCTGCACCAGATAGGCGTGCGGCGGCAGCCCGTAGACGGTGCGGAACGCGCGGGCGAGCTGGAAGCGGTCGGCCGCCCCGCACGCCCCGGCCAGCGCGTCCAGGCCCGGATCCTCGGCCATCAGCGCGTGCAGCATCTCGCGCGCCCGCCGCGCCGCCTTCGGCGCCCGTTGCGCCCCGGCCCCGGCCGGCCGGCCGTCCGCCAGCTGCGGTTCCAGCGCCGCGACCATGGCGTCCAGCGCGGCGTCGCGGGCGAGGCGCGGCATCTCCGGCGCGCGCAGCACGGCGAAGGCGCGCCCGATGGCGTCGGCCAGCCGGGCGTCGTCGGCCAGCGTCGCCGGGAAGCCGACATCCCCCGTCCCACGGTCATCGGCCGCGACCAACCGGCGCGTCTCCGCCAGCCAGCCGGTCGGCAGGTAGAGCATCACGTAGGTGAAGCCCTCGGCCGCCGGAGCGTGGCCGTCGTGCACCTCGCCGGGCTCGATCAGGATGACGCGCCCCGGCGTGCTGCGGTGCAGGCGGCGCCGGCAGGAGAACTCCTGCAAGCCCTGCTCGGTGACCCCGACCAGCGCCTCTTCGTGGTAATGCGGGTCGTAGGCGTGGCCGGAGAAGTGGGCGCGGATCGTCTCCACGCCGGTCGCGGCGTCGCGGGTCACATCGACCCAGTTGCGCGGAGGGCAGGCCGTATCCATGCCCAGCAACATAGACCCGCGCCGGAGCGCCGGGGAGTCGGCCATGTTTCCGATCTGCTCGGCCGCGCTTGCGCTCTGTGGCATGATTTGATAGGATTAAAATCCGCGCGACGCCGCGCCCCGGTGCACCGGATGAAACACACCTCCGCGCAGCGTTTCATGGTGTTTCATAGCGTTTCACCGGCGGAAGGCAGCCCCGCGCGCGTCCCGCTTGCCAGCCCCCCGCCGTGGGCCTTAGCTTGCTGGTCCTACCAAGCAACGCCGAAGAAAAGTGGAGGGAAGTCCCATGGCCGTCGTCACCGCCCCGCGCGTCGCCCCGAACGAAGAGGCGCTGGCCGAGCTGCGCGCGCTGCTGGGCGACCGGCTGAGCACCTCCGGCCCGGTGCGCGAGCACCACGGCAAGGATGAATCCTACCACCCGGTCATGCCGCCCGACGCGGTGGCCTTCGCCACCTCGACCGAGGAGGTCAGCGCCATCGTCAAGGTGTGCGCCAGGCACCGCCTGCCGATCATCCCCTTCGGCACCGGCACCTCGCTGGAGGGCGGCGTGGCGGCGCTGAAGGGCGGCGTCACCATCGATGTGTCGGGCATGAAGGAGATCCTGCGCGTCTCCCCCGAGGATCTGGACGTCACCGTCCAGGCCGGCGTGACCCGCAAGCAGCTGAACGAGCACTTGCGCGACACCGGCCTGTTCTTCCCCATCGACCCCGGCGCCGACGCCTCGCTGGGCGGCATGACGGCGACGCGGGCGAGCGGCACCAACGCCGTGCGCTACGGCACCATGCGCGAGAACGTGCTGGGCCTCACCGTGGTGCTGGCCGACGGGCGGATCATCCGGACCGGCGGGCGGGCGCGCAAGTCGGCCGCCGGCTACGATCTGACGCGGCTGTTCGTCGGCTCGGAGGGCACGCTCGGCATCATCACCGAGGTGACGCTGCGCCTCTACGGCATCCCCGAGGCGATCTCCGCCGCCGTCTGCCCGTTCGAGAGCGTGCGCGGCGCCGTGGACACGGTGATCGCCACCATCCAGTCCGGCATCCCGGTGGCCCGCGTCGAGTTCCTCGACGAGCTGCAGATGGAGGCGATCAACCGCTATTCGAAGTTCGACATGGCGGTGAAGCCGACGCTGTTCTTCGAGTTCCACGGCACCACCCGCGGCGTCGAGGAGCAGGCGGAGATGGTGGGCGCCATCGCCAAGGAGAACGGCGGCCCCGACTTCGCATGGGCGACGCGTCCGGAGGACCGCTCCAAGCTGTGGCAGGCGCGGCACGACGCCTACTACGCGGCGCTCGGCCTGCGGCCGGGAGCCAAGGGCTGGCCGACCGACGTGTGCGTGCCGATCTCGCGCCTCGCCGACGCCATCCTGGAGACCAAGGAGGACCTCGCGGCCTCGTTCTTGGTGTCGCCGGTCGTCGGCCATGTCGGCGATGGCAACTTCCACCTCGTCTTCCTGGTCGATCCCGACAGGCCCGAGGACATGGCCGAGGCCACCCGCCTCAACGACCGCCTCGTCGAGCGGGCGCTGCGCATGGGCGGCACCTGCACCGGCGAGCACGGCATCGGCTACGGCAAGATGGCCTTTCTGGAGCAGGAGGCGGGCGAGGCCTACTGCGTCATGGGCGACGTCAAGACGGCGCTCGACCCGCTGAACATCCTGAACCCGGGCAAGGTGGTGCGGGTTTAATCCGCCCTCCCTCGCCTCCGGCGGGGGAGGGAGGGGACCCACGAAGTGGGGAGGGTGGGGGCTACGGCCTGCCTCGATGGCCGCTGCCCCCACCTAACCTCCCCCAGCGGGGCTGGGGGAGGGACTGGCGATTACGTCACCAGCCGCTTGATCAGGCTCGACGTGTCCCAGCGCCCGCCGCCCATGGCCTGGACGTCGGCGTAGAACTGGTCGACCAGCGCCGTCACCGGCACGGTGGCGCCGTTGCTGCGCGCCTCGCCCAGCACGATGCCCAGGTCCTTGCGCATCCAGTCCACGGCGAAGCCGAAGTCGAACGTGCCGTCCAGCATGGTCCTGGCGCGGTTGTCCATCTGCCAGGACTGCGCGGCGCCCTTGGAGATCACGTCGACCGCCTTGCCGGCGTCGAGCCCGGCCTTCTGCGCGAAGGCCAGCGCCTCCGACAGGCCCTGCAGCAGCCCGGCGATGCAGATCTGGTTGACCATCTTGGTCAGCTGCCCGGCACCGGACTCGCCCATCAGCACGACCGAGCGGCCGTAGGCGTCCATCACCGGCTTGGCGCGCCCGAAGGCCGTGGCGTCGCCGCCGACCATGATGGTCAGCACGCCGTTCTCCGCGCCGGCCTGCCCGCCGGACACCGGCGCGTCGAGGAAGGCCAGGCCCCGTGCAGCAGCCAACGCCGCCATCTCGCGCGCCACGCCGGCCGAGGCGGTGGTGTGGTCCGCCAGCACCGCGCCCGGCGTCATGCCCTGCATCGCCTCGCCGGCGACCTGCCGGACGTCGTCGTCGTTGCCCACGCACATAAAGACGAAGTCGGCGCCCTTCGCCGCCTCGGCGGGCGTGCCGGCGCGGGCGCCGCCGTGCGTGGCGACCCAGGCCTCGGCCTTGGCGGGGGTGCGGTTGTAGACGGTGACGGCGTGGCCGGCCTTCGCCAGATGACCGGCCATCGGGAAGCCCATGACCCCCAGGCCCAGGAACGCGACGCGGTGCGTGTCGGACATGTGTTTCCTCCGTTGCGGTGCGCGCAAGGTAAGGCGGGACCGCCCATCGCGCAAAGCCCATATGCGCAGTGCGGGTGTGCCACTCCGCCCCTTGTTCCGGACGTCGGTTGTGTTAAAGGTTTGAGGGAAGGCCGGCCGCGCTGCGGCGCGGCATACCGGGCCCAGCGCCGCCAGAAACATAGGGGAAGGATAAGCCGCATGCCTACCAAGGGCTTCCAGGACGCTCCGGACGACCGCAGCGAGCTGACCGCCGAGCAGGAGAGCGCCGTCCGCATCGTCGCCAACAGCCTGCACCGCCTGAACGAGGCGGTCGTCAAGTGCGTCGAGGCCGGCATCACGGTCGAGCTGATGCGCACCGCCCGCTACCACAACGAGACGGGCAACTGGGGCGACCAGCTCACCCCGGTGATCCGCACCAAGTAAGTTTTTCGGCGCCCGAGCCGATCCGACGGCCCGCCGGCTGCACCCCGGCGGGCCGTTCGCATGTCCGGGCGTGTCCGCAAAGGCGCCAACGAAAGAAACGGCGTCCCGAGGCCGGGACGCCGTTTTTCTTCGTTGCGGATCCGATGATCAGTTCACCGCCGGGCGATAGGCGCCGGTGCAGGGGTTGGTGTAGCCGCCCAGGGTGCCGTTCGGGCCGGGCTGGTAGGTCTCCTTGCACGGTGTGCCCGACGGCGTCGTCTGCAGGCCGCCCGAGGTGCGCGGGGTGGTCACCGCGCGGCTGGTGTACGGGCCGCGGTTGTTGAAGAGGGTCATCGGGCTGGAGTCCGAGGTGATCGATGGGCTCGTCTGGTGCCGCTTTCCAAGCGTGTTGGCGGCGTGGGACGGCCCGGCGCCGAAGGAGGCGGCGGCGATGACGGCGGTGGCGGCGAGGAGGGCGAAGCGCTTCATGAGGATGCCTTTCTGCGTTTGTCTGTGAGGGAGGACCTTGCCGGTCTCGGTGGCCGCACCATGCCCGGTCGGTCTGTGCGCCTCTGTGAAGCGGCCCACAGTTGGCCGCAAAAGGCCGCGTGTGGCGCAGCTCACAGTCGCGGGGCCGGAATCGCGCAGGGTCCGGCGGCAGAGCCGGTCGGGCGACCGGATCGCAGAAACCCGCAGAAAGGTCTTGTCATGAAACGCTTCGCTTTTGCCGCGCTCCTCCTCTCCTCGGTCGCGGCGCTGGCCGGGACCGCCGAAGCCGCGGACACCCTGGGGGGCAAGTCGTCCATCATCGTGGTCGGCGGCAAACCGGGTGTCCGACAGAGCCTCAACCCCCAGCCGCTGCCTCCCCGCTGGCTTGGCGGGCTTGGCGACAGCCGGAGCCTGAACCCGCAGCCGCTGCCTCCCCGTCTCTCGGGACTGTCCATCCGCTGACGGACGTGCGCTGGACTGTAAAGGGCGGGGTCGAAGATGGCCCCGCGCTTTAGTCGGACCCGGCCGCCAGCGCCGGCTTGATCAACCCGAAGAACACGGCGCTGTCGCCTTCATAGCGCCAGCCCAGATGCGCGCCGCAGCCCCGGCACACGGCGAAGCGCCACGCGAAGCCGCGGAACCACGTGAACTCCGTCGTGGCCGGCCCGACGCCGGCCGCCCCCGGCGCCTCCTTGAAGCACAGCACGCGAAAGACCCGGCCGGCCGGGTTGAAGAACGCCCGCTCGTGCGCGCCGTCCACCGCCATCTCCCAGCGCCCGCGGGTCACCTCGTGCGCGCAGGCGGCGCAGCGGTAGACGCGCTCGGCGTCCCTGGTGGCGCCGTCGGCCACGCTGTCGGGCAGATCCTTGGGCATGGCCGCATCCTAGCTCTCAGGCGGTGCGCCGCGCCAGCGCCGCCACGCCCCAGGCCAGCCCGGCTGCCAGCATCAGCCCGCCGGCCGCCGCCAGCCCGCGCACCGTCGCCTCGCGCAGCACCAGGGCGCGCGGGCTGGCCTCGGCGTCGAAGGCGCCGTGCGTCGCGTGCGGGGCGTGCACCGGCTCGTACAGGTTGTCGCGGTAGCCCGCCGGCAGCGGCTCGGGGCGGAACTGCTGCTCGTACGCCATGCGGGCGGCGGCGCGGTCCATCAGGCCGGGCGCCACCATCTGGCCGAGGATCGTCTGCACCGTCGAGCCGCCGACCCACAGGTCGCGCGGGGCGTGCACGGCGGCGTGCAGGATGGCCACGGCGGCGCGCTCCGGCTGCATGATGGCGCCGACCGGCTGCGGCCGGCGGGCGAAGCGCACCCGCGCCCAGTCGAACTGCGGGGTGTTCATCGCCGGCAGGTGCACGGCGGTGAGGCGGACGTTGCTGCCGTCGTGGATCAGCTCGGCCCGCAGCGAGTCGGTGAAGCCGACGATGGCGTGCTTGGCGCCGCAGTAGGCGGCCTGCAAGGGGATGCCGCGGAACGCCAGCGCCGAGCCGACCTGCACGATGGTGCCGCGGTCGCGCGGCAGCATGCGGCGCAGCGCCGCCATGGTGCCGTGCACGCAGCCGAAGTAGCAGACCTGCGTCACCCGGTGCAGCTCGTGCGGCTCCAGCGCGCGGACCGGCGAGAAGACGGTGGTCATGGCGTTGTTGACCCACACGTCGATGGGGCCGAGCGTCTCCTCCACCGCCTCGGCGGCGACGTCCACCGCCTCGAAGTCCGACACGTCGGCCGGCAGCGCGACGGCCTCGCCGCCCAGCCGCTCGACCTCGCGCTCGGTGGCGTGCAGCGCCTCGCCGTCGCGGGCCAGCAGGCCGATGCGGGCTCCCCGGCGGGCGAAGGCGTGCGCGGTGGCGCGGCCGACGCCGGCCGAGGCGCCGGTGATGACGACGACGGGGGAGGGGGTAGGCATCGGGCGATCTCCGGCGGCTGGGGCTCGATTCTGTCAACGGCGCAGGCGGGTTTCGGTGCCCTGGCCGCTCAGTCCCCCGAGCGCTGCGCCTCGTGCCCGCCGGGCGCCTGGGCGCGCTTGCGGGCGGGGCCGGCGATGCGGGCGAGGTTGTGGGCGGAGTTGACCAGCGCCACGTGCGAGAACGCCTGCGGCACGTTGCCGAGCTGGCGGCGCGCCACCGGGTCGTATTCCTCGGCCAGCAGGCCGACGTCGTTGCGCAGCTCCAGCAGGCGCTCGAACAGCTCCCGCGCCTCCTCGTGGCGGCCCAGCATCACCTTGGCATCGACCAGCCAGAAGGCGCAGGCCAGGAAGCAGCCCTCGCCGGGCGGCAGGCCGTCCACCTCCGGCTCGGTCGGGTAGCGTTGCAGCAATCCGCCGTCCACCGACAGCTCGCGCTCGACCGCTTCGATGGTGCCGACGACGCGCGGGTCCTCGGGCGGCAGGAAGCCCACCTGCGGGATCAGCAGCAGCGCCGCGTCGGTGTGCTTGGCGCCGTAGTACTGGACGAAGCTGTTGCGCTTGGCGTCGAAGCCCTTCTCGCAGACCTCGGCGTGGATGCGCCGCGCCAGCTCACGCCAGCGCTCCACCGGTCCCTCCACGCCGGACTGCTCGACGGCCTGCACCGCGCGGTCGAAGGCGACCCAGGCCATCACCTTGGAGTGGGTGAACTGGCGCGCCGGGCCGCGCACCTCCCACAGGCCGTGGTCGGCGGCGTGCCAGACCGTCTCCAGGTGCTTGAGCAGCGCGCGCTGGACGCGCCAGCTGTCGTCGTCGCGGGCGAGGCCGTTGCGCCGGGCGATGTGCAGGGTGTCCAGCACCTCGCCGTAGACGTCGAGCTGGCACTGCCCGTGCGCGCCGTTGCCGATGCGCACCGGCCGGCTGCCCTCGAACCCGGCCAGCCAGGGCACCTCCCATTCGTCCAGCCGCCGCTCGCCGGCCAGGCCGTACATGATCTGCAGCTGCGCGGGCATGCCGGCCACCGCGCGCACCAGCCAGTGCCGCCACGCCTCCGCCTCCTCGCGGTAGCCGGCGGTGAGCAGGGCGTAGAGCGTGAACGCCGAATCGCGCAGCCAGCAGAAGCGGTAGTCCCAGTTCCGCTCGCCGCCGATCTTCTCCGGCAGCGAGGTGGTGGCCGCCGCGGCGATGCCGCCGGTCGGGCCGTAGGTCAGCCCCTTCAGCGTGATCAGCGAGCGCTCCACCGCCTCGCGCCACGGCCCGGCGGTGCGGCACCGGCCGCTCCAGGCCCGCCACCACGCCTCGGTCTCGGCCAGCAGGGCGTCCGGATCCTCGGCCGGCGCTGCGGGCAGGTGGGAGCGATGCCAGATCAGCGTGAACGGCGTCCGCTCGCCGGCGGCGACGGTGAAGGCGGCGCGGGTGTGGAAGTCCTCACCGCGCAGCGGCACCGGGGTGCGGAGCGCGACGGCGTCCGGGCCGGCGATGGCGCTCAGCCCGTCGTCGCAGCGGCGGACCCACGGCACGACGGCGCCGTAGCCGAAGCGCAGCACCAAGTCCATGGAGAGGTCGACGCGCCCCCGCCGCCCCTCGACGATTCGCACGAGGTCGGCGCGGTCCTCGTCGCGGTCCATCTGCGGCGGCATGAAGTCGATGAGGGCGACGGTGCCCCCGGCGGTCTCGAACTCGGTCTCCAGCACCAGCGTGCCGGGGAGGTAGCGGCGGCGGACCGCCTTGACCTCGCCATCCGGCGCGATGCGCCAGCGGCCGTTCTCGGCAGCGCCCAGCAAGGCGGCGAAGCAGGCCTCCGAATCGAACCGCGGCAGGCACAGCCAGTCCACCGCGCCGTCGCGCCCGACCAGCGCCGCGGTGTGCGTGTTGCCGATGAGCGCGTAGTCCTCGATGCGGCGTGCCATGCCCACGCGAACGGCGGCACGGGCGCGGGAGTTCCGCAAACGCGAAAAGGGCCGGCGCATCGCTGCGTCGGCCCCTTCGTATGGTCGGAGAGAGAGGATTCGAACCTCCGGCCCCTGCCTCCCGAAAGCAGTGCTCTACCAGGCTGAGCTACTCTCCGTCTGACCGGCGTCGCCGCCGGTGGAGCGGGTATATAACGGCTCCGATCCCGCCCTGCAAGCTCAATAATCGCGGTCGATCACGAAATCGATCACGTCCAGCAGGGCGCGCTTTACGGCGCTGTCCGGGAACAGGCCGAGCGCGTCGCGGGCGATGGCGCCGTAGTGGCGGGCGCGCTCCACGGTGTCCTTCAGCGCGTTGTGCCTGACCATCAGCTGCTGCGCGCGCTCCAGGTCGCCGTCCTGCTGGTCCAGCTCCTCCATGGTGCGGCGCCAGAAGGCGCGCTCCTCGTCGTTGCCGCGGCGGAAGGCGAGCACGATGGGCAGGGTGATCTTGCCCTCGCGGAAATCGTCGCCGACCGTCTTGCCCAGCTTCGCCTGCTTGGCCGAGTAGTCGAGCACGTCGTCCACCAGCTGGAAGGCGATGCCGAGGTTCATGCCGTAGTCGTAGAGCGCCATCTCCTCCGCCTGCGGGCGGGCGGCGACCACCGCGCCGACGCGGCAGGCGGCGGCGAACAGCTCCGCCGTCTTGGCCTTGATGACCTCGAGGTAGGCCTGCTCGCTGGTCTCGGTGTCGTTGGAGGTTTGCAACTGCAACACCTCGCCCTCGGCGATCACCGCCGACGCCTTGGACAGGATGCGCAGCACGTCCAGCGAGCCGACCCCGACCATCAGCTCGAAGGCGCGGGAGAACAGGAAGTCGCCGACCAGCACGCTGGCCTTGTTGCCGAACACCGCGTTGGCCGAGGCGAGGCCGCGGCGCAGGTCGCTCTCGTCCACCACGTCGTCGTGCAGCAGCGTGGCGGTGTGGATGAACTCCACCACGGCGGCCAGCATCTTGTGGTTCTCGCCCCGGTAGCCGCACAGCTGCGCGGCGGCCAGCGTCAGCACCGGGCGCAGGCGCTTGCCGCCGGCGGCGATGATGTAGCCCGCCAGCTGCGGGATCATCTCCACCGACGAATGCATGTTCGCCAGGATCAGCTCGTTGACGGAGTCCAGGTCCTGGGAGACCAGGCTGGTCAGCTCGTCCAGCGGGGTGGACTTGCGCCGTTTCGGATCGAGGTTCGTGACGACCGCCAAGGCCGGCTCCAATCGTGATTGACGTGGCGATTCCCGGCAGCGAGCATAACGGCATACCCTGTTCGGTCAAGTCCGCTTGCCCACAGCACCCGGAGCGCCATGCAGAACCGCCTGCGTACCACCGAGTTCCAGTCTTTGTCACTCGTCCAAGGGACGGAAAGAGGCGCGCCGTGACGGACGGTGAGGACAGCCTGCCGGACAGCCTGCTCGGGGGGCGCGTGCGCATCGCGCAGCCGCCCGAGGGCTACCGCGCCGCCATCGACCCCGTGCTGCTCGCCGCCGCCACGGCGGCCGAGCCGGGGGACCGCGTGCTCGACGTCGGTGCCGGCACCGGGGCGGCGTCGCTCTGCCTCGCCGTGCGCGCCCCGGCCTGCCGCATCGTCGGGCTGGAGAAGCACCCGGAGGTCGCCGCCTACGCCAGCCACAACATCGAGCTGAATGGGGTGCAGGCCCGCGCCTGGGTGGTGGTCGGCGACCTGTTGAACCCGCCGCTGATGGTGGCGCCGGGATCCTTCGACCGGGTGATGATGAACCCGCCCTACCTGAGAGCCGACGCTGCCACGCTGCCGCCCGACCCCTGGAAGGCCGCCGCCAACGTGGAGGGGGAGGCGACGCTGGCGCACTGGATCGCCTTTGCCGCGACCATGCTGAAGATGCGCGGCTGGCTGACGCTGGTGCATCGTGCCGACCGGCTGGACGAGATTTTGGCGCTGCTGCCCGGCCGCTTCGGCTCGACCGTGCTGTTCCCGCTGTGGCCGAAGGCGGGGGAGGCGGCGAAGCGCGTGCTGGTGAGCGCGCAGCGCGGCGGCAAGGGGCCGGCCACGCTGGCGGCCGGGCTGGTGCTGCACGAGGCGGACGGCCGTTTCACCGCGGCGGCGGAGGCGGTGCTGCGCGACGGCGCGGCGCTGAGCCTTTGATGAACGCGCGGGCGCACCCATCTCTTTCGGCGATGATCCGATCCCTCCTCTCCAAACTCCCCTTCGGCCCGTGGCGCGAGCGCGGGCCGGTGGTGTCCGTCGTGCGCCTGTCCGGCGCCATCGGGGCGGCCAGCCCGCTGCGTCCCGGCCTG
The DNA here is from genome assembly GCF_003116015.1 of Azospirillum sp. TSO22-1. Lineage (GTDB taxonomy): Bacteria > Pseudomonadota > Alphaproteobacteria > Azospirillales > Azospirillaceae > Azospirillum. Next base: position 64,924 of record NZ_LGQZ01000028.1, read on the forward strand.
TCCCTGGAAACCCTGGCGCCGCTGCTGGAGCGCGCCTTCGCCCGCAAGGGGCAGGCGGCGGTGGCGCTGCTGGTCAACTCGCCCGGCGGTTCGCCGGTGCAGTCGGCGCTGATCGCCAAGCGCATCCGCGACCTCGCCGAGGAGAAGACGGTGCCGGTGCTGGCCTTCTGCGAGGACGTGGCGGCGTCCGGCGGCTACTGGCTGGCCTGCGCGGCGGACGAGATCTTCGCCGACGAGAGCTCGATCGTCGGCTCGATCGGCGTGGTGTCGGCCGGCTTCGGCTTGCATGACTTCATCGAGCGGCACGGCATCGAGCGGCGCGTCTACACGTCGGGCGACAAGAAGGTGCTGCTCGACCCCTTCGCGCCGGAGCGCGAGGACGGCGTTGCCCACCTCAAGGCCATCCAGGCCGAGGTGCACGAAAGCTTCAAGGCGATGGTCCGCGCGCGGCGCGGCGCCCGCCTGGCCGGGCCGGACGAGGAGCTGTTCACCGGCGCCTTCTGGACCGGCCGGCGGGCGCTGGGCTACGGCCTGATCGACGGCATCGGCGACGCGCGCGGCGTCCTGCGGGCGCGCTTCGGCGAGAAGGTGCGTTTCGCCGTGGTGCACGAGCCCCGGCCGTGGTGGCGCCGCCTGCCGGTGCGCAGCCGGTTCTCCAGCCCCTGGGCGGCGGAATTGGCGGACGCGGCGCTGGGCGCCGTGGAGGAACGCGCGCTGTGGGCGCGCTACGGACTTTAGGAGGGCAGGGGATGAGTCAGCCCCAGGTGTTGAGCCGCCGCGTCGTCCACAAGGACCACGTGATCTTCCGCGAGGGCGAGCCCGGCAACGTCATGTTCCTGGTGCAGAGCGGCCGGGTGCAGATCTGGCGCGGCCAGCCCGACGACCGGGTGCAGTTGGGCATCGTCCCGCAGGGCGGCGTCTTCGGCGAGATGGCGATCTTCGACGGCAAGCCGCGCATGGCCAGCGCCTCGGCGCTGGAGGACACGGTGCTGGTGCAGATCCAGGGCGACCACGTGCGCGAGGCGCTGCGCAAGGCCGACCCGATCCTCACCAAGCTGATCAAGGTGATCCTGGATTCCGCCCGCGGCCTCGGCGCGCAGCTGGAGGCGGCGCACCGCGCACCGGCGCCAACGGCCGAGCCGGAAGGTGGCGAGGAGGCGTAACCTTGGGGCATTTGGCCCGCGGCGCCGAGGTTCATCTGACCGTCATCCCCGCGAAGGCGGGGATCCATAAGTCCCAAAGCAAGGGGCTGTGGAAAGCATGGATCCCCGCCTTCGCGGGGATGACGGGTTGGAAGGTGGTTGAGCGCTGAACGCGGCCTTTCGGCAGCATTTTCCAGTATTCCGGGGCGCGCCGGGGATGCCGGCGCGCCCTTCGTCGCTTACCCCTCGATCCGCGAGAAGTCCGCCACCGCGTTCAGCGTCGCACGGATCTGGCTGAGCAGCCGCAGGCGGTTGGCGCGCAGGTCGGCCTGCTCGGCGTTCACCGTCACCTTGTCGAAGAAAGCGTCCACCGGGCCGCGCAGGCGGGCCAGCACGCCCATGGTGCCGGTGAAGTCCTCCTTGTCCAGCAGCGGCTTGGCCGTCTGGGCGGCGTCGGTGAGGGCGCCGTAGAGGTCCTTCTCCTCGGTGAGCGTCAGCAACGTGGCATCGACCGGCTGGTCGTAGGCCTTGCCGTCCTTCTTCTCCTCGATGCGCACGATGTTCGAGGCGCGCTTGTAGGCCGTCAGCAGGTTGGCACCGTCCTCGGAGCCGACGAACTCCTGCAACGCCTTCACCCGTGCCAGCAGGCGGACGAGGTCGTCCTCGCCGCCCAGCGAAAACACGGCGTCCACCAGATCGTGCCGCACGCCCTGGTCGCGCAGCACCACCTTCAGGCGGTCGGCGAAGAAGGCCAGCAGGTCGCCCGCCACCGCGTCCGCCGCGGCGAAGCCGCCGACCCGGTACAGGCCGTGTGCCGCCTGGAACACCTGGGCGAGGTTCAGGCGCAGCCCGTTCTCCAGCACCAGCCGGATGATGCCCAGCGCGGCGCGGCGCAGGGCGTACGGGTCCTTGGAACCGGTGGGCTTTTCGTCGATGGCGAAGAAGCCGACCAGCGTGTCCAGCTTGTCGGCCAGCGCCACCGCCACCGACACCGGCGCCGTCGGGCAGGAATCGGTGGGGCCGAGCGGCTTGTAGTGTTCGGCGATGGCCTCGGCCACCGCGGCGCTCTCGCCTTCGCCGAGCGCGTAGTAGCGGCCCATGATGCCCTGGACCTCGGGGAACTCGCCGACCACCTCGGTGACCAGATCTGCCTTGGCGAGGAAGGCGGCGCGCGTGGCGGCGTCGGCATCCGCGCCGATGGCGCGGGCGATCTCGGCCGCCAGAACCTGCACCCGGTTCACCTTCTCGGACACCGTGCCGAGCTTGGCGTGGAAGGTGATGTTGGCGAGCTTGGGGACGCGCTCCTCGAGCTTCGTCCTGCGGTCCTGGTCCCAGAAGAACTTGGCGTCGGACAGGCGGGCGCGCAGCACGCGCTCGTTGCCGGCGACCACGGCCTTGCCGCCGTCCGCCGTCACCATGTTGGCGGCGACGATGAAGCGCGGCGCCATCTTGCCGGCCTTGTCGAGCACCGCGAAGTACTTCTGGTGCGTGCGCATGGAGGTGATCAACACCTCCGCCGGCACGTCCATGAACGCCTCGTCGATGCTGCCCATCAGCATCACCGGCCACTCGACGAGGCCGGCGACCTCCTCCAGCAGCCCGTCGTCGGGCGACAGGGTCAGGCCCTGCGACGCGGCGAGAGCCTCGGCGTCGGCCTTGACCTTCGCCTTGCGCTCCTCGCGGTCGAGGACGACGTGGGCGGCACGGAGCTTCTGCTTGTAGTCGGCGAAGCTCTCGACGGCGAACGGCTCCGGCGACAGGAAGCGGTGGCCGCGGGTGGTGTTGCCGAAGGCCAGCGAGCCCTGGCGCTCACCCAGGTTGAACGACCCGGCCAGCGTCCTGCCGCCGAACACCGCGACGATGGAATGCAGCGGGCGCACCCAGCGCACGTCGCCGCTCGACCAGCGCATGGACTTCGGCCAGGGCAGTTCGGCCATCACCGCGGGGATGATCTCGGCCAGCACTTCCGCCGTGTCGCGGCCCTTCTTCTCGGCGACGGCGAAGTAGAACACGCCCTTGCCGGTGTCGCGCTGTTCGCACTGGTCGAGGCTGGTCAGCCCGGCGGACTTCAGGAAGCCCTGCACCGCCTGCTCGGGCGAGCCGACGCGCGGGCCCTTCTTCTCTTCCTTGACGTCGGCGGTGCGCTCCGGCAGCCCGTCAACCACCAGCGCCAGCCGGCGCGGCGTCGAGTGAGCCTCAGCCTTCGTGAAGGTCAGGCCCGACGCGGTCAGGCGGTCGGTGACGAGGCGCTTGAGGTCGTCCGCCGCGCGCGCCTGCATGCGGGCGGGGATTTCCTCGGAGAAGAACTCGATCAGCAACTCGGGCATTTACTTGGCCCCCCCGGCGATCCACGCCTCGCAGCAGGCTTTCGCCAGCGCGCGCACGCGGCCGATGTAGGCGGCGCGCTCGACGACGGAGATCACGCCGCGCGCGTCCAGCAGGTTGAACAGGTGCGACGCCTTGATGCACTGGTCGTAGGCGGGCAGCGCCACGCCCTTGCCGACCAGCGCCTGGCACTCGGCCTCGGCGTCCTTGAAGTGCTGGAGCAGCATGTCGGTGTTGGCGTGCTCGAAATTGTGGGCGGAGTACTCGATCTCGGCGCGCTTGAAGACGTCGCCGTACTTCACGCCCTCGCCGTTGAAGTCGAGGTCGTAGACGTTCTCCACGCCCTGCACGTACATGGCGAGGCGCTCCAGGCCGTAGGTCAGCTCGACCGCCACCGGATCGCACTCGATGCCGCCGACCTGCTGGAAGTAGGTGTACTGCGTGACCTCCATGCCGTCGCACCACACCTCCCAGCCCAGGCCCCAGGCGCCCAGCGTCGGGCTCTCCCAGTCGTCCTCGACGAAGCGGATGTCGTGCAGTTTGGGGTCGATGCCCAGCACCTCCAGGCTCTTCAGGTACAGCTCCTGCGCGTTGGCCGGCGAGGGCTTGAGGATCACCTGGTACTGGTAATAGTGCTGCAGGCGGTTCGGGTTCTCGCCGTAGCGGCCGTCCTTGGGGCGGCGGGAGGGCTGCACGTAGGCCGCCTTCCACGGCTGCGGACCGAGCGCCCGCAGCGTCGTGGCCGGGTGGAAGGTGCCGGCCCCGACTTCCATGTCGTAGGGCTGGAGGATCACGCAGCCCTGTTCGGACCAGAACTGGTGAAGCTTCAGGATGAGGGCCTGGAACGACAGGCTCTTTGAGGACGCCATGGGCGGTCACTTGCAGGTCGGTTGAAAGCGCCGGGCACGATACGCGGGCGACTCCGGCAAATCAAGCCGCGACCGGGCTTACTCCTCAGCGCCCGTACGGGCATCCGGCCCGCCCGCACGAGGTGGCGGAGCGCGGCGCCACCCAGGCCCCGCACTCCGGACACTTCTCCATGTCCTCGGCGTCCGCCGTGCGGGTGGGGCCGGCGGATGCGGCGGGCGAGTCGGGGCGGGGAGCCGGCTGCGGCGCGGCCTGGCGGCGCAGCTGCGCGCGGCGCACGGCGTCCACGCGCTGGAACCAGCGCCAGCCGAACCACACGGCGCCGATCACCAGCGCGAGGAGAAGGAGTTTCGAGAACGACAGCATGGCCGCAGGATGCTGGGCTAGCGGCGGAGGGTCAAGCGGGGATCCTTCCCCTAAGTGGTTCATGAGCCGTGCGCGCACCGCCCATACGGCGCGGCCCTCCGGTTGGCCTTGTGTTCCGCATCCGCGGCAGACTAGAAGGGAGCGTAAGCGGTGCTACCAGTCCGCCTGCACGCAGGTGCCGGCGGGCAGACGACAACCCAGGGGATGGAACCAGCCATGGCGAGCCAAGGCGTGAATCAGTGGGTCTACAGCTTCGGTGCGGGGAAGACCGAAGGCCGTGCGGACATGAAGAATCTGCTCGGCGGCAAGGGCGCCAATCTGGCCGAGATGGCCAATCTCGGCCTGCCGGTGCCGCCGGGCTTCACGATCACCACCGAGCTCTGCACCTATTTCTATGCCAACGGCCGCGCCTATCCGGGCGAGCTGAAGGATCAGGTCGCCGCCGCGTTGGCCGCGGTCGAGCAGGCCATGGGCGCCACGTTCGGCGACGCCGTCAACCCGCTGCTGGTCTCGGTGCGCTCGGGTGCGCGCGCCTCGATGCCGGGCATGATGGACACGGTTCTCAACCTCGGCCTCAACGACGTCACGGTGCAGGGGCTGGTCAAGCGCTCGGGCGACGCGCGCTTCGCCTTCGACAGCTACCGCCGCTTCATCCAGATGTACGGCAACGTGGTGCTGGACGTTGACCACCACCACTTCGAGGACATCCTCGACAGCCACAAGCGCGACCGCAACAAGGCCTTCGACACCGACCTGACCGCCGACGACTGGGAGGCGGTGATCGCCGACTACAAGGCGATGGTCGAGCGCGAGCTGGGCCGGCCCTTCCCGCAGGACCCGCAGGAGCAGCTGTGGGGCGCCATCGGCGCGGTGTTCGGCTCGTGGATGAACGCCCGCGCCATCACCTACCGCAAGCTGCACGACATCCCGGCCGACTGGGGCACGGCGGTGAACGTGCAGTCCATGGTGTTCGGCAACATGGGGCAGGACTGCGCCACCGGCGTCGCCTTCACCCGCAACCCGTCCACCGGCGAGAACGCCTTCTACGGCGAGTACCTGGTCAACGCCCAGGGCGAGGACGTGGTGGCCGGCATCCGCACGCCGCAGCACCTGACCATCGCCGGCAAGCAGGCCAACCACTCCGATCTGCCGGCCATGGAAGAGGTGATGCCGGAGGTCTTCCGGCAGCTCAACGACGTCCGCCTGCGGCTGGAAAAGCACTACCGCGACATGCAGGACATCGAGTTCACGGTGCAGCAGAACAAGCTGTTCATGCTGCAGACGCGCAACGGCAAGCGCACCGCGCCGGCCGCGCTGAAGATCGCCGTGGACATGGCCAGCGAAGGGCTGATCGACCGGAAGGAGGCGGTGAAGCGCATCGACCCGGCCTCGCTCGACCAGCTGCTGCACCCGACCCTCGACCCGAAGGCGGAGCGCAAGGTGATCGCCAAGGGCCTGCCGGCCTCGCCGGGTGCCGCGTCGGGCAAGGTGGTGTTCACCGCCGACGAGGCGGAGAGCCAGGCCGGCCTCGGTGACGCGGTCATCCTGTGCCGCGTCGAGACCAGCCCCGAGGACATCCATGGCATGCACGCCGCCAAGGGCATCCTGACCACCCGCGGCGGCATGACCAGCCACGCCGCCGTGGTCGCCCGCGGCATGGGCCGCGCCTGCGTGTCGGGCGCCGGCGAGCTGCGCGTCGACTACAAGACCAGGACCATCACGGTCCGCGACATCGTCGTGAAGGAAGGCGACATCCTCACCATCGACGGCTCGACCGGCGAGGTGATGCTGGGCGCCGTCCCGACGATCCAGCCGGAGCTGAGCGGCGACTTCGCCACGCTGATGGGCTGGGCCGACGAGATCCGCCGCATGAAGGTCCGCACCAACGCGGAGACGCCGCTGGACGCCCGCACCGCGCGCAAGTTCGGCGCCGAGGGCATCGGCCTGTCGCGCACCGAGCACATGTTCTTCGACCCGCAGCGCATCCTGGCGGTGCGCGAGATGATCCTGGCCGACAGCGAGAAGGGCCGCCGCGCCGCGCTCGCCAAGCTGGAGCCGTACCAGAAGCAGGACTTCATCGAGCTGTTCGAGATCATGGCCGGCCTGCCGGTCACCATCCGCCTGCTCGACCCGCCGCTGCACGAGTTCCTGCCGACCACCGAGGCCGACATGGCCGAGGTCGCCAAGGCCGCCGGCACCGATCTGCTGCGCGTCCAGCAGCGCTCGGTGCAGCTGCACGAGACCAATCCGATGCTGGGCCTGCGCGGCTGCCGCCTCGGCATCGCCTTCCCGGAGATCTACGAGATGCAGGCCCGCGCCATCTTCGGCGCGGTGGCCGAGGTCGCCAAGTCGGGCCAGGCCGTCCTGCCGGAGATCATGATCCCGCTCATCAGCACCAAGAAGGAGCTGGACATCCTGAAGGCCATGGTCGACCGCGTCGCCAAGGAGACCATGGCGGCCACCGGTCAGACCTTCGAGTACATGGTCGGCACCATGATCGAGCTGCCGCGCGCGGCGCTGCTGGCCGGTGAGATCGCCGAGACGGCGGAGTTCTTCAGCTTCGGCACCAACGACCTGACGCAGACCACCTACGGCATCAGCCGCGACGACGCCGGCAGCTTCCTGCCCGACTACGAGCGCGCCGGCATCATGGAGCACGACCCGTTCGCCACCCTCGACCCCGAGGGCGTGGGCGAGCTGGTCCGCCTCGCCGCCGAGCGCGGCCGCAAGACCCGGGCGAAGATCAAGCTCGGCATCTGCGGCGAGCACGGCGGCGACCCGGCCTCCATCGCGTTCTGCGAGTCGGTCGGGCTCGACTACGTCTCCTGCTCGCCCTACCGCGTGCCGATCGCGCGTCTGGCGGCGGCGCAGGCGGCGCTCAACGCCGACACCGTCAAGCGCGACTGATCCTCGCCGTGCCAACGAAAGCCTCTTCCGGTCCGCCGGAAGAGGCTTTCTTTTTTGCATCGCAGCATGGAGGCGGTGCTGGTACGATGGTTCCATCGCTAACGATGGGATTGGAGCCGGAATGCCGGACGCGACGATGCTTGCCTGGAAGGACGCGTGGTCCATCGGCGTGCCGGAGATCGACTGCGAGCACGCGGCGCTGGTGCAGGACTTCGCGCGCCTGATCGACCCGGCGCGTCGCGGCGACCACGCCTTCCAGCGCGCCGCGCTGGACGCGCTGATCGAGCACGTCTGCCGTCACTTCGACCACGAGGAGCACCTGATGCGCGAGTACGCGTATCCGGAGTTCCGCCGGCACGCCGAGGTGCACGCGCTGCTGCTCAAGCAGCTCACCCATTTCGAGGCGCTGCTGAACGCCCAGCCGGAGGAGGGCGCCGGCCCGAGCATCCTGGACTTTCTCGGCCGCTGGCTGCTCGACCACATCCAGGAGGACGACATGCGCTTCGGCGTCTACCTGCGCGACCTCTTCCCGCAGCGCAAGGCGTCGTAGGCGGCTACCGCCGCCACAGCTCCATTGCGCCGTCCAGCGGCAGCTGCTTGAGGGTGCGCAGGTAGTCCAGCTCCTGCGACACGGTCTCGCGCTCGGTCTCCGGGCGCAGCAGGCGGCGCATCGCCTTGCCGGTGGTGGGGAAGAAGTGGACGCGCCGGCCGGTGGCGCCGCCCAGGTCGCGGCCGGCGAGCGTCAGCCCCTCGCGTTCGACGAAATCCAGGGCGAAGGCGGCGTTGGCGACGCCGACGTCCATGCTGCTCTCGATCACCCGGGCGCCGCCGAACAGCTTGACCTCCAACCGTTCCTTCTGCGCGCCGCGTGCCAGCAGGTCGTTGATCAGCCGCTCCATGGCGACGCTGCCGTAGCGGGTGGCGATGCCGATGCCGCCCTCGGCCGGGGCGCCGGGCAGCAGGAAGTGGTTCATGCCGCCGACGCGCGCCACTGGGTCGTGCAGGCAGGCGGCGATGCAGGAGCCCAGCGTCGTCACCAGCATGTCGTCGGCGCGTGACGAGATCCGATGGTGGCCCAGCACCACCGGCACGACGTAGGCCTTGAACTCGGGATCGTAATAGGAGCCGTCGGAGCGCACGCCCTCGGCCCCGGCGCTCCGCCGGTCGTGCGCCACGCTGCCCGCGTACCCTGCCATCACGGTCCTCCTGCCGGTCCGACGCTAGACAGGATCGCTTAGGAAAGTGCTAACGCTGTCCGCAGCCAGCGGCTAAATGTTATGTCCACGAACATGAAAGGGCAGCAGGGCACATGAGCGACGGCCGCGACTGGACGTACGAGGCGATCCGGAAGATCGAGGCGGACTTCAACCGCTCGGCCGACACCCACCTGATCCGCCTGGAGGTGCCGGTCCTGCCGGGCATCACGCTGTACCTCAAGGACGAGTCGACGCACGCCACCGGCAGCCTGAAGCACCGACTGGCCCGCTCGCTGTTCCTCTACGCGCTGTGCAACGGCTGGGTGGGGGAGGGGACGACGGTGATCGAGGCGTCCTCCGGCTCCACCGCGGTGTCGGAGGCGTATTTCGCGCGCCTGCTCGGCCTGCGCTTCATCGCCGTGATGCCGCGCGGCACCTCGTGCGAGAAGGTGGCGCAGATCGAGTTCTACGGCGGCCACTGCCACTTCGTGGACGACCCGACCACGGTGGTGGCCGAGAGCCGGCGGCTGGCGGCCGAGGTCGGCGGCCACTTCATGGACCAGTTCACCTACGCCGAGCGCGCCACCGACTGGCGCGGCAACAACAACATCGCCGAATCGGTCTTCCAGCAGCTGGCGCAGGAGGAGCATCCGGTGCCGGAGTGGATCGTCTGCGGTGCCGGCACCGGCGGCACCTCGGCGACCATCGGGCGCTACCTGCGCTACCGCCGGCACGCCACCCGGCTGTGCGTCGTCGATACCGAGAACTCGGTGTTCGCCGAGTCCTGGCGCACCCGCGACCGCACCGTCACCCGCAGCCGCGGCTCCGCCATCGAGGGCATCGGCCGGCCGCGCGTCGAGCCGTCCTTCGTGCCGGAGGTGATCGACCACGTGATCGACGTGCCGGACGCCGCCAGCTTCGCCGCCATGCGCGTGCTGTCGCGGATGATCGGCCGCGCGGTCGGCGGCTCCACCGGCACCAACCTGTGGGGCTGCGCCGAGCTGATGGCCGGGATGCGGCGGGCCGGGCGCGGCGGCTCGGTGGTGACGCTGCTGTGCGATTCCGGCGAGCGCTACCGCAACACCTACCACGACGACGCGTGGCTGGCGGCGCAGGGCCACGACCTGGCGCCATGGACGGCGCGGCTGGAGCGGTTCTTCAGCGCCGGGGAGTGGTGAGGCGGTTCACAGCAGGATGATCCACGTCGCCTCGCGTCCCTTCATGCCCTCGCGCACGTGCAGCAGCACGCGCTGGCCGGGCGGCAGCAGGCCGACGCTGCAGCGGCGCAGCAGGCTCTTGTGGACGAACACGTCCTTGCCGCCGTCGTCGGCGACGACGAAGCCGAAGCCCTTGTCCGGCTTGAACCACTTCACCGTGCCGGCGACCTCCGCCTCGTCGCCGGTGGGGGCGCCGGGCTGCGGCGCCGGGCCGCGCACCTCGATCAGGTCGCTGACCTGCGGCCCTTTGCCGCCGGGGACGACGCGGCAGACGATCTCCGTCCCTTCGGGGATGTCGTAGAGGCCGGCGCGGGTCAGCACCGAGACGTGCAGGAACGCGGCCGGCGAGCCGTCCAGCGGCGCCACGAAGCCGAAGCCCTTGGCCGGGTCGAACCACTTGACCACGGCGTTGACCTGGATGCCCTCGTGCAAGGTTCCATCCCCCTACCCGAAGAAGGGATTTAGCCACACTCGAATTCGTCCCGCCAGTGCCTTTCCTCGGCTATCCTGGGGTGTGCGAGGGGCGCGCGCCCGCCGGGTTGCTTTCCCGCCGGCCGCGGCCCATCTGCGGGAGTGGCAAGCCCGGCGCAGAACGGGCGACAGGAAACAGGGGAGGTCAGTCATGGGTGAAGCCGCCGAGGCTCTGTCCGGCAATCCTTGGGAGCGCGCCTATCCGGCGGACGTGGACTACCACGCGGCGCTGCCCCGCCGTCCGCTGTACGACCTGATGGACGAGGCGGCGCGCCGCTTCGCCGACCGCCCCTGCCTGGATTTCCTGGGCAAGCGCAGCACCTACCGCGAGATCGGCGCGCTGGTCGATCGCGCCGCCAAGGGCTTCCAGGAGATGGGCGTGCGCAAGGGGGTGCGCGTCGGCCTGTTCCTGCCCAACACGCCCTATTACGTCATCTGCTACTACGGCGTCCTGAAGGCCGGTGGCACGGTGGTGAACTTCAACCCGCTCTACGCCGAGCGCGAGCTGAAGCACCAGATCGACGACAGCGGCGTCGAGACCATGGTGACGCTCGACCTCGCGGTGCTCTACGACAAGATGGCGCGGATGCTGGACGAGACCGGGCTGAAGCGTGTCGTCGTCTGCCCGATGGCGGAGATTCTGCCGTTCCCCAAGAACTGGCTGTTCCCCATCGCCAGGCGCAAGGAGCTGGCGACGCTCCGCGCCGACGCTTCCACCGTGCCGTTCCGCCGGCTGACGGCCAACGACGGCCGTCCGGCGCCGGTGTCCATCGACCCGGCCGAGGACGTGGCGGTGCTGCAGTACACCGGCGGCACCACCGGCGTGCCGAAGGGCGCCATGCTGACGCACGCCAACCTCACCGCCAACGCCGAGCAGTGCTCGCTGTGGTTCGTCGGGGCCGAGCCGGGGCAGGAGCGCATGCTGGGCGTGCTGCCGTTCTTCCACGTCTTCGCCATGACCGTGGTGATGAACCTGAGCATCCGCTTCGGCGCCGAGATCATCCTGCTGCCGCGCTTCGACCTCGACCAGGTCATGCAGACCATCCACGACAAGAAGCCGACGCTGTTCCCCGCGGTGCCGACCATCTACACGGCGATCAACCACCACAAGGACCTGGGCAAGTTCGACGTCTCCTCGATCCGCTTCTGCTTCTCCGGCGGCGCGCCGCTGCCGGTCGAGGTCAAGGAGGCGTTCGAGCGCAACACCGGCTGCATCCTGGTGGAGGGCTACGGCCTGTCCGAATCCTCGCCGGTGGCCACCGGCAACCCGCTGCGCGGCGTCAACAAGCCGGGCTCCATCGGCCTGCCGATCCCCGGCACGGTGATCGAGATCGTCAGCCTGGAAGAACCGCGCCGCGTCCTTCCGCCCGGCGAGAAGGGCGAGGTGTGCATCCGCGGCCCGCAGGTGATGAAGGGCTACTGGAACAAGCCGGCCGAGACCGCCGAGACGCTGCGGGACGGCCGCCTGCACACCGGCGACGTCGGCACCATGGACGAGGACGGCTACGTCTTCATCGTCGACCGCATCAAGGACATGATCCTGTGCAGCGGCTTCAACGTCTACCCGCGCAACGTCGAGGAGGCGATCTACCTGCACCCGGCGGTGGCCGAGTGCGTGGTGGCCGGCGTGCCGGACGAGTACCGCGGCCAGACGGTGAAGGCGTACGTCCGCCTGCTCGACGGCGAGGACTTGACCAGGGAGGAACTGTGCGCCTTCCTGAAGGACAAGCTGTCGCCCATCGAGATGCCGAAGATCGTCGAGTTCCGCGGCGAGCTGCCGAAGACGATGATCGGCAAGCTGAACCGCAAGGCGCTGCTGGAGGAGGAGAAGGCGAAGCGTGCCGAAGGAGACCGTGTCGACAATGGCTGAGACGCCGCCCGAATCGGCGCCGGATCCGGTCGAGGTTGAGAAGCGCCGGCGGTTGCGCGGCTTCCTGAACCACCTCATCGCCTATTTCGCGGTGATGGTGGTGCTGGTGCCGGTCAATGCGGTGCTCGACCCGACCCGCGCGTGGTTCGTGCTGCCGCTGGTCGGCTGGGGCGCGCCGCTGGCGCTGCACGCGGCCTACGCCATGGGCCTGGTCGGCAAGAAGCCGGGAGCGGGCGCATGAGCGGGCGCAAGGCGGTTCTGGTGCGCATCTCCGGCCGCGTCCAGGGCGTGTGGTACCGCGGCTGGACGGTGGAGCGGGCGAGCGCGCTGGGCCTCAACGGCTGGGTGCGCAACCGCGCCGACGGTACGGTGGAGGCGCTGTTCGCCGGCCCGGCCGACCGGGTGGACGCCATGCTGGCCGCCTGCCGCGAAGGCCCGCCGGCCGCTGTGGTCCGTGACGTGGCGGTCGAGCCGGCGCCGGACCCCGGCGGCGGCCCCTTCGAGCAGCGGGCGACGCAATGACGCACACCTGGGGCGCACACCTGGGACGCGCGCTTGGTTAGCGACTCGTTAGCCATGCTGGGCTAAGGTGCGCCGCATGAGGATCCTGGTTCCGCTTGCCGTTCTGATGCTGGCCGCCGCGCCCGCGGGTGCCGCGTCCGTGGACCGCACCGACCCGCAGCACCTCACGCCGCCGCCGCCCGGCGGCTACGACCTGCCGCTGTCGCCGCCGGTGGTGAGGTTCCCGCTGCCGTCGCAGTGGCTGACCATCAAGGGCGACGTGGACTGGCGCAAGGCCGGGGTCTTCGACAAGAAGCTCAGCGACGCCTGCGCCACGCGGAACTTCACCGAGAAGCTGCCGATGCGCTTCCGCGCCGCCTACAAGGGGGAGATCCTGGGGGTGGCGTTCGGGCACGGGCTGAACCTGAACGACCCCGGCAAGCTGGCCGACCCCAAGATGATCTACCTGTTCCGCAACGGCGACAGCACCCAGTGCGGCGTGCTGAAGATGCCGAACGACGACCCGCGGATCTCCAGCAAGCCCGAGGCGACGCGGCAGCCGTAGACTGATGCTGCCTTCATCGTCATCCCCGCGAAGGCGGGGATCCAGTGCTCGCGTCCGCGAGCCACATGACTCATGTCGCCGCTATCGCGGCTCACGCTGGATCCCCGCCTTCGCGGGGATGACGGTCGGGGGTTACGCCGGCTGTTCCTGCGCCGCCTCCCCGAACACCTCCTCCCAACTCGCCATCAGCGCCGAATCGACGTCGTCCATGGTCAGCAGGTGGCCGAGCGCCACCATGGAGGTCACTCCGTACTGGCTGATGCCGCACGGCACGATGCCGGCGAAGTGCGACAGGTCCGGCTCGACGTTCAGCGCCACGCCGTGGAAGGTCACCCAGCGGCGCACCCGTACGCCGATGGCGGCGATCTTGTCCTCCTGGCCCTTCAGGCCGCCGTACGGCCCCTTGTCGACCCAGATGCCAACCCGGCCCTCGCGCCGCTCGCCCTTGATGTTGAAGGAGGCGAGCGTGCGGATCAGCCAGTCCTCCAGATTATGGACGTAGGCCCGCACGTCCGCCCCGCGCGCCTTCAGGTCCAGCATCACGTAGGCCACCCGCTGCCCCGGCCCGTGGTAGGTGAACTGCCCGCCGCGGCCGGTGCGGTGGACCGGGAAGCGGTCGGGATCCAGCAGGTCCTCGTCGCGGGCGCTGGTGCCGGCGGTGTAGAGCGGCGGGTGCTCCAGCAGCCAGACCAGCTCCGGCGCCGTGCCGGCGCGGATCGCCTCGACGCGCGCCTCCATCTCGGCGATGGCCTCCTCGTAGGGCACGGGCTCGTCGCTGATGCGCCATTCGATGGGGTTCATGGATGGACTGACCACTTTCTTTGCGATTGGTGAAATGCGCGGCTTGATCCCGCCATCGGGATCTGGTATTCCCCCGCCCACTCCGGTGCAAGCATCGGATGCCTACCAGGGATGCGGTCGTGGCGGAATTGGTAGACGCGCAGCGTTGAGGTCGCTGTGGCAGAAATGCCGTGGAAGTTCGAGTCTTCTCGACCGCACCATCTCCGGATTTTCCGGGGATAAACGAAAAGCCCGCAGGCCGATGGCCGAGCGGGCTTTTTCGTATCCGGAGCCTGGAGGATCAGCGGATGAACACGTACTGGTCCAGCGACACCCGGCGCATGGTCTGCACGATGTAGGGCTGGGCGTTCACCACGGTGACGCTGCCCTGCCGTTCGCGGCAGCGGTTGGCCAGCACGAACAGCATGCCGATCGCCGTCGAATCCAGGAAGGTCAGGTAGCGCAGGTCGAGCGGCACCTCCGGCTTCGCCGTGAAATCCCAGTGCGCCAGCATCTCGTGGAACTTGCGGCTGTCGTCGTAGGTGAAGCGTCCCGACAGCAGGATGCCGTCCTGCCCGTCCACTTCGGTGAAGGCGTACTCCATCGCGCAAAACCCCGACCCGCCGTTGCTGCGCCCATATTACGCAGGTATGCGGCGGATTAAACAAAGTTCACGCGCCGGCCCGCCCGACACGCTGGACAAAGGCGCCCCCCGCCTATATTCCGTGCGGGCCCCGTCGGTCGCGCCAAGCCGTGCCGCCGGGGCTCCTCGACAAGACATCAAGCGCGCACCCCGGTGCTGCCGAAACGGGAGCGGACGATGGACATGGCCGAAAACCGTGACCCGCACCAGCCGCCGCCTCAGCAGCCCCTGCCCGAGGAGCCGCGCCATGCCTTCCGCGAGGAGGACGAGGAGCCCGCCTACGGCGTCGATCCCGACTTCGTGCAGGAGATCGGCGACCTGCTGCGCGACGGCCGCACCGCCGAGGTGCGTGCCGAGGTCGAGGACCTGCACGCCGCCGACGTCGCCGACCTGATCGAGCAGATCGGCCCGGACGAGCGCGAAGCCCTCATCGACATCCTGCGTCCGGACTTCGACGGCGAGGTGCTGTCGCACCTCAACGAGGACCTGCGCGACGAGGTCATCGACCTCTTCGAGCCGAAGGAACTCGCCGCCGCCGTCGCCGAGCTGGACACCGACGACGCCGTCGACCTCATCGAGGACATGGACGAGGAGACCCGCAAGGAGATCCTCGACAACCTGCCCGCCGAGGACCGTGCCCTCGTCCAGGAGAATCTGACCTACGAGGAATACACCGCCGGCCGCCTGATGCAGCGCGACCTCGTGGCGGTGCCGCAGTTCTGGACGGTGGGCAAGACGCTGGACTTCCTGCGCGCCTCGGGCGACGACCTGCCGGAGGACTTCTACGACCTCTTCGTGGTGGACCCGCTGCACCGGGTGGTGGGCGCGGTGCCGCTGTCGCGGGTGATGCGGCAGAAGCGCTCGGTGCGCATCGCCGACATCGCCACCGAGGACCTTCACGTCATTCCCGTCACCATGGAGCAGGAAGAGGTGGCGAACCTCTTCCGCCAGTACGCCCTGGTCTCCGCCCCGGTCGTCGATCAGGCCGGGCGGTTGCGCGGCGTCATCACCGTGGACGACGTGGTGCACATCATCGACGAGGAGGCGGAGGACGACCTGCTCAAGCTCGGCGGCGCCGGCGACACCGGCGTCTACAGCCCGGTGCGCGAGATCTCCAGGTCGCGGCTGTGGTGGCTGCTGGTCAACCTGGGCACGGCGTTCGCCGCGGCCGGCGTCATCTCGCTGTTCGAAGCGACCATCGAGAAGATCGTGGCGCTCGCCGTGCTGATGCCCATCGTCGCCTCCATGGGCGGCAACGCCGGCACCCAGACGCTGACCGTGGTGGTGCGCGCGCTGGCGACGCGCGAGCTGTCGCCGTCCAACGTCTGGCGCGTCTTCGGCAAGGAGCTGGCGGTGGCGCTGATCAACGGCGTGGTCTTCGCCATGCTGGTCGGCATCATCGCCTGGGTGTGGTTCGAGCCGACCATCGGCGTCGTCATCGCCTGCGCCATGATCATCAACCTGTTCGTCGCCGGCCTGTTCGGCGTGATGATCCCGCTGGGCCTGGAGAAGCTGGGTGTCGATCCGGCGGTGGCGAGCACGGTGTTCCTCACCACCGTCACCGACGTGGTGGGTTTCTTCGCCTTTCTGGCGCTGGCGACCGTCTTTTTGTTGTAAAAATTGCTTGCGTCGGCCGCGGCGGCCCGTCAGCATGCGGGCTCGGCATGGGGTGCTGCGCGTGGTGCGCGGCTGAGATCAAACCCATCGAACCTGTCTGGGTAATGCCAGCGAAGGGAGCCGCGCATGAGCGAATCTGCGCCCGCAATCCATCCATCGTCATCCGAATCCCTGTCCGTCGCCGTGATCGGCGCCGGCGTCATCGGCCTGGGCATCGCCTGGAGGCTGGCGTCGGCCGGTGTGCGTGTCGACGTCTTCGACCAGGGCGAGGCCGGCCACGGCGCCACGTACGCTTCCGGCGGCATGCTCGCCGCCTGCATCGAGACCGAGCCGGGGGAGGAATGGATGTTCCCCCTCAACCGCGAGAGCCAGCGGCGCTGGCCCGCCTTCGCGGCCGAGCTGGAGGCCGCCACCGGCCTGTCGGTCGAGCTGCGCACCGAGGGCACGCTGTACATCGGCCACACCGCCGACGACATGGCGCGGCTGCGCTTCCTGCACGAGTTCCAGCGCGGCCTGGGGCTGCCGGTCGAGCTGCTGGGCGGCGCCGAGGCCCGCCGACGCGAGCCCTACCTGCAGCCGGGCGTGGCCGGAGCGCTGTTCAGCCCTGAGGATCATCAGGTCGAGAACCGCCAGCTCGCCCGCGCCCTGCACGCCGCTGTGCTGAAGGCCGGCGGGCGGGTGCACGAGCGCGCGGCGGTGAGCCGTGTCGAGCTGCGCGGCGGCCGGGCGGCCGGCGTGTGGGTGGGCGATGCGCTCCATCCGGCCGACGTGGTGGTGTTGGCCGCCGGGGCGTGGTCGCGCGGCATCGAGGGGCTGCCCGCCGCGGGCCGTCCGCCGGTGCGGCCGATCAAGGGGCAGATGCTGGCGCTGCGCATGGACCCGGCGGCGCCGCTGCTGCGCCACGTGGTGTGGACCCCCACCACTTACCTGATCCCGCGCCTGGACGGCCGTCTGGTGATCGGCGCCACCAGCGAGGAGCGCGGCTTCAACGGGGACCTGACGGCCGGCGGGATCTTCTCGCTGCTGGAGGGCGTGTGGCGGGCGGTGCCCGGCGTCGCCGAGCTGCCCATCGACGAGATGTGGACCGGCTTCCGCCCCGGCAGCCGCGACGACGCGCCGATCCTGGGAACCGGCGAGGTGGAGGGGCTGGTCTACGCCACCGGCCACCACCGCAACGGCATCCTGCTGGCGCCGGTCACCGCCGACGCCATCGCCCGCCTGATCCTCACCGGCGAGACCGATCCGGTGATCGCCGGCTACGGCATCGGCCGCTTCGCGGAGGCCGCATGACGACGATCCGCGTGAACGGCACGGCGGAGCCGCTGGAGGCGGCCTCCGTCGCCGACCTTCTGGCCGCGCGCGGCATCGGGCCGGACACCCCGGCCGTCGCCGTGGCCCTCAACGGCGCCGTGGTGCGCCGGGCGCAGTGGGCGGAGACGCCGCTGAACCCCGGCGATGACCTGGACATCGTCCGCCCCTTCCAGGGCGGCTGACCCAATCACACCCTCCCCCGCCTCCGGCGGGGGAGGGAGGGGCCCGCGAAGCGGGAGGGTGGGGGCTACGGCTTCTCGGGATGGGCCGCTGCCCCCACCCTCCCACGCTGCGCGCTGGTCCCTCCCTCCCCCTGCGGGGCAGGGGGAGGGCATGCATGGAGATTCCCATGACCACCGACGACGTTCTGACCATCGGTGCACGCCGCTTCCGCTCCCGCCTGTTCCTCGGCACCGGCGGCTACCCCAACCAGAAGGCCATGCTGGATTCGCTGGCCGCCTCCGGCACCGAGGTGGCGACCGCCGCCATCCGCCGCATCAGCCTGGACGGCTACGGCGAGAGCCTGATCGACGTGCTGGGCGGCCGGGTGACGCTGCTGCCCAACACCGCCGGCTGCCTCACCGCGAAGGAAGCGGTGCTGACCGCCCAACTCGCCCGTGAGGCGCTGGGCCTGGACTGGGTCAAGCTGGAGGTCATCGGCGACCGCGAGTTGCTCTACCCCGACTCCGAGGAATTGCTGAAGGCCACGGCCGAACTGGTGGCCGACGGCTTCACCGTGCTGCCCTACTGCACCGATGACTTGGTGACCTGCCGCAAGCTGGCCGACGCCGGTGCGGCGGCGGTGATGCCGCTGGGCGCGCCCATCGGCTCGGGCCTTGGCATCCGCAACCCGCACGCCATCGAGGTGATCTGCGCCCGCAGCCCGGTGCCGGTGATCCTCGACGCCGGCATCGGCACGGCGTCGGACGCGGCGCTGGCGATGGAGCTGGGCTGTGCGGCGGTTCTGCTCAACACCGCGGTGTCGAAGGCACGCGATCCGGTGCGCATGGCGGCGGCCATGCGCGACGCGGTGGCGGCCGGCTGGAACGCCCGTCAGGCCGGCCGGATCCCGCGGCGATTCGGCGCGGAGGCGTCCAGCCCGCAACTCGGCTTGATCGGTTCGTAAGTTCGCGCCAGTTTAGGCGGGTCTTTCCGCAACCGCGAGATACCCGACCGTGGCCCAGCCCAAGGAAAACACCTTCAAGCCCCGCGATCCCGACTGGAAGGCCCGCTGCCTGGCGGCGTTCGAGAAGCAGCCCATCGCCAAGACGGTGGGCATCTCGATCGCCGCGCTGGAGCCCGGCTTCTGCGAGATGCGCCTGCCGTTCCGCGAGGAGCTGACGCAGCAGCACGGCTTCTTCCAGGCGGGCATCGTGGCGATGCTGGCCGACAACGCCGGCGGCTGGGCGGCCTACACGCTGATGCCGCCGAAGTCGGAAGTGCTGGCGGTCGAGTTCAAGATCAACCTGATGTCGCCGGCCAAGGGCGAAGAGATGATCGCGCGGGCGCGCGTCGTGAAGTCCGGCCGCACGCTGACCATCACCTCCATCGAGGTCTTGATGCTCGACGGCGGGCGCGAGGTGGACGTGGCGCTGATGCAGCAGACCTGCATCGCCATCGTCGACTCCAACCAGTAAACACAGCGAGAGGGGACCATGAAGCGTTCGAGCGTTGCGGGTGTGTGTGCGGTGGCCCTGATGGCCGGGGTGGCGCTGATGGCCGGGCCCGCGCAGGCCAAGGAGCCGGCGGCCTGCCAGGCGATCTCCTTCCGTCCGATCGCGGCGGGTTCGCCCGACGGCGTGCAGGATGCCGGCCTGAAGCCCACCAAGTCCGGCAAGATCGAGATCAAGGCCGAGGTGCAGGGCGGGGCGGCCAAGAACTACTTCATGGCGATCAAGGGCAACAAGATCGACGGCACCGACAAGGGCCCGAAGGTCTCCGACGGCTGCCTGAAGTCCAAGCACGTGGCGCTGCCCTACAAGACGCAGCCGGCCGGCGCCTGCACCGGCGAGCGCTTCCGCGTCGTCATCGAGACGCAGGGCGCCAAGAAGGTCGCCCAGTTCTTCGGCCTGCACGGCAGCGCCTGGGAGCACTGCTCCAGCGCGACGATGTAGCTCACTTGCCCCTACCCCAGCCCTCCCCCGCTGCGCAGGGGAGGGTGCCTCTTTTCCCCTCCCCTGCGCAGCGGGGGAGGGGTCAGGGGTGGGGGCAAGTGTCACAGCCATTTCCACACTTCCATACGCCACCGTATCTTCCCAAGCGCCGTTCCACCCGCTATGTTAGGGCAACGAACGACATTCCCCGGGAGGAAACCATGCTGTCCAACCAGCTGCCGTCGCTGAACTTCGACCTTGGCGAGACGGCGGACATGCTGCGCCATTCGGTGCGCGGCTTCGCGGCGGACGAGATCGCGCCGCGCGCGGCGGACATCGACCGCGAGAACGACTTCCCGGCCGACCTCTGGCGCAAGATGGGCGACCTCGGCATCCTCGGCGTCACCGTCGAGGAGGAGTACGGCGGCGCCGGCATGGGCTATCTGGAGCACGTGGTGGCGATGGAGGAGATCTCCCGCGCCTCGGCCTCGGTGGGTCTCAGCTACGGCGCGCACTCCAACCTCTGCGTCAACCAGATCCGCAAGAACGGCACCGAGGAGCAGAAGCGCAAGTACCTGCCCAAGCTGGTCTCCGGCGAGCACGTCGGCGCGCTCGCCATGTCCGAGCCGGGCGCCGGCTCCGATGTGGTGTCCATGCGCCTGCGCGCCGACAAGAAGGGCGACCGGTACGTCCTCAACGGCACCAAGATGTGGATCACCAACGGCCCGGACGCCGACACCCTGGTGATCTACGCCAAGACCGACCTGAACGCCGGCCCGCGCGGCATCACCGCCTTCCTGGTGGAGAAGGGCTTCAAGGGCTTCTCGGTGGCGCAGAAGCTCGACAAGCTGGGCATGCGCGGCTCCAACACCGGCGAACTGGTGTTCGAGGACTGCGAGGTGCCGGAGGAGAACGTGCTGGGCGGCATCGGGCGCGGCGTCAACGTGCTGATGTCCGGCCTGGACTACGAGCGCGCGGTGCTGTCGGGCGGCCCGCTCGGCATCATGCAGGCCTGTATGGACATCGTGATTCCCTACATCCACGACCGCAAGCAGTTCGGCCAGCCGATCGGCGAGTTCCAGTTGATGCAGGGCAAGATTGCCGACATGTACACCATCATGAACGCCGCCAAGGCGTACGTGTACGCGGTGGCCAAGGCCTGCGACCGCGGCGAGACCACCCGCAAGGACGCCGCCGCCGCCATCCTCTATTCCGCCGAGAAGGCGACGTGGATGGCGCTGGAGGCGATCCAGGTGCTTGGCGGCAACGGCTACATCAACGAATATCCGACGGGCCGCCTGCTGCGCGACGCCAAGCTCTACGAGATCGGCGCCGGCACCAGCGAGATCCGCCGGATGCTGATCGGCCGCGAGCTGTTCAAGGAGACGGCGTAACACGGGAGGGGGTAGGGCATGGGCTCGCTGATCGCCGCCGCTGTTTTCCTGCTGGTCACGCATTTCGGCATCTCCTCGACGCCGCTGCGGGCCGTGCTGGTCGGGCGGATCGGCGAGCGGCCGTACCTCGGCCTCTACTCCCTCGTCTCCGCCGCGGCGTTCTGGTGGCTGGGCTCGGCCTACGCCGGCGCCTCCACCGCGCCGCTGTGGCCGACCTCCTCCTGGCAGGCCTGGGTGCCGCTGCTGGTGGTGCCGGTGTCGCTGCTGCTGCTGGTCGCCGGCTTCTCGACGCCGAACCCGACCGCGGTCGGACAGACCGCCGGATTGGAGCGGCCGGACGCCGTGCGCGGCATCCTGCGCGTCACCCGCAACCCGTTCCTGTGGGGCGTCGGCCTGTGGGCGCTGGCGCACATGGTGCCGAACGGCGACAGCGCGGCGCTGGTGCTGTTCGGCACGCTGGCCGCGCTGGCGCTGGCCGGATCCGTTCTGATCGACGTGAAGCTGGCCCGGCGGCTGGGGCCGGCGTGGGATCGCTACGCCGCCGGGACCTCCAACGTTCCCTTCGCCGCCATTTTGGCCGGCCGCCAGCGTTTCGTCTGGTCGGAGATCGGCTGGGTGCGGCTGGCGGCGGCGCTGGTGCTGTACGCCGCCTTCCTGCACGCCCACAAATGGGTGTTCGGCGTGTCGCCGTTGCCGGCGTGATCCCCGGTTACACTCTGTTACGCAACACCGGGCCGGCAGACATGGTGCCGTTACAGTGGGCGGCTAAGCATGGATGGCGTTCGACACCACCAACAAGGGCGGCCATCCATGTTTCTCAAGCTGGTTCGCGGAGACGCCGACTTTTCTTCGTCGCGGGAGGCGGAGCACCGTCAGGAGCTGCTGGAGAAGATCGTCAGCAACCTGGTGATCGCGCTGGCGATCTTCTTCGTGTCGTTCTTCTTCACGCTGTCCATCCTGGACTTCCTGCTGTAGCGCCTACTGGACCCTCATTCCCCGCACCGCGTCGGCCAACGTCCGCCGCGCCTCGTCCACGTCCTTGCGGGCGGCGGCGAGATCCTTGGCGAGGCGTTCCAACTGCGTCTCCGCGTCGCCCATCTTGGCGGCGGTGCGGCGGGTGAGGTCGCCGTTCGGCGGCAGCGCGCCGAGGTTCTCGCGCAGGCGCGCCTGATCCTTGATCACCTCGTCGCGTTCGCGTTCCACCGCGCCGATGCGGCGTTCGCGCTCGGCCACCGCCATGTGCAGGGCGGCCACGCGGCTCAGCGCCTCACGCAGGGCGGCCGGCAGTTCGGACGAGGCGGCGTAGGCGAGGATGCGGTCGGACGACAGGCCGGTCAGCGCGACCTTCTCCTGCCGCGGCTGCTCGGCGATCACGGTGAGCGTGACGGTGGCGCCGGCCGGCACCTCGACCGGCAGGCGGTGCGCGGTGGGCGTCGCCTCGCGCCCCCCCGCCGGCTCGACCAGCGTCCAGCCGGCGCGGCGCGGGTGCTCGACGATCACCGTGCGCGGCTCGCGGGCGGCGCCGGCCACGGTGTAGGTGGTGGTCTGCCGCTCGGTGACCGTCAGGTGCAGCACGCCATCGACGATGGAGGCGCGCGACAGCGTCTGGCTGGGTTGCTCGGCGCGGTCGATCCGGACCTTCTGGTCCACCGCGACGCTCAGCAGCCGCTGCTCGCCGGCCGGCAGAGCGGCGAGCTGGGCGTCGCCGACGTAGGACACCGTGCCGCCGTCGCGCTCGTACAGGGTCAGCACGCCGGGCGGCAGGCCGGTGCCGGAATCGTTGTCCAGCCGCACGGCGGCCAGCGGGTGGCGCGGCTGCGTCATCGGCTGATAGAGGTCGAGCCGCGCCGCCGGCACCGCGCGGGCGACGATGGGCAGCAGCAGCGAACTGCCGTTCGGCGCCGACACCGGCTGCGGGTAGCGGAACAGGACCTGCGTCGTGGCTTCCGTTCCTTCGGCCGCCGCCGGCTGGGCGGAGCGCGGCGTGGGCGCCGGAGCCGAAGCCGCCTTGGCCATCGGCGCGGCCCCGGGCGCCGGCGGTGGCGGCGCCATCTCGGCGCTGCGGACCGTCATCGGCATGGCCACCGCGCCCTCGTCCGGGCGGGGCAGCACGCGGCCCAGCACCTCGACCGGCACCTCGGGCCGGTTGACGTAGTAGGCGGTGTAGAGCGCCTGCCGGAAGGTCACCGGGTTGCCGGACACCACGGTCAGGTCGACGCCCGTCCAGTCGGTGCCGCTCATGTTCTCCAGCACCGCCCAGCCCTGCAGGTCGCCCGATTTGGCTTCTCCAGCCGGCAGGGTCAGGCGGTAGGTCGCCTTCCACAGCGGCGCCGCCACCACGTAGCCGACGCGAACGGTGCGCGGTCCCTCGCCAGTGCTGCGGATGGTCAGGCTGCGGCGGTCGCGGGCGGTGTGCTTCGCCGTCGCCGCCAGCGCCGAGTCGACCTGCGCCTGCAGGGCCGGATCGGCGAGGCGCAGCGCCTCGGCGTCCTCCAGCAGCACCTGCTGCAGCCCGTCCGCGGTCATCAGCGTGACCCGGTGTCGCACCGTGGTGCCGCCGCCGTTGGGCAGCGCCGCCGCTTCCTCGGTGACCGATAGCAGGCGGCCGGCGATCTCGCGCGATCCGGCGGTGCGCACCTCGGCGCCCTTGAGCGCGGTGAGCAGGGCCGTCGGCGACTCCAGCGCCTCGGGGCCGAAGGGCAACTCGCGGAACAGCTCGCGCAGCGGCTCCTCGCCGGGCAGGCCGATGGTGCCGACGCCGCCCTTGTCGTCGTAGACGACGATGCTCTTCAGCACGTCGTCCACCTGGTCGCGCCGCACCTCCAGCGTCAGCTCGGCGTCGCCGGTCACCGCCGCCTCGTGCTCGAAATAGCCGACGCCGCCGGTGGACAGCAGAACGCGCTTCAGCGCCAGTCCCTCGGCCCAGGCCGGGCCGGAGACAAGGGCGGCGGTCAGAACCAGGAGCGTCGGGCGGAGCATGCGGGCGCCTTTCATCGGTCGCGGGGTACCCCATGATACCGGCAAATCGGGAAACATTGCGGCCATGCGGTGGCGTATGTTGGAATGTGCGCCGCCCTGCGCTTAGATGGAGCGGGCCAACAATCAGATACCAGGAGGAAGACACCATGGCCACCGAAGATCCCGTCGTCATCGCCGGTGCGGCGCGCACGCCGATGGGCGGTTTCCAGGGCGACCTGCTGGGCCTGACCGCGCCGCAGCTGGGCGCCGCGGCGATCAGGGCCGCGGTGGAGCGCGCCCGCGTCCGACCGGAGGAGGTCGGCGAGGTGATCATGGGCTGCGTGCTGCCGGCCGGCCAGGGCCAGGCGCCCGCCCGTCAGGCGTCGCTCGGCGCCGGCATCCCGGAGGCCATCGGCTGCACCACCGTCAACAAGATGTGCGGCTCGGGCATGAAGGCGGCGATGCTGGCGCACGACCTCATCAAGGCCGGCACCGCCGACATCATCGTCGCCGGCGGCATGGAGAGCATGTCGAACGCCCCCTACCTCCTGGACCGCGCGCGCGGCGGCTACCGCATGGGGCACGGCCGGATCCTTGACCACATGTTCCTCGACGGGCTGGAGGACGCCTACGACAAGGGGCGCCTGATGGGCACCTTCGCCGAGGACTGCGCGCAGCATTATCAATTCACCCGCGAGGCGCAGGACGCCTACGCCATCGAATCCCTCGCCCGCGCCCGCCGCGCCACCGAGGACGGCAGCTTCGCGGCCGAAATCGTCCCGGTGACGGTGAAGGGCCGCAAGGGCGACACGGTGATCGGCAAGGACGAGCAGCCGCTGAAGGGCGCACCGGACAAGATCCCGACCCTCAAGCCCGCCTTCCGCCCGGACGGCACGGTGACGGCGGCCAACGCCTCGTCGATCTCCGACGGTGGCGCGGCGCTGGTGCTGCTGAGGCGGTCCGAGGCCGAGCGGCGCGGCCTGCCGATCCTCGCCGAGATCAAGGGCCACGCCACGCACGCCCAGGCGCCGGCGTGGTTCACCACGGCGCCGGTCTACGCGATGCAGAAGGTGCTGGAGAAGACCGGCTGGGCGGCCAAGGACGTCGACCTGTTCGAGGTCAACGAGGCGTTCGCGGTGGTCGCCATGGCGGCGATGCGCGACCTCGACCTGCCGCACGACAAGGTGAACGTGCACGGCGGCGCCACCGCGCTGGGCCATCCGATCGGCGCGTCGGGTGCGCGCATCCTGGTGACGCTGCTGGCGGCGCTGGAGAAGTACGGCCTGAAGCGCGGCGTCGCCTCGCTGTGCATCGGCGGCGGCGAGGCCACCGCGATGGCGGTGGAGCGGGTGTAAAGCCTCCCCTCGCCCCCGGCGGGGGAGGGACTAAAAGAAACAATGGGAGGATCCATGCCCCGCACGCTGATCTCCTCCGGCTCGGAGTTCGAGAAGGTCGCCGGCTATTCCCGCGCCGTGGTGGACGGCAAGTGGGTGTTCGTCTCCGGCACCACCGGGTTCGACTACGCCGCCGGCACCATTTCCGACGACGTCGTGGAGCAGACGCACCAGACCTTCCGCAACATCAAGGCGGCGCTGGAGAGCGCCGGGGCCGGCTTCGCCAACGTCGTGCGCATCCGCGTCTACCTGTGCGACGCCAAGGACTTCCCCCGCGTGGCGCCGGTGCTGGGCGAGTATCTGGGCGATGCGCGGCCGGCCAACACCACGGTGGTCTGCCAGCTGATCGACCCCCGCATGAAGATCGAGATCGAAGTCACCGCCAAGCGTGACGCCTGAGGACATTGGAGGAAACCGACCATGCGCCTGACCGAAGAGCAGGAGATGGTGCGCGACACGGCGCGCCGATTCGCGCAAGACCGCCTGAAGCCTGCCGCCGCGGAGCGCGACCGCACCCACGCCTTCCCCGCCGCGGAGCTGGCGGAGATGGGCGCGCTCGGCCTGATGGGCATGGTGGTGCCGGAGGAGTACGGCGGCGCCGGCACCGACTTCGTCGCCTACGCGCTCGCCATCGAGGAGATCGCGGCGGGCGACGGCGCCATCTCCACCATCATGGCCGTGCACAACTCGGTCGGCTGCGTGCCGATCCTGAAGTACGGCACGCCGGAGCAGAAGGACCGCTTCCTGCGCCCGATGGCGCAAGGCGGGATGCTGGGCTGCTTCTGCCTGACCGAGCCGCAGGCCGGCTCCGACGCCGCCGCCATCAAAACCCGCGCGGTGCGCGACGGCGATTCGTACGTGCTCAACGGCTCCAAGCAGTTCATCACGTCCGGCAGGAACGCCCAGGTCGCCATCGTCTTCACCGTCACCGACCCGGGCGCCGGCAAGAAGGGCCTGTCGGCCTTCATCGTCCCGACCGACACGCCGGGCTATACGGTTGCGCGGGTCGAGGAGAAGATGGGCCAGCACAGCTCGGACACGGCGCAGATCGTGTTCGAGGACTGCCGCGTTCCGGCCTCGCTGATGCTGGGCCGCGAGGGCGAGGGCTACAAGGTGGCGCTCGCCAACCTGGAGGGTGGGCGAATCGGCATCGGCGCCCAGGCGGTCGGCATGGCGCGTGCCGCCTATGAGGCCGCCCTGCACTACGCCAAGGAGCGCGAGAGCTTCGGCACCGCCATCATCAACCACCAGGCGGTCGCCTTCCGGTTGGCCGACATGGCCACAAGGGTCGAGGCGGCGCGGCAGATGGTTCTGCACGCGGCCAGCCTGCGCGACGCCGGGGTGCCCTGTCTGAAGGAGGCGGCGATGGCGAAGCTGTTCGCCTCGGAGGCGGCCGAGCGGGTGTGCGCCGACGCCATCCAGGTGCACGGCGGCTACGGCTATCTCAACGATTTCCCGGTGGAGCGGATCTACCGCGACGTGCGGGTGTGCGCGATCTACGAGGGCACGTCGGACATCCAGCGGCTCATCATCTCGCGCCAGATCGCGGCGGAGTGAGCCGGCGGGGTCCGCGACTCGGGTGCCGGTTCGGGAAAAGTCCCCCTCCCCCACGACAGGGGAGGGGAGGCAAGGGGAAGCGCCCGGTCACCCTCCGGCCGCTTCGCACAACGGATCCGCGCGTCGGCGCAGGAGCCGTTCCGTGCATGGGCCGGCCGGCGCACGCCCACGGACGTGCGGTGCGCGCGCTCGAACCGGCGCTCCGTCTGGTCCAGGGTTCGCAGGGTCAGCACCATGTATCGAGTTCCTGTCGCTTCAGGCGGCGCGGCAGCGCGCCTGCGCCGATTCGATGTGGCGGCGCGCCTCGCTGAGCATGGCGCGGTGCTGGGCGATCGCCTCGCGCACCGGGACCTGGTGGCTGTAGACGCGCACTTCGTTGAGGATGCGGTCGGCACGGTCCAACAGGGCCATCCGGTGCAGGGATTCTTCGAAGCCGTTCATCTCTTCCCTCGTTCGTCCAGTCGGGTCTATCCCTTTCCCCGACGTTTGGGATTAAAGCGCTTCGATATGTCTTGCCGATTTCAGGTTTCTGCGTTTTTTGTTTCGTAGGAGCTCGGTGCTGTTTCACCCCACACACCCTTTTGCGGTAGGGGGGTAATGTGTTACAAGCTTGTAACCGGGAAGCCCGTGGCGCCCGGTGGCGTCCGAAAACGGGGCGATGGGGGAAAGCGCGATGCACATTCTTGCGGTCGATGACGACGAGCCGATTCGCGAGCTGCTGGCGTCCTACCTGACGGCCGAGGGCTATCGCGTCTCCACGGCACCCGACACGGCGAGCGCCAAGCAGGTGCTGGAGGGCGACCCGATCGACCTCGTGGTGTGCGACCTGCGCCTGCCGGACGGCGACGGCCTGGGGCTGGTGCGGCAGATCCGCACCGAGTCGCAGATCCCCGTCATCATCCTGTCCTCCAAGGACCAGGACGTCGACCGCATCGTCGGGCTGGAGCTCGGTGCCGATGACTACCTGACCAAGCCGTTCAACCCGCGCGAACTGCTGGCCCGCATCAAGGCGGTGCTGCGCCGTGTCTCGGCCGAGGCGCGCCCGGCGCGCGGCGCGGACGAGTTGCGCGCCGTGGTGCAGTTCGCCAACTGGGAGCTGGACCTCACCGCGCAGCGTCTGCGCAACCAGGAGGGCCGCGAGGTCGAGCTGACCAAGGCGGAGTTCGGCCTGCTCGCCGCCTTCGTCAAGCGCCCACAGCGAGTGCTGAGCCGCGACCAGCTGCTCGACCTGACGCGCGCCGACGGGGCGGAGGTGTTCGACCGCTCCATCGACGTGCTGATCCTGCGCCTGCGCCGCAAGATCGAGGCGAATCCCAAGGAGCCGCGCATCATCAAGACCGAGCGCGGCGCCGGTTACGTCTTCGACGCCAAGGTGCGGGCGGTTTGAGCATTCGGGCGTTGCCGCGGCCGTCGCGCCGGGTTTAGCCTTTCCGGAAAAGCAATTCCGGGAGGAGACCCAGGATGGCCGCGCCCATCGACTTCTATTTCGACTTCGCGTCGCCCTACGGCTATTTCGCCAGCCTGCAGATCGACGACCTCGCGGCGAAGCACGGCCGCTCGGTGACGTGGCGCCCGGTGCTGCTGGGCGCGATCTTCAAGGTCACGGGCATGAAGCCCAACCTGCAGCAGCCGCTGCGCGGCGAATACCTGCAGCGCGACGCCACGCGCATCGCCCGCCTGCTGCGCTGCCCCTTCACCTTCCCGGCGTCGACCCCGGTGAACCCGGTGGCCGCGTCCCGCGCCTACTGGTGGCGCTTCGCCGAGGATCCGGAGGCGGCCAAAGCGATTGCCCGCGCGCTCTACCACGCCCACTGGGGCGAGGGCCGCGACATCGGCGACGCCGACACGGCGGCCGGGGTCGCCGGCACCACCGGCCTCGATCCCGCCGCGGTGTCGGCCGGCATGCAGGACCAGACGGTGAAGGACCGCCTGCGCGCGGAGACCGACGGCGCCATCGGCCGCGGCGTCTTTGGCTCGCCCTTCGTGCTGGTCGGCGACGAGCCCTTCTGGGGCTGGGATCGCCTGGACATGGTGGACCGCTGGCTGGCGACTGGAGGGTGGTGAGGAGAACCGCTGGAGGGTGGCCCCGGGCCACCCGACTGGCCGACCTCGACGCCGCGGCATCCTCTTCCAGCGAATCGTGTTATCCTCGGGACATGGCTGAATCTGCGCATCTTTTCGAAGCCGAGGACGACGACGCCAAGCGGCGCGCCGTCGCCGAGGCGCGTGCCGAGCTGGCCGCCGGCAAGGGCGTGCCACACGAGCGCGTTCGCGAATGGCTGAACGATCTGGCGGCTGGGCGCCGTACGCCGAAGCCGGGGGCGTGATGCGGTGCGGGTGATCTGGTCGCCGTCGGCTGTCGACGACGTCGAGCGCATCTACGACTACATCGCCCTGTTCAACCCCGCCGCGGCGGCGGGGATGGTCATTCGTCTGCGTGAGGCGGGCGATGCGTTTTGCGACCTGCCGGACCGCGGGTGGCCCGGATCGGTCCCGGTACACGTGAGTTGGTCGCCGTCCGCCCATACGCCCTGGTTTATGAGGTCACCGGTCCCGAGGTCCACATCTTGCGCGTTTGGCACGGCGCACAGCGTCGCGGCTAAAACCGCTTGCCCATACGGCACCGTATGGTGCAAGCTGCCCCGGTCCTGGCAGAGAAGGGTGCGCTGAAGCACCGCCGGCGGGGAGGAAATACGAATGGCCGTTTTGACGTCCGCGCTCGACACGCGCGGGGAAGAGTTCGCCCGCAACCGCGAGGCCATGCAGGCCCTGGTCGGCGACCTGCGCGACAAGGTCGCCCAGGTAAAGCTGGGCGGCGGTGCCAAGGCGCGCGACAAGCACACCGCGCGCGGCAAGCTGCTGCCGCGCGACCGCGTGCAGGCGCTGCTCGATCCCGGCTCGCCGTTCCTGGAGTTCTCGCAGCTCGCCGCTTACGGCCTCTACAACGACGAGGTGGCGTCGGCCGGCATCATCACCGGCGTTGGCCGGGTGTCCGGGCAGGAGTGCGTGATCGTCGCCAACGACGCGACGGTCAAGGGCGGCACCTACTTCCCGATGACGGTGAAGAAGCACCTGCGCGCGCAGGAGATCGCGCAGCAGAACCGGCTTCCCTGCATCTACCTGGTCGATTCCGGCGGCGCCAACCTGCCGAACCAGGACGAGGTGTTCCCCGACCGCGACCATTTCGGCCGCATCTTCTACAATCAGGCCAACATGTCGGCGCAGGGCATCGCCCAGGTCGCCGTCGTCATGGGCTCCTGCACCGCCGGCGGCGCCTACGTGCCGGCGATGTCGGACGAGGCGATCATCGTGCGCAACCAGGGCACCATCTTCCTGGGCGGCCCGCCGCTGGTGAAGGCGGCGACCGGCGAGGTGGTGTCGGCCGAGGACCTCGGCGGCGCCGACGTGCACTCGCGCATTTCCGGCGTCACCGACCACTACGCCATGAACGACCGCCACGCGCTGGCGCTGGCCCGGCGGGTCGTCGGCAACCTGAACCGCTCCAAGACGCCGCAGGCGGCGCTGCGGGCCTCGGCGGACCCGCGCTACGCCGCCGCCGACCTGTACGGCGTCATTCCCTCCGACCCGCGCAAGCCCTACGACGTGCGCGAGGTGATCGCCCGCGTCGTCGACGGCTCGGAGTTCGACGAGTTCAAGGCGCTGTACGGCACCACGCTGGTGTGCGGCTTCGCGCGGATCTTCGGCTACCCGGTGGGCATCGTCGCCAACAACGGCATCCTGTTCTCCGAATCGGCGCAGAAGGGCGCGCACTTCGTCGAGCTGTGCAGCCAGCGGGGGATTCCCCTGGTGTTCCTGCAGAACATCACCGGCTTCATGGTGGGCCGCAAGTACGAGGCCGGCGGCATCGCCAAGGACGGCGCCAAGATGGTGACCGCGGTCGCCACGACGAAGGTGCCGAAGTTCACGGTGATCATCGGCGGCAGCTACGGCGCCGGCAATTACGGCATGTGCGGCCGCGCCTATTCCCCGCGCTTCCTGTGGATGTGGCCGAACGCCCGCATCTCGGTGATGGGCGGCGAGCAGGCGGCCGGCGTGCTGTCCCAGGTCAAGCGCGACAACCTGGAGGCCCAGGGCAAGAGCTGGGACCCGGCGGAGGAGGAGGCGTTCAAGGCGCCGATCCGCGCGCAGTACGAGACGCAGGGGCATCCCTACTTCGCCTCGGCGCGGCTGTGGGACGACGGCATCATCGACCCGGCGGATACCCGCATGGTGCTGGGCCTCGGCCTGTCGGCCGCCTACAACGCGCCGGTCGAACCGACCACCTTCGGCGTCTTCCGCATGTGACGGGGAGGGCAGAAACATGAGCGACATCCTCACCGACATCCGCGC
Organism: Azospirillum sp. TSO22-1; assembly: GCF_003116015.1. Classification (GTDB taxonomy): domain Bacteria; phylum Pseudomonadota; class Alphaproteobacteria; order Azospirillales; family Azospirillaceae; genus Azospirillum. The sequence goes on from NZ_LGQZ01000028.1 coordinate 96,448, forward strand.
CGACGGCGTCGCCACGGTCACCATGAACCGCGGCGACGTGCACAACGCCTTCAACGAGACGGTCATCGCCGACCTCGCCGAGGCCTTCCGGCGGCTGGGCGCCGACCCGGCGGTGCGGCTGGTCCTGCTGCGCGGCACCGGCAAGAGCTTCTCGGCCGGCGCCGATCTCTCGTGGATGCAGCGCATGGCCGGCTACGGCCACGACGAGAACGTGGCCGACGCCATGGGGCTCGCGGTCATGCTGCGCACGCTCGACACCTGCCCGAAGCCGACGGTGGCGGTGGTGCAGGGGCCGGCCTACGGCGGCGGGGTGGGGCTGGTCGCCGCCTGCGACATTGCCGTCTGCGCCGACACCGCCAGCTTCGCGTTGACCGAGGTGCGGCTTGGCCTCATCCCCGCGGTGATCTCGCCCTACGTGGTGGCCGCCATGGGCGAGCGCGCCTGCCGCCGCTACTTCCTGACCGCCGAGCGCTTCTCCGCATCCGAGGCGCACCGCCTCGGCCTCGTGCACGAGGTGGTGCCGGCGGCCGAGCTGGACGCCGCGGCCGAGACCATGGTCGCCAAGCTGATGGAGGGCGCCCCCGGCGCCCAGGGGGCCGCCAAGGACCTGATCCGCGCCGTGGTCAACCACCCCCTGGACGACGCGCTGGTCCGCGACACCGCCGAGCGCATCGCCCGCCAGCGCGCCAGCGCCGAGGGTCGGGAGGGGGTGGGCGCGTTCCTCGGGAAAACCAGGCCGGGCTGGCAAAATCGCTGACTCCCCGCGACCTTGCGGCGCTATAAGAACCGGCCGTTTTTTGCTTATAGTGTCGTATGGATCAGTCGGTTCCCGAGCGTCGCGCCAAGGCGGCTTCCCTGCCTTCGGCCACCCCCGCGCCACACCCCGCCGCACGCCGGTCGTGGCTGGGTGGGGCGATGTTCACGGCGTTCCTGCTCGGCCTGATCGCGCTGTCGATCCGCTCGGTCTCCGGCGATCTGGCGTTCGTGCTGCTGGGCTCGGTCGGCATCGTGGTGGGCGTCTTCCACTACGTGTTTCCGGGCAGCCAGTTCTTCACGCTGGCGCTGGCGAACTTCATCGGCGTGTACGCCTGCATCTTCGTCTTCTTCCTGGAAAGCAACTTCCACTCCATCGGCCCGCTGTCGCAAGGAGTGGGCTTCGCCATGCCGCTGATGGCGTTCCTCGGCGGGGCGTGGTGGCGAGCGCGCGATATCCGCTCCATCGTCCAGTCGCGGCGCCTACGCGACGGCGGGCAGCTCGACCGCGTGTTCCTGTGGATGGCGCCGGTGTGGGGCATCGGCGCGCTGACCTTCCTGGTGCCCGGCCACGACATGGCGCCGGAGCTGCTGTCCGAGCTGTTCGTCGCCGCCATGGGCGCCATCGCGCTGGTGGTGCTGTTCGTCAGCCGCGACATCGCCATCTTCCTGCTCGACGCCGGGCTGTTGTTCGAAGGCTTCTTCCAGCAGGCGTCGCGCCTTGTGCTGCCGGCCTTCGCCTTCCTGACCTTCTATTCGCTGACCATCATCCTGTTCGGGTCGCTGTACACGATCATGGACCGCTTCATGGGCGAGCCGAACTTCATCATCGACGGCGTGCGGCGCGACCTGACCTTCCCCGAGGGGCTGTACTTTTCGCTGATCACCTTCGCCACTGTCGGCTATGGCGACATCTACCCGATCACCGGCGCGGTCCGCATCGTCTGCGCGGTGGAGATCGTCACCGGCGTGCTGCTGCTGCTGTTCGGCTTCAGCGCCATCATCGGCCACGCCCGGCCGCACGACCGGGCGGACCATCGGGATCCGTTGTAAGGGCGATCCGCTGTGGGCGGCACGCGGCCGCTTTACAATACGGTACCGTATAGATAAGCTGCGCCCAGAAGAAGAAGGCACCGGGGAGGACCAGGGCCGTGTTTTCCAAGATTCTCATCGCCAACCGAGGCGAGATCGCCTGCCGCGTCATCCGCACGGCGCGCCGCATGGGCCTGAAGACGGTGGCGGTCTATTCCGACGCCGACGCCGAGGCGATGCACGTGGCCATGGCCGACGAGGCCTACCGCATCGGCCCGGCGCCGGTGCGCGAGAGCTACCTGAAGATCGAGGCGATCCTCGACGTCGCCAAGCGCTCGGGTGCCGAGGCGATCCACCCCGGCTACGGCTTCCTGTCGGAGAACGAGCGCTTCGCCGAGGCGTGCGCCGCCGCGGGCGTCGTCTTCATCGGCCCTCCGCCCTCCGCCATCCGCGCCATGGGCGGCAAGTCCGAGGCCAAGGCGCTGATGGAGACGGCCGGCGTGCCGCTGGTCCCCGGCTACCACGGCGCCGACCAGGACCCGGCACTGCTGCGCGCGGAAGCCGAGCGCATCGGCTGGCCGGTGTTGATCAAGGCCTCGGCCGGCGGCGGCGGCAAGGGCATGAAGGTGGCGGCCTCCGCCGCCGAGTTCGACGCCCAGCTCGCCAGCGCCAAGCGCGAATCGGCCGCCGCCTTCGGCGACGACCGCGTGCTGATCGAGAAGTACCTGGAGCGCCCGCGCCATGTGGAGATCCAGGTCTTCGCCGACGGCCAGGGCCGCTGCGTCTACCTGTTCGAGCGCGACTGCTCGATCCAGCGCCGCCACCAGAAGGTGATCGAGGAGGCGCCGGCCCCCAACCTGCCTTCCGAGGTGCGCCGCCGCATGGGCGAGGCCGCGGTGGCCGCCGCCAAGGCCATCGGCTACGTCGGCGCCGGCACGGTGGAGTTCCTTTACGACCCGGCGCAGGGCGGCTTCTACTTCATGGAGATGAACACCCGCCTGCAGGTCGAACACCCGGTGACCGAGATGATCACCGGCCAGGACCTCGTGGAGTGGCAGCTCCGCGTCGCGTCGGGAGAACCGCTGCCGGTCGGCCAGGACGACCTGACCATCCACGGCCACGCCATCGAGGCGCGCCTGTACGCCGAGGACCCCGACCGCGACTTCCTGCCCCAGACCGGCACGCTGGAGCATCTGGGCTTCCCGCCCTGCGGCCCGCACGTGCGCGTCGACGCCGGCGTGCGCGCCGGGGATGCCATCTCGGTGCACTACGACCCGATGATCGCCAAGCTGATCGTCTGGGACGTCGACCGTGCCTCGGCGGTGCGCCGCATGCGCGCCGCGCTGGGCGCCACGCAGGTGGTCGGGCTGGCCACCAACGTGCGCTTCCTGGAGGGGCTGGCGAGCCACCCCGCCTTCCTCGGCGCCGACCTCGACACCCGCTTCATCGAGCGCCACCGCGCCGATCTGCTGCCCGAACCGGCGGCGGCCGGGCCGCGCGCCTTGGCGCTGGCGGCGCTCGGCGTGCTGCTCGACCGCGAGCGGACCGCTCGCGAGGCCGCCGCCGCGTCCGCCGACCCGTGGAGCCCGTGGGTCCGCACCGACGGCTGGCGCCTCAACGAGGAGGCGCGCGACACCCTGACCTTCCGCGAGAACGGTGAGGACCGTCTGGTCGGCGTCGTCTACCGCCGCGACGGTTACCGGTTGGAGCTGCCGGGCGGCGAGTCGGTGACGGCCGGCGGCGAGTTCAACCCCGGCGGCACGCTGGAGGCCGACCTCGACGGCGTGCGGCTGTCGTCCGTCTGGGTGCGCCAGGGCGCCGACATCACCGTCTTCCACCCTGGCGGCAGCCATCGCCTGACGCTGGTCGAGCCGCTGACCGGCGCGCTGGACCAGGACGTCCCCGGCGGCCGGGTCGCCGCTCCCATGCCGGGCAAGATCATCGCGCTGCTGGCCGAGCCCGGCTCCAGGGTCGAGAAGGGCCAGCCCCTGCTGGTGCTGGAAGCGATGAAGATGGAGCACACCCTCAAGGCCCCGAGCGCCGGGACCCTCACCGCCTACCGCTGCGCCGTCGGCGACCAGGTGGAGGAGGGCAACGATCTGGTGAGCTTCGAGGCGGAGGGGTGAGCCGCAGCGCCGCTCACAAGATCGACACGGATTGCACGGATTGAGCCACGGATTTCACGGATTTCCTTGATCGTGCCCCGGCATCGGCTGATGGGCCGGGCAGGACGCCCAAGGATCTCAAAATCCGTGTCATCCGTGCCCAAATCCGTGAAATCCGTGTGAATGTTGCTCTCCGCCTCGGGACTGAACGGAGCCCAAGAGATGCCCTATCCCACCCGCGTCAAGATCGTCGAGATGGGCCCGCGCGACGGCCTGCAGAACGAGGCGGCCATCGTCCCCCTGGACGCCAAGGTCGAGCTGATCGAACGCCTCGCCGACGCCGGCCTGCCGGCGGTCGAGGCCGGCGCCTTCGTCAGCCCGAAGTGGGTCCCCCAGATGGCCGATTCGGCCGAGGTGCTGCAGCGGATCCGCCGCAAGCCCGGCGTCTCCTACCCGGTGCTGGTGCCCAACCTGAAGGGCCTGGAGTCGGCCATCGCGGCCGGCGCGCAGGAGATCGCGGTGTTCGGCGCCGCCTCCGAAGCCTTTTCGCAGAAGAACATCAACTGCTCCATCGCCGAGAGCCTGGAGCGCTTCGCCCCGGTCTGCGCCGAGGCGCTGGCCAAGGGCCTGACGGTGCGCGGCTACGTCAGCTGCGTGCTCGGCTGCCCCTACGAGGGCGCGGTTGCCCCGGCCAAGGTAGCGGAGGTCGCGGCCAGGCTGATCGAGCTGGGCTGCTACGAGGTCTCGCTCGGCGACACCATCGGCGTCGGCACGCCCATGAAGGCCCGCGCCATGCTGGAGACGGTGGCGCACGCCGTGCCGGTCGAGCGCCTGGCGCTGCACTTCCACGACACCTGGGGGCAGGCGCTGGCCAACATCCTGGCCTGCCTGGAGCTGGGCGTGGCGGTGGTGGACTCGGCGGTGGCCGGGCTCGGCGGCTGCCCCTACGCCAAGGGGGCGTCCGGCAACGTGGCGACCGAGGACGTCGTCTACATGCTGCACGGCTTGGGGCTGGAGACCGGCGTCGACCTGGACGCGCTGGCGGCGACCGGCGCCTGGATCTCCGGCGTGCTCGGCCGGCCGACGGCGTCGAAGGCCGGGCGGGCGCTGGCTGCACGTGCGGCGTGATGGCGCAAGAATTCGGTAACCCTCGCGTGCGACACTCGCCGGCACTCTGAGTGGGAGAACGCACCGATGTCCGAGGGAGTTGTTGTCGGGGTCACCAACTGGATGCAGATGTTCCGTTGGATCGTGAAGCTGATCCGCGACGACTTCGGCATTGACGAGAAGGAACTGACCCGCACCGCCGTGCTGGATGAGATCGGCCTCGCGCCGGAGCAGCTGGAGCAGGTGCTCGATTTCATCCGCGAAGGCTTCGAGGTGGAGTTCCCCGAGGACACGCTGGACGAGGCCATCCATCTGGAAGACCTCTGCATGCTGGTTAGTTGGATGAAGGGGTTCTACAAGAAGCCCGACTTCGTGACCGACGAGTTCGAGGCGCGCTGCCGCTCGCTGAACCCCATCCCGGCCTGAGCCGGGAGGGCGGGGCAGGGGAGGGACGGCGCCGGACCCGGCGGCGCATCCCGCAGCATCGACAGCCCCCATGCCCCTGAACCTGATCAAGCTCGCCGTCGGCATCCGCGACATCGACCATCTCCGCGAGGTGCACGCGCGCCGTGCCGCCGACGGCATCGTTCCCGTCTACACCCGCATGATTCCCAAGCGCGCCGAGGAGGTCGTCGGCAGCGGTTCGCTCTACTGGGTGATCCGCGGTTCGACCTGCGTGCGCCAGCGCGTCGTCGCCATCGACACCGGGGTGGACGAGGATGGCAAGGGCTACTGCATCATCAGCGTCGCCGCCGACCTCGTGCCCACCGTTCCCACCGCGCAGCGTCCCTTCCAAGGCTGGCGCTATCTGGAGCCGGCCGCCGCGCCCGCCGACCTGTCGGAGGCCGGCGGCGCCGGCGACGAGCTGCCGCCCCACCTCGCCGCCGAACTGCGCGCGCTTGGCCTGCTCTGAGAAAAAACGTCACGAAGCGAAAAAAGCGCTTGCCAGCTGGAAGGGGTGGCGCCTATAAACCGCTCCACCGACGGGGCGGCCACTGAGGCGGCGCCGGCGGG
>NZ_LGQZ01000152.1 GCF_003116015.1 Azospirillum sp. TSO22-1
CCCTGGTCGCCTCGGGGCAGGTCGCGCAGATCCCCTACCACCTCAACCGGGCGATGGACAACGGCCTGACGCGCGAGCAGGCGGCCGAGGTGGTGACGCACCTCACCTTCTACGCCGGCTGGCCCAACGCCTTTTCGGCGCTGCCCGTCTTCAAGGAGGTCTTCGAGAAGCGCCCCGGCTGACGCTCACCCCCGGTGGCGCAGCACGTCGACCAGCAGCGCGAAGGCCGGCGAGGACTGGCGGTGGCTCGGGTAGTAGAGGTGATATCCCACCCAGGCCGGGCACCAGTCCTCCAGCACCCGCCGCAGCCGCCCCGCCGCGATGTGCGGCTGCACCAGATCCTCCGGCACATGGGCCAGCCCGAAGCCGGCCACCGCCGCGTCGAGAATATGGAAGATGCTGTTGAAGACGAGTTGGCCGTCCACGCGCACGCGCAGCTCACGGCCGTCCTTCTCGAACTCCCAGGCGTAGATCCCCCCGTGGGTGGGGAGCCGCAGGGTGACGCAGCGGTGGCCGACCAAGTCCTGCGGAACCTCCGGCGACGGATAACGGTCGAAATAGGACGGCGCCCCGACCACCGCGAAGCGGACGTCCGGCCCGATCCGCACCGAGATCATGTCCTTGGCGACCTGCTCGCCGAAACGCACCCCGGCGTCGTAGCGCTCGGCGACGATGTCGGACAGGCCGTAGTCGTTGGCGAGTTCCACCTTGATGTCCGGATAGTCGCGCAGAAAGCCCTCCAGCTTCGGCCAGAGCAGGCTGCTGATCGCATAATCGGTGGTGGTGATCCGGATGGTGCCGGCCGGCTTCTCCCGGAACTCGCTGAGCGCGTCGAGTTCGGCCTCGATCTCGTCGAAGCGGGGGCCGACGGTGTGAAGCAGGCGCTCTCCGGCGACGGTCGGAGACACGCTGCGCGTGGTGCGGGTCAGCCGCCGCAGGCCGAGCCGTGTCTCCAGTTGGCGGACGGTGTGGCTCAGCGCCGATTGCGACACCCCGAGCTTGGCCGCCGCCCTGGTGAAGCTGCGTTCCCGCGCGACGGCCAGGAAGGCGAGGAGGTCGTTGACGCTTTCGCGCGGCATTGATGAGCGCTTTTCATGGGATCGGGCGAATTCTACCATCTTACCGCAAACCGAGCCGTCGCGTTACCGCCTTCCCGCACCGCATTCATGAGCTGCATCGATAAGCCCATGCGAAACGTGCCGTCTAGTCGCGTACCGGCGCCACGGCAAAGATCGCCATCCAGACCGGGTCCCTTCACGGCCCGGTGGCGATCCGGGGCCTTCGATGGAGGGCTGGGCGGGACGCCTCTCCACCAAGAGGACCATGGTGATGACAGTGAAATCGATCCCGGCCGTTGCGACGGTGCTGGCATTGGGCGTAGCCGCCCCCCTCGCCGGTCCGGCCAGGGCCGGCGGCGACCTCGTCGCGTTCCCCGTTACGCCGAGGGCGTGCGCTACGCGGTCGTGAACCGCGGCAGCATCCGGGAGGAGATCTTCACCAGCCGTGCTGTCATCGACGCGGTGAAAGCGGGCCGGCCGCTGCCGAACGGCACGGTGATCACCTTGGTGGACTATCGGGACGGCGCGCTCTTCCGTTACGTCGTGATGGAGAAGCGCACGGGCTGGGGCGCCGGCTACCCGCCCGAAAAGCGCAACGGGGAGTGGGAATATCAGGCCTTCAACGCCGACCAGTCGGTGAACCAGGACGAGAACCTCGACCGCTGCTTTTCCTGCCACAAGCCCAGGGGGGGCAGGACTTCGTGCACACGCTCGACCGGATGAAGGCCGCGCCGTGATGCCCGCCGCTCCCTCCCCGGTACCAGCCGCCCCGGGCATCGTGGTGACGCTGCTGCCGATCATGGCGGTGGTGTTGCTGTCCTTCCTGGTCATCGGGCTTGCCCTGCCGGTGCTTCCGCTTCATGTGCACCAGGGGCTTGGCCTCGACACCGTCGTGGTCGGTCTCGTCGCCGGCAGCCAGTTCATGGCGTCCATCCTGTCGCGGGTGTGGGCCGGCCATCACGCCGACAGCCGGGAGGCCAAGCGCACCGTCGTCACCGGTCTGGCCGGTGCTGCAGCGGCCGGGCTGCTCCTGGCGGGCGTGGTCGCCGCTGACGGTGAAGGCCATCAACTGCTCCAGCGTCATCCGCTCCTCGGCGTAGGCGTCGAGCAGCGCCGGGGCGACAGCGGCCAGCTTCAGGCGCTGCTTCACCACGGCGGGGGTGACGAAGAAGCGGGCGGCGATCTCCTCCTCGCCCAGACCCGCCTCGCGCAGGGTCTGGAAGGTGCGGAACTGGTCGAGCGGGTGCAGCGGGGCGCGCTGGAGGTTCTCGGCCAGCGAGTCCTCCTCGGCCAACCCGGCGTCCCGGACGACGCAGGGCACCGGCTGGGTCCTGCTCATGCGCTTCTGCTTGACCAGCAGTTCCAGCGCCCGGAAGCGGCGGCCGCCGACCGGCACCTCGAAGACACCGGTCTCCGCACCCTCGGCGTCGAGCACGGGGCGGACGGCGAGGCCGTGCAGCAGGGTGCGCCGCGCGATGTCCTCGGCGAGGTCCTCGATGGAGACGCCGGCCTTGACCTTGCGGACGTTGGCCTGGGACAGCACCAGCTTGTTGAAGGGGATGTCGCGCGAGGGGCTGAGAACGATCTTGGGGGTCGCCATGGTGGTCTTCTCCGCGACGGGCGGCCGGGAGCCTGTCTCTCGACCTTCTCACCCGTCACCCCGATCCCCTCCCTCCTCTTCCTCTACGTGTCCCCGGACGAACGGGATGAGCACGCGCAGCCGGACCGGCACCTCCAGTTCCGGCATGGCACGGAACGCTACGAGGCCAGCATCACGCCGCCTCCCGCGCAGCGCCGGCCACCGGGGCATCGTCGGGCAGGAGGCCGAGCAGATAATCGGCGGCCTTGCTCGCTTGGCTGGCGGCGTGGACGATGGCGTGGTCGTCGTTGCGCAGCACGTCCATCCAGGCGCCGATGTAGTCGGCGTGCCGGACGGTGGGCACGATCCCCAGTGCCGCGCAAAGGAAGGCCGAGGCGACCTCCGCCACCAACTCCTCGACGGCATACTTGCGCGAACCGAAGGAGCCCGACAGATCGCGGCCCAGGCGGGCCGGGTGGCCGGTGCTGTGCCCCAGCTCGTGGAGCGCGGTGCGGTGCCAGTTGACCGGCTCGAAGAAGCTCTGCGGAGGCGGCACCTGCACGTAATCGTGCTGGAGGTGATAGAAGGCCCGGGTACCGCCGATACGGACATCGACACCGCTGGCGCGGATCAGTGCCTCGGCCCGCGGCAGGATCAGCCCTTCCGGGACCGGTGGCGGCACCGAGGCGATGTTCTCGGGCAGGCCGTCGCACTGCTCGGTGTTGAAGACGGTGAAGCGCTTCAGGAAAGGAATGGGCTGGGCATCGTCGCCCTCCTCGCGTGCCCGATGGCGCTCCCGATCCGGGATGAAGCGGTCGGCGTAGACGACGGTGGTGCCGCGCTCGCCTTTGCGGACGTTGCCGCCGAGCGCCTGGGCCTGCCGGTAGGTGAGCCACGTCTGGCCGGAGAAGCCGCCGGCGAAGACGGCGCCCCACAGGATCAGGACGTTGATCCCCGAATAGGCCCTCCCGGAGGAGGCGTTGCGCGGCAGGCCGAGGGAGGCAGTGTCCGCGCCCCCCAGGGCTGCACCCAGGGCAACCGGCCGGCCTCCAGTTCGGCGATGATGCGGGTGGTGATCTCGGCGTACAGGCTGGCGCGTTCACCATCGGAGCGGGCGGTTCGCGAGGCATCGGTCATGGCGGGTCTCCACGACGGACCAGCCGGAGGACTCTCCTCCAGACTTTCAGCCCGTCACGGCTTTCCCTGCCGCCCTTTCCCTTTTCCGCAGCACCGGCACCATCGCGGATGCCGGTGCCAATTCCTGACCGCCCCAAGCGCAAAATGAAACGGCCGGGGTCATCGCCATCAGAGGCCGGTCATCTTCAAGGCCGCTTCCGGCAGGCGCTCGCCCCGGACCTCGATCCTGGAAACCGCCGAGCCGATTTCGCCAAGCTCATAGGCGGACAAGCCGAGGTCGGCCGCGCCAAGGTTCTCCTCAAGTCGCTGCGGCTTGGTGGTGCCGGGAATCGGCACGATCCACGGTTTCTGCGCCAGCAGCCAAGCCAGCGCGACCTGGGCCGGCGTCACGCCCTTGCGCGCGGCGACCGCCTGGACGAGATCGACCAGCACCCTGTTCGCCCTGCGGGCCTCGGGCGAGAATCGTGGGACGCTGTTGCGGAAATCGGTGGGATCAAAAACGGTGGTCTCGTCGATCCTGCCGGTCAGGAAGCCGGCGCCGAGCGGACTGAACGGCACGAAGCCGATGCCCAGCTCCTCCAGAACGGGGAGGAGTTCGGCCTCCGGTCCGCGCCAGAACAGCGAGTATTCGCTCTGGACCGCCGTCACGGGTTGAACCGCATGCGCCCGGCGGGTGGTGCTGACGCCAGCCTCGGACAGGCCGAAATGCCGGACCTTGCCCGCCGTGATCAGGTCCCTCACCGCGCCGGCCACCTCCTCGATCGGCACCACCGGATCGACGCGGTGCTGGTAGAGCAGGTCGATGCGGTCGGTCCGCAGCCGCTTGAGGCTGGCGTCCGCCACGGCCCTGATGTGCGCGGGCCGGCTGTTGGTGCCGCCCCGGCGCTCGCCGGTCGCAAGGTCGATGTCGAAGCCGAACTTGGTGGCGATCACCACGCGGTCGCGGACCGGTTGGAGCGCCTCGCCGACCAGTTCCTCGTTGGCGAAGGGGCCGTAGGACTCGGCCGTGTCGAACAAGGTGACGCCGCGGTCGTGGGCCGTGCGGATGAGCGCGATCATCTCCCGCCTGTCGGCCGGTGGGCCGTAGAGGGCGCTCATGCTCATGCAGCCGAGGCCGAGAGCCGAAACCTCAAGACCGCTGCGGCCGAGAGTGCGTGTCTGCATGTCTTTCTCCTTGAATCAGGCTGCTTTCGCAGCGCAGGCGGATGCCTCGTCGCTCTTGCGGTGAAGGACGATCGTCGCGAGAACGACGATGAGGGCGAGGACGAGCATGATGGTCGCGGCATTGAACGCCATCGCGACCCTGTACGCAGTCAGGTCACGCCCGGCGCGGCTGCTGGAGCCGATGGTGGCCACTGCGATCAGCACGCCGAGACCGACCGAGCTGCCAAGCTGATGGGCCACGTTGACCGCGCCGGACGCGGCGCCGGCGTCCTCGGGGACGACGCCGGCGACGCCCGACGACGTCAGGGGGCTGAGCGTGAGTCCCTGGCTGATGCCGATCAGCAGCATCGGCAGCGCAACCGACACGACATAGCCGGCGTCGGCGGAGGCGCGGCTGAGCCAAGCCATCCCCGCGATGCCGACGAGGAGGCCAACGACCAGCAGCGGCTTCCGGCCGAAACGGCGGACGAGCCGGGGGACGGCGATCGCGAACGGAACGTGCAGGATCGTGGCCGGAACGAAGGCCAGACCCGCCATCGCCGGACCGTAGCCGACGACCTCCTGAAGGTGGAGGGTCGTGAAGAAGAAGAAGCCGACCATGGCCCCCAGGTAGAGGACGCGCGCGGCGTAGGCGCCCGAGCGCTCGCGGCTGGCGAACAGCGTCAGCGGCAGGATCGGCTGGCTGGCCCGCCGCTCGTGAGCGATGAAGAACGCCAGCAGAAGAACGGCCGCCGCCAGCGTCGCGACGGTCACGGGATTGCTCCACCCGGACTGCGCCGAGCGGATGAAGCCGTAGACCAGCGCGCTCATTCCGGCGGTCGAGGCCAGGGCGCCGGGAAGGTCGAACCGGCCCGGACGGCGGACCGTCTCGGGAATGTGGGCGCGGGCGGCGACGATCAAACCGAAGCCGACCGGCAGGTTGATGTAGAAGCCCATGCGCCAGGACACCCAGTCGGCCAGGATGCCGCCGACCACGAGGCCGACGGTGGCCGAGATCCCCGCCGCCGCGCTGTACCAGGAGACGGCCTTCGTCCGCTCATCCCCCTCGGCGAAGGTGGTTTGCAGGAGGGCGAGCGTCGTGGGCGCCAGGATCGCGGAGCCGATCCCCTGGACGGCGCGCCACGCCAGCATCCACCCGGCGGACGGCGACGCGCCGATGGCCAGCGACGCCACGGTGAAGACCGCGAGCCCGGCGATGACCATCCGGCGCCGGCCGAGGATGTCGCCGGCACGGGCGCCAAGCAGCAGGAAGCCGCCGAAGGTCAGCGTGTAGGCGCTCTGCACCCAGGCGAGGGTTGAATCGGAAAAGCCGAGATCCTGATGGATCCTGGGCAGGCCGGTCAGGACGACCGAGATGTCCAGCACGATCATCACGTAGCTGACGAGGATGATGGCCAGGATCGCGGTCCGGTCAACGGCCGGAGCGGGCGGTGCCGCAGTGTTCATGATGTTTACGCCCAGCAAGGAATCGGGTTCGGCGTATCGGCGGGCTCCGAAGACGGCCTCGCCGATCCCATGGGCCGATCCCATGGATGCCGGGGCCGAACATAGCCCTCGCGGCGGCCAGCGATTAGATGGCATAGTCGGCACGACCCTATTAGACAGGCTAATGAATTCCGGCGATGAACTTCAACGACCTCGCCGCCTTCGCCGTCGTCGCGAAGGAGCGCAGCTTCACCAGGGCCGCCGCGAAGCTGGGCGTGTCGCAATCGGCGCTGAGCCAGACGATCCGGGGGCTCGAAGAGCGTCTCGGCATGCGCCTGCTCACCCGCACGACCCGCAGCGTCGCTCCCACGGAGGTGGGCGAGCGCCTCCTGCTGACCGTTTCCCCGCGCTTCGAGGAGATCGAAACCGAACTCGCCGCGCTCAGCGCCTTGCGCGAGAAGCCGGCCGGCACGGTCCGCATCACCGCCGGCGAACACGCGGCCGTCTCCGTGCTGCAACCCGCCCTCAGGCGCTTCCTGCCCGACTATCCCGACATCAAGGTCGAGATCATCGTCGATTACGGCCTGACCGACATCGTCGCCGAAGGCTACGACGCGGGCGTGCGCCTGGGCGAGCAGGTGGCGAAGGACATGATCGCGGTGCGCATCGGCCCGGACATGCGCATGGCGGTCGTCGGTTCCCCGGGCTACTTCGCGCGGCATCCCCCGCCGCGGACGCCGCAGGATCTGGCGGCGCACAACTGCATCGGTATGCGGCTCCCGACCTACGGCGGTCTCTTCGCCTGGGACCTGGAGAAGGACGGGCGCGAGGTGAAGGTGCGCGGCGACGGGCAGCTCGTGTTCAACAACCTCGCCCTTCGGCTGCACTCGGCCCTTGACGGGCTCGGCGTGGCCTATCTGCCGGAGGACCAGGCTCTTCCCCATCTCGCAGAGGGGCGGCTGACGCGGGTGCTGGAGGACTGGTGCCCCCGGTTCCCCGGCTATCACCTCTACTACCCGAACCGCCGGCACTCCTCGCCCGCCCTGGCCCTATTGGTAAAGGTTCTCCGCCACCGCGGGAGCTGACGCCATCCGGCTTCCTGGCCGCCGGAGTCCGGTCATGACGCCGTGGGTCAGCATCGTCCAGAGCCCGAACGAACTCCACACGCCGAGTCCGACCATGGCAATGATCCCAACGGCGGTTAACGGCGATACTGCTCTTCGGAGACCTGCTCCATCCACGCAACCGACGCGCCGTCAAGCGCCTCGGCGATGGCGATGTGCGTCATCCCTGTGCTGGCCGTGGCGCCATGCCAATGCTTGACGCCGGGTGGGATCCAGACAACGTCCCCGGGCCTGATCTCCTGGACAGGGCCACCCCAATGCTGAACCCAGCCAGCGCCTGCGGTAACGATCAGCGTTTGCCCGAGCGGATGGGTATGCCAGGCGGTGCGGGCGCGCGGCTCGAAGGTCACCGTGCCGCCGCCGATGCGGGCGGGCGCGGTGCCTTGGAAACGGGAATCGACCCGGACCGAACCGGTGAAGTTCTCGGCGGAACCCGCAGCAGACGGCTGCGCGCCGGGGTGAGTGACGGTGATCATCGGAGTGGTTTGGGCCAGTGCGGCCGAGGCGCACAAGGCGATGAAAGCGATCGCTGCGACAAGGGCCTTCATTTCACCCCTTCAATTTTCCATGAGCGGCACGGCGCTCGACACCCGCGCTCAGTTCTTCCGGAAGACGTCCTTGGCGATCGCCACGGCGGACACCGCGCTCGGCCAGCCGGAGTAGAAGGCCATGTGGGTGATGGTCTCGATCAACTCCTCCTCGGTCACACCGTTCTGGCGTGCGAGAGCGAGATGAGAGCGAAGCTGGTCGGGCCGATTGAGCGCGATGAGCGCCGTAACCGTCACCAGGCTGCGGTCGCGTTTGGAAAGACCTGGCCGTTCCCAGATATCGCCATAGAGAACGCTGTCGGTGAGTTCAGCGAGTTTTGGCGCCGTGGCGCCCATCAGTTGCTGCGCGCGCGACGGCTGTTGGGCGGGTGCCGCGTCGGACGTGGCGGGGGTCTGGGTTTGGGCGGTCGCCATGGTGGCCCCTCCTCCGGAGAGAAGCAGGCTGGCTGCGACAAACAGATTTCTGGTGAGCGTCTTCACTGTGCGACCCTCGGAGATTTGGGGGAATGGGACCGTGGGCAGAACCCGGGCCCCATACCGCTGAAGCCGTTTTGGGGATGCCTCGTCAGAAGAGACGGGGTGGACGATTTACGAGCGGCCGGAAACAAGAGTTCGGGCGAAGAACGGCGTCAGCTTCCCCATTGCAGCGTCCACGTACCGGGGAACCCAGTAGGTTTCGATATGCGTCGCGCCGTCGATCTTAAACAATTCCTTGTCCGCCGTGCCCGTGGCCTTGGCGAAGGCATCCTCGGTCATGTACAGGCTGTCGGCCTTGCTGCCGGCGATCATCAGCAGCGGCTTGTCGATGAGTTCGATCTGGTCGGTGGCATCCCAACGCATCAAGTCCAGCAAGCTGCTCGTGGTGTACTTGAAGGTCGAGCCGGGATGCGCGTGCGTCTTCCAGTAATACTCGTAACCCTGCCGATACAGATCGAACGGCAGTGCGGCGATCTGCGCATCCGTCAGATTGGCATCTCCCGCATACAGAATGTCTCCGCCGGCCATTTCCTGGGCGCGGGCGCCCGAAGCCTGCTGCAGGCGGCTCTGGATGGTCGCGATTTGCGAATCCCCATAGCCATTGCGGCGAACCCGTCCGGAGTTGAACATGCTCAGTGTCGCAATCGACTGGAAGCGCTTGTCGGTTTTCGCCGCCGCCAACGAGTAGCCGCCGCCACCGCAAATGCCGAGCAGCCCCAGCCGCGCGGCATCGACCCCCGGATAGCGGGTGATGAAGTCCGCCATGCCGTGGATGTCCTCGATGCGGAAGGCGGGTTTGTCCACGCTGCGCGGCGTGCCACCGCTCCCGCCCTGGTACGCGGCATCGGCGGCGATCGTGATGTAGCCCTGTTCCGCCAAGCGCTGGGCATACAGGCCGGCGACCTGTTCCTTAACCCCGCCATTCGGGTGCGCCACGGCGATCGCCGGATATGTCCGGCTCGGATCGTAGTTTGCCGGGGTGTAGACGTTGGCGACGATATCCAGCCCATTGAGCTTGTAGGTGACCGGGTGGATGTTGACCTTGCCTGGCTCGTTCTTCGTGATCGCGCCATCATAGACCAGTGTAAACGGATTCTGCCTGTAATCGGCTGCGGCAGCAGGAGCGGTTGTCATTGCCAGGGTTCCCAGCATGGCCGTTGCGAGCGCGAGCGCGGAGGTTCCGAGGAACGCGCGCCTGCTTTTGTTGGTGACGTCGTTGGTCATATCGAACTCCAATCTTTGATCCACGCGAAACGCTATGCGCGCGCAGCGCCGAGCGTTTTTGCGCAGGCGGATCAGTCCAGCTTCTTCTCAGTGAGGAACGTCGAGACCAAGTTCGCGATCTCGACGTTGTTCAGGTCCGAGAACGGGAAGTGCGTGTTGCCCCGGATACCGATCTCCGGCAGGTGCACGACGGTCACGTCGCCGCCATGCCGGTTGACGGCGTCGCGCCACAACCGGGCCATCTCCAGACGCCCGCGCCAGGCGTCCTGCGTCGGCACGTCGGTCGGCGCGGCGGGGATGTTGTCGCCGTAATAGATGACGATCGGAATGCGGGTGAGCGCCATGAAGTCCGCCAGGGGCACCGGCACGCCGGTCAGCGTGTCGAAGGCGTTGGTCAGCGGCTCAGGCAACTCGTTCTCCGGGAACACGAAGTTGCTGCCCGGCTCGAAGGCGACGATGGCCTTGACGTTCCCGCTCTTGATCGCGGTCACCCAGCCGGGGCCGCCTGACTGCGAATGGGTGAAGAGGATGCCGGGGCCGATCCGCCGGAACAGCGCGGCGGCGCCATCGGACACGAGGTTGAGGTCGAAGGGGCCGGTGTTCGGCGTCATGGCGCGGAAATACTGGTCGAGCGTCTCCGGGCTGCGGTCGAACTGGACGCCCTCAAAGTAATTCGGCCAGATGCCGACGCGGAACTGGCCGAACCAGAACTGTTCGTCCGGCATCGGCTTGATGGTCGTCTCCACCATGCTGCGGCCAGCGTCGCCACGGCGCGGCTGGTCGATCAGGTAGGTCGGAAAATTGCGACGCAGGAAGATGGTCTGGAAGCCCTCGCGGCCGTCCGGCGTGCTCTCCCATGTCTTGGAGAACTGGCCGGCGCCATGCCACATGACGATGGGGTATTTCCGGGAGTTCACCGGGATCTGGTAGAAGGCGTAGAGGTGGTCGCCACGGTAGGTTTGCCCGGCGGCCTCCAGCGGCTTCTTGGGGTCGAAGGTGCCCGGCGCGGTCGCCACCGTCCCGCCGACGGCAAAGCTGCCCTGTTCCTGGATCACCAGCGGCTCGGGCTTGCCCGCCTGTTGGGCCAGGGCTTCAGCCGACGTGAGAAGGGTCGCCGACACCAGCAGCGGTGCGAGCAGGAGCGTCCAGGGTTTCAAGGCCGGTTTCCTCTTCGATCAAACCGGTCCGATGCTAACAGCCAATCAATTCCTTGGTTAGGATGGGAACTGCGATAGGCTTAATAAGTGGTGCTAATGAATGAGTGCCCAACCACAAAGCCCAGGAAAGGTATGTGGTGGAGGCTGTTTCCTCTCAATCAGCCGACACAAAAGGCTTCGTTTGGCTGCACCGGTGGAACATTAACCCCGTCGTTCAGAGATCGGCCTCCGAGAGAAATTGGGCGATGTGTTCGATGCGCGTCGCAAAGAGGAATCGATCGGCCGTGTCCCATCCTCAGACAATGCCTGTGAGGCGTGCGACGCCAGGCATCCAGGCTTCCCCGCGTTGCGTGAACTCGACGAGTCTCGTGTTCCAGACGAACGAGCCGCTCATTCCATGTGGATCGAGCGGAATCGAACTTTTCCTTCCATCGGTCGCGGTCGTCGCCTCCGGGTGCCATTGCAGGGCGAAGTGATAGTCAGGATCGAAGGCGGAATGAGAGAGCGAGCGACGTGTCTCTTCCGGCTCCAGCGTTTCATCATATTCCTGGGTCAGATAGGGGGTGCCCGGCGTGAAGAGCATCTTGACCATGGCCGAAAAATAGGATTTCTCGCCGGTGAAGCCGAGAACGAAAAGATACTCCGCTTGCAGCGGAGCGTGGCCGGCCTCAAAGCGATGGTCGGGAAACGACATCGCGCTATGGCAGACACTATTCCAGTGGTCGTCGACGGGACTGACGGCCAGGTCATAGGGCGCCGCTTTTGCCGCGAACGGAGCGGTGATCCGGATATAGTCCTCGGAATCGAAGCATTTGCGAGCGAGGGAATGCTGCGCGACAGTTGCCGCGACATGATCGTTTGTCAGCAGGAGCTGCTTGCCGCGCCAGTGAACATACCCATCTGAGCCAACATGCTGGCCGCTATTCTCATCCAGTATCCCCGAGATCGGCGTGACGAATGGTGCCATCTGGAGGGTCATCAGGTTTGACACGGTAGCGAGACGGTCTTCCAGGGTCGGTTCTTCGCTCATGCTAGGTTCTTTTCTTCTTATGGCGTGGCGGATCGTTAGACCCTTGGGGGCATATGCGCCTTGTCGAGGCGGCGATGGATCAGGGAGACGATCGTCAGCAGGTCCTCGGCATCCTCCTTTGACATCGCCCAGTGGATGCGGGCTTCGTGGGCCGTCGGATTGCGGAACATTCCGAAGGTTCCGCGCACGAGATTGGCAAACCCGCTCTGCTCGCTGCGCTCGCTTGTCGTGCTGCGGGGATTGATCGCCAGAAGCGGTGGATCGCCACCGAGAACCCGATCGACAAGCGTCGCACCGTCATCTGAAAGGCCGGTGCGCGTCCGCATCTTCTCGGCGACGCTTTTCACGGCCTCCTGAACGGCGTGAAAGTAGTTGTCAGCCAGCAACTCGGCCCGGCAGAACTTCAGCACGTCGGGATGAACGCCCCTGCCTTCGAGATCGGTCCTCAGATCCCGTGCGCGTCGCTGGGCTTCAGGCAGCGTCTGGGCGGCCTTGATCGCCGTGAGGCTGCTGCCTCGTCCACCACGAGCCCGGCGAATGCGAGAGCCTGATTCAGCAACGCGCGCATCGGCTCAAAACGCTCCGGAGCGCGGCTGTAGCGCGCCGGTTTCATGGCAAGACGGATAAATTCCAGAACGTGCGTGCGGTTCTGCTTGGTGTTCTGGCTTTCGACGAAGGCGTTGTAGATGCGGATGCGCTTCGTGATCGGGCCAGGATCGTTCATCTTGCTGGACGCAAGAAGATGCTGGATTTCCGGTCCGGTCAGGCCGTCGGTCGTGTCGCCGAGTGCGCCCGCGATAGCCTCCAACTGGTCTTGCGAGAAGAAGGCCACGCGCTCGCCCTCACTGACCGTTGTCGCCAGCCGAGGAGTTGATCGCGTCCTGCGCCGTCTTGATCCGAGCGAGAACATCATCGAACGGCATGGGTTGGTCGTCGAACATCATCGGGGCCATGTCGCGGTAGTCGGCGCGAAGATCCTTGATGCGATCCGCCGCTGGCATGAGCTGCAATGTGCCCGGGCGTGCGGTCTCGTAGCTCGCCCAGCCTGAACGGAAGAAAACCGACTTGTGCTTCGCGACCTAGTCGAGAAGCTCGAAATCGGCGGACGCAGCTTTACCGTCCTCGGTGTCGAGGAGCATGGCGAAATCGTAATAGTGTCGCGAGAAATATTGCGGTGTTGGCGAATCCTTCGGCCGATGGGCTTCAGCGTGGAGCGCCGTTGCCTTCTCCCAGAAGGTGCGCCGCGCCGACAACACGGTCACGGTGCAGTCGGGATCGTCGAAGAAGTCCGGAAAATCGTCCGCCGCATAGGGACGGATGGCTTTGGCTTCGGTCGGCCATGGATCACCGCGCGCGCCAAGCTCCAGCTTCACCCGCGGCGTGATGTAGGCCATGCCGTTATACTCCGTCCGCGACAGCGCGGCGGGATAGTGAAAGTTCACGGTCTGGGAATCGTCGGCGTCGATTTCCAGCGACCATTCGCCGTTGGTCGGTTCACCGAGATGCTGCACGATCGCGGCGCGCAGCGCCGGGAGCAGCTTTTCGGCGATGTGTTTCTCGACATCGCGCACCAGATCCTTGATGAGATTGCCCGCCTGCTTCTTGCTGATGCCTTCCTTTTCGGGATCGCGCTCACCCGAATAGCCGAGATCGGCACGATCGAAAGACAGGTCGATGTCCTCGGAAAACCGCCGGATCGCACCGAACGCCTTGGATAGGGACGTCCCGCCCTTGAAGACCAGAGCGGGGGCATCCCCCTTTTGCAACTCGAACAACCGCTTCAACGTCCAGCAGACCCAGAAGTCCTTTTCGATGATGGTGTCGGCAACACCACGGGCCGCCGCGGTCTCGCCGAAGAGAGCCGCGCGGTCGGCTGCGGGGAGGCGAGCGACCTTATCCATCCACGGCTCCGGAAGGCGTGCCGGCGATCGATACGAGCGTCGGCCTCATCCACGCAGGCGCCTGGATGGCGTTTGTCGCAAGCGTCCTCTTGTCGCTTGGCGAAAGCCGGAGGGCGGCAATCTGGACGACGTCGGCAGCGCGCAAAGGCCCGACATGGCGGAGCGCCTGGACGACGGTGCCGGCCGGGCTGCCCGGAGCGATCAGGTGCTTGGGCGAAGCGTGACGCAGGTCGACGACGCGCTTGCCGAGGACAACGCGGCGGGATGGTCCATCGGTGAGATAAGTGCTCTTGGCTGGGACCTGCGTAGACAAACCGAGGACGTTTGCCGCGCGCGCGCCGGCGATCTGCACCTGCGAGCCCGTCTCGCGTGCCAAGGCTTGCGCGACATCATCGGGCGCAGGGGAAAGCGGCCCGAGTTTCGGGTGAACCTTGGGAAAGTCGTACAAGCCTCGCGCCAGACGGCGCAACTGGCCTCCCTTGGCCAGACGGGATAGGGCCTGATCGACGGCGGCGCGTCCGGCCACGTCGAGGAAATCGCTGGGCGTGAAGACACCTCCGCGTCCGCCAGCGCGGGCACGCTTCATGATCCGATCCGGAACGGATGTGGCAATCGTCTTCATACGTCAGAAAATAAGGTATCTTTTTCTGACATTCAAGGGGGACGGTTTTAGCGTCTCTTCGCGAGACTGCGGTAGTGAGGGATCGGCCCGCAGGCAGGCCGACGAGCTGGCCTCGCCTTTGTGCGCCGAGTCTGCTATAGGAGGGGCGACGGTACTTTCTTGTGGTCGGCGAACCGGCGAAGGCTGGTGCGAAATTCGGTTCGGAGGGGCAATTGCCCCCGATAGATGCCGAAACCCACAGAAAAATTTTTGCGGCAATTTCCCTTTATAATCAACACCGTAGCATTTTGACGACCTCAGCGTCGGTTTTTTGTCGCCCCGCGATAAAAAAACTCAACCATATCAACGACATAGCCTGATTTTGAACCATCGAGTGGGAAATGCTCTAGGTCGCCCATGGCCATGGCGTGCCCGTCATCGCCCTTGAAGGCGACCCAGGAGCCGAGAGCCAGCGCCGGTTTGACCGCCACGCCGTCCACCGTCACCTTCAGGTCGGTGCGCGGGATCGAATATTTGTAGACGTCGTCCGGCTGCATCGCCCCGGCCCGTCCCATGGCTTCATCGACCGCCTTCCAGTCCGCCGCAAGCGCGGTGCCCGACAAGCCCACGGTTGCAACCAAGGCTGCGGCGACCCTCACATGTCTCATGGCGTTCCTCTTTGCGTTCAGGCACTGGCCGCCCATCCCGCGGGCGGCCAGTGACGCGTTTCGCCTAAAGAAACCCGGCACCAGGCGTAGAGCGCGTCGTATACGACCATGCCGTGCCGGAGCATCTCGTGGTCGTCTTGATAAACAGTCGAGAGACCGAGGGAGATCGCGTGCAGTCCGGCCGATTGCGGCGTCAGATCGAGATGGGAGGTGTCGGCGCTGCGCACGATGACGGCCAGTTGCTGGAGCGCCGGGTCATCCAGGCGGTACTTGATCAGGAGGGCATCGAAGCTGCGCAGCTCGCCGACATGGCCGAGTTCGACGTCCGGGACGTCGTAGGGGACGGCGCCGGCCTCCCGCGCCACGGCGAGCACGCGGTCGGCGGGCACGTAGAGGAACTCGGGCTGCTCGTCGATGAAACGGGCGACGAGCCAGGGGCAAGCGATGCGGTTGATCTTCGGGCGTTCGCGGGTGACCCACTTCATGGCGGGACTCCTTGTGCGAGGGGATCAGGGCTTCGGCATGGTCGATGCCCCCGTGGCGCGCCACGCCGAGATGCCGCCGGCGAGGGTGCGGGCGGATACACCGCGGCGGCGGAGTTCCGCGACCGCGTCCCGGCTGACCTGGAAGCCGTAGACGCAGTAGGCGAGGACCTCGCGATCCCGAGGCACACCGTCGGCCCACTCTTCGATACGGCGGGCATCGTGGTGGATGGCGGTCGGCAACATGTCCGGCGACTTCGCCAGGTCCTCGTCCCAGCAGACGTCGAGGACGAGGATATCCCCGCTTTCGATTGCCCGCCGCGCCTCGGCAACGCTCATCTCCGGCACCGTGTCGTCCTGGACTGGAGGCGCTGAACGGAGTCCGTCTGCGGCGCGCCGGTGGCGGCCGGCGACACGCTCCCAGGCGATGTTGGCCATGAAGGCATCCACATAGGCGCCGGCCTTGGCGCCGAAGTCGAGGTGATAGGCGTGCTCGTACATGTCGAGCGCCAGCACCACGCGCCCGTCGGCCAGCGTGTGCGTGTGGTCGGCCGCCCAGACGTTCCGCAGCCGGCCGTCGCGCTCGGACAGGGTCAGCAGAACCCAGCCGGAACCGCCGCCGAGCGCCTTGCCCATGGCGGTGAACTCCTGCCGCCAGCGCTGCACCGACCCGAAGTCCCGCTCCAGCGCGGCGGCAAGATCGCCCCCGGCGTCACCGGAGCCGCCGAGACCGTCGAAGTACGCCTCGTGCAGGATCATCGAGTTCGCTGCGATCAGTTCCTCGCGCTTCAGGCCGTTGATGACGAACGTCGGCGCCGTGGCCCAATCGAGCCGTGCGAGGTCGGCCTCGATGGCATTCAGCCGGCGGACGGCGCCGCCGTAGTTGTTCTCGTAGTGGCTGGCGAGCAGGCGCTCGGAGAGGCCGTTCAGCCGTGGCGGCTTGAAGGGGAGCGGTGCGACCTCGTAGGGCATGGTGCAACTCCTGTTTGGGCGTCGGATCCTTGGGCCTCGCAGCGGACCGTGCGCCGCGCTGAATAATGATACAAGTGTTGCTTTATCTGTATAACTGAGATGCAGGTAGCTCAATGAGCGACGTGCGCACCACCTCTGAGTCCCGGTACGCTTGGCTGCTGCTGGCCCACCAGCTGCCGCCGAAACCCGCGTACTTTCGCGTCAAGGTCTGGCGCCGCCTCCAGGGACTGGGGGCGGTGGCGATCAAGAACTCGCTCTACGCGTTGCCCGCCGGCGAGCAGACCCAGGAGGACTTCCAGTGGCTGCTGCGCGAGATCGCCGAGGGTGGCGGCGAGGCGGCGGTGTTCGAGGCGCGCTTCATCGACGGCCTCACCGACCGGGAAGTGCGGGCGCTGTTCGACAAGGCCCGTGACGCCGACTACGAAGCCCTCGCCGCCGACGCCCGCATGGTCGCGGAGGTGCTGGCGGGCGAGCCGGAGACCTGGAGCGCGCGCAACGGCGAGTTCCGGACGCAGCTGACCAAGCTGCGGCGGCGCTTGGCGGAAATCGTCGCCATCGACTTCTTCGGTGCGGGCGGCCGGGAGCCGGTGGAGGGGCTGCTCGCCGGGATCGAGGCGCGGCTCGCGCAGGCCGAGCGCGATCCGGAACAGGAGGAGGAGACCATGGACGCCGACACCATCGGAGAGCTGAAGGGACGGGCCTGGGTGACGCGCCGGGGCGTGCAGGTGGACCGCATCGCCTCGGCCTGGCTGATCCGCCGGTTCATCGACCCGGAGGCGCGGATCAAGTTCGTCCTTGACAAGGGCTACCTCCCGGAGTCCGGGGAACTGCGCTTCGACATGTTCGAAGCCGAGTTCACCCACGAGGGCGACCACTGCACCTTCGAGGTGCTGCTGGCGAAGCTGGTGCCGCCGGACCACGCGCTCCAGGCGATCGCCGAGATTGTCCACGACATCGATCTGAAGGACGGCAAGTTCCAGCGCGAGGAGGCAGCCGGCATCCGCATACTGCTCGCCGGCATCGCCGCCGCGACCGACGACGACGAGCGCCGCCTGGAGCGCGGGGCGGCGGTGTTCGAGGACCTCTACGGGTACTTCCGCAAGAAGCGCGACTGAGGAGACCGCCAATGGCCGAGGTGCACGCGACCGTGGATACAGCCGTATCCGCGACGAACGAGGGCCGGCATGGGGTGAGCCTCGGCGCGGCGACGCGGGTCTGGGCGCGGATCGCCGCGCTCAGCTTCGGCGGCCCCGCAGGGCAGATCGCGGTGATGCACCGCATCCTGGTCGAGGAGAAGCGCTGGATCGGCGAGACGCGGTTCTTGCACGCGCTGAACTACTGCATGCTGCTGCCCGGCCCCGAAGCCCAGCAGCTCGCCGTCTATGTCGGCTGGCTGATGCACCGAACCGTGGGCGGCCTGATTGCCGGCATCCTGTTCGTACTGCCCGGTGCCGTCGCGATCATGGCGCTGAGCCTGATCTACGCCGCCTTCGGCAACGTCGGTGTGGTTCAAGGGCTGTTCTTCGGCCTGAAGGCGGCGGTGCTCGCCATCGTCCTTGAGGCGGTGGTCCGCATCGGCCGGCGGGCGCTCAAGAATCGGGTGATGCTCGGCATCGCCGCGGCGGGGTTCGTGGCGATCTTCGTCTTCGGCGTGCCGTTCCCGCTCATCATCCTGGCGGCTGGTGTGATCGGCTACGCGGGCGGGCGCCTGGGGCGTCCGGAGTTCGTGGTCGGCGGCGGCCACGGCGCGTCGGGGGGCAAGGTCCTGGCCGACGCCGACAGCCTGCTCGGCGAGGGCACGCCGGCCCACGCGCGGCCGACGCTCGGCTGGTCGCTCAAGGTCGGCACCGTTGGCCTGCTCCTGTGGCTCGGGCCGGTCGCGGCGTTGCTGCTGGCGTTCGGCTCTGGCGACGTGTTCAGCCAGATCGCGGTGTTTTTCTCGAAGATGGCGGTGGTCACCTTCGGTGGCGCCTACGCCGTGCTGGCCTACGTGGCGCAGCAGGCGGTCGAGCACTACGGCTGGCTCAAGCCCGGCGAGATGTTGGACGGCCTGGGCATGGCGGAGACGACGCCGGGGCCGCTGATCATGGTCACCCAGTTCGTCGGCTTCATGGGCGCCTTTCGCGAGCCGGGCGTGTTGCCGCCGCTGCTCGCGGGCATGCTGGGCGGACTGCTGACCACTTGGGTGACGTTCGTGCCGTGCTTTCTGTGGATCTTCCTCGGAGCACCCTTCGTCGAGGCGCTGCGCGGCAACCGGGCGCTCGGCGGCGCCCTGTCGGCGATCACCGCGGCGGTCGTCGGCGTCGTCCTGAACTTGGCGATCTGGTTCGCCCTGCACGTGCTGTTCCGCGCGGTGGTCGAACTTCGCGCCGGTCCGTTGGCGCTCGATGTGCCGGTCCTCGCCTCGATCGACCTCGCCTCGCTGGCGCTGACCGTCGGCGCGATGCTGGCGGTGTTCCGCTTCAAGGTCGGAATGATCCCCGTCCTTGCCGCCTGCTCGGCTGCCGGCCTCCTGCTGCACCTGGCCGGCGGGGTGGGCTAAGCCGATGGCCCGGGAAGCCGCCATCGGGTGGTTCGGGCTGGTGCCGGCCGGCGCGGCGCCTGAGGCATCGCTGCTGCTGGGCTCGCGGGCGCTGCGGGCCTTCGGCGACGGGCTGATCAGCCTGCTGCTGCCGGTCCACCTCGCCGGCCTCGGCTTCGGCCCGGTCGAGATCGGCGCGCTGGCAACGGCGACCCTCCTCGGGTCGGCGGTGCTGACCCTGCTGGTGGGCGTCCTCGCGCATCGTCTGCCAGGCCGCGGCTCCCTGATCGGCGCCGCCCTGCTGATGGTCCTGACCGGGCTCGCCTTCCCGTTGGCCGAGGGCTTTTGGCCACTGCTGCTGATCGCGTTCGTCGGGACCATCAACCCGTCCTCTGGCGACGTGAGCGTCTTCCTGCCGCTCGAACACGCGCGTCTCGCCCACGCGGTCCCGGACCGCGAGCGCACCGGCCTGTTCGCCCGCTACAGCCTGATCGGCTCGCTCTCGGCGGCGGTCGGAGCGCTGTGCGCCGGTGGCCCCGAATGGCTGGCGGCGGCGACCGGCATCGCCCCCGGCACGGCGGTCGAGGGAGCGTTCGTGCTGTACGCGCTGCTCGGCCTCGCCTCGCTGCTGCTCTACCGGCGCCTGCCACAGGCCCGGCCGGACGACGGGAACGCCTCGGCCGAGCCGTTGGGGCGCTCCCGCGGCATCGTGCTGCGTCTGGCGGCGCTGTTTTCCCTCGATGCCTTTGCCGGCGGCCTCATCGTCCAATCGCTGCTGGCGCTGTGGCTGTTCGACCGCTTCGGGCTGTCGCTGGCGGCGGCCGGGGCGATCTTCTTCTGGACCGGCGTGCTGTCCGCCGTGTCCTACTTGGTGGCGGTGCGGATCGCGGCGCGCATCGGCCTGATCAACACGATGGTGTTTACACACCTGCCGGCGAACGTCTGCCTGGTGCTGGTGCCCTTCGCGCCGGACCTGGGCACCGCGGTTGCGCTGCTGCTGGTGCGCAGCCTGCTGTCGCAGATGGACGTGCCGACGCGCACCTCCTACGTCATGGCCGTGGTGACGCCCGGCGAGCGGGCGGCGGCGGCCAGCGTGACGGCGGTCCCCCGCAGCCTCGCCTCGGCCCTCGCCCCTCTGCTGGCTGGACAACTGCTGGCGCTGTCCGGCTTCGGCTGGCCGCTCGTGCTCGGAGGTGGACTGAAAATCGTCTACGACCTGATGTTGCTGGGTCTGTTCCGCAACGTGCGACCGCCGGAAGAGAGATAACGGTGGCGTCGATGCGTTTCCCCGCGCCACCGTCAACGGTCGCCACGGAAGTCGTCGGCCTTCAGGCCGCCCTGCAACAGCAGCAGCACCGGCTCTCCGGCGTCGAGCGTGATGACAGGCGCCCGGTCGAGCAGGTCCTTGGCCGCCTTGTCGAGCGGGCGGTCGATGCTGTGCCCGAGGATGCCGCCGATCAGGCTGC